>PBYE01000081.1 GCA_002729495.1 Chromatiales bacterium
AGGAGGATTCAGGACGGATGCATGGCGTGCAGATGAATCAACGTAAGACGGGCGCCGAGCAGCCAGGGCCGATGCATTGATTCGCTGAGCGGTGTGCCTGTATGTCTGATTGTTGCGTGCTTTGTGCCGGACAAGGCTGTGCTATGAGAGATGTCCGTCGCCCTCAGTTGCTGACGTGAGGGAGACTGTGGACGTCATCGCAGACGCTCCTGGGCTCACTCTCGCACAACCGACCGTCGCGAGGCGCCTGGAGCAGAGCTCGAAATAGAAGGGGACGATGTGTGGATGCGAAAATCAGGATGGCTGAGAAGGTTGACAGTAATCATTGCAGATCCGCCGTCCCGAGCCGTGGCGCGCGATCCTCTGGACATACCTCACCTACCGACTGTACATCCGAGGAGTTCCTTGCAGCTTGCGCCAGGGTCTATTTCTCCTGTATTAAGGATCACCGCTGCATGAGGAAACGCGCGAATCATTCTGAGCCGTGTGATTTGCTCAGGCTGGTACGATGCCTATATACGAGACAGAAATGTTCATGGATTGAACAGGGGCCATGTGACACGACTTGCGAACTCCGAAAGTATGCTCCGATGACGCAAAAGCACAGGCCGTGTTTATAGATCATACAAGGTCACGATCGCTGTGTCTATACGCCGGGCCCCTTCCAAAACAGACCTGCTTCTAATCATCAAAACCCGAACGACGCCATTGCCTCCTCATCCGCGCTGAGGTCGACCGCCTTCTTCTTGGCAGCCGCAGGAGGATCAGCAGCGCCCTTTTTGTTGGCGATGAAATCCCCCATGCTGTTTGATGTCCCCCTAGCTGCTTCCTCCGCGCTGTACAGCCTGTCGTAGAATTGCACCACCTTCGGGTGCGCCATGACTCTTGCTTTGTTGAAGTTCTTGACCTGCAAACCGTGCTGACTCGTTGCCCGACTGAGCGCGACGTACGCCTGTCCCTTCTCAAAGACCTTGCCGAGATCGACAGTAACTCTCTCCAAGGTTTGGCCTTGAGCCTTGTGGATGGAAAGCGCCCAAGCCAGGATGAGCGGCAGCTGTGATCGCCTTGCTTGGACTTCGCCGTTGGGTAGTTCCACCTTCCACTCCTCAGGTTGGCAGAGAATAATCTTGGCCGTGCCGTACACATCCAGAAATTTGACAACAGGGTACAGCTGGCCCTCTCCCGAGGACGCACCAGGGTTGTCCTCTGGGTCGAACTTGCTCTTGAAGCTTGCCAGCTTCCTCCTCGCCTTCGCCATGGCGTCGTCCATTTCGCCATTGTAATCGCCCCCATCTTGCATCTCGAATGCTTTCTCATCAGAAAAAGCAATTACTTTGCCAAGTGTACCGTTCACAAGGGTCTCGTTCAGATTCTTTATCAGCATGACCTGCGCGCCAATCTTGAGGTCAAGAGTCTTGGGCGACATCATGTTTGCTAATACTTTGTCGCGTACTTGAGGGTCGCCCGTGTCAATAGCTTCATAGCGCCTCGGCTGCCCGGGCAGCGCCCTGAGCCGGTTCTCGTTAGATGCCTCCACTTGACTCCTGGTTGGATATAGTTGCGCCATCTCCACGCCGTCCTCAAACGTGAGGGGTCTGGAAAGAGCCTTGAATGATCTCTCAGTCTCGGGCGAGATCTTACCCACACGCATCTCGTTGAGCATCCGAGCAAACTCAGGATCACGTTGACGGAACACTTCAGTAAGTCCAATGGTGTGGTCGATAGACGTATTCCACGTGGACGCGTCAAAGGCGAATTTGACCAGGTCCTTGGCGCTGTTGCCCCCCTTTTCGGGGACGGGGGGCAGCTGGAAGAAGTCGCCGGTGATGATGAGCTGTATACCACCCCATGGTCGTCCATTGTTGCGGATGGTGCGTCCGATTTGTGACAGCTTGTCGAACAGATCGCCATCGACCATCGAGACTTCATCAATGATTAAACACTTGACCTTCAGCCAGCGGTTTTTTGCTTTGGGGTTGCGGCGGATCTTCTTGATGAGCGCCGGCGCTGGATCTTTGCCAAGTCCGATACCTGAGAAGCTATGTAGCGTCGTGCCCCCAATGTTGCAGGCCGCCAATCCGGTGGATGCGGTCACGGCAACACGCTCAGGATCACGGGCGTACTTCTTTTTGAGTTCCTCGATGATAGCGCGCATCAACACAGACTTTCCTGTACCAGCAGCACCTGTGAAGAAGACACTCTGCCCTCGGTTTACCACCAAATCCATAACATGTTTCTGCTCTTTGCTTAGGGAGAAGGCCTTGGTCACAACAGTCGGACCTTCAACGGCGGATGGGGCCTCCGTTTCTACCTCTGCCTTTGATGGCTGACGCTGGTTCTTAAGTTGACGTTTTGACTCCTTCACTGCGCTTTCTGACTGTTCCCATAGATTTTTCTTGTGCTTTTGCGCTGGCGTGCTTGTCACATCATCTTCGGCGGGTGCTCTCTTCCAGGGAAGGACTCGCTTCTTCGGAGCTGGCGCTTCGAATGAGTCATTCTCTCCCGAGGACTCACGCTTCAAAGAGTTGGCCAACATTGCGGACGCAGAGCGTTGAGGTTTCGGCGGAAGCCAATGTGCGGGCGGCGAAGAAGACCAAGGCACTTCTTGTGCTGATACCGAAGATGGAGGGATGTTCTCCTTGGCGACAGGGTCGATATTCTTGGCTGGATTCGGTGCTGGAGCTGGCATAGCGTTGGGCATTTCGAAGTCGAGATCCAGATCAGCGTCGTCGTCGAAGTCGTCAGCGAAGAGCTCTACTGAGTTGGGAACGTCACCCTGTGGTCCAGTAAGATCTATCACCCCATCATCTCGATGACTGAAAGAACCAGAGCTCCCGCACAACGCAGCTAAACGATCATTGTTATGGCCCCTCTGAATTGAAGTCCCCCATCTGTGAGAAGACTGCTCGTCGAAACTTTCGGTCCTCGCCGACGCAGGGGCAGAGCCATGCGTGCCTGGCTTCTTGAATTGGTCCCTGATGTCCGCAGTGGCGGCCGGGCTGCTGGAAGGAAACAGCTGCTTCGACAAGGGATTACGCGGAGGCGGGTTTGCCTGGTGCTCCTTATATGCCCGGGCCAGCATGGTGTCTGGGTGAGGTGGTGCTTGCAGGGTGGCAGAGGTGTGAAGGGCGGGCAGAGACGCTGTTCGGAAGAGGCTGCGACGGGTCGGCGAGGATCGAATTGGAAGGCTAGTGATTCTTGCTTTCATAAAAAGTCGGCGAAAGAGCGATGGACTGTTGACGCGTGATCATTGGAAGGTTCGTGGCGTCGTGACTGCGGGTGTGTCCGAGTTTCAAGGTTCAGGAACTTGCAACGCGTCTGGCGACAAGTCAAGAATTGCCCACGCCCGCATGGACCATCCCAAGTAAGTTTGCGGGTAATTGAGGATGGTTGTCGAGGCGCAGCGGCGGACAGTCGTGGTCGGCTGTTGGATGAGGGGTTCGGTCACTGTTGCTGATGCGAATAGTCTGAGTCGCGTTGATTGATTGTTAGAGGTGGACGCGCCGTTGTTTCCAGCGCGTGATCAGCGCGAACTACGCAGCGAGCACGTGACTCCCCAGCCAAACAACACTCGGTCTAGCAATTACTAGTAGTAGCTCTGAAATTCCTCAAATCACTAACCACATTCCCTGTGTCATCAATCTTTGCTTTCGTATGGCGTATATTGTCTGTACGGTCGCTTGAGTTTGGCCATCCCTCAACGATCATTTCCTGAGCGATCATAATCAGACTACCCAAGCTCAAGAGCGAATTATTCATCATCTTCGGAGAATGTCATGTCAATTCATCAATGCTCAAGCGAATGCGAGCAAGTAAAGTTCAAGAGGCAAAGAGAAAACAAATTCTCACAGTAAGGAAACAAATGTCCGTTGCCGGAAGGGAAAGTTTACTCCCCCCAGTAAGATGCTGCTCGTCCTCGCCCGAGGGTGCGGTAACCGTCATTCACAAAAGCTCTTCCCGTGGGTCTGCCATAATTCAGACCTGGGGTCCCGTCAGCAAATCGTGTATGCTTGAGATCGTCGTCTCCATAGTACTCGCGGCCCCGGAAGCGGTCTCTAAACCCTCGCTCGAGCCTGTCCGGACCAACAAAGGCCCTGCGCCCCGCGCCGCCAAAACCTCTGTCCAGCCGCAGACCATCGAGATCCTCCGACAGTCTGTCCAAGTCGTCTTCCCCAAACATGGCACGCCTAGCAGAGCCGGGCGAGACTCGTCTGAAGTCCATACCGTTGCCACCCCTCATCGCTCGAGGCTCGTCAAAGCCGTCCATCATTGGGCGGCGAGGCAGCGGCTGGTCGAAGTCACTTAGTACTGTTCTTCTAGGGAAGGCTTCTCGCGGCATGTACTCGAAGTGATCTGAGTATGCCCTTCTAGGAGGAGAACGGTGACTGAAGTCTCCGGTCATCTTCCTTCCCAGCATTTCGTGGTCGAAGCTGTTCAGCCTTTGTCGTGCGAACTGATCAGCATCGTCCATGAAGTGTCTTGGTGTTGTACGACCGAATTCCTGCTGCCTCAACCCAGATCTCGAAGGCGTTCTCATGGCTGATCGCGGGTGGTACGTTGGCGGTGAGACGGGCCGCGGGTACGGAGGGGCTTTGCTATGTTCACGAGAGGGTACGCCATATACTTTGTGATCACGGCCTCGGGTTCGTGTTCTGCCCCGAGAAGCCTTGGGCTGGCGGTTGCTGCGACGACCACGCGAGCCCACGGATGAAGCGGGCGTCTCTATGCTGGTGTCACTATCGCTCCCACTGTCCCTGTCTGAGAAAGAGCTCCCAGAAGACCGGGGTGACGTCGGGAAGACGCGAGGCGATGTTCCACGGCGGTGCTCAGGACGTCCGTGCATAGGCGGTACTGGGGGGACGTTCTTCTGCTGAGCGTTGTAGACCTGAGGGCGGACGCCTTGGTTGGGCGCATTGCCGCGTCCCATGGCGCCGTTTTTCACCCCAACCCCTTGTTGGAAGGCTTGAGGCGCCCCCGATTGGCCTGGTCGTGCCTGTTGGTGTTGTCCAGCTGGTCCGGATCCTTGGTTCCCTTGTGGGAATCTTTGGTTCGGCTGGACACCACTCTGCTGACCTTGGTTTTGGGCATACTGCGCCTGAGGAAAAGCGTGCTGCTGGTTGGGAGCTTCTGGGTGCTGTTGCACACCACGTGGCATGTTAGGCATTGGCTGGCTTTGTCCGAAGGCACCTTGGTTCTGATGGCCGAACTGTTGCTGATGAGGCATACCCGCTTGCTGTGGCATGTTGTGCTGAGCGCCCTGTTGACCGAAGCCCTGGTGAAAAGGGGCGTGATTCGGCCGCATTTGGCCAGCTTGGTGATTACCCATGGGCTGTTGTTGGCGAAAGCCACCCTGCTGAGCGGAATGCTGGCCTGTACCGTTGAAAGGCTGTTGCGATTGATATCTGGAGGGCGAGCGTAGCCTGTCCCAGTCGTCATTGCCATGCTGGAGATCCTCCCACATCTGCAGACAGTTGACGCCATCGCGAGGCTTTCTCCTGAAATAAGCAGTGATGGAGTCTGTCTGCTTCTGGGTCTTGGTCTTGGACTTTTTGTACTTGGGGGTATCGTACAGACTGAAACTTTTCTTGTACTTGTCTCTCTTTTTCTTGTCCTTGCTCGAGTATCGGCCGTGACTCCGACTGCTGCGGCTATGACTACTCCGTTGATCGTCTCCAAAGTGCTGTTCTGTGAGGTAGGGAGAGACTTCCACCCTCTTGATCGACTGGTGGAATTGCTTCAGCTCATAGCAATAGGTCTCCGGGTCCTCTTCCTGGTCTTCGAGCTGCTCCTGGGCATATTGGATTTGATCCTGGATGGCGGTGGTCAACCTTGCTTTCTTGTCGGACACGGGCTCGGTGTCCAGCTGCAAGTCGCAGACCCTGCGCGCTGCCTCTTCTTGGGAGACCCCTGTGTCTTCACTATGCTTTGCGCGGGCCCACGTGGGCACGACGAGGTTGCCCTCGGGGTCGATGCCCGCTGCATCCCCATCTTTCTTGATGGTCCAAACCACGTAAGATGACAATGCGTTGCGGGCTTCGTGCTCACTGGTCACTCTGGTCCGAAGATCACATATTTGAGTCCTTGGCTTCGCACGGCGCTCCAACGCATTGTGAACCACGGGTCTAGCGCGGCGAGCGGAACGGCCCTGTGGTGAGTGGTGCTGGGACATGCCGTGCTGGGGCATTCCATGCGGAGTGGGCGACGAAAGATCATGCGACCCAGAACGGCCATACTGGGGTTGGGCGTACGCTGTGCCCTGATGATTGCCTATTGGACGCGGTTGTCCTCCTTGATGTCCTGGGGGCATCTGGCCCATGGGGGGATGAGGTGGCGGAGTTGGGCCCGTGTGATTCACGTTACCGAATCCGGGCTGGAAGGGCTGCTGTGACTGGCCCTGCGGCCTTGGGGGCAGTTGAACGAAACCTTGGCCCTGCGTCGCCATGGTTGCGGGATGCCTGGGGCGAGCACGGTGTCCGTGGGTCAAGGAGTCCTGGTCACCGGTGGAAACAAGGCGACACCGCGGTAAGGCGTCGGTGAAGGAATACCTAACGCCCAGTGTCGTAGTTAAATATTGTCAAAGTGATCGACATATGACTCTTATGTCTTTGGAATTTTGAGCATGGAATTGTGAGGCAAAAGGAGGTGATTTCTATTCAAAAAGAGGAACGCCTGCCTTATAACTGTAGCCTCCCTCGTTCCCGATCATCTCCTTTTTATCATCTTCACACCCTCAGTTTCCGCAATTGTGTCCTTGGGCCTTCCTTCAGAGCCTGCTGCTCATAGACTTGCAGACGACGCGCCATGACTTGACCCGCCTCACTTTGCGCGTCTTCAACTCGGTTGACGAATCAACCGCTGCGCGGCCTGCATGTCCTCTATACGTGCCGGGCAAACGCCTCAGGATGAGGGGTCAAGCACACTTGCAGGAAACGGGCCACTTTGGTTCGCTTGAAGGCAGACAAGGCAAATCAGGAATATGCGGCGTGCGCCTTGGTTTGCTTGAGCTCGATGTATGTGGACGAGCTGGATCGCGGTCACCCTGCCCTCCTTGGGCGAGGCCTCGAGAATCTGGTGGTGTTGCACGGTCGATTCGTCCAGTCGTTTTGAGGGATGCCTACGTCGGCATCTTGTCTTGACAGGCGGTGTGAAAGTCCAAAATACTCCCCAATCGATCAAATCGGCAACTTTTGGTGGCTATCGCTTTCGAGGTGTGCGGTCTTGTCTACGTGGCAGGTCATCGATGTAGACCACATGATGAGAACTGCCAGCGCGGCTCTTGGAATACCTTGGGACGGAAATCGGAGACGACAGTACACTCGGGATAAGAAATCAGACCGGGTA
>PBYE01000082.1 GCA_002729495.1 Chromatiales bacterium
AACTGGCCGAAGAAGGGTTTGTAGAGTTTGCAGACTTTGCAGACTTTGTAGAGTTTGCAGAGTTTTTGTTGAGCGCCCTCTTGGGACTGCCCATCCACCCTCAGCCGGGTGCTACGGAAACGCAGCCTGAGCGTCTCCTGAGTGCTTCAAAACACCGCATGCACCCCCATGCACCCCCCACGCACCCGCCCGCACCCGACTGGCACCCGCCGGCACCCTCCATGCACTCCAACTGGCCGAAGAAGGGTTTGTAGAGTTTGCAGACTTTGCAGACTTTGTAGAGTTTGCAGAGTTTTTGTTGAGCGCCCTCTTGGGACTGCCCATCCGCCCTCAGCAGGGTGCTACGGAAACGCAGCCTGAGCGTCTCCTGACGTGCTTGAAAACACCGCATGCACCCCCATGCACCCCCATGCACCCGCCCGCACCCGACTGGCACCCGCCGGCACCCTCCATGCACCCCAACTGGCCGAAGAAGGGTTTGTAGAGTTTGCAGACTTTGCAGACTTTGTAGAGTTCGCAGAGTTTTGTTGAGCCGCCCTCTTGGGACTGCGCATCCGCCCTCAGGAGGGTGCTACGGAAACGCTGCTAGAGCTCCCCGCGACGTGCTCTAAAACACCGCATGCACCCTCATGCACCCCCCATGCACCCGCCGGCGCCCTCCATACACAACAACTGGTCGAAGAAGGGTTTGTAGAGTTTGCAGACTTTGCAGACTTTGTAGAGTTTGCAGAGTTTTGTTGAGGACTGCCCATCCCCCCCCCTCAGGAGGGTGCTATGGAAACGCTGCTAGAGCGCCCCGTGACGTGCTTCAAAACACAGCATGCACCCTCATGCACCTTCATGCACCCTCCATGCACCCGACTTGCACCCGCCGGCACCGGCTGAGTCCGGCTGAGTCCGGCTGAGTCCGGCTGAGTCCGGCTGAGTGCCACGACCTGTGCCACGACCTGTGCCACGACCTGTGCCGCGACCTGTGCCGCGACCCGTGCCGCGACCTGTGCCACGACCTGTGCCACGATCTGTGCCACGACCTGCCACGACCTGTGCCACGACCGCGCGGCGGGTCTGCGCCAGCCCCTCTGCGTCAGCGCCTCTGCGTCAGCGCCTCTGCGTCAGTCTCTGCGTCAGCCCCTCTGCGTCAGCCACTCCGCGTCAGCTCCTCTGCGTCAGCCGCTCTGCGCGCGTGCGCGCGCTCAGCCTTTGCGTCAGCCTCTGTATAGGTCAGCCTCTGCAGGTCAGCCTTTGCATCAGCCTCTGCGTCAGCCTCTGCGTCAGCCTCTGTGTCAGCCTCGCGAGAGCCCCCGGTCAGGCAGAGACGGTCAGGTCAGACAGAGGAGGCTCGTTGCCGCGCCACCAACGTCTTTGATTGCTATGGCGGCGCCCCCCCCCCCCAGTACCACAGTTCATGATTTTGCAGGCTTGCGAGCCTGCGATCCTCCGCAGCCCTTCACAGCCCCTTCGCAAATTCTGCCAAGATCACATGCGACGCCTCCCGCCGCTCCCGTCGCTCCCGTCGCTTTCTGCGTGCCGACCGGGCCGTCGTGGGACAGTCTGCGGCGCTTGGTGTGTTGGCGCGAACCGCCTCCCCACGGGCATCGCGCGCCAGCCGGGCCGTCGTGGGACAGCCCGTGGTACTTGGTGGGTTGGCACGAACCGGGACTGAATTCCCGTCGCGCGCCAAGCGACTTTCTTCGTCGTGGCGACACTTGGGTCATCACAGGCATCGCGCGCTACGAGTCGACCTTTGCGTTTCTCGAGCGGACACATCGTGTGTTGACTGCATTAAACCATTACTTTGCAACATGCAATTGCAGGATCTCAATAATACAATGAAACCCATCTGGAGGTCTGGTCGTGTACTGCGAACAACGCGGACATCTGGAACACGCGATGTGCGAAACGCAAGCGCCACCAACATTCAGACAGTTGGTTACCACGCGCGCGCGCGCAAAACCAATACTCTACAAACCCCCTCAAACAATGCATGAACGCACTTAACCTACCCGAACCCTACATGCTCGGGTGTTCCTGACACGCGGCAACCTCACACACCCACGATGGTTCGACGCAAGCAACATCGACAGCAGCGACTCGCTAACCCGCGCACGTTTTGTCTGTAGCCTGAAGAAAAGCAGATGCAAAATGCATGCGCGCGGCCGACCCGCGTCCGCAAACGTAAGTGAGAGTCACTATTTGCAATATGTACAAGGGCCTGTCGCCCGACAAAATCACTCAACAATTATCAGCTGTTCAGCTCGAGGCGGCACCAGCCCAGCTCGAGGCGGCCTGCTCACTCTCCAGTTTGATGTACACGGCTTGTCCACCCTTCAATTCGTACTTGACCCTCTCGCGGAAGCCTTTCGGAGACACGATCTGGCAAGTGCGCGCAATAGTGTCTTCCAGCTCCTTCGGCTTCAGGTCCTTATATGGCGATGTGTCCTTCAGGGCGCCAAGCAAAGCGTGCTTGGTGATTGCGTTTTTGGCGCTGTCCGCCTGCTTCGTGCGTTCGTCGAGCCACTCTCTCAGGGCCGCGGAACATTCTGCGGCGAGGAATTCGGCCGTGGCGTCGACGATCTTCTGCGGGACGTGCTTGAGCTTTGTGGCGCTATCGTCTACGAAGAATGCTTTGTGGATGTCGCGAACCCACAGCCAGAAGCCCGGCCTCCGAGGCAGCAGCCACTCGTCCTCTTTGACCTCCTGGCGGATTTGGCGGTGATGGTCCTCGGTCTGCGCCTCTGTGAACTTCAGGTCGTAAGGGCACGCCAGGCAGCGTCGCTCCACGCCGCCGTCGACGATTGTGAACTTGAGCTTGCCGTTGGCCGATATGAAGAAAGTGACCCAGAGGCGGAAGTGGATGGTGAGGGAGCTGTACAAGTCGCGGGCGCCCCACTTGGTCGCAGCGTCCGGCAGCTTCTTGATCCACGAGCTTTTGATGGCCTGTGTGCTCTCGACCTCTGGCGTGCACAAATAGCGGACGCCGCGCATCTGCAGGAGATCCGGGCAAGCGCTGCCCGGCGGGGGTGGATCTTTGGTCATCATTGTCTCCTTGATTTGCTCCGCGTAGTCGCCGAAGGAAACCTCGGCGATGCGCTGCAGCAGCGTCTTGCCGTTGCTGCCCGAGGTCCCGAGGTCCACGACGAACTTCTCCACCGCCTCTGCGAAAATCGCTGCCGCGACGCACTTGCCCCCGCGGAAGATCGTCATGGTCCAGTCCTCGAAGATGCTGTGCACGAGCTTGAGCATCTCCATGCCAGGCTCGTTGGCGATGGCCTCCAATTCCTGCACGATGTCGTCGGGGAGCTTCACGTATTGGCCAACGACCAGTCCTCTCTCGAAATCCCGGACGCGCCGCAAGGTGGCGAGCAAGCACCTGCCCTTCGCCGCCAAGCCTTCTTCGATCTTCTGCATTTCGCTTTCCGGGTAAGGGAAGTTCGCGCACCTGCCGATGTACAGATCCGCCCGGCCGGGCTCGATGGTGTGTTGCCGGGTGAGCACTTCGCCGAGCCCAAATTGAACGTAGTCCTTCGACACGGTCCCGTTGATCTGGTGCGAGAAGGTCTGGTCGTAGAGCGGGAGGCTGAGCCGGGACACGATGTGGCCCGTGATCTGTCCCTCCAGGAAATCGCTCGGTGCGGTGGCCTTACTCACGGCACGGATGTTGCAGAGCATGTCGAGGGAGATCTCTTCGAGCTGGGCTTTCACAACCGGCGGCGGCACCTGGCGCCACATGCCACCCTTCGGCAGCTCCTCGAAGCGCCACCATTCCATGCTGTCCTTGCTGGCGGGGATGCAGCGGTAGACGTCCTTGACGATGCGTCCATTGGGGAGCACGTGCCACGGCACGAGGTCCTTGAGCCACAGCACCGGTCGCTCGCCCATGCAGAGGCGCTTGTAGCAATGGCCCTTCTTCTCCTCGATCTCCAGCCAGTCGTCGTCGACCTGGGTCCAGGCGCTCTCGGGCACGTCTGGGTATTTCTGCTTGAGCTCGATGAAGAGTTCTTCGGCGCTGCGGTACGGTTTGTACACGTGCGTGGTGGACTGCGCGGCCCCGTCCATCAAGCCCAGCACAGCTGCTTGCCAATCCTCGGTTGGCTCCTCACCGTCCAGTGGGATGCATGGACAGCCGTCAGACTCCAGCGACACGATCTCGGCTACGGACTCGGCCGCTTGAATGGACTTGTCCAGTTCGAGCCGCTCGTCCCGGCTGTTGCACACGTAGTGGACCTTGTTCGTGAGGGTCCTCTTGTCCAGCCCCAATTTGTTGAAGGCTGCCGTCAGGCCTTCCTCCCGCTCTTCGTCTCTGCGAGCAGCCTCGCGCAAGGCGTCGCGGTACTCTTTGCACCACGTGGGCAATTCTGACAGATTCGTAGACGCGAGGAAAGCATCCGCCACGGGCTTGCCAGATCCAGCCGCAGCATTACAAAACTCCTTTAACGCCTTAATGTTGCCGTCGTTGAGTTCCAGCTCGCACTTCTCTACGCACGCCCGCTTGTCTGCGCACCATTCTCTGACGGGCTCGAGGTCTGGGTACCGTTTGGCGACAACGGCCGGGAAGGAGGTCTTGCGGTCGAAGTCGTTGACGGTGCTCGGGCGCACGAACTCTTTGTACCACTTGGGCGCGCAGGCGATCGAGCGCGTGACGCAGTATTCGGGCATGATTTCCGAAAGAGAGTTCAACGTGCTGTGGAAATGGTTCTCGGCCGGGATCTCCTGCACGCCTGAGACCAGGCGCCCCGGCACGCCCGTGATCTGGGACAATTTGTCGTTCCTGTAGAGCACGATTGGCCGACCGATGCTCTTGGTTCCAGACTTGGGCGCGTCGTCGTTCTCCGCCGCGCGCTGGGCCCGCAGCAAATCGCGAGCGCAACGTTGCCGCACGGTTTCCTTCGGGTACTTGTGAAAGTCGTCGGCGTCCAGGCCGTCGGCGTCGGAACCCGTAAGCTCGATCAGGGCGGAAGCGCGCACAGAGCCCAAGCGGCGAACCTGTTCCAAGTCGATCGCGTCGAAGATCACTTGGGCACTGCCGATGCTCCTGTCCCGCGCTTTCCCTTTCAATTTCGCGAGTTGTGCGTCCAACGACGGCTGCTCGAAGAAATCGCCCACTTGATCGGAGGCAAACTTGGTCTTGGTGCTGAAGCTCTGCTTGTTCCGCGCCAGGAGCTCGACGGTGACCTTGCCAGCTCTGCCGGTCGGACCCTCGATGACAGTGCCGGGCAATTTGAATGCATCAGCCTTGCGCCCCATCCGATACATGGCCCATTTGAGCGGGGCCGCCGGCGCATCTGCGGGGGAGTCGCTGGGCGTTGGTTCCGAGATCGGCTCGCCTGTGGACCCCGATGCCTCCGATGCAGCTTGTGCGTTGCTGACTTGGGACTTGGCGCGCACCGGTGACGAAATAGATGCAGCAGGCTGTGTGAGCGGGCCACTGGGGAAGTTAGCCAGCCCCTGCGGTCGGCTCAGCGTGGCTTGTCGAAGTACGGCAACGACACGCTTGAGGCGATAAGTGTAACCGTCGTCTGGCCTATCGAGGGGCACTGCGACAAACTTCTCGAATTTGCCGGTCGCTGTGGGGCTGTGGTCTCCAAGGTGGCCTTGGAAGAACACGTACTTGCAGTCCTTGACCTGCACGGCCTCGCCCCAATCGATTTGCAGCTGATCCGCGCGCAGCCCAGTCTCCTCGTGAAGGTGTCGCCTCGCGCAATCCTCGATGCTTTCGTCCTCGTTGCGTTTGCCGCCCGGCTCCGACCACTCCTGCTTTCGTTTGCTCCAACCGACGAGGACGGTGCCGTCTTTGGTCCAAAGAACGACGCCGGCGGCCTTAACGTCGTCGTGGACCTGCGTCGCTGTGTTTGAAGCCGCCGGTCCCGATGCAGACGGAGCAGCAGCGGCGCCGGAGGCCGACTGCTCGATGACAGGCAAACTGGGCGCAGAAGCAGCCGGAGTACTGCTTGGTGCGGTGCCTAGCACCTCCTCGCGAGGGGTGGAAAACGGCGGGGGCTCGTTTTCCGGCTGCGTGGCGAGCGCGAGCGCAGGAACAGGATGATCGTCACTGCGTGCTTTCTTCCGTTCGGGACTCTGCATGCGGTTCTCACTGGGCGACTGCGCTGATGGTGCACGTGGCGCGGCCGGTGCGTCTGGTGTAGCACGACGGGCTTCCTCGGACCGCGCCGCGGAAGGCGTTGACAGATGTGGCCCGTCGCAGGTCAGGCAGCGCCCTTCGCACAAAATCTCGTTCTGTGGGCAGCGCTGACAGCGAATCTGCGTGCTGGCGCCGGCGAGGTGCGGGTTGGCCATGGCGGCACGCGCGTGTGTTGGGTGAGGATTGCGGAGGAAGCGCGTGGTGAGCGCTTCTCGAATTGAAACTGCGGGATGCTACATTATATCACTTTAAGCGTGCGCTGCTCAAGACACACTACGACACCGGCGCGACTCAATATGACTCTGCCCCAGCCTCAGTATCTCGAAATTGCTCGGGCACGTTTGCTAAATGTGGCCCTTGGACCCCCGTCACAAGCTCCTCAGGAAGCACCCGCTAGATCAAATGCTAAGCTACAAGAACTAACACATCCAACGAAATGCGTACAACCGAGGCTCCGCAGGTCTGTCCGCAGGTCTGTCCGCAGGTCTGTCCGCAGGTCTGTCCGCAGGTCTGTCCGCAGGTCTGTCCGCATGTCTGTCCGTATGTCTGTCCGTAGGTCTGTCAGCCTGCGCTCCCAGTCTGCGCTCGCCTAGCTAACGTTAGCGCGGTTTAGTTTCGCAGCCTTCGACGATGATACCGCTTACGCTGGATGATGACGACGAAACGTTTTGCAGCACACACACACACACCGCAACTGTCTGCATCTGTCAGTTGCTCGCCAGAGGCGCTATTCACAAGAACGGGCGGCTCTCACGCCCTCCCACTGCCGTCGCAGCCGTCACAGGCGCCTCTTACTGCGGCGCTGGACGGTCAGCCAAGCTGCGGCGGTCCGCCCTCCTCACGGTGAGCCTGCAGGGAAAGTTCGGAGGGTTGCCCCGACCAGCGCCTGCTGGACTCCCGCGATCAACGTCTCGTCCTTCAGATACCAGACGCCTCTGGCCCCGGCGACCTGCAGCACGGGCGTCTCGAACTCGATGCCCCAGGCGCCTCGCATGCCCCACGTGCTGAGGTGAGCCCAAGGATCGTCCAAGCTCTCAGCGGCCACGGGCTCCTCGAGGTACATCAGGCCGTAGATGGCGCTGCAAGGATTGGACCCATATGGCGGATGGTCTGGCCATTCTTGCTCCAGCATGTCCTTGTAGCCCGGTGGCGTCTTGGCCCCGCCGACGTGGATCAGATACGGGCCGGCGGGGAACTTCTTTGGGCGCATTTCGTGCTTCTTGATGTTGCGGAGCAGCGCCAGCGCCAGCAGAGGCTCGATGAGGGTGGTGGAGCGGAGCTGCGTGAGGCGACCGGAGTCGTCAACCATGCCTAGTTCCCGCAGCAACCCGGCATTGAGCTTGACCTCGCGGGTCGGCGCAAGGGAGATTGTGTTCGGCAGCCCTACCTGCGGAGCTGCGGCCGGTTCCTCGGGGAGCGGTATCTGCGGGCCGAGCGTGCCGCCTTTCTGAAGCTCGCGGTAGTAGCGCCGCTCTGGGTTGACCACGGCATTTTCCACGCGCCGGAAGACGTAGGTCACCCGGCGGCCGGCGACGGAGGCGTCTCTTGGCACGCCGTGGGCGTACTTGACGTTGAGGGGGCCTGTCAGGGCGTACAGGGCGCCCTCGTCCATCGGGGCCTCCGCCAGCACGTTGAGCCCGGCTCGGTCGGTCGCGCCCTTGCTCGCCAGGTCCGTGATGATGAGGGGGCGCGACGCGCCGACGGAGACGATGAAGGTGGTCCCCTCGGACTCGAAGTTGCGGCAGTTCCGCGAGAAGGCTTGCTCCTGATGGACCGGGATCCAGTACTCGGCGCCGCTGAGGTAGTAATTGGCCCACACGTGGTTGGGCCGCGGCACGCTGAACTTCTCCTCGATCAGGGCGGCGACGGCCAGGAGCGGCTCGGGCATGTTCTGGACGGCACCCCAGCCAGATTTGTCCTGCTTCCCGGTGCGGAAGAGCGGATACTCGCCCGTGGCTTCGTCGCGGACGCCGTAGATGATCTTCGGGAGGCTCTTGACAGGCTTGCCCCGGTGCAGAAAGGTGTGAGGCGCGCCGGCGTCGGTGAGGCGCAGCATGTCGGCCAGCAGTTGCCCTTCGACGAACCCCGGGTGGTACCCGTTCCGGATGAGTGCCAGTTCGTCCTCCGGCAGTTCCGCCGGTGCCCCGGGGCCGTCGCCTCCGCCACTGCCGTCTGCCTCGTTTTCGCTCTCCTCCGAGATGCCCCTCTCAAGGCGCAAACACGCTATGAGCTCCGCCGTCGCGTCATGAAGGTAGAGAAGGTGCTCGAGCAAACGCGGCGAGCTCGCGGTGGGGGGCGCGGGAGCCACGGCGTCCGTCTCCGTCCCCCGTTTGATCCTCTGCCGCTGTTTCTCTGCTTTGGCCGCAGCCCGCCGCTCCTCCGTCGCCTGCCGCTTTGCTTGGCGGTCCTTCTCCTTCGCTCGCTCAATCAGTGCCTTGCCCTGGAGGCGGAGGTCCGTGGAGCTGCCCGCGCCGCCGACGGCGTCGAAGTATGTGTTGGCGGGCTTGCTCGCCTCTTCGACGGCCTTGATGACACGATCCGCCTCTGAGGTGGTGTGCGCGTTGATTCGGGAGATGGCGCGCTCCTTCGCCTTCTGCTTCCCCTTGGCTTCGAGCACGCCGCGCGTCTCCTCGAGAGCGGCGATCTCGTCCGGATCCAGGTCGCGCGGGTTCTGCCCTCGCGTTTTGCCGGATTTGAGCTGGAGCCGCACATCGGCCAAGGCGCGGCTGAGCTTAGATGGCCTTCCAGGCATCTCGGGAAAGAGGACGCGTCCGCGTTCGATACAAAACGGCTACACGGTATTATTATCAATTACATTTGCGACCGCAGCCAGTGCAGTAGCGAGTGCAGTAGCGAGTGCAGTAGCCAGTGCAGTAGCCAGTGCAGTAGCCAGTGCAGTAGCCAGTGCAGTAGCCAGTGCAGTAGCCAGTGCAGTAGCCAGTGCAG
>PBYE01000083.1 GCA_002729495.1 Chromatiales bacterium
CACTTTGGCTGTTGGGTATAGAAGTCGGCAAAGCATTGCTTTGCCGACATAAGTTCCGACATCTAGATTTCCAGCCCTGCTTCGCGCGGGCTGGAAATCTGTCGTCACTTAACCTAATGCCTCCACTGCTCAGACACGTGTGACCCGTGTCACAGCTCATCCGCAGGCCTGCTGTTACAGTTTTCAGTGCCTGCAAATCAATTAAAAGAAGAAGCATAAAATGGGTAGCACACCCGAAGACCACCTGATTGCCTTAAAGGCAGATCGTCTGCGACCCGGTATGTTTGTCGCAGCACTCGATCGCCTGTGGCTCCATACCCCGTTTCCACCGGATGGTTTCTACGTGCATGATTCAAGGCAAATCGAAAAGATCCAGCGCTTCTGCACCTATGTCTATATCGATCCGCTCAAGAGTGAAGAACCGAAGGATGTTGTAGTACCTTTTGATGCCGTTCCTGCATCGGCACTTGCGCCTCGTGTTGACCGGCACAGCATCGGTGAGGAATTGCCCTGGGCAAGGCCGGCTCTCGGCGCTTTAACCGACTCCGTGAGACAAATGATGCGTGACGTCCGCACGGGAAGACTGCCTGATCTTGAGGCCTTGAATACCAGCCTTGTGCCGCTGGTCGAAAGTATTCAGCGGTGCCCGGACGCCGTTATCTGGTTGTTACGGACCGAACCGGTATCTGCCTATCTCTATCGTCGTGCCATTGGCACGGCAGTCATGGCGACCGTGTTTGGACACCGTCTTGGATTCGATCGTACGGGACTGCTTGAACTGGCACTCGGTGGCCTGCTCCTGGACATCGGTAAACTGGAAGTACCTATAACGATCCTCGCCAAGCCCGATAACCTGACGCCCCACGAATTCGGGCTGGTACGCAAGCATGTTTGCCACGGTCTGGACATGATGCGGCTGCTGGAGAAAGTTCCGGAGCACGTTGTAGATATGATCAGTAACCACCATGAACGTTTCGATGGCACCGGTTATCCGCAACAACAACGGGGTACTGAAATTCCCCTGTATGCACGCATTGCCGGTATAGCGGATACATTTGATGCCATCACCATGGACCGGCGATATGCGCCTGCGATTTCAGCACATACAGCACTTCGCTACCTCAATGGTCAACGCGGTTCGAAATTTGATGATGCCCTGTTGCAGGAGTTCATCCATGCCATGGGTATCTACCCAACCGGCACCTGGGTCGAACTGCTCGACGGGTCGATCGGCATGGTCTGTTCCCAGGATGACTACTGGCCGCTTACCCCGCGGATTGCGCTAACGTCAGGCAGCAGCGGCCAGATTAACGAACCGCAGTTGGTAATCGCGAGTCGTCGCAACCCGATAATCCGGGCCCGTCATTCAGGGGGGGCCGGAACGGATACTCCTGACCTCGAGGCTATTGCCTGACGCCAAAGCCCGGCCAAGGTCATGAACCGTGACCTGGCTCATAGTTGGGCCCGCTCGCAGTCCCTATTCTCAGCTGATTAGGGCTTCCGGGAACACCGCTCATGGGCAGTACCCTGTCTACAGTGCTTTTAACGGCTCCGCTGGCCTTCCTGGCCGGCTGGCTGCTTGGAAAGGTAGTTTTTCAGCGTATGTCCGTCGTACGTCCTAACCAGGGCGCGGGGGCTGCGACGCAAAAGGTGGTACCCGACGGGGAACCTGCCCCCGGGCAGAAGGACCTGGCGTCCACCCGCACCGAGGTCCAGCTGCTTAAAGAAGCACTTGCCGAACGCGACCAGGTTGTCCGGGACCTCCGGGAAAAATTAACCGCCAGGGTCTCGCCACTGGAAGACACGCCGGTTAATGCAACGGTTCAGTACACCAAGCTTAAGGAAACGGTGCAGGCTTTGCGCGAGGGTCTGGCGAGCAAGGAAAAACAACTGGAAAATATGCAGGCGGCGGTAGACAAGGCCAATGAAAAAACCGCCCAGATGCACCAGCGACTCCAGTCCTGGCGAGTGCGTATCAAACCGCTTGCGAAACAGTTCAGACAACAGAAAATGATCATTGGCGAACTTCATGAAGAACTTAAGGTTCGCGAGATGCGTCAGCGGGCACTCGAAGAAAAACATAATATAAAGGCTGCGCCTGAACCGACACCGGTGGAAAAGGCTGGCAATTCACACTCAAAGGAATTGCTTGCCATACAAGGAATTGGTCCGGCGCTGCAGAAAAAACTCTCCAAACTTGGTATAGATAAGTTGCAACAGCTGGCTGATATGGATTCAGCCGAACTTCTCGCCGTGGGTCAGTCACTGTCAATCAGTGCCGCCCGGATGAAGAAAAATGACTGGGCCGGCCAGGCACGCAAGCTCCTGAACCTGCCAACGGCACAGAACGTCGTGGAAAGCGCCGAGAAAGAAGCAGCAGCTATCGCCGGCTGAGGGTTTTTCAGCTCAGCTTTTTTCGAACACGCTGCCGACCGGTCGTACATCGCTGTTCCAGCGTGCATCAATCTCGTCCTTCGAAACCGTCATCTGACTTTCATTACCGGCCAACGATTGCCATGTCTTGGGCGATTCCAGGTACTTGGGATGATGCTTCTCTGTATAGGCCCGTATAGCAGGTGGAATATCGTCCAGGCCATTAAGCAGTTTGTAGGCATCACTGTGGTAGACCATAACCCCGTGCCGATTGCCCATCTCCATGAATGGCAACCACTGCCCCACGCGTGCCCACGAGGTTACGCAACTGGCCGAATTGATATCAGGATTCATCACCTCACTAACCCTGCCATTCATTATCCACAACTCTGAAGCCTGGTATTTGTCATCCGCGGAATGCAACGGATACTCCTTGCGCGGCATAACTGAATCGCGGAAAGCGAAAATGCTGATCCGAAAGACAAGGTCATCGCCAAGTACGGTATAGGGCCACGGTGCTGAAAAAGGACCCCCGCTGATAGCATAAAAGCGATGCACAGGATCATTCAGGATATGCAATACCTCGACGCGGTGACCAGTGTAGGGGTTGAGCCAGTCATGCACGATCTCGTTCGTTTCAGGGTCGAGGTAATACATGACTTCGCGATGGTAGAACCGCCAGCCGTTGTCGACACGTTCGACATGGCTCGCGCCGATGCCATAACTCTTGAACAACAAGCGATTACCCTCACCCGGCACCCAGCCCCAGACTTCGCCCCCGAAACCGCCGATCGCGTCGGCTCCGGACAAATCGGCCTGCAGTTTGATTAAAGCTTTGAGGTTGCCTTCCGGATCGTCGAGATCCAGTGATGCGTGGCCCGCCGCGAGCGGTTTGTCCGCCTGTTCCTGTGCGCACCCTGCCAGCGCGGCCGCACCGGCCATTCCACCAGCCCCTGCCAGCAACTGACGCCGCGTAAACCCCTTGTAGCCTTCGGGAACGAAATCTGACATGGCTGTTCTCCCACCTGCCTGGTTCTTGGTATTGCGGCCAAGCATACCCCATAGGAATTGTTCGAAGCAGGCGAGGAATCTAAGGTGACCGAAAAGCGGAAACCGGCGCGGCGACCGGATGATAGCGGGTCAGGCGTTGGCCGGGGTTTGCTCATGGTTGCCGCGCAGCCAGCGGTCTTCAAACTCCCTGGCGATTACCGGATGGCCAAAATGAAAGCCCTGGCCGAGATTGCACCCCATGCCCGCAAGCGCATCCGCAACCCCCTGGTTTTCGATTCCCTCGGCAACGACCCGCAGGCCCATGGCATGGGCGAGGGAAATAAGTGACTCGACTATGCGCTGGTCCGTTTCGTCTTCGAGTATCCGCAGCACGAAGGACCGGTCTATCTTAATTTCGTCAACAGGTAACTGCCGCAGGTAGGCCAGGCTGGAATACCCGGTTCCGAAATCATCTATGGACGTACGTACACCGAAGTCACGAAGTTTCTGCAGGGTTTCAATACCCTTGTCTATATCATGCATGAGCGTCGTTTCGGTCAGCTCAAGAATGAGATGCTTTGGATCCAGTCCCCGCATATCCAGCACGTCGGCCAGCACGTCTACAAGATCTATATCGCCAATATCGGTAGGCGTTGCGTTGATAGCGACGGTAAAGTCCGGTGACCACCGAATCCAGCGTGCCATTTCCCGGGAAGCACTGTTAACAACGAAACGTAAGAGCGGCGCCATGGTGCGAGACCGTTCTATCTCATTTAGAAAACTGCCCGGGGCAATCAATCCATCCATGCTCTGCCAGCGGACGAGGACCTCGGCGCCCACGGTATCTCCACTTTGCAGATCAACCTTCGGCTGATAGTGGAGGCGAAATTCACCATTATCGATCGCACTCTTGGCGTCGAACAGTGGGTGGGTTTCGCCGGCTGAATCACTGTTTATATCGGGGCGCCACAGAATGAATCGCTCATGCAGCGCTATGCAGCGCTCAAGGGCGGCCTCTGCCTGGTGCAGCAGCACCTCAGGGGAATCCGCCAGGGATGGCAGCAGTGACACACCTGTATTTACGGTGAGCCGCAACCGGGCATTTTCAATGACAATCCACTCTTCCGCCAGTGCGGCAACTTTTTCGGCGGTCGCCAGCATGTGCCCCTCATGCGCCGCATCACTCACTAGCAGTACAAACTTCTTGCCATTTATCTGGATCAGAAGATCATCATCGTGTGCAACCGCTAGCAATTTCTCGTGGAACGCATCAATGGCGGCGTCACCGGTCCTGTAACCATGCCGCATATTAATTTTTTTAAGCCCCTGCAATTCGCCAATCAACAGGCCAACCGAGGTATCTGTGCTTTTTGAGCACAATTTATCAATCTCGTCCAAAATCTCGCTTAGACTGTTTATTCTTTTAGCCATACTCGGTAATCATTGGCTAGGCGACAAAATAGTTGCCGGGATCTATGCCAAATGCGCCAGGTTCGTAGCCCCTGAGTATCCATTTGGCATTCTGCTTACGCTCATCACCCGATACTTTACGAAGGTCAACAGTTTGATTCTTTTTCAGCGGTTGCTTATCCACACCAAGCAACACCATGATCTTTGGGCGCAGTCTGCGAATATGATTCTGCTCAACTACGATCCCGACCTCACCGCTGTTCAGCTCAACTATGCTCCCCGTAGGAAACATTCCCAGCGCCTGAACAAACTGCTCGACAAGCTCTTTCTGAAAGTGCACGTCGGACAACGCATTGAGTTCACAGACAGCATCGTATGAAGACATCGCATTGGCATAAGGCCTATCGCTGGTCATCGCGTCATAACAATCCACCAAACTGGCAATCCGTCCGTATATAGGGATATCGGCGCCCTGCAGGCCTTTGGGATAACCCGAGCCATCGAGCCGCTCGTGATGGCTGGCAATCATGTCGAGCACTTCGCGGCCAATACCCGGGTAGTCATTGACCAGTTCGAGCCCGTATTCAACATGCCGGGCAAGCAGGTCATTTTCGACGTTGGTCAGCTCATCTTTTTTCTTCAGTAAACCTTCCGGTATTTGCGCTTTACCGATATCGAGCAGCATTCCGCCGAGTGCGAGCATTTCCAGGGCTGCGCGATCAAAGCCCAGGTGGCGGCCCAGCACGACTGCCCATACCGACGCTGCAATGGAGTGGCTATACGCATATTCGTCGCGCTTCTTCAGCAATACGAACCAACCCATTGCACTGGGGTTACGAAGGACACTACTAATAATCGGACCCACTGCTTCCTGCACCTTGGCTACATCAACCGCACGTCCCTCGCGCACATGCTCGAGCACGTTGTTCATCGTCATCATTGCGACTTCATAAGCCTCGGCGGCCTGCGGCATCTCGCGTTTGAGTGAAGCCTTGATCCGATAGGTTTTGGAACCGTCCAACCGATGCGTGATACGGCCGGTCGGGTCTATATTGCTGAGCACGTGCAAAATACGGTGCTTTAAAGAAGGTTTGGGTGCAACTTTGGGTTTGGCCTGACCGACTTTTAACACCACCTTGCTTCCGGCCCGGTTGAGCAGTTTTTCAATATCATCCACCGGTATGCTACCGCGCGTTACATCGATATAAACGTGGCGGCAGTAGTGCCGCAGAAGATCGATTTCCGAGTCATCCCGAATCTCGAAACCCTGGAACAAGAACGGTGTCTCCAGCCACGGGCGATCCAGCTGGGCAACAAACATACCAGCTATCAAATTGGCCGCATCTATCTTGACTCTTTGCATGTACCTGCTGGTCCCACTCTGCGGGCCACCCGCACGGATATCCCTCTGATTCTAGGGGGATTACCCCTCGTACATGCAGGCCGGTGTCACACTTTTGTAGCTAAGAAACCGGCCGTGACGCCTTTCTGCACCGTGAAATTCAGGTATTGTGTTGTCAACTTGGCTACGGATAAGGCGTTGCAGGCATATGGATATCAAGTGCTCAATTGCAGGACTGGCTCTGGGCCTGCTCATTACCGGCTGCTCATCCGCACCCCAGCCCATCATAGATACGAAGGGTGTGAATATGAGTGTTTACGAACAGGATCTGGCTGAGTGCCAGCAATATTCTGAACAGGTCGACACGTCCTCCGGCGTCGCCAAGGGCGCAGCTGCCGGTGGCATAGTAGGTGGAGCCGCAGGCGCAATCGGTGGCGGCAGCGGAACCCGCGGTGCCGGGGTCGGCGCCGTGATAGGGGCCGCAAAGTCGGGGGGCAGGGCGGCGGCTGAAAAACAAGCTGTCGTAAAAAACTGCCTGAGGGGCCGCGGCTACCGGGTACTGAATTAGGCTGGCATGCAAACGCCGGTTCCGCCAAGGCCACAATAACCTGCCGGGTTCTTGGCAAGATATTGCTGGTGGCAGTCTTCCGCATAGTAAAAATTATCTGCAGCCTGTATCTCGGTGGTTATATTTCCATAACCCGATACCTGTAAAGATTCCTGAAATATCATTCTTGAGTTTTCGGCGGCCTGCTGCTGATCAGGACTAAAAGTGTATATACCCGAACGGTACTGGGTGCCGACATCGTTACCCTGCCGCATTCCCTGGGTCGGGTCGTGCGCTTCCCAGAATACTTTCAGTAACTGCTCATAAGAGCAGGCCATGGGATCGAATACCAGCAGGACAACCTCGTTATGGCTGGTTAGTCCCGTACATACTTCCTGGTGAGTGGGATTCGGAGTAGTGCCGGCCGTATAACCCGCGGCGGTGCTATACACACCCGGCAGCTCCCAGAACCATTTTTCAGCACCCCAGAAACATCCCAGCCCAAAAATTGCCTTTTGCATTCCTTCGGGAAAGGGTTCGATCATCGGGTTGCCATTAACGAAGTGTGTGCCAGATACCGGTAGTGGCTCGGCACGACCGGCTGGTGCCTGGTCCAAATCCGGGAGTTCCGCATTTCTGGAAAATAAATCCATTACAGCTACATTTCCTGAACGAAAGATTAGGGCAATATGTCCGCACGTAAGTTCCGTCCAGTTTATACGGAAACGAAAAAGCCGGCGCCCCCTTGGGGTGCGCCGGCTATGACAAGCGACAAACCGGTTTACGGGTTGTGGCGCTGTCTCTGGTTGGCTGCATGGCGCCCACGTTTGTCCATGCGATGATCTATCCGGTCGCCCTTTTTTGCAGTCACGCGGTTTTCTCCTGCTAGAATTCATGTGGCGCATTACCACGTGTCAGAGCTTAATGACGAACGAACTAACAACCGGTTGACTCGTCTAAACGATTTCTCAGACCTGCAGATATATGGGTACCCAAACCACTCAACATAATGGCCTCTGCCTGGCCCTGCCCCTCCTCTGGGCCGTACAGATGGGTTACGCCCAGGATTCTGCGGAACCCACGGAAATGGTTGTACCGCAAGAACAGGCGGTGGAAGCCATATCTGGGGGAACGGGGCCTGCCGGGGATGCCGGCCCCGCACAGGAACAGCTTACACCGCAGGAAATGCTGGATGACGCTCACCAGCGCTTTATCGACTACTACGCCGAAGAACAATACCAGCTTGCCATGGTCGCGGCGGCACAGACCGTTGAAAGTACACGCAGTATTTTTGGCGAGGTATCCCTTGAAGCAGGTCTGGCACTTACAAACCTTGCAACGGCACAGGTGAAACTGGGTAATCATCCGGCGGCACTGGCAAATTACCAGGCAAGTGTTTTCATAATCGAAGAAATACAGGGCATTATTTCGCCACGACTGGTTAATCCACTGTTGGGTATGGCTGCCGCCCACAACGCAATGGAAAACTTTGACCTTGGCCTCACTACATACGAACGCGCATTAAGAATCAACCATGTCGAATATGGGTTGTTCAATGCCAGTCAAATGAAAATACGTGATGGGTTGACCGAAAGTTACGTTGGGCTGGGAGATATGAGAAAAGCCGGATTTCAGCAGCAAGTCCAGGCAATGATCATCAGGCAGGAGCATGGTGACAACCTGGAACTGGTCATCCCCGCCGTTTTTAAACTGGCCGAATGGTACCAGCGTACAAACCAGCCGGAGAAAGAGCAGCGGCAGTACACGATTGCGGTTAATGCAGTCAGGCAGCTCGATAGCCAGAACAGTACACTGCAGATTGATGCATTGCGCGGCCTGGCTGCTGCGTATATGCGCAGTGCAAATCAGGCAACATCAATTCGTCTCCTGAAGCAGGCGATTCGAATCAATGAAGCCAGTCCGGAGCCTGATCCTGTTTTGACCGCCGACATACTCATTGAGCTGGGTGACAACTACAGCATTTTCGGCAGTATGCGCGATGCTCGCCGGGTCTATAAAAGTGCGTGGCAGATCTTGTCAGAAGAAGACGAAGCTAAAAAGCATCACGACAACTATTTCGGATCCCCCGTGGGAATAAGGGCAGAGTATCTACCGGATGTGCACCCCAGCAGATCGAAGACCCGGCAACAGCTGCGCGAAGACCCGGACGCATTTTCATCCGGATACGTAAGCGTAAGTTACGACATAAATGAGAATGGCC
Organism: Chromatiales bacterium; assembly: GCA_002729495.1. GTDB lineage: Bacteria > Pseudomonadota > Gammaproteobacteria > Steroidobacterales. Next base: position 8,884 of record PBYE01000083.1, read on the forward strand.
GGGTAAAAAATGTAACGGTACTGGAGTCCGAGCCTCCCGGCCTTATCGATAAACGGATAAAAATCCTTGTATCCAGAATCGGTTACCGGCCTCGCATGGTTGATGGTGAGCCGGTTGCAACAACAGACAACCGGTTGACCCATGAGTTTATGTACCTGTCCCTCGACCTCGAAGAAGGGGACACGAGAGATGACGATGGCGAACGTATTGAATTGCCAACGCAGGCAACCGAAGGAGAAATAGGCTAGTTTTCTTTTTGCAGGCGAAATTCCTGCCTGGCATCCTGTATAAGTTCGTAAACTTCCCCTGAACGACCACCAATGGTTTTGATCATTTCACCGGTGGCCTTCGTCGTCGCATCCCGCCATAGCTGACGTTGTTCTACGTTAAGACGATGCACAACAATTCCGAGTTCGGCAGCGTCCTTAAGGTCGCGTTGCGACTCCGCCCGTACTGCACGACGTGTGTCGTCTATTGTTGGCCACGCACTGCTGACCTGCTGCTGCTGCTGTTCAGACAGTGTGTCCCACCAGGCTTTGCTCGCCACAATCGCCGATACACCGAAAGAATGATCCGTCAGCGTCAGGTGTGGTGCTTCATCGGCAATACCGGTGCGAGCATACAGGCTGACAGAATTCTCGCCCGACTCTATCAGACCGGTCTGCAGTGATGCGACCACATCAGCAAAACCCAGGGGGATGACATCCGCACCAATTGCTTTGGCAAATAAACGCGCCGCCGGACCCGCTCCGACACGAAAACGTCGTCCACCGGCGTCCCCCGGTACCAGCAGTGGTTCCTTACCGTATACCTCAAGAAAACCGATTTCGTACCAGCTCACAAGGTGCAGTCCCTTTTCGGCCAGCAACTCCCTGTACAGCGCTGTCAAATGATTATCGTAAACGTAATCTGCTTCGGCTTCGTCGTCGAAAAGAAATGGCGCGTACAACAAGGCCATTTCCGGGACTACGGTGGATACCGCCATGGCCGACAGGTTCGCGAACTGCACGCGACCACGCCGCAGCCCTGAGACAAGCTGGTCCTCCGAGCCGAGCTGGCCATAGATCAGAAGGCGCAGGGGCATTTGGCCGCCTGTGGCTGCTGCCAGGCGTTCATGGAAACCCAACCAGTGACCTTCGCCTGCCGTGTTCGGGAAAGTGGTACCCGCAATGGTGACCGGACGTTCCGCGTCAGAACCTTGCCTGCTGTCACAGCCTGCGATCAATGCCAGGCCGAGAAGGAGCAGCACGCCTGCACTTACAAACCTGAGTAAATCCCGAATTAACTGGGCTGCGTATAACTTCATTACATATAATCCGGTAAAGCTCTTCCCAACCTCGTAACCCAGATTATGCCGCGAAGCATGAACTTGAGCCTCTGCGGTCACTTTAAAACAGGGCCCTGCCGTGGAACAAACATGCTGATCAAGAAACCCCGGGACATCAAGAGCTCGGATATAACACCGGAGTCTGTTTACCTGGACCGCAGGAAGCTGCTGCAGGCAGCCGGTCTCTCGGGTACCGCGATGCTGTTGCCGCAAGCTGCCCGGCCCGGGGATATCCCCGCCCGTTACAAAAAGCTGGAGGGTGTCATAAAAAGCCACTACAGCACGTCCCGGGAACCGAACTCCTTCGAAGATGTTACTACTTACAATAATTTCTACGAATTTGGTACAAAAAAAAGTGACCCGGTTGATAATTCTGGCAATTTTAAACCACAGCCCTGGTCCGTCACGATAGACGGCGAAGCGGAAGTAACCGGTACCTTCGGCCTCGAAGACATCGTGGGACCGCATACACTGGAAGAGCGCATCTACCGGTTGCGGTGTGTCGAGGCCTGGTCGATGGTTGTGCCGTGGATAGGCATCCCGCTCGGCGATCTTCTGAAGCGTTTTAAGCCGACGTCTAAAGCCAAATACGTGGCTTTCGAAACGATCATGCGGCCGGGCGAGATGCCCGGCCAGCGCCGCTCGATACTCGACTGGCCCTATCGCGAAGGCCTGCGCATAGACGAGGCTATGCACCCGCTAACCATCCTCGCCACGGGTTTGTACGGGGTGGCACTCCCCAACCAGAACGGCGCTCCACTCAGGCTGGTCATTCCGTGGAAGTATGGCTTTAAGAGCATCAAGTCTATCGTCCGCATCAGTTTTGTCGAAACGATGCCCTACACCAGTTGGAGCGACACTTTACCGAGGGAATACGGTTTCTACGCCAACGTAAATCCCGAAGTCGATCATCCCCGCTGGAGCCAGGCGCGCGAGCGGCCTATAGGCGCAGGATTTTTTGCGGCAAAAATACCCACGCTGATGCTCAACGGCTATGCCGATCAAGTTGCCGGTTTATACACCGGTATGGACCTTGTGAAGAATTTCTGATTCTTGCGCACGCGCAACGCTAAATCTGGCAGCATAAGCGCAGGTGCAGATTACCCGGATACCTGACGATGAGCTTTCCGACGACCCGGCAGGTCCGCTGGCTGATCAAACCGGCCTGGTTTCTGGCCTGCCTTACCCCGTTCACGTGGCTGACCCTGGCGGTATTTGAGCTTGCAGGCTTAAGCCTGGGTGCGGACCCGATCGAGGAAACCCAGCACTTCATCGGCATATGGGCACTTCGCCTGTTGCTCATTACGCTCGCACTTACACCCATACGCCTGTTGACCGCGCAGGCGTGGGTTATACAACTGCGGCGCATGACCGGACTGTTCGTCCTCTTTTACGTCAGTGTGCATTTCCTGAACTACCTGGTTCCCGACCAGGGGCTCGACTGGGGAGCCATAGTTGAGGACATTGTTGAACGGCCCTTCATCACCCTGGGTACGGCAGCGCTGACCTGCCTCATCATGCTCGGGATAACGTCAACGAACGGGTGGAGACGCCGGTTGGGCCGCCGCTGGCAAAAACTGCACCGGCTCGTTTACGTCGTAGGAATCCTTGCCTGTACCCATTTCTGGTGGCAGGTCAAGCTGGATACCCTGGAGCCCACTGTTTATGCAGGCATACTGGCGGTATTGCTGGGCAGCCGTATTGTCAGCTACAAGCGAAGCAAGGGCTGACCGTCAGGGCTAGCTGCAACCCGGCGCTTCCAGGCCGATGTCGTCCAGTTCCCAGTCGAGCGGCGTTAGCTCGAAAATGCCGTCGCCATCGGCATCAATTTCGACCGCCAGGTCACACATCATGTCGGTAATCGTGACCCTTATTAACGAACTACTATCCCCTTCGACTTCGAGCACACCCTGTTCGCACCACTCGTTGGTGTTGTCATACACGATTGGCACTTCGGAATCGAATACAACAACCCCTGCAAAGCTGTCACCCCCATAACCCCCGCGAAAATCATCCTGTCGCAGGTCTTCAGACACAAAGAAATCACTGTCCCAGAAGAGCCTGATGAAAGAAAAACTATCGCCATCGATCTCGCCTCTATAGTCCCTGGTGTTGATATCGACCAGCGTATCCCCGGCATTGGGTCCCGACGTCGGAGTGCGGACGCGCACATCTAATGCACCAAAAACATTATCAACATCGTACATTTCGGCCCAATCAAAATTGACAAAATCAAAATTAGTCTCGGTATCGTCTGGATCTTCGCTTACGAGCTCGGCCCGAACCGTACCGTGAAGAATGCCCGGAATGCTGCCGCCGCCGACCTGTTCAAAATCTATGCAATTGATAAACACCAATTCGATCGTATCGGTCGAGATGAGATTGAGCTCGACGGTGCCGCCGGAATTACAGATCAACGGCAGGTCAGGATCGGCTATGAAATCTTCCAGTTCAGTTGTCAAGGCGAGCGCAAGGTCTGCCTGCACGAATAGTCGGTCGAGCAACTCCCTGATGATATCCAGTGCTTCCTGCGCCGTCGTAAACACCGCTGTAGGCGTGATCGTAAAAGCGCCGCCGCCTCCACAGGCACTGAGCAGTGCGGCAATCACCAGGGCACACGCTTTGTTTCCTCATTCCGGTCATTCCTTACTTCCGCGGACCAATACTGGTCGGACAAATCAGCGTACAAGCCAGACCGCTGAATATAAATACCCAAGCGAGTTTCAGCACTTGAGCGACTGCACAACGAATAAAAAAAGCCCCACGTCCGGATTACCGGACGTGGGGAATCAATAACCCATAGCTCCAGTGAACGGTCAACTAACCATTCAATTGTTGTAGCCGCGCTCGTCGTGTTGCGTGAGGTCCAGTCCCTCGGTTTCTTCTTCCTCGGTTACGCGTAACCCGACTACCGCATCAATAACCTTGAAGATTATGAAAGAAACAATCGCACACCAAAGCGCTACGGATAATCCGCCTATCAGTTGTTCCACGAACTGAGCGCCAGCGCTCGTTATAGACTCACTAAGAAAACCCTGACCGCCAAGACTGTTGGCCAGAAGAGCAGTTAACAGTAGTCCGAGAAAACCGCCAACGCCATGGACAGGGAATACGTCGAGCGAGTCATCAATCCCAAACTTGCGCTTAACAGCCTGGGTTGCCCAAAAACATACGAATCCGGCAGCAAGACCAATAATGAGTCCGCCCATGGGCCCGACAAAACCAGACGCAGGTGTAATAGTGCCCAGGCCGGCAACCATGCCCGTAACAATACCGAGCACACTGGGCTTGCCAAACCGAATCCATTCCATTGTCATCCAGGCAAGAGAGCCGGCAGCAGCGCCTATATGTGTGACCAGCATGGCCATGCCGGCATCACCATTTGCGGCCAGTGCACTGCCCGCATTAAAGCCAAACCAGCCAACCCACAACATGCATGCCCCGGTAACCGTCATCGTCAGGTTGTGCGGCGGCATAGGCGTATCGGGAAAACCCTTTCGTTTACCCATGTATATCGCTGCGACGAGCGCAGCCACGCCTGCGTTGACGTGTACGACACTGCCGCCCGCAAAGTCCATGAAGCCACGCTCCATAAGCCAACCACCTCCCCACACCCAGTAAGTCACCGGTGCATAAACCAGCAACAACCACAATGCGGAAAAAAGCATCATCGACGAAAATCGCATACGTTCTGCGAAGCTACCGATAATGAGTGCCGGCGTAATAACTGCGAAAGTCATCTGAAACATCACGAACACGGTTTCAGGATAAGTTCCGCTCAGCGAATCCTCGCCAACACCGGCGAGGAAGGCTTTGCCAAAACCACCCATGTAGGCCGTTCCATCGGGACCAAATGCAATCGTGTAACCAACTATCACCCATAACAGCGAGGCCATGCAGGCGATTGAAAAACACTGCATCAGAACGGACAGAACATTCTTGGTACGAACCAGGCCGCCGTAGAAGAGCGCCAGCCCCGGCAGCGTCATGAACAGGACCAATATGGTCGATGTCAGCATCCACGCTGTGTCCCCCGTATCGAGAGTGTCAGCCAGTGCGATACCAGGTAACAGGACTGCCAGTGACACGCAGACGCACGCCAGCCTATGAAAATAATTCATGATTTTTCCTGTATTTTCGTAGCTCACAGTGCGCTATCGCCCATGTCCCCGGTGCGAATGCGTATTGTCTGTTCTATAGAACTGACAAAAATCTTACCATCGCCTACCTTGCCCGTGCGCGCCGCAGAAACGATCGCCTCGACCGCACGTTCCGCGAGCTCGTCACTAACAGCGATTTCTATTTTTGATTTGGGCAGAAAATCCACAACATATTCCGCGCCACGGTATAGCTCGGTGTGGCCGCGTTGCCTGCCGAAACCTTTGACCTCGGTTACCGTCATACCGTTAACCCCGACTTCGCCGAGTGCATTGCGCACATCATCTAGTCGAAACGGTTTAATGATTGCTGTAATCAGCTTCATCCAGAATCCCCCTGTTTTTATTTTTGATCGCTGGTGGCACTAACATGCCTGGACTGCTGGCAACATTCTAGCCCATTTGTCTGGCTTAATTTAGGCATGTGTGAGTTGTTGAGCCAGTTACAATTAATTGCGAATAAATAGTTTAGACAGGTTATTAGAATGGGTAAAAAATCCTTTAAGCTGCTGAGTACAACGACACCAGAATGGATCAAAACCGTGCTCGCAGATTTTGACGCGTTCCTGATCGATCACGCCAGTTGCGAACGCAAAGCAAATGCGTTGTTGATGAGCATGATCGTTAAGTATCCGGACAGGACAGGAATCATTCCTCGCCTGATCGAGCTCGCACAGGAAGAGCTTGAGCATTTTGCAGAAACCTATGCTTTCATGGAAAAGCGGGGGTTATCTCTCGGCAAAGACTATCCTGATCCTTACGTAAACCAGCTACTGGCGGTCGCGCGGCATGGCCGGGATGAACGTTTTATCGACCGGATGCTGATTTCGTCTGTAATAGAAAACCGCGGAGCGGAACGGTTTCGAATTGTTGCCGAAAATATGGATGACTCGGATCTGGCAGCCTTTTACGACAAGCTCTGGAAGAGCGAAATCAAACACTCACAGGTCTTTATGCTGATGCTGCAACGCGAGTATGACGCGGCCGCCATAGACATGCGTCACCGCGAACTTATTGAACTGGAAGCAAAAATTGTGGCCGACCTGGAGCTGCGAGCGGCGCTTCACTAGCAATGCTAATGGATGCGATAACCGCCATGGCGCGCCCGACTGCGAGTGTCAAACCAATACCAGCCCGCCGCAAACCCTCCCGCCAGAACCAGCACTAGAAATGCACCGACCCAAACAAGCGGAACGCTGGAAGAATAAGCCGCAAGGCCGTCTTCCATATCAGCATTTTCGATGCGTAAGTGTTCGAGTTCTTCAGCTTCTGCGGCCGCCTGTGTGTCCTCGTCATCACGGATCGTTTCGAGTTCAGCTACACGATCCTTCTGGTCTCCAAGTTGCGCCCGAAGTCTTGTTACCGTTTGCTCAAGATTCATGTTCGCACTCTCAAGCTGATTAACCCGGGTTCTTGCCGGTTCTTCCGTCTGCAGATAAAGTGATTTCACCCACCCCGATTCGCCGCTTGCGAGTTGCACGCGCGCTGTTCGCCCACTGCGCTCAAGAATTTCAAGGCGATCGCCGCTTTTTAGCCTGCTTAACGGTGCGCCAGCCATTTCGGCGGTCGCATAAAGCTCGAGCTGCAGCATATCCGTGACAAACATGGTTTCCGCCCGAAGCGAGGTAGCCGGCCAGCCGAGGATGGCCAACCCGGTAAGTAGTGCAACCATCAAAACGGGTCGCGGGTATAAAAGTTCTTTAGTCATAGCACTATCTTGCCTTGTCTACTGTTCATAGACCCAACGAAGCAAAGCAATCTGCGCTACTTCCCCGGTGCCATCATCGGCACCACGAAAATTCTGCAGTATAACGACTGCATAATTTTTGCCTGAACGCGCATGCACATAACCAGCGGTAGCAAATACATCTCGTAGCCGGCCCGTCTTCAGGTGCATCTGGCCCGTCAGTTCCTCTTCGGCAAAGCGTTTTTTCATCGTGCCATCCAGGCCGGAAAGAGAAAATGATGAAATATACTCGGGCGCCCAGGGGCTCTCGGCTGCCAGAATCAGAACCTTTGCAAGATCTGTCGCTTTTATACGGGTCTTACGCGATAGCCCTGCGCCATTATCCACATACAGCTCACCAAAATTCAGGCCACGTCTTTGCAGGGATTCCTGAATCGCCTGCCGGCCCTTGTCCCGGGTCGCCGGCGCCTCGTGAGCAACTGCGCCCAGCGTGAGCAACAGGTGGCGGGCCATGACATTGTTGCTGAACTTGTTTACGTACTCGATAACATCAGCCAGCGGTGGTGACTCGATGCGAAAAAAGGGCTCCGTGTCGACGGGGGCGGCACCCTTCCGCCATCCGCCCACGAGCGTCCCGACACTTTCTTCCCAGAGCGCCTTGAACACGCCATAAGCAAAGCTCGGCGCGGTAAGCGCAGAACGTGTCATCTCGTACTGCTCGCATCCGCGCCCGAATTTACCTGTAAGCACTATGCGGTCACGCTTGATGGCTTCTGTCGCGGCGACCGTGATGCCGTTCTGGTAACCACCGCAGATTCCGTTCACGAGTTTGAGGCGGTTTTCGACATTGAGGTTAATCGGCAGAGGATCGATCAGTACCTTTACCCGGTTATTCGCGAGATCCGGTTCGTAAACCATGTGCATCGCCTGAAAATTGACAAGGAACGCATTCGGGACCACGTTGTAGGATCGCAGGTTTTCGCCGTCGAACTCGCCGGTATCGCCGTATTCATCAGCGAAATAGGAACTGTCGATGACGAGGTCGCCGGTAACGTGCTGCAACCCGCGTTGCTTAAGCTGGCGCTGAAAAGCCCACAGGCGTTCCGTGATCAGGTAGGGATCGCCGTATCCTTTGAGGATAAGATCGCCATCCAGTGTTCCTCCCTTGAGTTCGCCTGCAAGGTAAGCCTCCGTCGGCCATTTGAATGCGGGACCAAGTTCTTCCAAAGCCAGCCAGGTGGTAAGCAGCTTTATGGTTGACGCAGGATTGCGGGACCTGTCCGCATTGAAGCGCAGCAAGGATTTGTCCGACTCGACCTCCTGGACCACGATACTCACACCTGACTCGGGTGCGCTATTCTGCTTAAGTACAGCCCGGACCGAATCGGGAAGCCGGGGGGCGTCGGCGGCAAGCACTCCCGCCGACCACAGCAGGCAAATAACGATAAAGCGCTTCACAATCCCCTGGGTCACGACGCGAACCCCCGCCGGGATGCTGATGCAGGTTTTTCTAACCCGTAGGAACGAATGCGGTCTGCCAGGGTGCTGGGCTTTAACCCCAGCAATTCAGCTGCCCCGTCCTTTCCCGATATACGCCAGTTCGTGTAATCGAGCGCCCGGAGCAAGTTATCGCGCTGCTGCAACTTGAGTTCCTTCTCGGTATAGAAATCCCGTTCACCTGCCTTAGCCCTGGTGCCGGCAATTATTGCCGGACTTCCTGTTTTCCCTGTCGAGACTCCCGTGGGCATAGACAAGTCCAGTCTCAGGATATCGCCCTGCGAGAGTATCACCGCCCGCTCGATGACGTTTTTCAATTCCCGAATATTACCCGGCCAGTCGTAATTCCGCATGGCGTCTACCTGGCGCTGGGTGAAGGTTGGGACCGGGCGGCCAAAATCACGGCAAACCTGCTCCAGAAAATGCACCGCAAGCTGAAGAACGTCATCGCCACGTCGTCGCAGGGGCGGTGCCTGTACAGGGAAAACGCTCAAACGGTAGAACAGGTCTTCGCGGAAGTTACCTGCTTCTACTTCTTTCTCGAGATCGCGGTTGGTAGCAGCGATTACCCGCACATCAACACGCCGGGTCGTATCCTCGCCCACCCGCTCGAACTCCTTCTCCTGCAGTACCCGTAGCAGCTTGCCCTGCAGTGCCAGGGGAATCTCACCTACCTCGTCCAGAAATAGCGTTCCGCCATCCGCGAGCTGGAAGCGGCCGATGCGGTCTTTGTAAGCCCCTGTGAATGCACCTTTTACGTGGCCGAAAAACTCGCTCTCGAAGAGTTCGTACGGAATCGATGCACAATTTACTTTTACGAGTGGCGCGTCGGCGCGTCGACTGCGCGCATGAATGGCATGGGCAACCAGTTCTTTACCTGTACCTGTTTCACCAACGATCAGAACATTTGCCGGGGTTTCGGCCACCGCCTCTATTCGGGCAAGCATGGCAGCTAGTGCCGGACTCTCGCCGACAATGCGGCCAAAATTCATCGAGACAGAAACTTCTTCACGCAGGTAATCGCGCTCACGTTCCAGCTCTTCTTTCAGGTGGGCGATCTCACCGTAAGCTTCGCGAAGTCTTGCCTCGCTACGGTTACGTTCGGTCATGTCCTTGGTCGCCACGAGAAGGCGCCTCACGCCCCGGGTAGTGTCGATTTCAGTATGGGCAGACATGACAACATCAAGAACGTCGCCTGACTGTGTGACCACTTGCCTGGGTACGTTCTTGCGATCACCCGACTCGATAATCTCGCGCAATCCCCCTCCGAGCTCGTCACCGGATTCCTTGCTCAGAAAATCCAGTATGGATCGGCCGATTACGTCTTCACGTCTGTACCCGAGTTTGTCCAGCCAATGATCGCTCACATCGGTAATCAGGCCATCCGCATCAAGGGTATGCAGCATCGCGGGCGTCGCGTGATACAGATCGTCGTAGCGTCGCTCAGCACGCGCCAGGCGATCCGCCCGGAAAAATATGGCAGCCGTGTAAATGAATTTGCCGGCTTCGTCGTAGAGCCGGCGCGCCTTCATGAGGAGCTCCAGAATCTCGCCGTCCCTGGTGATTAATCCCAGGGGAACGTAATCGAGCTTGCCGGTACGCTCGTACCCCGGAAGATACTCTTCAATTATTCGCCGGGTCGTTTCCGGCGTTGCAAACTCTTCCGTATTTCGGCCACGCATCTCCTCGCGACTGAATCCCATACGGAACGACCACTCGTCACTGACATCCATAAACCGGCCGTCCTCATCCAGCAGGGCGGTCATCACGGGTAGTTGATGCAGAAACTCAACGTGTCGGTCTTCCGCGGCCATGCGCGGAGTTTACACGGTATTCCGTGACTATGGAATCACGGGTTTTCGTTTATCATGGTTTTCCGTGTGATTGTATAAGCCTAAGTCATTGTTTTTTAAGGAATACAAAAGTTGGCACGCTTCGTGCAATAGGGAGAGAGCGTAGTACAAGTAAATTAAACTCAGATAGGAAATGAAGCAATGAAAGGTCAGGCAAAAGCATTGATTCCCGCTTTGATTGGAATCATCACCCTGCTCCTGACCGGGATCACGGGCGGCATCAGCACGCCCGGTGAGCAGCAGGCCATAAATATTGCGGAAACGCGTGCTGTCACGATTGAGCAGTACCGCAACCAGGAACTGGGTGCGGCGTTCAGGATGGAAGCAGACGCAGCTGCCCGTCAAACAGGGCTCAGCATTGCCGCCGACCTCGCGGTCACCCTTAAAGGTAATGCTGCTCCGACACTGGCGGCGGCGAAGAGCGTTCATCGCGACAAAGGGTAAAGGCTGACAGATTCTGGATTCGCCGGTTGCAGTCTCCCCCCCTTACCGGCGGATCCGAACAGATGACTAGCATGTCATCGCACAAACGGCGCGACTGGTAACCGCGCTGTTTCTCCCCCGGGGCCGGCACGCGAGTGTCGGCCTCTTTTTATTCTCTTAAGGGCTTCCCTTTATCGGTGTTTGACCCAGTTTCTTTGTAGGAGCGGCTTTAGCCGCGACCAGGCCAGTTTCTGTACTCAGTTTCTATTGCTTATTCAGCCACTCTGTTGGCATGAACAATCGTGACCGGCACGCGAGGTTCCTGCGAAAAGGCCGCCGATCACTTGCTAATCAGATATACCATGTGTCTACACGCTGCTATAAGGAGTGTCGCATCTTCGAGTCGTCGGAAAATGCAGGTATTTTATTGCAGGAAATCGACCGGTCAGACCAAATAGAACGTACCAACACTATTATATTTATAGCAATGCCCGACCACATGCACTGGCTCTTCACGCTACGAACGAGCATCCCACTCGAGAAACTTGTTAGACAAATCAAAGGCCGTAGTTCGAAAAGGATTAACGCCGCAACCGGTAGCTCCGGGCGCCTATGGCAACCAGGCTTTTACGATCGTGCTATTCGGAGAACTGAAGACGTAGCGCAAACGGCACTCTATATTTTGGGCAATCCTGTTCGTGCCGGGCTGGTGTCGTCGGCTTGGGACTACCCTTTTCTTAGATCCGTGTATAAGGATACAGGTCGCGGCTGAAGCCGCTCCTACAAGGGCAACACAATATATGTCTATAAACATCGTAGGAGCAGCTTTGCCGGACAGGACGTCCCAATGTCGCCGGGGGGCAGGACGCCCGAGAGCAACCAGTCGCCGACAGGGTTAACTAGTCGCCTTTTGCTGCAGATCCTTTGCGCTTACGCCTTCCCCTATTTCAGATTCCGTTCAAGAAACGCCGTGGTCCGTTTCCATGCATCCGCCGCAGCTTCAGCGTTGTACTCGGTGCCGCTCGGGTTCGAGAATGCGTGCGATGCATCCCTGTACATGTAGAACTCAAGGTTCTTCTTCAGGTCTGCCATCGCCGTCGCGAAGCGATACACCAGCCGCGGGGGCACAATGAAATCGTCACCCGCGAATATACCGAGGACTGGCATGTCAAGCACCTTCAATTCTTCCTTGTCATCGATCACCCGGCCGTAATAGATAACCGTTGCATCGATCTGGTCCGGCATGTGCAGAGCAGTTCGCATCGACCAGCGACCGCCCTGGCACCACCCGAGCACGCCCAGGCGCGTGGCGCCAACTTCGTTCTTCAGATAAGCGACCGCATCCTCGAGGTTAGCGAGTGCCGGTTCCTTGTTCTCGCTTAGCACCCTGCCCATCTGCATCGCGTCCTTGGGTGTGTCCGCCGTATTGCCCTTGTGCAAATCCACGGCCAGGGTCACATAACCTTCGCCGGCAAGCCGCTCGGAGCTGCGTCGCAAGTTGTCATTCAGCCCCCACCATTCGTGGATCACGATAAGCGCGGGAAGGTCCCCGGCAGCATTGTCCGGTCGCGCCAGCCACCCCTCGATGTCCTTGCCGTCGGCAGTCGTGTAAATGACGGCTTCGCCACTGACCGGTTGTGCGGGCGCAAGCGAAGCCATGGGCGTCGGTACGGGAATGTCGTTGCCGTGCTCCTTCATGGTCATTTCGAGTTCGTCGTCCTCGACGACTCCGCTCACACATCCCGCCAGTGCAACTGCCAACAGCGCCGCTATAGATATTTTCAGGATATTTTGCATCACACTCCCCTTATTATTCTTTTGCGATAGCCCGATTCTGACGCAGCGGCAGGGTCCCATACAAAGAAAAGGCCCTGGCCGCCATCCGGCGAACGGGGTCCTCAATCAGGTACGGAAAGTCTAGCGATACCGCGACTGAATTTTCTGTAGCGTATCGTTGCCGGGGCAGACCTGGCTGAACTCCAGGTCCACGAGGGGTGTCTTGGTGGTGTTGTCCACCTCGTGCATTTCGGGTTGCGACTCATCGATATACAGGAGCCCGGTTGTGACCTCGCCTGCCTCAGCGTTCTCCTGCAGATTACGCAATGCACTTATCCGGTCCGTCGGGTCGAAATCCCAATCGATCTTTCGGAGCACAATGGTGCTGCCGTCATGCAGTTCGACCGGCATGGCAGCGCCTTCCTCGTATTCGGCTTTGATTTCTTCTGCCGGAGGTACGAAATCGGCCGCTATCGCCAGGTTGAAATGCTCGCGGGTATACGCATAGCTCTTGGTAGAGCCTTCATGATCGTTGAATGTCACGCACGGCGAGATGATGTCGATAAGCCCGAAACCACGATGTTTCATACCCGCCTTCAGCAACGGCACGAGTTGATCTTTGTCGCCCGAGAAACCGCGGGCAACGAAAGTCGCCCCCAGTGTAATAGCAGTCTGGCAGGGATCGATCGGTGGCTGCAGGTTAGTTTCGCCTTTCTTCGCCTTACTGCCCTTGTCTGCAGCAGCGGAGAACTGGCCCTTGGTCAGCCCGTAAACGCCGTTATTCTCGATCAGGTACAGCATGTTCACATTACGCCGGATAACATGTACGAACTGTCCCATGCCTATCGATAAACTATCACCATCACCTGACACGCCAATGTAATAAAGGTCCCTGTTGGCGCTATTCGCGCCGGTCGCAACCGAGGGCATACGACCATGAGTTGAGTTGAACCCGTGCGAGTCACGCAGAAAGTAAGCCGGTGTCTTTGAAGAACAACCGATGCCCGACAGCTTGGCAAAGCGGTGCGTCGGGATGCTGAGCTCGAATGCCGCCTGCACCAGTGCGCCGGTAACCGAGTCGTGGCCGCAGCCCGCGCATAACGTGGACATGCCGCCTTCGTAATCACGTACCGTCAGCCCGATGTCATTGACCGGCAGTTTCGGGTGCCGAACGGTGGGTTTTGACATGAAGCTCATGCCGCTACCCCTTTGGCCAGATCCCGGTGGATAGCATCAACAACAAAACTGGCGGTCACGGGCAAACCATTGTAATGAAGCACCTCGGTGAGTTGCTCGTCGTGCACGTTCAGCTCCAGGCACAGCAGGCTCTTGAGCTGCGCATCCCGGTTTTGCTCAACCACGTAAATCTTGTCATGCACGTCAATAAATTCCTGCACTTGCCCGTTGAATGGGAATGCTTTTATACGCATGTAGTTAATGCCCAAGCCTTCTTCACCAAGGGCATCGATGGCCTCACGCACAGCATGGTCGCAACTGCCGATCGAAATAATGCCGGTATTGTTATTCTCGGAACAATTCATGGCCGGTCCGGGGACATAACTCTTCGCCGTATCCCACTTACGCCGCAGCCTGTCTACAACCTGCAGGTACTCGCCAGCATCCTCGGTATAGGCGCCATACATGTTGTGCCCTGAGCCGCGGGTAAAATAGGCACCCTTCGGATGATCGCCGGGAACGGTACGCAAGGTAATCGCATCACCGTCGACATCGAGGTAGCGATGGAATTCTTCGATCTTTTCCAGGTCTTCGGCACGTAGCAGCTTGCCGCGGTCGGGCTGGTAATTGTCGTCCCAGTGCAGGTCGGTGCACATCCAGTCATTCATGCCGATATCCAGATCACTGAGCACGATTACCGGTGTCTGCAAACGGTCGGCCAGGTCGAAAGCATCGCGCGCAGCGTAGAAACATTCTTCAGGATCGGCCGGGAACAACAGCACATGACGGGTATCGCCGTGCGATGCAAACGCACAGGACATGATATCGGACTGCTGGGTGCGGGTTGGCATACCAGTCGAAGGTCCGCAGCGCTGCACATTGAATATGACTGCCGGAATCTCCGTGAAGTAACCGTAGCCGAGGAACTCGCTCATGAGCGAAATGCCGGGTCCGCTGGTCGGGGTGAATGCACGGGCGCCGGCCCAGGAAGCCCCCAGAATCATGCCCATCGCCGCAAGCTCGTCCTCGGCCTGGATGATAGAGAAGCTATTTTCGCCGGTTTCCGGATCCTTGCGCGTCAGCTCGCAGAAATGCTTGAATCCGTCCATGATCGATGTCGATGGCGTAATCGGATACCAGGCGCCAACGGTTGCGCCCGCATATACGCAGCCCAGGCCCGCGGAGGTATTGCCATCTATGATGATATGGTCGGAGGTTTTATCACTGGTCCGCGCCGAAAATGGCAGCGGCGTATCGAGGTGGGCTTTCGTGTAATCGTAGCCCATGTTAATAGCGAGCTGGTTGGCCTCGAGCAGATCCGCCTTCTTTGCAAAGGCCTCACTTAAAAGCTGCTTGATTACTTCAAGGTCGACGTCCAGCAATGCGGCAATGACGCCCACATAGGCCACATTCTTCATCAGGACTCGGATGCGGGCATTCGGGAAATTCTCGTTACACATTTTCGAGAGCGGCACGCCGATGATCGTAATATCGTCGCGCGTCAGCATGCTGTGGCGAGGCCAGGTGGAGTCATACAGCAGGTAACCGCCCGGGGCCACATCAGCCAGGTCATGTTTGTAGGTCTCGGCATTCATCGCGACCATCAGATCAATGCGGCCTGACCGCGCCAGGTGACCCTTCTCGCTGGCACGAATTTCGTACCAGGTAGGGAGGCCCTGGATATTGGATGGAAAATAGTTCTTGCCCATGACCGGGACGCCCATACGGAACAGCGACTTCATCAGCATACCGTTGGCACTGGCCGAGCCGGTGCCATTCGCATTGGCAACCTTGATCGTAAACTCGTTGACTGAAGGCTTACTCATCACGTTCAACTCTGCTACCGGACCCCTGTCCAACAATTTCGTACCCGGTAATCAAAACCGCATCGATCCCTGATAAGACCGGGGAGGGCAGCGACTAATAATTCCTGATATCTACCATTTCAGGCAACTTCCCTGGCCGGAGGTGGGTCAATTTCATCGCGTGTATGCGGATGGTGCAATGTGAATTTCTGCATATCCCAGGCCGCAGTTGGACAGCGTTCCGCGCACAGGCTGCAGTGTACGCAAACATCCTCATCCTTGATCATGACCCGTCTAGTCTGCGGCAGCTCTGCCGATACATATAGATTCTGCGTCAGGTTCTGGGCAGGGGCCGCCAGCCGGGTACGCAGATCCGCCTCGTCACCATTCGTTGTGATGGTGAGGCAATCAACCGGACATACGTCAATACAGGCATCGCACTCGATGCACAGATTGGCGGTAAATACCGTCTGTATATCGCAATTGAGACAGCGCTCCACTTCTTCGGCTGCAAGTTCTGGTGAAAAGCCCAGCTCGACTTCTATGTTGAGCTGCCGGAAGCGCTCCCCGAGACTCACATGGGGCATCAGGGTACGCTCGGAACCATCGTAATCGTTACTGTAGCTCCACTCGTGGATGCCCATCTTGGTGCTTTCCAGCATCTGGCCGTCCGGCAGACGCCGGGTGATGTCCTCACCCCGGCAATACTTGTGAATGGAAATCGCGGCCTGGTGACCGTGTTCCACCGCCCAGATAATATTCTTCGGGCCAAACACAGCATCGCCGCCAAAAAATACGCCTTCGCGAGTTGACTGGAAGGTCGCCTCATCCACAACCGGCACTTCCCACTTGTCGAACTCTATGCCGATATCTTTTTCGACCCACGGGAATGCGTTGTCCTGCCCGATTGCAAGAATCACGTCATCACAAGGGATAGTGGTCTCACCGGTGACGCGCTGGTCGATAATTTTGCCGTTGTCGTCGATATCGTATTCCATGAGCTCAAAAACCATCCCGGTAAGCTTACCGTTCTCGACCACGAACTCTTTGGGTGAATGGTTAACGATGATATCAACGTTTTCTTCTTCCGCATCCTCCAGCTCCCAGTCGGATGCTTTGAAAAAAGCGCGCGGCTTGCGTGCCATAACTTTTACTTTATCGGCACCGAGACGCAATGATGTCCGGCAACAATCCATGGCGGTATTGCCAACACCGATTATAAGTACCTGCTTGCCAATGGACTCGGTGTGCTCAAAGGCAACTGACTCAAGCCAGTCAATACCGATAAAAATATTTGTGGCAGCCTCCTGTCGCCCCGGCAGGTTCAGCTCCTTGCCGCGGGGCGCACCGGTACCCACGAACACCGCATCAAAATCTTCTTCCAACAGGCCCTTCATGCTCTCGATGGGACGGTTGGTCTTGAGCTCCACGCCCATGTCGAGAATCATCTGAATCTCTTCATCGAGTACCTCGACCGGCAAACGGAAGGAAGGGATATTCGAACGCATCAGGCCGCCGGTTACGTCCAGCTTCTCGAAAATCGTGAGTTCGTAACCCTGCGGAGCCAGGTCATTTGCGACCGCCAGGGATGCACAACCGGCCCCTATCAAAGCGACTTTCTTACCGTTCCCTGGTCCCGCTTTCGGCAGTAACGCCGAAACATCATCACGGTTATCTGCCGCAACCCGTTTCAGCCGGCAAATAGCTACTGGATTGTCCTCGACACGACCGCGCCTGCAAGCTGGTTCACAGGGACGGTCACAAACTCGACCGAGGATGCCCGGAAATATATTTGATTCCCGGTTGAGCATGTATGCATCCGTGAACTGCCCCTGCGCAATCAGCCTTATATAAGCCGGCACATTGGTGTGCGCCGGGCAGGCGTACTGACAATCAACAACCTTGTGAAAGTAATCAGGGTTAGACGTATCAGTCGGACGCATAGCAGAGGTGCCTGCATATAAAGGCTGCTAGTTAAGAAGGGGGTGGGCTCTTAAGGTATATCGCTGTAGGCGCTCTGGATACTGTTGGGGCCACTTAAGGCGCTGAGATTATACAGATTCGGCCGGTAATTAAAATCGTTTTGCAGCACGTCCCCGGGCCTTGTTAACCGGATCAATCCGGGCCTTTATCGAGCGCCTGACTGACCCGCCTGTGTGGCCCGACTTCGCGCCTGCCACAAAGCAGACATTACCAGCAGAATCACCGGTACAAAAGCTTTTTCTAGCGAGACGGGCGCACGGAATATGCAATAAGTGGCCGGTTCATCCGTTTAGCCAAACTCGAGTCGCTGACCCTCGATGGCCCCGGTCAGCTGGCCGTCCAGCCAGGCCAGTCGACCATTGACCAGCGTGGCACGAACGCTGGATCGGAATTCAAAACCTTCGAGCGGCGACCAGCCACACTTATATAAGGTGTCCTCTTTAGTAACCCTGGATGGCTTGTCAGGGTCTACCAGCACAAGGTCCGCATGCCAGCCCTCGCGGATATAACCCCGATCCCGGACGCCAAATATATCTGCAACCGAGTGGCTGGTTTTGCGAACGGCCGTCTCGATACTGAAGCGGCCTGCATGCACATGTTCAAGCGTCATGAGCAGGGCATGTTGTACCAACGGCAAACCCGCCGGTGCCTGGAAATAACTGGCCGTCTTTTCTTCGGCAGTATGCGGGGCATGATCAGTCGCAATCACATCGATGAGATCATTCGCCACAGCATCGATCAACGCCTCCCTGTCGTCACGGGTCTTGATGGCGGGGTTGCACTTGATCTGCGCTCCCAGTCGCTCGTAATCGCTCTCATCGAAAAACAGGTGATGTACACATACTTCGAGGGTAATCTGCTTGTCTGCCGCAGGGCCCGGGCTGAAGAGTTCCAGCTCGCGTGCGGTGGTCAGATGCAACACATGCAGACGGGCCCCGGAGCGTTGCGCCAACTCCACGGCGAGTGATGATGACTTGTAACATGTCTCTTCAGAACGGATTCGGGGATGCTCCGACATCGGCACGTCTTCGCCATATCGTTCACGTGCGCGCTCCTCGTTGGCCGTGATCATCGGCGTGTCTTCACAGTGAGTTGCAATAAGCAGGGGCGAGTGGGTGAAAATCTGTTCGAGCATGGCGGGGTCATCGACCAGCATGGATCCCGTGGATGCACCCATGAATACCTTGATGCCGCACGCCTGGCCGGGAGCCACGCGGCGAATTTCGTCAATATTGTCGTTGGTAGCGCCCAGGTAAAATGCATAATTAGCACTTGCCCGGCCCGCCGCCCGGCCGTACTTATCCTCAAGAGCCTCGATGGTGGTTGTGGGTGGCTTGACGTTGGGCATCTCCATGAAGCTCGTAATACCGCCCGCCACGGCAGCGGCCGACTCGGTGGCCATATCGCCTTTCGCGGTAAGGCCGGGCTCGCGGAAATGCACCTGGTCGTCAATCATCCCGGGCAACAACCATGCGCCCGCAGCATCAATCACCGTCTCACCCTCCGCGGCGGTAATACTTCCGGCAATTTTGTCGATACGCCCGTCGCGCACCCGCACATCACCCTCACTGACCTGGCCGTCGTTAACGATGCGTGCGTTGCTGATTAATATGGGGCTGTTCGTCATTTAGAGCTGCAACCGGATTCCTTACTGGAGCGTGGCAAAGCGATCCGTTGCTTCGACCAGTTCATGCACTATGCCCGCCTCAAACGAGGAATGTCCCGCATCCGGTACAATCCTGAAATCTGCCTCGGGCCAGGCAGTGTGAAGATCCCATGCGGTTTGCGCCGGACAGACGACATCATACCGTCCCTGGACGATTACCGCCGGAATAGACCGTATGCAGTCAATATTGGTGAGTAGCTGGTCCGGCATCTCCATAAACCCCCCGTGAACGAAATAGTGGGCTTCTATACGTGCCAGCGCCAGCGCAAACTCGTCTGACTGAAACCGCCCGACTGCGGCCTCGGACACCAGCAGATTACTGGTAACACCTTCCCAGACTGCCCAGGCACGCGCAGACGCCAGCTTTTCGGCCTCATTATCCCCGGTCAGCCGTCGGTAATGTGCCGTGATTAAATCGCCCCGCTCTTGTTCGGGGATCGGTGCCACAAAATCCTGCCAGTAATCCGGGAACAAGCGGCTCGCACCCTCCTGGTAGAACCATGCCAGTTCCGCTGCACGCAGCAGGAAAATGCCACGCAGCACCAGCTCGGTGACCATATCCGGATGACTCTGGGCGTAGGCCAGCGCCAGCGTGCTGCCCCATGAGCCCCCGAAAACCTGCCAGCGCCCGATCGCGAGTTCCGCACGCAGCTTTTCTATATCAGCAACAACATCCCAGGTCGTATTTTCCTCGAGGCCGGCGTGGGGGCGACTGCGCCCGCTGCCGCGCTGATCGAACACAACAATGCGGTAGCGCTGCGGATCGAAAAAACGGCGAGCTGCGGCATTCGAGCCGGCGCCGGGTCCGCCATGCAGAAAGACCACTGCCTTGCCGTCAGGGTTGCCGCACTCTTCGAAATACAACTCGTGGACCTCTGACACACGAAGATATCCACTGTTGTAGGGGGCAACAGGCGGATAAAGTCCACGCCGCGGCGGCACGTCATTCATGTCAGAACCCCGCAACGGGGCGTATAAAAGTCGGCTTTATGGTCAGCATAATCAAGTGAACACATGTTTAAATCATTCGTTTCGGAGCAATGCGGCCGGGTCAGTATACTGGATACACCTACAGCTTCTGTTAAGACGAGCGGGCTTACCTACAGATCGCCTGCTAAAATTCTCCGGCTTTTTGGGCAAAGTCTGGTCGCAATAACTATAGCCTTTTAGAAACAGGAAAATGGAATGCCTGCATATTTAGCAAAATTGATCCACGGTGTCTTTATTAAAACCATCCTGATTATCCTCGCGGGTTCACAAGTCGTGTTTGCGAGCGAGGATCTCATTTCGTATCAGCAGTTTGAACTGGATAACGGACTAACGCTGATAGTGCATGAAGACCATAAAGCGCCGATTATCGCCGTCAACATCTGGTACCACGTAGGGTCTCGTAACGAGAGACCGGGCCAGACCGGCTACGCACACCTGTTCGAACACCTGATGTTCCAGGGGTCGCAGAATTCGGGCGGCGAGTACCTGCCGCTGCTTGAAAAGGCAGGCGCTACAACCCTGAACGGTACGACCTGGTTTGATCGTACAAATTATTACCAGACAGTACCGGTAGGCGCCCTGGACAGGGTGTTGTTCCTCGAGTCCGACCGCATGGGGCATATGCTGGAAGCCATCGACCAGGGCGTGCTGGACGAGCAGCGTGGTGTAGTACAAAACGAAAAGCGTGAAGGTGAAAACCAGCCCTACGACAAAGTCTGGAAACCCTTGCTCAAGCAGGTGTTCACAAAGGACCATCCCTATTCCTGGGAAACTATTGGCTCGATGGAAGACCTTGAGGCCGCGAGCCTCGAGGAAATGCAGGAGTGGTTCAAGACCTTTTACGGCCCGAATAATGCCGTGCTGGTGCTGGCGGGTGATATAGAGGCCGAAGATGCGCTGGAACGTGTTAACCACTGGTTTGGTGACATCCCCGCCGGGCCGCCGCTTGAAGTTGACGAAGAGTGGATTCCCCGCCACACCAGTGAACGGCGGCAGTTACTGCAGGATCGGGTTCCGCAGGAACGTATCTATATCGCCTGGACGGGTCCGCGCTGGGGTACCCGGGATGCACATCAACTGCAGCTGGCTACCGATATCCTCGCCTACGGCAAAAACTCACGCCTCTACGAAAGGCTCGTCTATCGCGACCAGATCGCGACAGATGTCAGCCTGGTCTTTTTCCCGTTCGAGATTGCCGGACTAATCGCAGTCGAAATCTCGGTGAAAAAGGACAAGGATATAGAGCTTGCCGAACAGATAGCGCGGGAAGAAATACAGCGCTTGATCGAGTCCGGGCCCACAAAAAAGGAATTGGTACGCATACAGACCAAAACCAAGGCAGCATTTATACGGGGTGTTGAAAGCGTCGGAGGTCCGGGCAGCAAGTCGGCAGTGCTCGCCGAGAATGCAGTTTATGGAAATGATCCGGGCTTCTATCGTCAGCGATTGGCGGATATTGCTGCCGCCACGACGCGCGATCTGCAAGATGTTAGTGCCCGGTGGCTGGGACAGCCACCCTATGTGGCACATGTCGTACCTTACCCTGAACTGACTGCCACTACCGAGGGGGCCGACCGTAGCAGCGTGCCTGCAGCGGGTGATCCGAAGGCCGCGGTTTTTCCCGCCTTCGAAAGCGCCACACTGGAGAATGGTCTGCGCATCATTGTTGCCGAACGGCCAACCGTTCCGGTCGTCAACATGCGCCTCATTTTTGATGCAGGCTATTCAGCTGATAAACCGGAACTTTCCGGTGAAGCCGGCATGACGATGGCAATGCTGGATGAAGGTGCAGGCAAGCTGGATGCGCTGGAGATAAGTGAAGAACTGGCGATGCTGGGTGCCAACCTGTCGACCGGGGTGGGGCTGGATGTAGCGTCTGTGAACCTGTCGGCACTGACCGAAAACCTCGATGCGTCACTGGATCTGTTTGCAAGCGTCGTCCTCAAGCCTGCTTTCCCGGATGCCGAGCTTGAGCGGTTGCGTGCACAAACACTGACGAACATCGAGCAGGAAAAGAGTCAGCCCGTCAGCATGGCATTACGGGTACTGCCCGGACTGCTGTACGGCGCGGGCCATGCTTATGCTCAACCGTTAACCGGCTCAGGGACCGAAGCCTCGGTCGAAACGATTACCCGGGACAACCTTGTCGCCTGGCATGACACCTGGTTCCGGCCTAACAATGCAACCCTGGTTGCCGCCGGCGACATAACACTGTCCGAACTTCAGCCACGTATCGAGAAACTATTTAGAAACTGGGAGGCTGCCGATGTGCCGGCAAAAAGTATCGCGCAGGTTACGGCTGCTGATGCCAACTCGCTTTACCTGATTGACAAACCGGGCGCACAACAATCGATTATTCTTACAGGTCAGCTAATCGTGCAGCTGGACAATCCGGATGAGATCGCGGTACAGACCTTTAACGATATTCTCGGTGGACAGTTCTCCTCACGCGTAAACATGAATTTGCGGGAAGAAAAACACTGGTCGTACGGTGCACGCAGCATGATCATGGATACGCGTTCGCAGCGACCATATATTATTTATGCCCCGGTTCAGACAGATAAAACTTCCGAGTCGGTCAGCGAAATCCTGCGTGAGATACGGGAAATAGGCGCTGACAGCCCTCCCACCGGTGAAGAGCTGGATCGTGTACAAAAATCCCGCACACTCTCTCTGCCAAGTCGGTGGGAAACCAGCGCCGCAGTGCTGGCAGCAATTGCAGAGATCATCAACTATGA
Organism: Chromatiales bacterium; assembly: GCA_002729495.1. Classification (GTDB taxonomy): domain Bacteria; phylum Pseudomonadota; class Gammaproteobacteria; order Steroidobacterales. The sequence continues at coordinate 31,962 of PBYE01000083.1, forward strand.
CCTGCCGGAGGACTACTGGAACACCTATGCAGATCGCATCAATGAGCTTGATCTTGCAAGCCTGACTGACGTTGCCGCCGGCACCATAAACCCCGAGACACTGACCTGGGTGGTCGTGGGCGATTACGAGGTAATCGAGTCCGGGCTGCGTGACCTCGGGATCGGGGAAATTCAACTGATCGATACGGACGGGGTTCTCATTGACTGATCGCCCGGCCAGTCAAGATAGCTCCCCGCCTGTGAGATTTTTACGTTGAACCAACCCGCACCACGAATTTTCTACGGGTGGTATATCGCTGCCGTATGTTTCGTGGTGTATTTCTTTACGAACGGCATGACGATCTTCGTGCCGCCAAACCTGTTCCCGCGCCTGATGGAAGAGTTCTCGCTTAATGCAGGAGAGATCAGTCGTAGCATGTCTATAACTTTTCTCGGCAGCGCTTTTATGGCACCGCTGGTCGGAACGCTGATCGACCGCCTGGGTGTTTTAATAGTTATTCGCGTCGGGCTCGTCGTGCTGGGAATCTGTTTTGCGTGCTACCCCTTTGTTACTTCACTTGAACAGATATATGTACTTCATGGGTGCTTTGCGCTCGGCCTGGTGCTGTGCGGCCTGATGCCGAATGTCGTGCTGCTCTCGCAGTGGTTCGTGCGTTATCGGGGAGCGGTGATCGGCCTGCTTGCTTCTGCATCGAGCCTGGCGGGTGGTGTGCTTCCCCTGGCCATTTCGCCGCTGGTGCTTGATCCCGAGTACGGCTGGCGCTGGGGATACGGGTCCCTGGCGGCAGTTTTTATCGTATTTGCATTGCTGCCCGGTATGTTCTGGCTAAAGGCTTCGCCAGCAGACGTCGGCCAGGACCCGGATGGCCTGGAGGGCAGCAGGATTACGAAGGACAGTGAGAAGGACGGCGTGCCTTTCGGCATTGCTATTCGGACAGTGACAATCTGGGCACTTGCGCTAAGTTCCGCATGTCTCTGGTACAGCTTCAACGCGATGAATAACCAGGCGCCAATTTTTTTCGAACAGGAGGCCGGGCTCACGCCGGCGAACGCCACGCTCCTCTACTCAATTATTTTCTGGTGTGCACTTGCCGGCAAGTTCACGTTCGGCGCGCTCAGCGATATTTTTGCCAAGCAACGCATCATGCTGTTGACTGCGATACTACTGTTCATCGGTTGTTGCCTCGTTTTTGATTTGGGCGACAACGGGTTGGAGCTTGTTAAAGACCAGGGTCGGCTTACCCTATTCGCAGTCGTGTTTGGTCTCGGTTACGGCGGCGTATTCACGATGATTCAACTCGTGTGCGTGGAAGTTTTCGGCCAGCGTGACCTGGGCAAAATTCTAGGTATCATCATTTTCCTTGACTCCCTGGGCGCGGCCCTGGGTACCACCCTGACCAGCCATTTCAAAACAACCAGCGGCAGCTACCTGATGCCATTTGTTGCGGTGGCCACTGTTGCCTTTGTGGCCATTATCGGCGTACTCCTGATACGTCCGGTACCCGTTCCGGAAAGCAACGGCATTATAGAAAATGCCGGCAAAGCCGATGATTGACGAGCGAAGCCGATCGGCTACAAGTCTTTTCATGTTGCTGGCAATCGTAGTGATGGCCGCGCTGGCATACTCGGTCAGCCAACGATCAAGGGAATCCTATTCCAACGAGACGGTACAGGCGGGAGCGATCAGGGACTGGGTGGATCGTTCGATAACTGAACTTCCTGCGAAGCGAATCAGTAAACTGACCGCAAGCTACCCCGACGGCAAAACGATGACAGTAAACAGGATTGGGGCTGATGCAAACAGTTTGACGCTCGGAGACATGACTGAATACGGGACGCTGGGCGCAAATGGCAGCTTAATTACTGTTGCAGAAATTCCGGTAGCCAAGGAGCTGATCGGATTCAAGCCGGTAACGATCGTGTTCGAGACCCCTGATGGGCTGATCATCGAAACAAGAGTATTCAGTTCTGCGAACCGCACACTACTACAGGTTACGGCGGCAGCAACCGAAACGACTGCCGGTTCTGAGGCGCAGGCAATTAAAGCCCGGACGTCAGGCTTACTTTACCATGTGGCAGGCTACTGACTCGATAAATTAAAACTAAAGTAGCAGGCTCTTAACCCGTGGGTTTAATAAAGCGAAGAGTAAACCGATCGCTTTCACCGATCCCGAGATACTTCTCTCGATCTTTATCCTTGAGTCGCATGGTCGGGGGTAAAGTCCATACACCTTCCGGATGATCCTTGGTATCGGCAGTATTCGCATTTATCTCTGAAGTACCATCGAGCATGAAACCAGCAGCCTCTGCAATTGCAATTGCGTAGTCCTGGTTTATGTAGCCGGTTTTTGCCTCCGGATCCTGCTCAATTTCGGGGTTTCCACGATGTTCAACAATACCGAGCACGCCACCCGGTTTCAGTGCTGCAAATATCGAAGCAAGTACCATGCCGTCGGCCTTACGCGGCATCCAGTTGTGTACGCTCCTGAAAGTCAGAATGAAATCTACCGAACCGGGAGGCACCATTTCCAGATGCGTCGGCGGCATCAGAATAGCTTGTTCCGCATTTCCATAAACCGCAGGATTGGCGTCCAACATCTCCTGGAAGGCTGCGGCACCCGCTGCAATAAATTCAATTTCTGAATTCGGATCAAAACCTGCCGCAATATAGCGTCCATTATCACGCAGGTAGGGAGCAAGAATTTCCGTATACCAGCCACCGCCAGGCCAAATTTCAATAACGGCACTGTCTGGCTGCACACCGAAAAACTCCAGTGTCTCTGCGGGATGCCGGTACTTATCTCGTGCCTTGTTCTTTGCCGAGCGGTGCTCGCCCGCTAAAACTGTTTCGATTGAAACAGATGAATCCTGCAGGACAGCCGGTAAGGCGTCTGCTTTTGTTTCTGTACCATCACTGGCAGGTTCGCAAGACTGCAAGAACAACGCCAGCACCAGGGCAGAGCTGGCTATTAAAAATACTCTCATGAAACTATCCCCCGAACTTGTTTTTCTGTTCTTCGAATAAGTATCGAAATTACCTATTATTTGGTGTAACGCTTGAGCTATACATTGGAACCTACCGTAGATCAAAGATACAGGGAAATCCCACATCATGCATGGCCTGACTTGCAGCGATACGGTAACCGACGGTAACATTTTGCAGTGAAATGATCCTGCTCGTGCAAAGCTTTTTGGTGATTGTGTGTATGGCCCTGTATGTCAGTAACATATAAAACCTAAAAAAAGCCACCGTTAGCATATCGAATCAAAAAATTTAGCTGCGAAAATAGGTTCTTAACTTATGTATCCGGCGGTTATTTAGACAAGCTGCAGCAAGCAGCTTTCCGAATAGCGTAATGACCAAAACTCCAACTCCTATTCCTGGCCACTTCTGGCTCTCCGTAAGGTAGCTAAAGTGATTCATATGGTTACCGGTTATGCGTTCGCAGAGCCACAATTCGCTCTGAGTCAGTTTGCCTGATCTCCATTTACCTACATGAATATCACTAATGTAGCGCGACTCAGAATATTTATAAGAGAGGTGAGAGGAGCCTTTGTGGGGCACCTTTAGCATGCTTGGCTCAAAACTGAGATCCAATTTGGAGCATATATCCCTGATTACCTTTTCGGGCTCAGAAACCAGATTTTCGTATTGGACAATGGAAATGCGTTTTAATGTTGCAAGGTCTCTGATTATTGAGGCATTTTTTGCCCATATCAGGCTGCTTAATATTGGATGATAGTTAGCCCAAGCACTCAGGCTCCCCTTAATCGGATGGCCGCCCTTCTTTCCTAGATAATACCTTCGCCATCGATATTTCTGAGAGAGGAGCACATCTCGTGGATCTCGGACCATCGCGATGATGTGTGCCGTTGGGTAATTATCCAAAATCTCTCTCGCAAAGAGGAGGTTTCTTGGCGTTTGCTCACAAGGAATAGCAGCGCCAGACTTCTGGGCCTCATGCATCATGAATTCTTTAAATAGAGTCCATTTGTTGACCGGAGGTTTGATTTGTCGAACCAATTGGGTTGCCTCATCCCAAAATACATCTGTTGCTTGATAAGAACTTTTGCTGCCACCCTGATGAGCCATCAACTTGGCGATTAAAGATATTGAACTAGGCTCAGACAATTTATCAGTCTTAGCTGACGGCCATCTTTCATCTAGAAACTTTAGTTCTTTGAACATGAAGACCTGTGAGTGCGCGCCAAAAATTCTCCCCATTAACGTAGTGCCACAACGGCTGTTTCCTACAACAAATATCATGCCTTTATCCATTTATGAGACTATCCCCCGAACTTGTTTTTCTGTTCTTCGAATAAGTGCTTGCCGTCAGCTTAGAGCAAAGATGGTCAACTACTCAAGGAAATCCGGGGTATCTCACGCAAATTGTGCCGCATTGATGTGGCTAAATTTTTCCGGCTGGGGCATCCGGTAAAAGGCCCGCAGCTCGTGCAGCATGGCGGCATCTGTCTCCCAACCCGCAGTCGCAACCGGAAAACGCTGTTCGAGGTTGTAACAGTAGCGACTCGCGGCATCGTTGGCATGTCGGTAGCGCTCCAGAACATCAGGCTTAAGCTGCGAGTCAAACCTGACATGTTCAAACAATACAGATAGTAGTGTTGTGCTGCGCAACTGCCCGGATTCAAGCAGGAATCGGGAAATGATGTACTTATCGATCTCGGCCTGCATTTCCAGTTCCAACCTGGTAACACACTTGTCTTTTCCAGCGTTCCAGGCCACGTAGACAAAATGACTTATACCTTCAAGCACCTTGCAGAAATCATCCATGCTGCCACGATTGAGGCCATCGCAGGGATTCGATTCCGACAGCCGTTCCAGCACAGCGCGATCGAGGTAGAGCGCAAGATCGATAAAATCCTCTTCTTCGACTATCAGCAGAGTTTCCTTCATCGATGCCGCAGAATCACCCAGAAGTTTCTGAATGTAGTGCCTGTCGGTAACGACGTAATCTGCCACATTGGCCTCTAACTCAAGGCCATATATCTGACCAAGTAGAGACTGTAGCTCGGAAACCAGCATAGTCAGGGCTTAATGCGCCAGGTTGGCCCCGGGTTTGACGAGGGGATGAATGCCCTGGCGACGAAGAAGCCGGGCAGCCCGCTCACTACCTGTTTTCACCCAGACTTCATACAACCGAAGCACATCCTTGTCGGATGCCGACCCCGCCTGGTTACGGACATCGTTTAACACATCGACGAAGCGATGGAATTTTTCGCCAAGTTCTGCAAATACACTGGCGAAGGTTCTGCCACGAATTGTTTTGTTCGACTGCATCGACAGGGAACTATAGGCGCCTCCACCCATTGAAATGTAGTAGTCGATGTCGACAACGGATCGCTGCAAATCATCGGCGAAGAAACCTGCGATAAAAAGTGAAATATCGCCCATCCGTTGCAGGGCAAACTGGCGCTCGGGTACGGTAGGAGCTTCCAGCGCGTCCGACAACATCAGTGCTAAAGATTTACGTCCCAGCGTATCGTCAGCCAGATCATGAAAGGCCTCTGCCCTGGCAAACAGGGTCAAAAGATTTACTACGTAGTGGGAAGTTTCACCTTCGACGGACAGGTTATTGGAATCCATCGCTGCAGTGACGGATTCCCGGAAGAATTCACGCAAACTCGCAACCTGTACAAGCTCATTATCAGGCTGACCAGACATCCTTGTCATACAACCCTCCATCGTATATTTGTACCGTTAAAACAAGCTGGCGTCCGTGAGCCTGATCACGGTAATGGCGCGCTGTGCACCATATTGGTGCACTAGAAAACTACTGAAGCCCTTGCTAATTAAGCCTTACAGCCATTTAACTGCGAGGTGAACCAACTCAACTTGCCCGTGCAACACCTGACTGCCACCCAAGTTCAACAATTTTGCAAATCCCCCCTGAACGCTGAAAACGGAACGCAAGATATTCTCCCGGCCGCCTCACAGCGAACCCAACCACAAATGACAGCTCGCCTTTTTTGTTTTCGAGCCCGGCATTAGTGTCTGCATCGCACTTAACGAAAAATGCACTCTGCGCCGTTTCACCGGCGAGGATTGACCGGCTGTGCAGTTCAGTCAGAAAGTCAACAACCTGATCATTAAGGGCCTGCCAGGTTGCAGGCTCCGATGATTGAAAGAAAATCCAGCGTGTACCGCTGCGGATTCGCCTGAGTATGAATAACACCTGGCGGCGCAAATCCAGTTCATTCCATTGCGCCGCGATGCTGCCGTAGCGAGCCCGGGTAGTATTGCCGAGTAATTGGTAGTGGAGCGCGCTGCGTTGGACCAATACATTTATGCCGGCGCGGCCTAATCTATATATGTCCGCTTCCTGCACTGTCGTACGCAGTCGGGTACCGGAACGCAGCATCAGGGAACCATCCTCATGCAGCTGTTGCACGCCGTTTAAATGATCGCCGGCAACCAGCGACGCCGCTACTGCACCCACGATGGTCGTTTGCAGCTCTTCGCCGTGCGAACTTTTGAGGAACACACCTGGGAACCAGGTAACCGCGTTCGGGCTCGCAAAACCTGAACGCTCCTGGTCGCCCAGCACATCACTTGCTGCGCGCCAGCGCTCGGGCGGGTCAATAATCAGCAGCGCCTGGTGACTCCTGCAGAAACGGTCTGCGGCAAGCAGGGCAACCGGCCCGAGCGGCGCTGATTCGGCACCCGAGATCAGGCAAATCTGGCCTATATCGGGTACCTGCTCCAGCGCATTAAACCCTGTGCCGAGCGCGGCTGAACCAACCAGGTCGTAGTCGGTTGGTGGGGGACTGTCCACGCATTCGGCCAGTGTCTCTATATATCCCGCTTCGCGAATTGATGCCGGCCTGTAAGTCGCAGATGGCCTGATTTGTGACGTGGCGCCAATAACACTGACCAACTCGGACTGCCCCAGCACATAGCCGATATAGTCGCGATTGGCCGGATCAATCGATACGTTCCGATAGTATTCCTGAGCATCAATCCATACTGAACCAAGACTGCGTAGCCGCTGGATGACCAGGTTAAAAAACTCCTCGCCCGTGTCCTCGACACCGTCGTAATCAACGGACGCTCGAAGATGTTCTAATGGTCCGGGATTTCGCGCCTCCAGTATTAACTCTCCGGATGGTCCCGGCAGGCGAATACGATTACGTTTTGAGGTTCCGGATACCCGTACAACTGCTGCATTAGTACCGCCATTAGTGAAAAACTGCTGAATCGCGAACTCCATCCGGCAATGGCACTCGGGCGCACCAAAAATTTTCTGGAATTCGGTGAGGCTTTCGATACTTACGGCATGATCAACGGGACCCCTGGGGGATGGTCCGACAAATGCGGTTACTGATTCACCGTCGACAGGAATAGGCTGACCCTGAGCAGGGCCCTCGATTACATATATTCCGCTATTGCTGGTATCAGACTTAAGCGACATTAACCCAAAAAAACCACGGTCCATCGCGGAAGACGGGATTATAACGCGATGTGCTAGAAAAATTACACTGGAGAAAAATGAAGCCGGCGGTACTAGTTGCCGGTTTCGAAAGCCAGTGACTCCGTTTCGACCTCAAGCTCGGGAACAACGGCCAGGTTGTTGACGAGTTTTGCACTGTTCTTAATGCGCACAAAATCACGCGCGCCCGGCATAATCGACATAGGTATGCCGGTGGCGGCTCCGACAATCTGATCTACGAGATATGGGTCCGGCTGAGCGCCCGAACCAAGTGGATCACTGAGCGCAGCACTCAGCATTTCGGGAAACCGCAATAACCAGTCGCGTTCATCGTCTTCGAGCGGCGGGTGTGCTTCAAGAAACAGGATGCCATCTTGCCAAGCCAGCAATCTAGGCTCATCAAGAATGGTGACCGCAATACCGTCGGGTGCCTCGGTATACAAAAACTCAATATCTTCCGGAAACAGGCGTATGCACCCATGACTTACACGCATGCCCACGCCGGCCGGCCTATTTGTTCCGTGTATCAGGTACGAAGGCATTTCGAGTGTCAGCACATGGCTGCCCAGCGGGTTTTCAGGACCGGGTGGCACCACGGCGGGAAGCGGGTCGCCCATTTCCGCATGCTCTTTCCGAACGGATACGGGTACATACCAGGCCGGGTCCCGCCCCCGTGATGCTACGTGAGTCTCGCCCGTGGGGGTTGCCCAACCGGAACGGCCTATGCCGATAGGGTAAGTAACCACCGTACGCAGACCTTCTTTATTGGGTTCGAGGTAGAAGAACAACCGTTTGCTGGCAAGGTTAATAACGATGCCCTGCCGAATCTCTCCCGGCAAAATGAAACGTGTCGGCAAAATAATCCGGGTCCCCTTACCAGGTAGCCAGGGATCAATACCGGGGTTGGCTTCTACCAGTTCATCGAAGCCAAGGTTATAAGCGCGGGCGATATCGACGAAGGTATCTTCGTACCGTGCCCTGATCGCCTGTACCTGCCCAACGATATGCTGGTCCGGTGATTCAAGCAGGAAACGATCGCTGACTATGGGAGGAGTGCCACTATCACGGCGCGCGTGGGAGTCAGGTTCGAATTCCTGCAGAATAGAACAGCCTGCAAGAAAAATGCCGAGCAGAAATACTGGCAGAGGCGCACTTCGCATGACTCGCGATTATAGCCGAGCGGAAGCGCCAGGATGCTGAAACTAACGGCGGCAGTTTGGAATGCGGCCCGCAGACTGGGCCTCGTTATAGAGCGGCAGGGCACCGCGAAGTTCGCCCGCCAGATCACCGATGCGCGTATCGCCTGACGGGTGCGTAGACAGCCATTCCGGGGGGCCGGCCGGGTTGGCTTTAGCCATATTCGCCCAAAGCGTAACGCTTGCACGAGGATCAAAACCCGCTGCCGCCATGTATTCCAGGCCGACGACGTCAGCTTCACTTTCGTTGCCACGACTGTAAGGCATCAGCAACCCTAATTGGGCGCCAAAAAGAATTATATCGGTAGTTTCGACCCCGTAGGTTGTATCAACGATTTCAGATCCGATCAGGGCCGCGTTCTGGGTAATCATCGTGCGATTGGCACGCTTTAACGAATGATCTCGCGTGACATGGGCAATCTCATGGCCGATTACCGACGCTAACTGATCCTGATTCTCCGCGACTTTGAAAATACCGCTAAATACACCGATTTTGCCGCCCGGCATCGCAAATGCATTGACGTCCTCGTCTTCAAAGACTTCGATATCCCAATCGTAACTGGCGTAGGGTTCTTCCAGCTGGGCGATAATTGCACGCGATATACAACGTACATAGGCCTTGTCCGTCAGACTGCCGGACACGGGCATCTGGGCACGCATCTGCTCAAACTGCTGCTTAGCCTCTACTTCTATCTGCGTGGAACTGACGCAGCCCGTCAGGACGAAGGTCAGCACGGCAAGGCAGGTACATATAAAGCTATTCATAGGTGTGTCCCGATACCCGTCTACTTATCTTCCTGAATATAGACAAGGATCAACGCTATAGGTTTCTGCCGATTGACACGAAATCGAGATCAGCGCAGATCATTGGAAATTCCAAGGCTGGCAGCAAAAGATGTCAGGGCATGCTGAATTTTCTGAACAAAGCTTTCACGGCCTTTATAGGTTACCGCATAAATGTCTGCTTCTTCAGCAGCCTTCATCAAATAGTCATCACTGGAACCCAACTCATCAACCAACCCCAGTTCCAGTGCTTTCGATCCGTACCAGTACTCACCCGTTGAAACCGCCTCTATATCCAGTTCAGGCCGATGCTGTGTAACCGCATCCTTAAACAACCGGTGCACCTCTTCAACATCTTCACGGGTTTTCTTCCTGTCTTCTTCGGTGTTCTTGCCGAACATCGTCAATGTGCGCTTGTACTTGCCTGCCGTTACCTGTTCGAAATCGATACCACGTTCTTCCAGGAAGCGATTGAAGTTGGGTAACTGCGCAAGCACACCAATCGATCCGATAATCGAAAACGGTGCGGCGATGATTCGGTCGGCGATGCTTGCCATCAGGTAGCCACCGCTCGCGGCAACCTTGTCTACTATGACGGTAAGATGGAGTCCGCGTGATTTGAAGCGCTCAAGCTGAGAGGCGCCGAGGCCATGTTCATGCACCGTGCCACCCGAGTTTTCAAGACAAACGACTATTTCATCATCACCTGTTGCAACCGCTGAAACTGCGGTTACCTCTTCACGCAGGGAATTGACTTCGCTGGCACGTGTGTCGCCTTTAAAACTCAATACAAATATACGTTTACGAGATTCATCTCCTGACTTTTTCTCTTCCTGCTTGCGAGCCTTTTTTTGCTGTTTTTCAATTTTCCGCCACTCGCTTTTACTGAGCATCTTGTGGCGCAATGTTTCGGCCATCTTCCGGTATTTATCATTGAGCTTTTCGATATTCAATCCGTGAGGTTTCCCTTCACCTCGTGACGCTGCAACTATTGCAAAAATAATTGCAGTAATCGCAGCAACCACCGTGATCGACTTCAGAAAGAACAGGCCAAAATCAATAAAAAATTCAGTCATAAATATACAGCCGCTGGAAATGTTGACTCAGGCACCGAGGCCTGCATTATTTTTGTCAAAAACGCGATCGGCGCGGTAACTGGAACGAACCAACGGGCCAGCTACCACTTCCATGAAGCCCCGTTGCAGGCCGGCTTCCCGAAACATATCGAACTCGTCGGGTGACACAAAGCGTTCAACGGTCATGTGATTGGCGGTTGGCTGCAGATACTGGCCCAGGGTCAGGATATCAACACCGCGCTCGCGAAGATCGTCCATTGTCGAAAGAATTTCAGCATTCGTCTCGCCCAGGCCCAGCATCAAACTGGTTTTCACTAACACCTCCGGTGCGATTTCACCGGCCATTTGTAATATATCGAGAGTTTGCCTGTAACCCGCCCGGGGATCCCGAATAGCCGAGGTCAGCCGGTCCACAGTCTCAACATTTTGCGCAAACACATCCAGGCCGGAACTGGCAACCGCCTCCACCGCGTCACGGGAGCCACAAAAATCCGGTGTGAGTGCTTCTACGGCGGTGTCCGGATTAAGCTCTTTTACAGCCCGGACACAATCGGCATAGTGCTGTGCGCCGCCATCCGGTAAGTCGTCGCGATCCACCGAAGTCAGTACGACGTAGCGCAATCCCATCAGCTCTACCGAGCGTGCAGTATTCTGCGCCTCTTCCACATCGATCCGGCCCCCGGGATTACCCGTATCAACCGCGCAAAACCGGCATGCGCGGGTGCAGACACTGCCCATAAGCATGATGGTCGCCGTGCCGTTATTCCAGCATTCCCCGATATTGGGGCACATCGATTCCTCACACACGGTGCTCAGACGATGCTTGCGTACATTGCGCCGGACAGCAGCAAATGTGGCGCCACCGGGAACCCGCGCCTTTAGCCACTTTGGCTTGCCCCCTTCAGGCCTGACTGCATCCGCGCGCTTTTTCACGCCATTCTTAACGGCGCTGATTCCCGCCTCGTTCCGGTATTTCACGCCGGATTCGACAATCGGGACTCCTTTGATACTGGACACTTAAAGACTCTGGTTCTTGACGACCATTGGCCGGGCCGCTGATTTTCGCATGAAAAGGGCCAAAAAAAAGCCCGGTCACGAGGACCGGGCAATACAGGGGGAAGACGGTTAACCTGACTAGTGCAGGGGAGACCAGTTCAGGAGCTGTACCTGGTCGGACTCCAGATCGAAACTGCTTGCAAGCAGTGCTTCGATCTCGCGGGGCTCAAGTACCGACTGCTCTGCAGCCTGTAGTTCCACCACTCCGCTGTACTCATCGACCTCCTGAGTGTCGACGGTCTGCAATAGAAAGCGTGTGTAGTATTTCGTGCCCATGCCTGCAGACTAGGCATGTACGAAGTCCGTTTCTGTGAGGGAATCCACAAAAATCGGTGCATAATCCGGTTAAATTATGCAAAGCAAGGACTTCCAAGGCTTTGCACCGATTTCATGATTATTGGTGCCAGAGTCTGAAAGCCATCGATTTATTGCTTGTAAAACAGTGTGCTGCGTTGGATTAGGTTATTTTCATGGCGCTATTCGGCAGCCACAAGGATGATTCGACAAATGACACATCGGTTAAACATATTCAGTCTTTTGACGCTGCTTACGGCACTTGCCAGCGCACCCGGGGCTGTCGCACAGGATGCCAATCAGACCGGCCAGGCGCGTGAAGAGGCGCTGCAGGTCCATGCCGAAGTACTGGCTCCCGAGATGCTGCAGGCTGCAGAAAAAACACGATTGAAAGCCGAGAAAACCATGGCTCGTGGTCGTGATGCCGCCAAGGCAATCCCGCAATATACACAGGCCACGCTTCAGTACAGTGCCGCGCGCGAGCGCGCCATCAAAACCGCCAAGTTTCTCGATGATGCACTGACTGCCCGTAATGCGGCTGTCGAAGCGCAAGCGCAAAGTTACGCATTAAACCGCTGGGAAGAAGGCTACGAGTACTTCAAAAGAGCCGTCGATTTGCTGGAAAGAGAACGCGATGACAAGGCCCTGCAAGCTTCCAGGAATGCAACCCAGATATTTAGCCAGGCAGAGCTGGAAGCCATCCAAAACAGAATTCTTGCCAGGGCAAGAGCGGAAATTGCTACGGCCAAAAAACTAGGTGCATCACGCTACGCACCCATCACGTTTGCCCGTGCGCATAGCATCGCACAGGCAGCTGAAACTGCGCTTAGCGAAAACCGCTACGGATTTGAGTTTGCTGAAAATCTGGCGCGGCAAGCCGAGGAAACAGCCCGTCATTCTGTACAGGTGGCCGACCTGGTCAAGTCCAGACCAAATGTGGAAGAGCTGGTTCTGAAGTGGGAGTCATACTTGTCACGGGCTCAAGCCGCCGCGGGCCTGAGCCCGCCGGTGGACAAGGATCCTGTGGCAGCCACGGATGAGCTGGAAGAGACGATTGCAAGACTGCTAGTAAGCGAACGTGAATTGCAGAAAGACCTTGCCAACAACGAATCATTTGCCGCGGCGCTTGAAGACGAAATTCGCGATCTCGATGAACAGCTGGGCGGCGCTTCGGCGGAGCGTACGCAACTAGTGCTGAAGCTGGAGGAGCAGGCACGTGAACGCGAACAGATTCAGCAGACCGAAAACCTTTTTAGGCCTAACCAGGCCCAGGTATTCAAGCAGTCGAATACGATAATCGTGCGGCTTATGGGGTTGCGGTTCGCAAGTGGCTCAGCGAAGTTCAGCGACGGCAATGATGGCTTATTGCAGAAACTAAGACAGGCAATTCAGATCTGGCCGGACTCCACACTTGTTGTTGAAGGCCATACTGATTCCCGGGGCAGTGAACGGTTGAACCAACGACTGTCGCAGAACCGGGCCGATACAGTGATGAACTACGTCGTTTCCACGATGCACATACCTGCAAACCGTGTTTCGGCCGTGGGCTATGGTGAGAACCGGCCCATCGCAAGCAATGAAAATGAAGGCGGCCGCGCCAAAAACCGACGGATAGATTTAATGATTACCCCCTGAGGGGCTGGCCTAAAGACCAGATTTCTGTTTTCGGAACCAGTCGAGCAACAGGCTGCCAGCCACCTCGCTGGCGAAATAGCCGTAACACTTGTGCACATTCAAGCCTAAAGGCCCATGGAACTGGTTGACCAGCTCCAGGTTGTCGCTTATGGATCGCGTTAGCCCCAGTTTGCACATCTTTCGAAAACAGTTAGCCAGCTTACGGTCCAGCGCTGTCACTTCACCAATAGCCGCAAGGTTTACCCATTCAGCAATGCTGTGCGGATAGCGCTTCACTCCACGTTTCCGTGCACCCTTCAACCGTGTGCGCATATAATTCAGCGTAAGAGGGCTTCCCATAGTTACAAAACAGGCTACAACATTATTGTTATGGTGCAGGTGCGTTAACTCCCAAAGTGTGTCATAGGCAATCACTGACCCAAAGCTATGGCCGATCAGCAATACTTTTTTGCCTTTGCCCCAAGCCTCCTGCAGTTCGGTTGCGACCTGCCGGCGTGCCGCTATACCTGCGCCATTCCGATTACGAAAATAATGCCTGACCTCGCGCAAACGTGTTTCCATACGCGGGGTAGCAAGCAGTTCAGCGAACAATGGCAGGTGATCCCACAAGGCATAGAGCCATCCGCCGATACGGTGTTTCAGTGCTGTCGCCTCACGCACATCGTCTTCCAGCTGATCCTTGCCGGCAAGAAGCCGCTCAATGCCCGGCAGATCCTTTTGAAGATCGCCGTGTTCACCATAAAAATCGAATGACCAACCCACGACTCGAAATGCCTCTGCGATAGCACTCGCCTCCTCGCCCGAACCCCCGGCCTTGGATATGCCTGCATGCAGACAGCGGCGCAATTGTTCCTGGTGTTCAGCAGCCCTGGGCTTGGGCCTGATGCCAGGAACAAAAATAATTTCGAAATCAGCAATGCTCATCTGAATAAATTTACCAGTTCGATAAGATCAGTAGCCACGTAGTCAGGGTAATAGTCTCTATACTCCCATTCACGGTCATTTCTGTTTACCCATACGGTGCGTAGCCCGGCATGAGCGGCTGCGACTATATCGTTTTCCGGATCATCTCCAACATGTGCAATTTCATGTGGCTGCATACCTGATCTTTCACAAACGGTGGCAAAAACACGGGCATCAGGTTTTGCTACACCCAGGTCCCTTGCCGTAAAAATTTCACCGAAATAGTGCCTGATGCCGATAACATCCAGATCAGCATTACCATTCGTCAAGACATACAACTTGTGCGTTTTTGCCATTGTTTCCAGTGCCGGCACCACGTCGCTGTAAAGTGCTACGGTATTTCGCTCATTCTGAAACACCTCGAAAGCCTCATTCGCCATTTCAGGGGTATATCCGGCCTCCTCAGCTATACGGCGCAATGCTGACATGCGCAGGGTCGTAAGATCATGCGCCATTTCCGGCATTTCGAGCAGCATCGTATGCCTGATTTCCAGTATGTCGGCAAGTGTAAAACGTTGTGTGACAAGCGGATAATGCCTTTCATACCACGCATACAGGCTTTGCTCGGCACGCGGAATGACCGGATCAAGATCCCAGAACGTGTTGTCCAGATCGAAACATATTGCCCGGATATCTTGCATTAGAGTGCGCCAACTTGAGTGCAATGACAGCGACGGTTAGGTTAATACCTGCCACGGTATTTTTAAATAGTGGCGTTAACGGATACAGGAGCCTCCGGATGAAATACCTGCACACAATGGTGCGGATAAGCAACGTAGATGAATCGCTGGACTTCTACTGCAACAAGCTCGGGCTGAAAGAGCTGCGACGCTACGACGATGAGAATGGCCGCTACACGCTTATTTTCCTTGCTGCCGAAGGTGATGAATCGGCTGCAATCGAACTCACCCATAACTGGGATCCGGAAGGATACGGCGAGGGACGCAACTTCGGACATATCGCTTACCAGGTCGATGATATCTATGCGACGTGCCGGCAGTTACTTGATGCTGGCGTAACCATTAACCGTCCGCCTCGCGACGGGCGCATGGCTTTTGTGCGTTCGCCAGACAATATCTCGATTGAAATACTACAAGCCGGGGTGGCACTGGATCCTGAGGAGCCATGGGTCTCAATGCCTAACGAAGGTATTTGGTAAGGGTCAGCTGGCTGCTCGGGCGCGGAAGCGGCCTGTTTCAATTTCGGTCGTGCCAGACTGCTTAATAACTAGCCGGTTGCGGCCTTCTTCCTTCGCCTGGTAAAGAGCTTCGTCAGCCATTTGAATCGCGCCCGCCAGGCTACGGCGGGTATCAGGATTAACCACCGCAACACCAATACTGATGCTAAGGAACTTGGTGTGTGTGGCCGCCTCATGCACGGTGCCGAGATCCAGTACCCGCTGCCGCAGGCGCTCCGGGAAATCGCTGCTGTAGTCACTTTCCGCACCGTACAAAACCAGCGCGAATTCCTCGCCGCCATAACGGGCGGCCATATCCAGCGGCCTTTGCACGCTGTCGGCAATAACCTCTGCAACCTGTTTCAGCGCGTCATCTCCGGCCTGGTGACCGTACAGATCGTTGTACGGCTTAAAGTGGTCGATATCGATAAGCATAATGATGAGATGGCTTTGTTCACGCCTCGACTGGCGCCAGATACGCTCGATGTACTCATCAAAAGCACGACGCTTATAAAGACCCGTAAGCCCGTCACGCTCGGCGCGCTGGTTCAGGATCCGCGATTCCAGGTATGTGCGGCGCGCTGCAAATTCAATCTTGTAGCAACTGTAGCCACCCAGCAGATTGATGTTAAGTAACATGAATCCTTCGAAAAACAATTGCTCGCTGGGTAGGCCAACGTAGGCTGCCAGGCCGAGATAAATAAGCGAAACCAGGGCACACAAAGCAGCGGCGGCCGAAAACAGCAGCCCTAAAAGTGACCAGATCATAAAAATCCAGCCGACCTGTCCTGCAAAGTAATAACCCTGCCCGGCGAGACTAGCCTGCACATCAACGACGGAACCTGCCACACCGATCACAAGTGCACTTAGAGCCAGAAGGGCCTGATAAACCAGCCGATGCCCAATGTAGGATGAGATAAGGGTAAATAAAAGCATGGGCGTCATTAGGGTAAACCCAAACTTCCCCATGAACCGGGAAGCGTCGGTACTCGCAAACATATCTACGAGCGTTACGCCGATAACGACTATAAGTGACAGGCCTATTACAAGGCGGGATTTTTGAAAATTGGCTTCCAGATAATCCTGGCGGAATTCATCTTCCAGAAAATCACCAAAGCGCAGGGACTCAAACCCCGAATGGAGTTGATCCTCGTAAAGGGAGCTCACTCCCTTGCGCATTTCAGTGCCTATTTCCATCCCATCCTTCTGTACCCCAAACGGAAAAAGGGGTATTGATGGAAACTACGCAACATAAAGTGCCGGGCAATACCGGCTATTTCACACTTTCCGGCAGCGGGACCGATTACGGAATATGGGATACAAAGACCATATTCGCTAAAAAAGCAGCTAAAACCGGCCCGGAGTGTGATGCAGTTCCGGTTGGAATACCGGGCTCAGGCTGCGTCCTGAGCCTTCCCTGAAGCCGCTATGTGCTCGCGCTGCAAAAGCGCCTGTTTCCGCTCGGGGCCCCAGCGAAAACCGCCGAGCTTTCCGCTCGCCGACAATACACGGTGACAGGGTACGAGTACCGCAATTTTATTCCCGCCGATGGCGCGGCCTGTTGCGCGTGCCGCTGTTGGCTCGCCGATACAACGCGCAAGCTGCCCGTAACTCATACAGGCACCGACTGGTATTCTGAGTAATGCCTGCCAAACTCGTAACTGAAAGTCCGTGCCCGAAAGATGTATCGGTATTGCCTCACCAGTGTCACCGAAAACATGTTCACCAAGCAACTTCGCCTTCTCATCGCTGTATTCAGTTCTTGCCGTAGTAAATGCACCCTGAAGTTTTTGGACTGCACTCCCAACAGGATGCAAATCCAACCAGCAAACGCCATATTCACTTGTTGCAATCAAACAATCACCAAACCAGCTTTGGGTCAGCCCAAAGCTGATAACCTCCGGCTCCCTGCCGAATACCGATTTCCGCATATCGATGCTGGCGGATGGTGCAGCTTCGAGCTTATCAACAAAATACTCTTTTGAAATTCGACCGCCTGAAATACGTGCCTTTTCCATAAACTTTACCTGGCGAATGCTTTTGCCAGCAGAGTGTTTAGAATACACCCGACCATGAACCAATCGATACAGCCAACCCAGGATACTCCGGCAGCCAGCCCTGACCGGAGCACAATTCTTCTAAGTCTCATTTCTCTTCTACTGACCGGCAGTATCGGTTGGATGACGCTCAATCTGCAGCTTCCGGAAGCCAGCGGCGCAAGCCTCGCACCCCGGGAAATGGATCGGTGCGTAATGGACCAAAACGGCTACCTGCGTGGCGAATTGTTTGGCGCGGTGCGACAAACGCTGGACTGGCAGGGCGAAGTCATGGCTTGCGACGGCATGCCAAGGCCGGAAGGTAAAGGTATCCGGCTGGCCTTCAGGGAGCACACGAACCCTGATAACCCGGGTTTAATGTTTGTCATTGGAATTGAAGATGCAGTTCCGGGCGAGGGCACGGCAGAACTGGCCGCCAACGTTACACTCAATGATCAGCCCGGTGGCCGGTTTTTCGGGACCCAGGGTGAACAAAGCTGCTGGGTTACGCTAATCGAACAGGTAAGGCTTAAAGGCACCATCGATGAAGCGTGGCGTATCGACGGTTTGCTCTATTGCGCAAGCGCACTACCCGCGGCTGCCGGTTCCGGTTCGGTGACACTGGGTGAACTGGAGTTTTCGGGACAGTACCGGGCAGTGGTGGACTGACACGGTCATGAATGTTGTCAGGCTCGCAGTTGCTCACAGATCAGCACGATATTTTGGGTTTTGCGTAGTGACGGTACTCTGCACGGTGGCATCCTCCATAAACCTGAACGCAGCGGAACCCGCCGGGCAGCTCGTCGGATTCAGCCGATCACAGCTAATAATTACCACCGGCAATCAACAATGCACCCTGTTCGATGTTTATGTGGCAGCCACCGCCGAGCAGCGTGCCCAGGGATTGATGTTCGTACAAGAAATGGATACCTACGAGGGGATGATTTTCTTATACCCACGGCCGGCGCGGATATCGATGTGGATGAAGAATACCTTTATTCCGCTGGACATGCTGTTCATCGACGAATCGGGCGCGATTAAGGCTATTCATACAGATGCTGTCCCGCAGTCAACAGCTGTTATAGATTCAGGCGTCAGCGTAACCCGGGTTCTTGAGCTAAATGGCGGAACGGTCAGAGCTTTCGGCATTCGTGTGAACGACAGAATTATCTTCCCATTCGGCCCTCGGTAAAGAACTAACGCCGCAGCAGAATCAGCCAGCGCGCAATATTCAAAAGGCTCATTAGTGAAACGGCTGCATAGGTCGCAGCGGCTGCCGCCAGCAGGCGGTGTGCGTGCGGCTCGTCACCTTCCATAAGAATATTCTGCTCACGCAACACGGGCAGCGCATGACCAAAGCTGGCATTGATTTCGGTTGGCAGTGTAATCAGGTGCACGACTGCACCGAGGCCCATAATAAGAAAGCCGGATATGAATGTTGCTATGCCGGTCACCGGAGTGCGAGTGAATATCGACACAAAAGGTGACGCCATCAACAACACAGCCGCAAAACGCTGGCCAGGCTCGATTACCCGAACCAGCCGGGTGCGCCACCGCAGCGGCCCATATGACTGCTTGTCCTGGATCGCGTGTCCGACCTCGTGTGCGGCAACCGCAATTGCAGTAAGGGAGCAATCATTAAAGTTGCTCTCCCCCAGGCGCACGGTCCTTGAAGCCGGGTCGTAGTGATCACCACGGTCGGTAGCTTCCACGGCTACATCTTTGAGACCGTTCGCATCCAGCAGGTGACGCGCGAGTTCCGCCCCCGTCCCACTGTAGCGGTCGACCGGCGCACTGTACCGGGACATGACGCGGCGGACCCAGATACCTGGCCCGAAAATCAGCAACATGATTATTGCTGCAGGCAAAAGCACCCGCATAACACAACTCCGGTATCAGGACTCGGCAGGCGGCACGGCAGCGCACTGCACTTTGTAACGCAGATCATAGCGGGCTGGATTGTGCTCGAGAAAATCGAATGCGCGCCGCTCCAGGATGTCGTAACCGTGGATGCAAAGCCCGCGACGTTCCAGCCAGCCCAATAGCCACTGCATCCGCAACGCCTCCGCGGCTTCGCTGTTATCCGGATATTCGGGGGTCAGTTTCACATCGAACCACAGGTAGTCACCCCCGCCCATCGGTGTACTTAACTGGCTCTGGCTATGCCGCTCATAGTCGGGACTTTCGTGTATCCCGCTACATCCACCAAGTGTCACGGTGACCGCCAATACCAACAGCCCGGCGACTTTCCCTTCGTAATTCATATTCACCACCAAATATTGTTCGGCCCGCCCGTACCTTTACCCTTAAACGGCATCATAGCGCGCCGGCGGCTTCGCTTCAGCGTGTTGCGGCCCGACCGCAGAGAGTTAAACTACCCAGCCAGTGCCTGCGCCATTAGCGGGGAGGAGAAATCCAGATGCGAACTAATGCTATTTGTCTGACCCTGGCGAGCTGTCTTTTACTGCTTGGGGCATGTGATACAGGCCCGGAAAGTAGGCGTGTCGCTGAGTTTGAAGCTGAGTTGGAAAGACTGGAGAACGAAATCGGTCGCCTCGAGTTCCGTATCTACCAACTGGAAAACCCGGACGCCAAGCCGCCGGCCAACGACGCTCAGGACACCGCCAACGCCAAGTAAAGGGGCGCGAAACCAGTCAGGCCTGTGCGCCTGCCGCGTTGCCTGGTTCTCCGGCAGATTTACTCACGCGGCGGCGATTCACAAAATCATTTCCTACACCCAGTAATGATGGAACAAAAACCAGCACTAAAAAGGGTGAAACCAACATTCCAAACACAATTGTTGCAGCCATTGGCTGCACAAACTGGGCCTGGAGACTGGTTTCAAAAAGCAGCGGCGTTAAACCCCCAACAGTTGTTATCGTGGTCAGGCAAACAGGGCGTAATCGATCCTTGGTACCCTCGATAACTGCCTCGCGCATGTCTTTACCTTTAGCCAGTAATCGCCGGATTGCGGAAACAAGAATGATCGAGTCGTTAATCATGACGCCGGTAAGCCCCACCAACGCCTGTAGACTCAGCATATTCATGTTCAGCCCCATAACGTAATGACCGAGTACGGCACCAATCACTGCGAAGGGAATAATTGCAAGGACAACAAACGGGGCACGGTAACTTGCGAATACCCAGGCAAGGATAATGTACATTGTTGCGAAGGCGACCAGGGCCGCGGTTCGCACGTCCACTATCGCCTCCGCCTGTTCCTCGGCCCTGCCCTTGAATGAAACCTGGACGTTGTGGCGCCGCATGATGTCCGGGGCGTATTCGCGCTCGAACAAGGCGAGTACTTCGTTCGAGGTGTTTAGCTGGGTATCAACATCCGCTGTAACCGCAACCTGTCGTACCCCATCCTGCCGGCGTATTTGCGAAAACCCGACCCGGCTTTCCTGGGTCACCGCCTCAGTAATCGGGGTGAGCCTGCCCTGCGGCGGCATCACGTAGAACTCGCGAATGGATTTCATGTATGTGCGCTTCTTGGGCAACATCACCCGCACGATGACCTCTTCCTCATCGCGCGCAAAGCGTTTGGCGATAGAACCCTCAAATGCGTAGCGCACCTGTTGTGCTACGGACTCGGTGGTGAACCCCATGGCCCTGCCGGTGGGCGTGAGTTCGAGCAGTATCTCCTGCTTGCCCCATGGCAGATTATCCTCAACTGCTACCGGTCCGGGTATATTGCTCAGGACATCACGAATCTCTATCGCGGCACTTTTCAGCGACTGCAGGTCATTGCCAAAAACGCGTATGTCGACATCCTTACCCGGCGGACCGCCGTCGCTGCGTTCGAAGATCACCAGCTTTTCGATTCCGGCAAGCGGGTCTATTTCCAACTCCCAGGCCGCGAAAAAATCCCTGTTACGCACATCGCGTATGTCACTCGGAATAAACTCGAGGAAATACGCCCCCATGTGATCGCCGCTGGCTTTTTTCTCTATATCCCTGCCTTCCGTGGTGGCGACGCTGCCGACCGAGTGCACGATCAGGCCGCCTTTGCCGTTGGTTAGTTTGTCTTCTGTCAGCAGGGCCGCTCGCTCGAGTTCCGCGACCATCGCCTCACTGCGTTCCCTAGGAGTACCCGGGCTGAACGCAAAATTTGCGAATACAATATCGGGTTCCGTCGAAGGAAAAAATTCGAATGGTACTCGCCCGGTAACCAGCATGGTGAGGGCAAGAATCAGCATGCAGATACTGCCGACAATTGCCGAGGAACGCCGCTGGTAAACACCCTCCAGAAAATTATGAAACTGGTTGTCGCGGAAGCTGGTAAAGGCTTTGTGAAACCTGCCCGTTTTCGGGCCTCCCTTGGCATCCATGCGTCTGAGCGCATGGCGCAGATGCATCGGCAGTACCAGGAAGCACTCGGCCAGGCTTGCAATAATTATCAGGATGATCGTCCACGGCACATTTCCCATGATCTGGCCGAGCGTGCTGCCAACCATAAGCAAGGGGAAAAATGCCGCAATCGTGGTAAGCGATGCCGCCATAACAGGAGCCCGCATACTCCTCATACCTTCCAGCGCAGCCTGATCGGCTGACATACCCCGCCTGTGCAGTGTCTCGGTACGCTCGCCCACAACGATGGCATCGTCGACGATGATGCCCAGCCCCATGATGACCGCGAACAAACTGATCATGTTCAGCGACATACCCATTAGCTGCATACCGCCGATGGCCGCAAGTATAGAAATAGGTATGCCGGCCGCCACCCAGAAAGCGATACGGGCGTTCAGGAACAGGTAGAGCGCGCCAAGGACCATCAACAAACCGCCAATACCGTTCCGGAGCAGCATATCTATGCGGTCTCTTACGATTTCTGAAAATACGTCGTACTGATCGATCACC
Source organism: Chromatiales bacterium (assembly GCA_002729495.1). Classification (GTDB taxonomy): domain Bacteria; phylum Pseudomonadota; class Gammaproteobacteria; order Steroidobacterales. The sequence continues at coordinate 54,486 of PBYE01000083.1, forward strand.
AGTGACGGCGGCAGGGTTGGCCGAATCTCGCGGAGATAATCATCAACCGTATCCTGGGCGACTATCGAATCAATGCCGCGACCGCGACGTATAACCAATCCTATGGAAGGAGCCCCCTTATATAAATGCGAAACAGCGTTTTCCTTAAAGCTCTCCTTAATACCAGCGACATCTTTAAGGCGTACCGTTTCGCCCGATTCCATCGCTATGATTTCGATTTCCCCGACTTCAGCCGGGTTTTGTGCCAGGCCCTCGCTGCGTATTTGCCGTGAGCGGCCACCGGACTGGATACTGCCGGACGGCAGGTCCAGGCTGGACTGTGCCACCCTGCTCGATACATCGGTCAGGCTCATGCGCAGTTCCCGCAGCGCCGAGTCCGGCACTTCCACCCAGATTTCGGACTCCCGGCTGCCAATAACGTTGATGATGCTGAGCCCCCGCTTCAGCAGGTCATCCCGAATCTGGCGGGCATATTGCTTCAGTGCCTGCTCCGGAAAGGGCCCGGAGATTTCCAGGCGGCAGACTTCATCGGACTGAACGATCTTATTGACTATAGGCCGCTCGATGTCAGTGGGAAAAGTCGTAATGCGCGCCACCGCCGATTGCACATCGGCCAGTCCCTTGGACATGTCGCTACCTTCTTTAAAGGTAACATTGATATCCGCATTTCCCTCGAAAGCGGCTGCTTCGACCTTGTCTACCCGATCTATAAAGCGAACCTCGGGCTCGATAGCCTTGATAATATTTTCTTCTACGTCCTGCGGGCTGGCGCCAGGCCAGATGACCGAAATCTGAATGATATCCAGATCAATATCCGGCAGCACCTGCCGGTTAATCTTGCTCAGTCCGAACAATCCGAACACTATTAACAACAGCATGAGCAGATTTCCTGCCACTGGATGCAGGGCAAACAGCTCGAGGATTCCGGTTGGTTTATCTGCCATCAGCGGATCTCTACCTTGACCCCCACGCCGCCCTCGCGAATCTGCGTGATCACGACCAGGTCGCCATCCTCGACTACCGGTTCACCAGCACTGCTGAACAAAATATCATCGCCTGCGAATCCTTCTACCTTGATAGTTCGGCTCTTCAGGCGATCGTTCTTGACCACGTATATGCTGTCCGATCCGTAAAGCGCGCTTTCCGGGACCCTGAACACGTTGGTGTACATCTTGTCAGGCATGCGTGCCCAGACGAATGCACCAGGCCTCAACAGGGTCTCGGTATCCTGATTAATTACCGCATAAATACCGACACCGCCGGTGGTCGAGTCTATTTCTGCGCCGATCCGTTCGACCACAGCCGAGTAAATCAATGTTTCGTTGCCAACCTGCCACGAAACCTCCACGGGTTTCCCTTCGACAGCGCTATCGCTCCCGAGTATGCGACCAAACTGCGATTTTGACAGGCTAAAACGCACTTCCAACCGGCTTGTATCGATAATTTCCGCCACCTTATCGTTCTGGCTGAGTTGCTTGCCGAGGGCGGCCGACACGCTGTTGACCAAACCATCGTAGGGTGCCGAAAGACTCGCATCCCTCAGCGCTCGCTCTGCCCTCGCAAGGCCTATACGCCGCTGCTCCAGCGTTGCCCGGCGCTGTTCGACAGCAAGGGTTGCGTCGTCCATAGTCTGTTCCGAAATATTATGTTCTTCGAACAGTTCGCGAATTCTCTTTTCATCGCGAAGTTTGATTTTGAGATCTACCTCGGCTTCTACGAGCAAGGCTTTCTGCTCTGCCACATCGTTCCGGTACTTGAATTGATCAATCTGGACCAGCAATTCACCCTTGCTGACGCGCGCACCCTCGCGAAAGTTCCGGCCAACTTCAACAATAGGCCCCGGGACCAGCGCCCGCAATTCACTGCGTCGGCCGCTAATGACCTGACCGGATAAATCCAGCATCGGCTGTTCGTCCGTCTTATGCGCCTCTACTACTTCCACGGGCCAGACGCGCTCGGGTGATTCGACGGAAACAAGACGCGGCTGGGTGAACACCAGTATTACGACAATAACGACTGTCACCAGGACAATCAGCAGCGGGCGACGCATGATGGCCCCCAGCAGCGTGAGCAACTTTTCAAACAGGTTTCGCATGCTTAAAATAGTGTTCCTGATTCTCTGTCAGAGTGGGCAAAATAGGTTTCTTATTCTTGGAGTCGAAAGCAACGGGCAGGGGTATCCAGCCACGCCCGGCTGATTTTTCGCCTAAACGGATAATTTTATCTCAATGCCAGGGGGCTCACACTATCTCGGAGTGACACACAAGCCGCTCTGAACAAGGCCATAATGCCTTCAGGGCGGGGTTCTCGTTAAACAGGCGTTTCGACTAAACGTTGGCCCCCGGTACCACTTTCAGCTCTGCATCATCCGCAGTCCATATCTGCCGGGGTGCATAGCCTTCCTTACGCATCAGGTGTTCTGAATACACGATCCGATCAGGATCTATACGCGCGAGTTGCCCCTGTGGCGGAATTTCCAGTTGTCGGCCCAGCTCAGAAGATGAGCCTGCCCACTTGAAAATCTTCATCCCGTGTACCCATTCAGGGGTATCAACATCCAGCAGGGTTGCCGTGCCAAATATCTGGCAGCCCATAACGCAGGCCCAGCCTGCCATAGGGTTTGCTATGGCAATACACACCCGTGGATCTCTCTTGATCGCATAGACCTTCGGGCTTTTTGGTTGTGGAAACAGATACAGCGAAAATCCATCGTTATAAAACTCGAGCGGACTCACGATAGGCGAACCGTCTTTTCGAACTGTTCCAAGGTAGCCGATGTTCGTCATGGTCAGCACGCGCTCGATGCGCTTTTCCAGCATTTCCTTCGGCATGGCCTTGGTTGGCCAGGGTTCTTCCTCAAGCCATTTATGTGCTGTACTCATTGATGAATCTCCTTACAAAAACTATTGGGCTTTCCTATTGAGCTCTTAAGGCTTCCCGTTTCCTTCGGGCCACCTCTTTCCTGTTTTTCTGGGCCTCTTCATAAAACTCATCCCAGCCGGGTTCGACATCCTTCTCGAACAGGCCTTCTATATAAACCATAGCCGTCTTGGGCGACTCGGCCCAATGTATGTATTTCCAGCCATCATCAGTATTTCTCAATACAGCACTAACACGCACGTCTTCGCCGATCGGGTTACTCGCTATCGTTTTCATTTCGAAATGCATGTACCAGATCGCGATCGCCAGGTCAGGTGCTATCTGCTTGACCTGGATGCCCGAAAACTCTTCGCGGATCGCTTCGACAACCGGGTTCGGCCGCGGCGGATCCAGGTAACCCCTAAGCCGGTCCTTGCCAACAAACCACTGCGCCTGTTCCTCGGCCAGATAGGTCGGGAACGCATCTTGCGAATCCCAGAGTTCCAGCAAAGTGCCATAATCTTGCGAGTTCCAACGCTTCGCCGTTTCCAAAAGTGTTGCAGTTACGCCGGCTTGTACATCCGCATCAACAGGTATTTCAACGGGTGGAAAAACCACTTTGTGCCCACCTGCCCATGCGACGGTGACGCCGAAAACCGCAAGAACCATGACTGAGAATTGCCACAAGAAATGGCGGCTGCAAATGGGCTGCATAATGCTGAACTCCAAGTTTAAAACTTTCTTATTCACCGGCCTGCCCGCGGCCATGCAGAAACGGGCCGCCGGGTGGGAACATTTAGTCACAAGATAATAGGCGTGCCGTACTACCGGCTCGACCGACCGCTGCATTGTGCTCACCTTGCGGTCATGCGGCCTGGAGTCCGAATCCGGCCCCGAAATCCAACCCACCACAAATATTTAACATAATCAGTGACGTATGCGGTTCCCCATAGTTTTGCAATGCGCTAGATTACCCTTGGTCGTCAAAACAGCGCATAATCAAATCGTTCGGGGGCGACGCTCGACATGGGTTACACCAAAGCATAATAGGGGAACCGTAATGGAAGCCTCGGTCGCCACAACTTCTAACCGAACAGTTCCGAGTACGCTTAACAAGACACTGCGAAGCTGTGTTTTATCGCTGCTGCTCGTTATTCCCGGTATTGCGATAGCGCTTGATCCCGCAGACGAGCTTGATGCAGACAACATGCTGGACAGCTGGGAAATCACCAACGGTCTTAACCGGCCGACCCGGCCGATGCAGACCTCGATGCCGACATCGACGGCGTTCCAAACAAGGGTGAATACCAGGCCGGCACCGATCTCGCCGATACGGATACGGACGGCGACGGCCTGACCGACGGCGATGAAGCCAATACGCACCTGACTGACCCTGCGAACGCCGACACAGACGGCGATGCCATGCCGGATTCCTACGAGCTTACCCACGGCCTGGACCCGCGTGTTGCTGCGAACGGTGAGGACAGTGATGACGACGGTTACAGCGACTACCACGAGTTCCGCCTTGGCACACTGCCTGATGACGACGCTTCCGTACCGGGCTATCTCGGCGACCACGCCGAGTCCTTCGAGAGCGGCCTGGACAGCAGCTGGTTCGATCCGGACGGGGGCCCGATGGAATGGGAGATCGTCAGCACTGACAGCACGGATGGCGTCAACAGCCTGAGCAACAAGACGAACCCCGATAACCGCTTCCAGTGGATTCATCGCATCGTCAACTTGCGGCCAAGTGTGAGCAGCCTGGATGTGAGGCTGGACGACGTTAATTGCAGTGCCTATTTCGTGATTTACGACACCACTGACAATATCTATACCAACCGTTGTGGTGACCCGGGCGCCCCCTGGGAGACGCGGCCCGACGCGATCAACCCGGATCTGAGCGGCTACCCGTTCATCGGCGCCGGACTGCTTGAAGAAGGTGTGCACGAGTTCATGATTCGCGTGGATACCTCGACGACAGGCCACGTCTTTATGGACAACTGGATAATCGACGAAGTCGCAGGTCCGTAACACGGGATCTGAACCGGTTGCAGTGGTGGGCAGTTAACGAAGGCGCGTCGTTAAAAAAGCGGCCGACAGACCCGCACCGTAAATCAGATTGGTTCCAGCTCCGTTGGTACCGGCGGCAGCGTCATGAAAAAGTCGTACAGGAGCCCAAGGTCTTCTTCCGTCATTCCGGAAAAGGCGTTCCAGTTCATCAGCGTGTTGTCTCTAGGATCGACCTTCATCGGCTCAGCAAACATTTTGAAACGCTGAATAAACTGTTCCTTCGTCCAGGATCCCAAACCTGATTCGTGTGGCGTAAGATTCATCGGGTACATGACCTTTCCGTTCAGGAAGAACGGCATACCGCCGGCAAAACGTCGGCCTTCAAAACCATCCATGGAGTTCGGGTCTTTGGGTGTGTGGCAGAACTCACACCGGGCCACGACCGCCAGGTATTCCCCGTAAGCTAATCGGTCACTTCGGTCAGGCATGGGTACCGGGCCGTCCAGCGGTTCGGGCCACAGGTGCATCAGGTAGCTCATCGGGAAATTTATTTCTTTCTGCGGACGTACCGAGGTCACCGGCTCGACAGAGCGAAGGTATGCAACGACTGCTTCCATATCCTGATCGGAAACATTGCGGTAAATGAAATAGGGCATGATGGGAAACAAACTTGAGCCGTGGTTGTCCACGCCTTCGCGCACCGAGCGAATAATTTCGCCATCGGTCCAGCCACCGATTCCGGTTTCCACGTCCGGCGTTATATTGCGTATACAGAGAATGCCCGGGAAATTCGCCTGCCCGGCGTTAACCCCGGCAGCTTCCGTGTCCTTGGTCATACAGGAACGCCCCGCGCCGACCGGCTCGATCGGTGGTCCTCCGTAAAGACTCCAGTCGCGCTCGGAATGACAATCGACGCACTGGAGCACATTGATTGCCAGGTAGCGGCCGCGTTCGATATTTTCGGGCGTCATCGCGACCTTGATATCTTGCGCCGGCTGTTGCCTTGGCAAAAACACTGTGAAGTACGCGAGCGTCAGTATTGCGCCCGCAACCACCATTAAAAGAGCAGTGACTGCGATTTTTTTCATAGGAAACAGCTTTAAGTTATTGATTCGCCCCTGCGGGGGGGTATAAGTTTGCGTTTCCTGTCCCGTGGGTAAAGCACAAGAATACGATAATCTGCCCTGCGGACGGAACGGCTATACCGTCCGTCTATCCTGTTGCTTGCTGGTTTAACATGACCGCACTGCCCGTAGAAAAAGCTTCGCTAAGAAGCCCTGTAAACTAGGTAATTAACAAACAAGGGGACTCACAATGATTGCCAAGATTAATCCCGCCGATATAGAGCCAGCGGAAGCGTTTGGCGGCTCACCGATGACTCGACGAGCGATGCTGGGTAATGCAGGGCTGCTGTTGGGAGCAGGAGCACTTGCCGGCTGCGCGCAGGAAAGTGCTCCCCAGCAAAGCGCTCCGCAGGCTGCGCCTGCCGCAAGTCTCAACCTCGATTTCAGCAAGGCTGACGACAACCTGACTGCCTGGGTAAAACTTGTTTCCAGCCTTGAGGACGGCAAGGAAACCTGCGGATTCTTCTCCGGTATCCACTACGCTATCGATGACGCCCACTCGGTAATCAAGCCCCTGTTTCGAATCCAGGGGTTTGGCATGAGCCGGGTTACCAAGTTGCCTGACGGGCGTTACGAAAACCTGCACCGTGAGGCTGTTTTCTACCTGGATCTCAAAGAAAACCGGATAATGGAAACCTGGGATAACCCCTACACCGGCGAAGAAGTGGAGATTTTCAACACCCACAACGACCCGGTTAACTCTTATTACGCCTCTAGTTTCAAACAGAGTTTTGGCGACCCCGAGGCCGGCATAGAAACTATCGAGTTTCCATTTATCCTGCCCTGGGAAACATTTGGAGACAGGGCCGTTGTTTCCTTCGCGGTTAACACGCGCTGGCCGACACCACTGGATCCGGAAAAATGGAAGCGTGAGCATTTTGGCCCGTGGTACCGCACCAGCGAATACTTCCAGATCCATTCCAGCCTTGCGGAGCTGAATAACCCGGATATGCCAAAAGTGCCGTTCACGGGTGCGTGGCAGAAGATTGCACCGTGGCATCCCTGGATGCTGATGGACAACCGACCGGGCGGGCTGCTGGGCATATCAAGCGTGTGGTCACTGGACAGCACGGACGATCTGCCCACACATATAAGAGAGTATGCAGAAGAGCATTATCCAAGGTTCCTGCATGCGCCCGAAAAATGGGAAGAACCCAACATGGCTACCTGGGAGACCTTCGCGAAAGAACGCACCCCGGCACCCGTAAAAGAGTAAACACAACTCCCGATCAAAATCATCGGCTCCGCCGATTGAATTTTGATCGCCCGTTTCTCCCCTTGAGATGCAGCAGCAACCTTGCATGAGCTCAGGATGCATTCAAGAGCGCATGACGTAGGCTTAAGCGAAGGAATGCATCCTGAGCGCGCAAGGTGCTGAGCTTATTTGAACGACCGCATGACGAAGACCTAAGCGAAGGAATGTGCCCTGAGTGCGCCTCGCGCTGTGCTTAATGAAAGACCGCATTGCGCAGCTCTAAGCGACGGAACGCCTCCGGAGCCGCTGAAGCCAGCCATAAAAAAGCCCCGCGATGCGGGGCTTTTTCTCGAACGATAAGAAGGCGCTCAGCTTTCTTCGGTTACCAGAGTGGCATCCACTTCATCCTGCTGCATCTCGAACATCTTGGCATACCACCCACCTTGCTGTACGAGTTGTGAGTGCGCACCACGCTCGGCAATTTTTCCTTCCAGCATTACCAGAATTTCGTCTGCATCAACAATAGTCGAGAGACGGTGCGCTATCGTCAGGGTGGTACGTCCCTTGGTCAGGCGCTTGAGCGCAGTCATGACACTCAGTTCCGTTTCGATATCGAGACTGGATGTAGCCTCATCCAGCAAAATTACAGGCGCATTTTTCAGAATAGCCCGGGCGATAGCCACGCGTTGGCGCTGACCACCCGATATCTTACTGCCACGCTCGCCGCACTGGGTATCGTAGCCGTCCGGAGACGCGGCGATGAATTCTTCGAGTCCTGCTTCCCTGGCTGCCTCGGTAATTTCTTCATCGGTTGCATCGAATTTACCCATGCGGATATTTTCTTTAATCGTGTCATTAAAAATAAAGCTGCGTTGTGACACGACTGCAAACTTTCTTTGCAGGTCTGCGAGCGGGAAATCACTCAGCGGCCGTCCGCCTAAAGAAATAGAGCCATCCTGTGGGTCCCACTGCCGGAGCAGCAGGTTGACTACCGTTGACTTACCGGTGCCACTCGGGCCAACAAGGGCAACATGCCTGCCCGGAGCAATGTCCAGTGCAAAACCATCGAAAACTTTCTTCTCCCGGCTCCAGTCCGCATCGTCCGCGTCATACTCAAAACTGACATTGTCAAAATGCAGGGCTGCTTCTACGGTTTCGATAGCCTGGCTCGCCTTGTCATCAACAGCGGGTGCCTGATCCATCATCGAGAACAGACGACGTGCCGAAAAAAGTGATACCCGAAAGTCGGTGTAGTTGTTGGCCAGGCCAACCGAAAGATAGAAGCCGACTATCGAAACGGCGACCATTGCCGGCAATTCGATCAGCGGGGAAATAACGCCGGCCATCGCCAGCTCCGTGCCCCACCATGCGGACGCAAGTATACCCACGGTTATGAATATTTCTGCAAGAGCTCGCTGGTTCGCATCTGCCCCGTACAATTTATCCTGACCGGCCTGCATAGTAGCGCCGATGTCGAACAAATCCTTGGCCCGCTGTTTTTCGAAGCCGAACGCAACCGTGTCGCGCACGCCCTGAATACTCTCGGAAACGAATGCGTTTACTTCACCAATCTGCTCACGGTACTCGATGCCATCGCCACCCAGCCTGGCTACCAGCCAGGGGAGTACAAGCGTGGTACCTAAGTAGAAAGGCGCCAGCACATAGACAAAAGTTGGTTCGACCGTCCAGCACCAGGCCAGGATAATCAGCGGTACCACGATGGCCGTAACCGCGGGCGCAATCGTGTGTGCATAAAACGGCTCGATGCGTTCGCAGTCCGTCATTACGCGGGAAACGGCATCGCCCGATTGTAGTTTTGCCGTCTTGGCAGGCGCCAGCGGCAACATCGAGTAATAGAAAGAATCCCGGAATGCGGCAAGAATGCGGAACGCTACATAATGGCCCGTGTAGTTCTCGATGTACGAGGTGATGCCCACAACAGTGCCGGCCAACGCAATCCAGCCGACCTGCGTCCATATGATTCCCCAGTTCGTGCTTTCCAGGTTACCGGTCATATGGCTCCAGAAGGTCGACCCGTTCATTACTTCGGTAGCCACATAGCCATCCATATAGATACCGATGCTGGCAGCGGCCACGCCCAGAACGGCTGCCTGGCCAATAAACTTGATCGCGCGCGCAGTCAGCGACGTAAACATGATCAGGTTGAACGGCGTCATGAACGACAGTAGACGCCGAATAATCTCGTAGTTGCTGGCCTTTGGTGCTGCGCCTGCAGTAGCTTCCATGGTGGTCATATCTGTTACTCCGAATCTTAAACAGCAGCCGCGGATTTCAGCGCGGCAGCGTTTTCGATTGCTTGTTTAGTCTGGATCATGCTGGCATAGATTCCGCCCTGGGCCAGCAGCTCATCGCGCGTACCGGCTTCGGCAACTGTGCCCTCATCCATAACAACGAGTCGGTCGGCCTGCTCGATGGTGCTCAGGCGGTGCGCAATCAAAAGGACAGCCTTTCCCGCGCAAAGCCGTTCGAGCGCCCGGTGGAGCAGGGCTTCTGTCTCGGCGTCGATTTGTGAGGTCGGTTCGTCGAGCACTACAACCGGGGCATCCTTAAGTATGGCCCTCGCAATAGCGAGTCTCTGGGCCTGGCCACCGGACAACGCCATGCCCTGGTCGCCGACCTTCGTGTCCAGTCGGTCGGGTGACGCGTCGATGAAGCCCTTGAGTTCGGCCCCCTCGATCGCATGCATCAGCTCTTCGTCCGTAGCGTCCTGCTTGGCCATCCGCAGGTTGTCCGCAATAGTCCCGTAGAACAGGAACGGATCCTGGGGCACCAGGGCAATCTGCTGGCGGAGCCACTCGAGTGTCAGTTCTTCCGAATCGACGCCGTTGAAGCGTATCGTGCCCGAATCGGGATCGAGCGTACGCAGCAACAGGTTCGTAACGGTGGTCTTGCCCGATCCGCTTTTGCCGATCAGCGCTACCGTCTCATCGGGGCTCAGGCTCATGGTGAGGTTACGGATCGCGGGAATCTCCGCTCCGGGATAGGTAAAGCTCACGTCTTCAATGGTAATGGTGACGGCCTGACCGTCCTTCTCGCCGGGATGCGCATTCTCTGCACTTCGCACCGGCGCCTCTTCATCGAGGAACTTGAGAACACTATTAGCTACTTCGCGCCCCATAGCGCCGGCAAAAAAGAACTCGCCAATCAGGAGCAGCGTGCGGCTGAACTCGAGGCTCAACAACACGCAGGCAATGACTTCGCCAGGGGTCATGAAGCCGTTCGAAAACCTGAATATGGAAACCGCAGCAGCCACCGCTGTTGAGAACAATGCGAAGCCGAGTTCCAGCGGAATAAACTGCAGCTGCGCTACCAGCAGGAGTTTCATCGTCGTCTGGCGCTGAATCTCGCTGTCGTCTTCCATCTGCTTGCCGCGGCGAAGCTCCTGGTTGAACATCTTCAGCGTGGACATGCCCTGGATCGAATCCAGGTACTGCGCGCTGTTGTGGTTCTTGACGTCTTCATTTTTCGAACTGATGCGACGAAAACCACGTGCCGAGGAACCAACGAACAACGGAGTCAGCGGCAGGCCGGCCAGCATCCACCAGCCGACAATCGGATCGATGATGAAAATAGCCGTGCAGAGGAAAAATGGAATCGCGATAGCGACCCAGATCTGCACGAAATAGACGCCAAAATAATAATCGAGATACTCCACACCCTCGGTCGCGGTGTTAGAGACTTCACCCGTGCGCCGTTTGCCCAGGATGCCGGGCCCGAGCTTTACGACCTGTTTGTAGATCTGGTCGCGCACGTTCAGCTTGGCTTCGCTGGATGCACGGAACTGTCCGGTACGGAAAGTCCAGGCCAGCACGGCCTTCAGCAGAACCAGCAGAACCATCCACGGCAGGAACTGGTTGATCAGGTTGAAAGCGTTGTTCGCGTCACCACTTCCCCAGGCCGCGTCGATGGCCATACCCAGCACGTAATAAAGGACGATGGTTGCCGGAATCGACGCCAGTCCGGCTATGAGTCCGACCTTTACCCATTTCATAGTGCCCGGAGTCACTAGCCTGTCATCTACACCAATCATTGTGTTGCTCCAAAAAGGCCGGCTGGAGCCGGCCTGCTCATGCGTTTATTCAGCCCGATTTTGGGGGTTTCAGGGATTGTATGAGTTTATCCTACGCCCTAAAGTACACTTTAAGGTCAAGAGAGGATTGTTATATTGGCATTGACCGTATCAGTTACGCTGCGGTACAGCCTAAATAAAGTCTGCCATGGTTGAATCGACACTTACGATAGGCCAATTGGCCAAGCGGGGCAAAGTCTCGACCTCCCTGCTGCGCTATTACGAGAAGGAAGGCCTGCTGGAGCCGGTGGGCCGTACGGCCGCCGGTTACAGGCTTTATTCCCCTGACTCGGTCCGTCACCTCCGTTTTATTCGCAAGGCACAACGCTACGGATTCTCGCTGAATGACATAAAACTGATGCGGGGCGCCGCACATGATAGCCCTGCCTCCAAGCACGACATTCGCGATATTGCCGAGCAGCGGTTCATGGAGATCGAGCGGCGGGTAACCGAAATGCTCGTGCTGCGCCATGAACTTGAATTGTTCCTGGACGACGTAACCACCCAGATTGGCGAAACAGCAGGTGAGGACGTTGGCAACCAGTACCGCGAGTTGATGGAGCAGGTTTGCGGTCATGATCACGCCAGCGATAGCCAGACCTCGCTAAGAAAACTATCCGAACGGCTCGGTTGCAATCTCGCCTCCGTCGAGTGGGAGAACCTGTTTCGTGACCTCCGGGGCGAGCACATCCATGTCTGGCGGGATGACAGTGACGGCTACTCGGTGCTGTTCGCTAACGATGACCCAAAAATATCCCGGGCATTAAGGCAGCTTGCCGCGGGTGAAACCGGCTGCGACGCACATATAGAGCCCGAAGTATCGGCGGCGGATGACGGCATACTTTTCACGGCGCGGGGCGACAATGCCTTTCTGTTTGCGCAGCTTTTTCTTTCGCTGGAAGCCGGCGGGGACTGACCGCCGGGTAAAAGATTTATCTACACCAGGGCGCTGAAAGTAACGCCTGTGCTTGGCTGCAGCCTATGATAAGCTTATCCGGGCATACGCAATCTCTTATGCAGCTGGGGAGCTTAACCGGGTACTGAACAGTCGTCTGATTTCCAGACCGAACCAGGCAAACTCTAATAATATACGCTGCTGCAATTGGCTTCTGAATGGAGATGTCCGGAATGAAAAAACATCTTGTTTTCGCAGGCATTCTGATTTGTTTAAGCTTGGGTGCTCAGGCAGATAATTCCGAGTCCAGCGGCTGGTATGTCGGTGGTTCTCTGGGTCTTACATCTGTTGATGATGACGGCAAGTTTGATGATCAGCAATTCGACGATTCGGACGGCGCTTACGGATTCTTTGGCGGTTACCGATTTAATGATTTCTTTGCGGCAGAGAGTCGTTGGATGGAACTCGGTGAGTACCGGCGGTCCGAACCACTCATTGACACGGACACAATGGATGCGACATCCATATCGATAAATCTGGTTGGCATAATACCGGTAGGCGACAAATGGGAATTGTCGGCACAGGTTGGCGCTGCGAGCGTTGATGTGAGTTGTGACAGCTGCAACAGGGAGACCGGTACCACCGCTGGTTTTGCCGCAAGCTACCGGACATCTCCGAATATGTCGGTTTTTCTTAGCTATGACTTGTATAACTATGAAGATGATGTCGGCGGAACGGAGTTCGATATGGATATTGATGTAACACAATTCGGGCTACGCTATAACTTCGAGTAAGTCCGCGTCTCAACATCTTTAAAATAGTCCCGCTTTGGCGGGATTTTTTTGCGGAGGCCTCTTACAGGGTCCGTCAGCAGCCTTCCCCGGGTCTGCAAACTAATCAATATCACTTCTGCGCTGCAGCCATAACCTGGGGCTTGACCTTCAACCCGCCTTGAAGGTCTAAAGTACGCTTTACATACAAACGTCCCGGCGAAAGGAACACAGGCATGAATCAGGCTGCTACAGCCATCGACTCGGATAACCCGATCAAGGTAAAGATTGTCGGCATGGATTGCGGCAGTTGCGCAATGACTATTGAGAACAGCATGCAGCAATTGCCTGGCGTGCAGGAAGCGTCTGTCAGTTTTACGACCGAAAGCATGGAAGTCACCGGCGCGGTCGAGATAGAAGAGATCGAAAGCCGTTTGCGCGAACTGGGTTATCGCATTGCAGACGAGGCCGACGAGGCGAAAGCGCACGCTGCACCCGAGCATCGCGGCCTTAAAGGTTTCCTGTTTTTTCTCTGGGAGCAGCTACCACTGCGCATGGCATTGATGGTCACCGCCACCGTACTGGTGGGCGTCGCCGTTATCCCGGCCATTGGAATAGCCCCTATTGCAGGTGTCCCTGCGCTAAGCGTTCTGTTTGGCGGAGCTGTACTGGTGGCAGGCGCGCCGGTATTCATGAAGGGTTTTCATGCGTTGATATTTGCGCGGCGTATAACCATAGACCTGCTCATGGCCATAGCATCTATCGGCGCCATTGGCATCGGTGAAACCGGTGAAGCAGTTACCGTAATTCTGCTGTTCATGCTTGGCGAAGCACTTGAAGCCTACAGCGCAGAACGTGCACGCGATTCGTTGCGCACGCTGATGTCGTTGCAGCCCCAGGAAGCGACAGTGCTGCAGGCTCATACCGATAGTCACGGTCACGACCACGGCAACGACCATGATGAGGTACATGAACACAGCGATCATGCCGGGCACGACCATGGCGAAGCGGCCCACGATCACCAGGTCATTCTGCCCGTAGAAGAGGTCAATGTGGGCGACCGGGTACTGGTCCGGCCTGCTCAGCGTATTCCTGTCGACGGCGAAGTCGTTAAAGGTATTTCATCTGTCAACCAGGCGCCTGTTACCGGTGAAGATATTCCTGTTCTTAAAGAAATCGGCGATGAAGTCATGGCCGGTACCGTGAACGGTGAAGCAGCTTTGGAGCTTAGGGTTACGCGGCCATCTTCCGAAGGTACGATCGCGCGGATCGCAAAACTGGTGGAACAGGCGCAGGCACAACGAAGCCCGGCTGAACGATTTATCGATCGTTTTGCCCGCTGGTATACGCCGGCCGTGGTAGTGCTCGCGACGCTGGTAGTCGCAATTCCTGTCCTTTTGTTTGGCCAGGCATTTCTTGATACGCCGGACGGCACTCATGGCTGGCTGTACCGCGGTCTGACATTACTGATTATTGCGTGTCCCTGCGCCCTGGTAATAAGTATCCCGGTCACCGTAGTCAGCGGGCTAACGCGTCTTGCGCAACTCGGCGTGCTGGTGAAAAGCGGTGCGCTTCTGGATCGCATGGCCGATGTTGTAACGATTGCGTTCGACAAGACGGGGACATTAACGTATGGCAGGCCGAGTGTTACCAGTATGCTGACCGCACGCTGCGACCATCCTGCCGATGCACATACTGAATGTGCACCGTGTGATGATGTTGTAGTAGCTGCCGCATCAGTCGAACGTGCATCAGAACATCCGGTTGCCCATGCAATCGTTGAAGCAGCAAGCAGTCGGGGCGCGGGTCATATAGCTATCGCAAAAGACGTGCAGGCTCATCCGGGTAAGGGCGTCAGTGGCGTGCTGCAGGATGGTGCAAGGGTGTCTGTCGGCAGTCGCGACCTGTTCGACGCTACACAGGCCGGCTGGAAAGACGTAGCGCCTCATGCCGACGTTGCGCAAGATGCGGGACAGACGGTGATGTATGTCTCTCGTGAAAACAAGGTTATTGGCTACATAGGCGTGCAGGACGAAATCCGCAAGGATTCCGAAATAGCGCTGGCCGAGCTCGCGAACATGACTCCGCCTGTACGCAAAGTCATGCTTACCGGCGATAACCCCCAGGCCGCACAGCGTGCTGCCGGTCAGATTGCGGGCATCGACGAGGTACACGCTGGTTTGTTACCTGATGAGAAGCTGGTCGAAATCGAAAAACTTGGCAGTGAAGATTCAGCGGTTGCGATGGTTGGTGATGGTATTAACGATGCCCCTGCTCTCGCTCGTGCAGATATCGGTATTGCAATGGGTGGTGGCGGCACTGCCCAGGCGATGGAAACCGCTGATGTAGTTCTGATGCAGGATGATTTATCGCACGTACCGTTGGCTTTGCGTATGGCTCGCAAATCCCGCCAGATAATCAAGCAGAATATTATGCTCAGCCTTGGGCTAAAACTTATATTCCTGGCGCTTGCAATACCTGGAATTGCAACGCTGTGGATGGCTGTCATAGCGGATGTAGGTGCGACGTTGCTGGTAACGCTCAACGGCATGCGGATGTTGCGTCAGTCCTGACACACCACTTCGGCAGCGTTCAAATCTCTATGAATTCAACAGTAACCTTTGGTCCGATTAAACTAGCGCCCGGCGTCACCGTACGGCATGTCCTTTGTTACCTGTTTGCGGCTGGAATCAGCATCGGCATGTTTACCTACCTGATGACACTTACGCCATACATCCTGATCGAAAACCTGGGAATACCGGAAGAGGAGCATGGCCGCATCGTCGGCAACCTGCAGTTTCTCCAGGAAATTGTACTTCTAGCATGTATAGGCTGGTGGGGCGCAATGTCGGACCGCTTCGGCCGCCGTTACATATACATAGTCGGCTGGCTGATCATGATGGCCGGCTATGGAATTTATTCCTTCGCAACCTCGCTCCCGGAACTGTTTATCTATCGCATGGTGTTTGCGCTTGCGGTGGCTGCAACCACAACTAACCTCTCCGCCATCCTCGCCGATTACCCGCAGGATGTATCGCGCGGCAAGTTCACCGGCATGGCCTTTGTACTTAACGGGGTCGGCGCAGTCGCTTTTTTCGTCGGTTTAACTCAGTTGCCCGGCATCTTCCAGGACCAGGGTGCAGACCCGATCTGGGCGGGACGTTATGCCTACCTGTGCGTTGCGGGACTGGCGTTCGTCGCCGCGGTCATTATGACCGGGCTAAAACCCGGGCTGCCTGAAGGAGTTGAGCCCAAGAAACCGGTCCTGCAGTTGATTAAGGAAGGCATAAAGGCAGGCAGAAACAAACGTATTGCTATTGCTTACCTTGGTGCTTTCGCGGCGCGCGCCGACATGGCAATTATTACGCTGTTCGTAATCCTTTGGGTGATACAGGCCTCAGGCGCTGCAGGGCTGGACACGGCACAAGCGCAGGCAAGGGGCGGGTTGTTCGTCGGTGTATGTTCGATGTCGGCGGTCGTCTGGGCACCCATTTTCGGTTTCTTATCGGACAAGCTGGACCGCCTGACTATTACTGTACTCGCTTTCGGCCTGGCCACTATAGGTTATGGCTGGCTCGGGACCCTGGACGACATACTTTCACTCCAGTTAGCGATTCCTGCCCTGATTCTCGTCGGCATAGGCCAGTCGAGTACGGCACTCGCCTGTATCGTACTGCTCGGCCAGGAATCGCCGAGTGACTTGCGTGGTTCCGTGTTCGGGCTACAAAGTTTTTGCGGTGCGCTTGGTATACTGGCGATCTCTTCAGGCGGCGGCTACCTGTTCGACCTGGTAGGCCCCGGCATGCCATTTATTGCAGTCGCATTTGCAAACGCCTTGGTATTCGCGGTCAGCATAATCTATCGCAGGCGGGAACTTAAAGAAGCGATTATTCAACCAGCCGGCTAGTCTCTAGGCAACCTCAAACAGTCCGGCGGCACCCATGCCACCGCCAATACACATTGTTACCACGACCAGCTTAACGCCTCGGCGTTTTCCTTCGATCAGGGCATGGCCAACCAGGCGAGCTCCCGTCATGCCGTAGGGATGGCCAATTGAAATACTGCCGCCGCTCACATTGTAGATTTCCGGATCTATGCCCAGGTGATCCCGGCAGTACAAAGCCTGGCAGGCAAATGCCTCATTGAGTTCCCACAACCCTATGTCAGCAATTTTCAGCCCATGTTGTTTTAGCAATTTCGGTACCGCATAGATCGGCCCGATGCCCATTTCCTCCGGTGCATTACCGGCAACTGCCATACCTCGGTAGATTCCCAACGGTTCCAGGCCACGCTTGGTTGCCAGGCTTCCTTCCATAAGTACACAGGCCGAGGCACCGTCAGACAACTGGCTTGCGTTGCCTGCCGTGATGACGCCCCCTTCAATGACTGGCTTCAACGCCTTCAGGTTATCGAGCGTCGTTTCCGGCCGGTTACCCTCATCCTTTTCCAGCACCACGTCCTCATAGCTAACTTCGCCGGTTTCCTTGTCTTTAACGGTCTTCACGCTTGCCAGCGGAACGATCTCTTCGCCTAGCCTTCCCTCTGCCTGCGCCGCTGCAGTACGCTGCTGCGATGACAGCGCGTACTCATCCTGCGAGTCACGCAAAATCTTGTAGGTTTTACAGAGATGCTCAGCGGTAAGCAGCATCGGCATATAAGTATGCTCGGCATGGAGCATGACGTTCTCGTCCTTTGCCTCCATCGCCCACTCGTAGTGCCGGGTCTGAATTTCCGAAATATTGTCCTGGCCACCCGCAACTACCACCTGCATATTGTCGACCATGATCTGGCGCGCCGCGATAGCGATCGCCATCATGCCTGACGAACATTGGCGGTCCACTGTCTGCGCCGGGACCGTAACCGGTAAACCCGCTGCAAGACCGGACAAACGGGCAACATTTATCGCGGCGCTGCCAGCATTCAGCACGGAACCAAAAATGAGGTCATCAATTTCATCGTCGGACACTCCCGATCGATCGACTGCATTCCGTATCGCATGAGCTGCAAGAGTTGGCGATTTGATGTTGTTGTAAGCACCTTTAAACGCTCTTCCTATCGGTGTACGGGCCGTGGAAACAATTACTGCTTCTTTCATGAACTGCCTCACGTTTGCAGAGATCCGATCACTAATGCACGCGCGCCCGACTCGGCGCATGGTCGACACTGTTGACAGTGTCTCAAAACTACTTGCTGCGGGGAAGAGCGATCCTGTTTTCTCCGGCACTTCACAGTCTGCAGCTTCTGGAACGATTACAAAGCATGCTGTAGCAGCTTTTTGGTGTTTGCCATTTTCCTGATTATGGCCCCAAGGGGCGTGATGAAGGCGGCCTGCAATGGCCTATGGCCCGGATCAGGCACCACGATGAATACGATGATTGAGCCCGCCAGTTGCGTCGCCTTTGCCATATCTTTACCATGGACAAATAACAAAACAAGATCGGATTCAATCGGTCAGACTTAAGCAAGGCTAAACAATAAATCAATAGTGCATATTTCCAACCGCTATTTTTTCCTGACATCAATTTGTCGCCGGTTTTTCACTTCGCTGGCCATTTTGCTATTGCTCGTTACCTGCGCCGCGAACGCCGGGCCGTGGATTGAAGTCGGGGACTCACAACTACGCAGCGACATACAGATTCTCGCGGACGCCGGTGTAATTCGCGGACCGGTTTCAACCTGGCCGCTCGCCTGGGGCAATATTGTCAACGATCTGGATACGTCCGTATCACTCAAACCTTTCGAGATGGCTGCCCTGGCCAGGGTACGACGTGAATCGAGGCGACAGATGGTGGTTGGCGAAGTCCACCTGGATGGTCGCATTGCGCTGTCGGACAGTGCGATAGAAATTCGCAGCTTTGAAGACACGCCAAGAGAACATTCTGAAATTGAACTGAGTGCATCGTGGACGGGTGACAACACTGCGATGAATTTCCAGATCACCAAGGTAGACGATCCGCTTGACGGAAAGAAATGGCGCGGCGATGGAAGTTATTTTGGTATCTCTGTTGGCAACTGGATGTATTCGATTTCGGCACAGGACCGATGGTGGGGACCGGGCTGGCAAGGAA
>PBYE01000084.1 GCA_002729495.1 Chromatiales bacterium
ATAGGGGTATTCCTAGAATAAAGCGATATTATAATGAAATGGATGGAATTCCAATAAGGGATGTTTGGTCGGATATATCATCAATACAGAGTGGAGAAAAACTTAATTACGCAACACAAAAACCAATAAAACTTCTTGAACGTATTGTTACTCTGTATACTGATGAAGGGGATTATTGTTTGGATTGTTTTGCTGGATCGGGTACACTGGGCCGTGCTTGTTTAAATTTGGATAGAAAATTTTATTTAATTGATATTAATGATAAAGGAAAGAATATATTTGAATCTAGTATTGTTCAAAATAATTTAAATGGATTTTTTGGTGAATAATGTATGATTAGTTATATTGGTGGAAAAGCCAGAATGGCCAATTGGATCGCTGAGTACATTCCAACAGATATTGAAACATATGTAGAGGTATTTGGTGGGGCTTATTGGGTTTATGTCAAATCTGATGTATACACCATACCAAAAACTATTGTATACAATGATTTTAACAGATATATGGTAAATCTTTTTGAGTGTTGTAGAAATCCACAGAGATTTTATGATTCTATGCGAGAAATCGAAGCTCAGAATGAAGAATTGTTTTATCAGTTCAAGAAAGAGGTGTTTGAAGATAATGACGTAAATGATGTAGAACTTGGTGATATGGAATTTGCTATGAAATATGCATATATTGTTACACAAGTATTTTCAGGCTTGAATCCTGAGAAGGGTAAGTTCATAGATCTAAAAGGAAAGTATAGCTCAAAATTTGATGCTTTTAGAAATAGATTATTGAAACCTTTGGTTCAAGAGAAGCTGAAAAGGATTAGTGCTTGTGAAAATCTTGATTATTCAGAAGTGATTGAAAAATATGATAGTCCGTCTACATATTTTTATACTGATCCTCCTTATTGGAAAACAGAGAATTACTATTCTCTGCATGATTTTGATAGTGATGATCATGGAAAATTATGTGATCAATTGAAAAATATTGAAGGTAGGTTTGGCCTATCGTATTATGATTTTGATTTGTTGGGCCAGTGGTTGCCTAAAGATGAGTACGTTTGGGAAAGAAAAGAATTTGCAAAAGCAGCATCAGCGCGAAAGAAAGTTAAGCAGAACAAAGGGGAGGAACTGCTAATTATGAATTATGAGATCGAGGATTGCAACTTGGAGAAATTTTTTAAAGATGGCTAATATACAAAAACATGGCCATTGGTTTAGAACAACTGACAAGTGTTGTTTTAACTGTAATCATTTAGCATGGATGATTGGAGTAGGACAGGGGTTGAGATGCGGAGTGGACAAGTCAGTGATACCTGGCATTTATCATGTTTGTGATAATTTTAGTGGATTAGGTGGCACAGAGTGGTCATGCAAATGTGATAAGTGTAAAGAAACACATGAAAATAGCCTTGACAATGGCTAGTCAAATATGGTATAATATATGTTATACATCAAGAAAAGGATGATTTAGTATGAAACAAAGTAGAAAATATGGTTTTTATTTCACAGATAGGAAAGATTACGACAAGCAACGTTGGGCCCTTTATGTAAAACCGATTAAGAGAAAATCCAATGGTGTAAAATATTCTAAAGCTTATAATTTTCATTACACAGATAGAAAGGATTATGAGAGACAGAAGTGGTTGGTGATAAAATCCCGCCAAGAAGGAAAAGAACAGCCAATTGCAATTGGAAAACTTGATAATGTATTATTTGAGCAATCATATGTCAATGAATTTGATATGAGTAAATGGGATAAGTTATTAGAGGATTTGGGGAATTATGTTAAAGGTAAAGAGAAGGGTAATTACTATGGTGATGATACAGTTCAAGTGGTTGACCTATTGAGGTCATCAGATGATTTAGATAGTTTTTGTCGTGGCAATGCGATAAAATATATTATTAGAGCAGGTAAAAAAGCTGAAATGGATGAACTTGATTTATTTAAGGCCATTCATTATATTTTAATCATGATATTGGAGAATGAAGATGCAGATAAGCAGACAAACAGTTGAGATATTAAAGAATTTTTCAACAATTAACCCATCAATTTTAGTAAAGCCAGGTAGTGAAATTCAGACAATTTCAACTATGAAGAATATTTTGGCTAAATCAGCAGTAACAGAGGATTTTATCAATGAATTTGCTATTTATGATTTACCAGAATTTTTAAATTTGGTTACGAGTGAAACCTTTTTAGGCGGGGAGTATACATTCAATGAAGATTTTGTATCCTTGGAAAAGGAACGAGCACAATCTACATATTATTATGCTGATCCATCTACTATCGTTTCACCACCAGAAAAGCCAATTTCAATGCCTAATATTGACATTGACTTTGATTTAGAAGAACCAGATTTAGCTACTATTCGCAATATGAGTTCAATTCTGGCTAATCCAGATGTAGTTGTTAAAAGTGAAGCAGGGAAAGATATTGTAGTTTCTGTTTTAGATAAGAAAGATCCAACATCAAAAGTGTTCAATCTCAGAGTCGGTGATGGTAATGGCGATACCTTTACTATGTATTTTAAGATTGAAAATCTTAAGCTTTTGAAAGGGAATTACAAAGTATATATTTCAAGTCAGGCTATTAGTAAGTTTTGCCATGAAGATATTGATTTGACATATTGGATATCTCTTGAACCAGATTCAATTTACAATGGAGAAGAATAGATAAATTAATGCGTGATGAATTTCTTTGGGTCGAAAAGTATCGGCCCAAGAGTATAGATGATTGTATACTTTCTGATGGATTGAAAAAAACATTCAGCGAGTTTGTTGAAAATAAAGAAATTCCAAATTTATTATTAACTGGTAGTGCGGGAGTTGGAAAAACTACTGTGGCCAGAGCGTTATGTGAACAACTTGATACAGATTACATTTTAATTAATGGTTCAGAAGAATCTGGTATAGATGTATTAAGAAATAAAATCAAAAGTTTTGCCAGTACTGTTTCTCTGAGTGGTGGCAATAAAGTGGTGATCTTGGATGAAGCTGATTACTTGAATCCTCAATCAACACAGCCAGCACTCAGAGGGTTCATTGAGGAATTTAGCAAGAATTGTCGATTCATATTGACATGTAATTTTCTCAATAGAATAATCACACCTTTACATTCAAGAACTAGTGTAATTGATTTCAAGATACCAAATAAAATATTACCACCATTAGCTGATCAATTTTTAAATAGGGTTCAATGGATATTAGAATCTGAAAATATAAAATTTGAAATCAGAATTGTAGTTGAGCTTATCATGAAGCACGTGCCCGATTGGAGGCGTGTGCTTAATGAGTTGCAAAGATATAGTGCTAGTGGTATAATTGATATTGGTATACTTACTGATTTTTCTCAAGCTAATATAGAAGAATTAGCTGGATTTTTAAAGAGTAAGAATTTTGGTGCTATTAGGAAATGGGTAGCTGAAAATTTAGACAATGATCCACATGTTTTATACAGAAAGATTTATGAAGTTTTGTTGACAAAAATTGAACCTACATCAGTACCAGATATGGTCTTGGTAATTGCTGACTATGTATATAAGTCAGCTTTTGTAGTAGATCAAGAGATTAATTTGTTGGCTTGTTTGAGTGAACTTTTTGGTAGGTGCCAATTTTTGTAATGGAAATATTTGATTATCTCAATGATATAGGATATAAGAAAGAAAATATTCTAAAGGATGGAGATGAAATTCTTGAAGCTGGGTATGAACCTTATCGTATAAATAAGTTTCTATCCCAGCATCTCGATTGCCTTTTTCTGGCTAATGAGATGAATTTTCATAATCACATTGACAATAAGTTGCAGTTTGATTATTTTATAAATAGTATCAGGAAGAAATTCCGACAGTCAGGTAAATGGCTTAAAGCTGAACAGATTGATGAAATAGATTTGATTAAGGAATATTATAACTATAGTAACCCTAAAGCCAAAGAAATTTTGAATTTGCTCAGTGAAGAAGATATTGAATTTATAAAAAGAAAATTAAGAAAAGGTGGTTTGAAATGATAGAGCAATTAATTGAAGTTGTATTAGATCAACCCGATGATTTTTTAAAGATTCGTGAAACACTCAGCAGAATAGGCATATCATCCAGAAAAGAACAAGTATTGTATCAATCTTGTCATATTTTGCATAAAAGAGGCAAATATTATATTGTGCATTTTAAAGAGTTGTTTGCTTTAGATGGTAAACCAACAAACTTTTCATCAAGTGATGAAGGTCGTAGGAATACAATAGCGAATTTATTAGAAGAATGGGAATTAGTAACAATTGTGAATGGAGATACTAAAACCAATGTAGTTCCATTAAATCAGGTAAAGATTTTAACTTATTCAGAAAAGGATGATTGGGAATTGATACCTAAATACAATATAGGCAAAAAGGCGAATTATATAGAATGAATGGTTTTTATACCAGTGTAGAAGTTTTAGGCGATAATGTACTGGTCAGATATGTAGATGGTGATAAACGAAATTCCTATGAGGAAGAATTTTATCCAACCTTATTTTTCCCTACCAAAAAACAAACAAAATTCAAAACTTTAAATGGTGAACCAGTTGATAAGATCAAGCCAGGCAATATAACAGAATGTCGCAAAGAACGTGGCAAGTGGAAGAAAAAGTATAATATAGAACTGCATGGTTTATCAGATTGGAATATTCAATACATTGGTAAAGAGTTTGACGACTGCCAATATGATTTTTCCAAAATCAAAGTAATGAATATTGATATTGAAACTGGTTCTGAAAATGGATTCCCAAATGTCAATGAAGTCCGAGAAGAAGTGATTTCAATTACATTAAAGGATAACATTACTAATAAATTTGTAGTTCTTGGTTGTGGATCGTATTCAAATACCAGAGAAGATGTTTATTATATTCATTGCAATGATGAACGTTCATTATTGTCTAAATTTTTAGATGTTTATAAAGCTATTGATCCAGATGTCATAACAGGATGGAATGTTAGATTTTTTGATATACCATACTTGGTCAGGCGAATTGATAAAATTTTGGGCAATGGAGTTTCAAAGAAACTCTCGCATTGGAATTTTATTAAAGAGAAAAATGTGGTGATGAATAGTCGTGATAATATCACTTATAAAATATTAGGTGTGTCTATATTAGATTACATAGAATTATATAAAAAGTACACTTATTCAAATCAAGAAAGTTATAGGCTACAGCATATAGCAGATGTAGAATTAGGTGAAGGTAAATTATCCTATGAAGAATATGGCAATTTACACAATTTATATAAAGAAAATTATCAAAAATTTATAGACTACAACATTAAGGATGTTGAGCTAGTTGATAAATTAGATTCAAAGTTGAATCTATTAGAGCTTATTATGACACTGGCTTATAGAGCTGGTTGTAATTATGAAGATGTTTATGGCCAAACTAGATTTTGGGATTATTTGATATATAATCATTTACGAAAACAAAACATAGTTGTACCTTCAAAGGATGAACGTGAAAGAAAGAAAGATAAAGAATTTGAAGGCGCCTATGTTAAGAACCCAGCAACGGGTATGCATGATTGGATAGTTTCTTTTGACTTAGCTTCACTATATCCACATTTAATTATGCAGTATAATATTTCACCTGAAACATTTTTAAATACTAAAGATGATGTAAATATAGATGAATTAGTTCAGGGTAATTTTAAAATTACTAAAAAGAAAAATTCATGTATGGCTGCTAATGGATATTATTTTTCAACAGGTAAAAAGGGATTTTTACCACAACTAATGGAGAATATGTATGATGAACGTGATTTAGCCAAAAGAAAGATGTTAGACTTGCAGAGAACAGGTGGTAACAGTGAAGAAATTTCACAGCTTGATACTCTACAGATGGCAATGAAAATTGCATTGAATAGTGCGTATGGTGCAATGGGCAATCAGTATTTTCGATATTTCGATATTCGTCTATCAGAGGCCATTACTAAATCTGGTCAATTGTCTATTAGATGGATAGAAAGAAAGTTGAATGAATATTTGAATGGTATACTAAAAACAAAAAATGAAGATTACATAGTTGCATCTGATACGGATAGTGTATATCTTACAATGGGATCATTTGTTGAAAATTGCTTAGGAGAGGTAAGTGACAAAGATCGTGTTATTAATTTTTTAGATAGAGTTTCTGCTAATGAAATTCAGCAATATATCAATGAGAGTTTTCAAGAGTTGTTTCAATACATGGGATCATATCAACAAAAGATGTCAATGAAGCGAGAAGTTATTGCTGAAAAGGGAATTTGGACAGCAAAGAAACGATATGTTTTGAATGTATGGGATAATGAAGGTGTTAGGTACACAAGCCCAAAAATTAAAATTATGGGCATTGAGGCTGTTCGGAGCTCTACACCACAAGCTTGTAGATCTAAGATTTTAGAATTGATGGAAGTTATAATGGAAGGTACGGAAGGGGATGTTATAGATTATATTGCAGATTTTAGAGATGAATGGAGCGATTTGCCAGTCGAGAATATTTCGTTTCCAAGAAGTGTTAATAATTTAGACAAGTATCATCATTCAGTTTATGGATATATTAAGGGAACGCCAATCCAAGTCAGGGGTTCTTTGCTGTACAATAGACTTTTAGATGAAAATAATTTATCAAGTAAATATGAAAGAATTCAAAATGGTGAAAAAATAAAATTTACCTATTTGAAAGAACCAAATTCACTACATGACAATGTAATTGCCTATGTTAATACATTGCCAAAAGAATTTGGATTGAATAAATATATAGACTATGATTTACAATTTGAAAAATCGTATATAGATCCGATTAAAACAGTTTTAGATGTTATCGGATGGAAACATGAAAAAACATCAAGCCTGGAAGGCTTTTTTGGATAGGTGATAAACATGAGAGTGTATGAATTAGCGAAAGAATATAAAATTAAATCGACAGATTTTGTGGATATAGTACAAAGTTTTGGTATCAGTATCAAGAGTCATCTAAATTCTTTAGATGGAGCACAAGTGGCAGATATTAGATTCAAAATGGGTATGAAAGATCACACAAAGGAAGTAGAATTGCTTTCTGTAGAAGAAATTGAAGAACTTAATCCTTTGGGCAATCTTACACAAGAAAAAGCAGATGAACCTATAGTGGAAGAAACAGTAATTACTGATTATGAAAAGATCAAAGAGCAGTTAGATCAAACTCAAGAAACTACAGAGAAATTGGAAGCTGAAATAGAGGAAACTGCAGAGGAATGGAATACAAGGAGAGCAGAAGAAATTGCGGAAGAAAATGATTTGATAATAAAGCG
>PBYE01000085.1 GCA_002729495.1 Chromatiales bacterium
GTGCAGGTGGCCGATAACCCAGCGCACTGTGTGGCCGTATTGTGTTGTAGTGAACTCGCCACTGCTCGATCAGCACATGGGCTTCTCGCAGGGTATTTACTCGCCGGAATCCTCGGCCACCATATATGAGCACCTGGCCCGCCTGGCAACAACCGGCCTGCAGAGTGGCTTCAGCGTGTTGATCGATGGCGCATGTCTGCGCCGGAGCCAGCGGCAGCAACTGCTGGCCGTCGCCGCCAAACAAAAATGTCCGGCGGCAATACTGCATGTTGGCGCCGAAACACCGTTACTGATAGAGCGAATACGGAAGCGCAATGCTAAAGGCCGGGATGCATCGGAAGCAGATATCGATGTGCTTAACTACCAGCTCGAGAATCAGGAATCGTTATCGGCTGATGAACGGGCGCACAGCATCGACGTAGATACCTCGGGCAGGGTTGATCCGTTTACCCTGCGAGAAGCTATTCTGAATATTTCCGCAAACAATGCCTGAAGCTGCTACCCCGCCGGGAAGATCGGATCTTGCGTCTGCTCAGGTCTGTCCCGTAAGCCGTCGCGCAATGCTCTTTAGTATCTCAACGAATAACCATACGAAAGCGATAGGCAACAAGATTGTCTGCAAAACAAAAATAACGATCAGGTTAATGATGTGCTCACTGGCGTTAGATGCCTGTTCCTGCAATTGATTGATCTGATCGCGCACATCCATCGCTTTGGCCGCTTCATCCAGCATCTTGCCGAAGCGTTCCATCATTGATTCGTCTGGTGACGGCACATCCGGCGGCTCTTCGTTTAGCTCTTCGATTTGCATTTGCACCCCTTCCAGGGCGCTGACGGCAGCTGCCTGCTCGGCTTCGAGATAGGTATTGAACACCAGGCTGGTGCCGATAATCAGTAAGGGAACTGCAAAACGAATAAAGATTATGGCCAGCAATATTTGTCTTGCCAGCTGCGACCATCGCTGTAGCCAGTTCAGCGGCAGCCAGGTAGTCGCGAGTACGCAGAAAGCAACAGTTCCAAGCGCGATATCGAAACTAAACGATGAGGTGATTCGCAGCAAAACATTCTGCAGGCCCAACGAACTGGCAGCGACCAGCATGATCGTGGAGAACCGCTCGACCAGGTCGTTGATAGGATCCAGAACCTGCCCGAGCGACAGTATCACGCCAACACCTGCCGGCTCGATCGCCAGTTCGGTGCCCTGCGCAACCGAGATCGCGCCGTTCAGGGCGCGCGACACGGCGAAGGTAACCAGCGCGCGCTTAAAGGCATCGGCTGCATTCTCCGCGCCAAGCCGGTCAACCTCACCGGTCAACGCAACAGCGACTGTAATGACGGCAATTAATGTCCAGAAGATATTTCGCCGGGTGGCATTTGCTAATTGAGCCATCAGGCAGCTCCTTCAAAGCCTTCAACCAGAGAGAGTGGCAAGCATTCTGGCGATTATTGTGACCATGCTCAAGTTGCCATGGGATTCGATGAGTGCAGCATTGGAACAAGGCAGTCGGTCAACATTGCCGGTCAGTGCGGTGGCTGGCTAACAACCTTCTGCCTGTCATTACAATATATTTGCCCGATCTGCATTTGGGATATTGCGTGTTTCGCGCAAATCAGAGCTGCCAATCTCAAAACCGATGCCGACCGTGGTTGTATTTTCGTAGTAGTCGACCAGATCGCTGTTGTAGCCTTGCGAGATAAACACAAGCCAGGGTAATGACCACATTTCAAAGCCAAGCTCAAATCGCAATGTATTGTGTTTAAAGAGCTTGCTGTAGCCAGTTGTGTACTTGGCAGCAAACTTTACCGGCTTTTTCGATTTAGAGTCCGAACTGCCTGGATCGGATTTCAGGTAATAGTCGTACACAAACAGCGCTGAAAGGCCGTCGTACTCTGAACGCTTCTCCGGCTCAGCGCCAGGATTTTCAAATTCGTACCACTCTTCTTTTCCGCCCTGAAGCGGGCCGTTGTCCAGAAAATACCTGAACTGGTAGTAGGTGGTCAGCCCTGGCAGCTCGTCAGGTTTAAAATACTCGGCATTTTTCCAGGTCACACCGAGGTAGTCCCAGCCCCGGCTAATTTTGTCTCGCGCGAAACCTGCATTGCCATTTTTTTCAATTTGTTCCGCTTCTTCAGATGCAAACTGACCAGGTGTATTAATATTCTGACCGTTCGACTCGTGGCCAATACTAAGGTCCAGGTAATTCTCACCTTTTTGAAGGAAACGTGCGACCAGCGCCGGGTTGAATCGCTTTCCGATTACAGGTGACGAATCACGTGTTTTGACGTACTGAGAGAAGCGCCCTGTCAATGACGCATACCACTCCTCGGGCCAGTACCACACGTCGTTACGACATTTTGATTCTAATCCCGGCGGTTTGTTCAATAAGTACTTTATCGATACCGTAACATCCAAATACTTTTTATCGTTATCGTCCTTGGTAGGCCAGGTCAATGTATTGGGTTCATAACTCGTAAACCTGGAATCACTTTTCTGGGTGCCGCAACTACTAACAGCAGTTGTCTGTGTCGGCTTTTCCGGACCTGTGGCCGATTGGTGGGATCTATTTAGCTCGGGCTCATCGTGCGCAACGGCTGATTGAATACCGGCACACACCAGAAAGAAACCTGTAACAGCAAGGGAATTAAAGCAAAGCAAATATCCGGGTCGAATTTTCATTGCCCCTCCGCAGATTGTTCGATAGTAGCACCAGAAAACCTGGTGCCAGTCGGTGACAATTTACAGCAGACCCGCTTCAACACTGCCAGGTGCTTTACACAAACAGAGAATCAGCCGCCCGGCTTAGCGACGCCGAGCACGGCTTCGACAACCAGCGCAATCCAGATGCCGATCACAGCCCATTTGACCTGTTTCAGGCTCGCTGCCATCGCGGCATTTTCGGCCTCATCTATCTTGCCTTCGGCGATGCGCTGGATGCCGACGATATAGGGGCCGATAGTCCTGTTAATCATCAGGCTAAAGAACATGATCAACGCGAATACCAGGACCTTGTAGCCAACCCAGGGGGCTTCATCAAGTCGCCCGGTTGAGAATGACCATGCAGCCGACGCAACGCAGGCAATCACGATTAACCACTTGAAGGGATCATCAAACTTTGCCATACCCTTGCCGAGCGGCGTGTCATGTTTGAAATGCAGTACCAGCTCCAGCGCAAGCCATGCGGGTGCCACCGCGATTATCGCGTACATTTGCCAGGCAGGATGCGTAACGCCGACAAACTCACTCAGCAAACCGCCCACCGTCAGCATCACGGCGCCGCATAACCGCGGCACGATATCGAGGTTCAGCATGATCTTCGCTGCTGTCATGCGTGCTTCAAGACTTAGTTTCGGGTTGGCGGCAAAGCCCGAAGAATAGAACACGCCGATGTCGCCACCGAGCCAGTAGCAGAACAACAGCAGATGAAGAATAAGCAGAAATTCGTGCATGCTTTATGAAGCAGGCGCTAACCCTTTAATGCCTCGTACTCGGCCATGTGTTAATCCTAGCCCATTTGCAGGGTACCCCATACAAATGGTACCGGGGAGTACAATAAGCACCATGCTCATGTAACCCCAGGGTGTAGGCGTATGAATAGCGAGCAGTGGAAGACCAGTATCTGGGCCATTGTGCTCGGGCTTATATTTTTTGGTGTGGTCATGGGCCTCTGCATAGGTCTCGTGACATTCAACACGAACTGGACACCGGACGTGGTCTGGTTCCCGCTCCCGGCGACGATCGTACTCATCGGATCGACGTGGTGGGCGCAGCGGAAGTGGGATATCGGCCTTCGCAGTCCCGCGAACGTACAGTGGTCCCGGGTTTATGTCATCGGCATCGGACTGACGGTACTGGGCGTGGCAACCGCCGTTGTCCAAGGCAAGTTCACGGGCATGGTGCGCGCGACCGAACTCATGGATGCCGAGGTCAGTGACCTGTTCAAGATGACCTATGCGTTTTACATGTCAGTCCTCGCCGCAATACTCGCCGAGGTAACGTTTCGCGGCATCGTACAAACCCGTATGCAGTCCGTGCTGAGTATCTGGCCAACCGTTTTCATTATCGGCGTGGTCAATGTGCTTGCCCATCGCTGGGGACCTGAACTCCTGCTGAACTGGCTCGGCCTGTTCGTCACACTCGCAGGCTGGACCTACCTCCGGTGGTTGTGCCAGTCGCTCTGGCCGCCACTGATTTTGCATGCAGTTACCAACTTCCTCGTTGCGCTGGGACTCTACACCAACGGTCCGCTCGTGCATGCGGAACTGGCCAATGGGGTTGTGCTTGCGGTGGGCATCACGGGTCTGGCAGGTCTGCTGATTGCAGCGCTACTCGCGCGCAATATTCGGCCAGCACATTAATTAAGTGAATCCATAACAGCCCTCTCCGTGAAAAAATATTTGTGGGGCTAAAATATGCGTATGAATAAATCTTCATTTCAGCCGTTTGCCCTGCTGATCATATTTCTATCGGCAGGTTGTTCACAGGCTGATGAAGAGCACTACACCTATACACAGGTCAACCGTGACGGCATTGGAAAAATCTATATGGGCCGCGAAATCTCGCATGTCATGGGTCATCGTGGTGCGGGCTGGCTTGAACGGCCCGCACGTGAGCAGGAGGAACGCACCGACCTGCTGCTGGAGAGCCTCCCGCTTGAACCCGACAGCGTGGTCGTCGACCTCGGCGCCGGCTCCGGATACTTTTCGATACCCATCGCCACTCAGGTACCCGAAGGCCGGGTTATCGCGGTGGACATACAGCAGGAAATGCTCGACAGGCTCGCAATGCATGCCGGTGAGGCGGGTGTCGACAACATTGATCTTGTGCTGGCAACCGAAACCGACCCCCGCGTGCCGGCTAACAGCGCCGATCTTGTTTTGATCGTGGATGCCTATCACGAGTTTTCGCACCCGCGAGAAGTCATGCTCGGCGTAGCTAAAGGACTCAAGCCAGGCGGCCTGCTTTACCACCTGGAATACCGCGCCGAAGACCCGCAGGTAACGATACTCCGCCTGCACAAGATGACCGAACAGCAGGCCATCAGGGAGGTTGAGGCCGCAGGCCTGAAATGGCTGGAAACCCTCGATTTTCTGCCCCGGCAGCACGTGCTGGTCTTCCGGAAACCTGCTGCCTGAAAAGCGTACGCCGGTACGCATGGATCCGAATCCGTCTCGAATACGAATCAGAATGGTCGCCTCTCACCCGGGCCCGTGCAGCGCCCCCGCGACCGTGAGAGCATGCGCAGTCTTTCGCTCAGCGCTTCGCGGCAATCCATAATTTTATGACCGAAACCAGCAAAGCCTATACCTTCGGCAGGTATTTCCTCGCGAGCGGTGTCGTGATTTTTGCGATCGGCCAGTCGCTGCTGTTTATCGTCGTGGCGCCACTGGTCCGTTCGATCGGACTTACGGAATTGCAGTTTGGTATTACCTTCTCGCTGGCTAATATTTCGCTGATACTTGCCGGTCCCTACTGGGGCCGTCGCAGCGATGTTATCGGCCGCAAGCCCGTGTTCATCGTGGGACTATTCGGCAGCAGCTTCGGTATTTTGCTGATGGCCTACACCCTGAACCTGGGAATGCAGGGCGCGCTCGCAACCGGGGGCCTGCTCGCGATGATCTTCACCTCGCGCGCGCTTTACGGACTGACGGCATCGGCAATCTATCCTTCCGCATCCGGTTACATCGCCGACGTGACCGCCTGGCACGAGCGTGCGAAAGGGATGGCGCTTATCGGCAGCGCGAACAGCATGGGATCGATACTGGGTCCGGCGATAGGCGGCGCGCTGACCTTCATGGGTGTCCTGTACCCGATGTATGCGGCTGCAACGATCTCGATGCTCGGTGGTTTCGCGGCGGTCCTGTGGCTCATGGAACCTGAGCAGCATGCCCAGCGAAAGGCCAGCGGCGATCAGGATAAACAAAAAATAAAGTTTAGCGACAAGCGGCTGCGACCCTACATGATCATGTGGGTAAACATCTTCTTATTCTTCATATCGCTCAACTTTATTACGGCATTTTATATCCAGGACCAGTTCGGTATCACCGACATGGCACAAATCATGCGCACGGCCAGTCTCCTCCTCGCTTGCATGGCGGTCGTGATTACCCTGATCCAGGGCGTCCTGTTTCAGTTCATCAAGATATCACCGGTAGTTCTGTTGCGGTTAACTGCACCGTTTTTTGGGGCAGGTCTGTTTACGATGGCGCTTGCACCCAACATTCCGGTACTTGCGCTCGGCTTCGCGATACTCGGCGGTGCATTCGCCTGTGCTACACCCGGCATCAACGGCTGTGCAAGCCTTGCCGTAGAACCACACGAGCAGGGCACCGCTGCCGGTTACCTGTCGGCGGCCAATACCAGCGGCGCGATCATGGGGCCGCTCGTCGGACCCATCCTTTACTACTACGTGCAGCCGAATGCACCTTTGCTGGTCGGCGGCACCATCATGGTGATCCTCAGTGCTTACGCACTCACCATTCCGGCGCCACAGCCGCGCATAAGCAGCGGGGCCTGACGGCCTGCAGCCCTACTGTTTGATTCGCCCTGCGCGTTCGAGTACGTAGGTGCGGATGGCCAATGCGTCATCGGTGCTCATCACTGCCGCGAATGAACGCATGCCGGCATTCACGCGACTGCCGCCAATAACAATGCCCTCCCAATCACTGAAAGTCTGTTCGTCAGCAAAACGCAGGTCCGGAATTACGCCACCACCCATCACTTCCAGCCCATGACAGCCATAGCAATATTGCTCGTACAGCTTTTTTCCCTGTGCGACGGCAGTTTCGTCTTCGATTAATGGCATCAGGGCACCAGGAATCGAAATGCTTCGGGCGATCGTTCGTGGCGGCGGAAGCTTGGCCTCGCCGTTAAGCCTGAACGCAAGTACCCGGTTCTCGTTGACCACGCCCTGCCAACGCTTCGCCGTCGGGCCACCGACCAGGCCGCTGCCACCACCGCGGCCCGCGAGTACCGCAACGTATTGCTCACCGTCCACCGCATAACTCACCGGACCGGCCAGCGTCGTCGTCCCGTTGTTAAATTTCCAGAGCTTCTCACCGGTGTCGGCAGCAAAAGCAGCGAAGTCGCCGCTGCCGAGACCCTGGAAAACAAGATTGCCGGCGGTCGCGAGCGTGCCGCCGCCGAGATCGGCATGCTCAACAGCCCAGCGCTCGGCCTGGTTCTGCGGATCCCAGGCGAGCAGGCGCACACCGAAGCGGAGTTTCTGGCGCTCGCCCTGCGGGGTCAGCGCCCTGAAATCCATGACGCCCTCTTCGATCCCGGTGTTCTGGAAGCCGGGCTTATGACTGTAGCTGCCGTCATGGTTGTAATAGCCGGGAACCGACAGCGCCGGGATATAAGCGAGACCGGTATCCGGGCTGTATGCCATCGGGTGCCAGCTATGCCCGCCCGAGGCTCCGGGCATGATTAGACGGCCCTCATTTATATAGTGCGCGTACGGGTATTCGACCGGACGGCCGGTCACAGGATCCACGTGACTTGCCCAGTTAAGCGGTATGTATTTTTCTGCAGAAATCAGCTCGCCGCTTTCGCGATCCAGAACGTAGAAGAAACCGTTCTTGGGTGCCTGTATCAGGACCTTGCGAAGTTCATCGTCGATAACAAACTCGGTCAGCACCATCGACTCGACGGCCGAGTAATTCCAGGATTCGCCCGGCGTGGTCTGGTAGTGCCATGCGTACTCGCCGGTATCGGGGTTAACCGCGACCACGGAAGACAGGAACAGGTTGTCACCACCGCCCGGACTACGCAGTTCACGGCTCCATGGCGTGCCGTTGCCGACCCCGAAGTACAGGAGGTTGAGTTCGGGATCGAAGGCCATCGAGTTCCAGACCGTCCCGCCGCCGCCGGTTTTGTGCCACTCGTCACCGCTCCAGGTCTTTACGGCCATCTCGAGTGCATCCGATTCCTGCGGCTCGGCAGGATTGCCGGGTACGGTGTAGAAGCGCCAGGCTAACTCCCCGTTGTTTGCGTCATACGCCGACACGTAACCGCGCACGCCATAGTCTGCCCCCGAGTTACCGATAATAACTTTGCCCTTCACGACGCGCGGCGCGCCGGTAATCGTGTAGGGCTTCGAAGCATCGATCGTTAACGTGCTCCAGAGCAATTTGCCGGTACGCGCATCCAGCGCGAACAACCTGCCGTCGAGCGTGGCTGCGATTACCTTGCCCTCCCAGGCCGCAACGCCCCGGCTGACAGCATCGCAACAGGAATTCGCAGCGACCCATGCTCGCGACACCTGCGGATCGTAACGCCACAGGAGCTCACCATTCGCCGCATCTATTGCATGGACGATATTCCACGCAGCACTGACGTACATGACACCGTCGACAACAACCGGCGTTGCCTCGAGTCCGCGATCGGTGCCGAAATCGAGATACCAGGCCAGGCCCAATTGTTCGACGTTGTTATCGTCTATCAGTGAAAGCGGACTGAAGCGTTGCTCGGCATAGTTGCGACCATGCGCAAGCCAGTTATGCGGTTCGTTGTCCGCGGCAACGCGGGCAGCGTTAACGTTCGCCGGCGTTTCTGCCGGCCCGCCGGAACAGGCTACAAGCATTAACAGCAACAACGGTGTCAGGTTTTTTACCGGCATATTGATCACAACTAAAAAAGCCCGCAGGTGCGGGCTTTTATTTCTTGGCTACGCTAACCGTGACCCTTTATATAAGACTTAGGTGCACGATGCCTGGAAGATAGTCTCGATGGATGCATCCAGCATTTGATTGAATTCATCATCCGACTGCTGCGCCGACAACCCCTCGGTCAGGGCGCGCGAGAAACTCGCGATCATGCCGTGGTTCTCTGCCAGCCTGCGGTTGGCTTCCTCGCGAGAGTAACCGCCCGACAGCGCCACGACTTTGAGCATGTTCGGGTGGTCCTGGCACTCCTGGTAGTAACCGGCCTCTTCCGGCAGGGTCAGCTTGAACATGACTTGTTCGTCATCATTCAGCTTCGCAAGCTTGGCAAGCAGGTTTTCACGCAGCATGGCTTCGGCTTCAGCCTTGTCCGGCGCATTGATATCCACTTCGGGCTCGATAATCGGCACCAGCCCGGCCGCTACGATCTGGCGGCCGACCTCGAACTGCTGGTCGACAATAGCCGCTATGCCGTCGGCATTTGCCGACTTGATAACAGACCGCATCTTCGTACCAAAGACATTCTGAGCCCTTGCTTTCGCGAGCAGCTCGTCGAGGCCCGGAATCGGCTTCATGAGTTGCACACCGTCGGCTTCGTCTGCCAGGCCCTTATCGACTTTCAGGATCGGCACAACATTTTTCTCGTCCCAGAGGTAATTCGAGGAGCTCTTACCTTCTATATCGCGATCCAGGGTATTTTCGAACAGGATTGCACCCAGGATTCGGTCGCCGTTGAACGCGGGACTCGTCACGATGCGTGTACGCATGGCATGCACGACAGCGAACATTTCATCGTCGTTGCTGTAGGCGTCTTCGCCCACACCGTAAAGCTTCAGCGCCTTGGGGGTACTGCCGCCGCTCTGGTCCAGCGCTGCGATAAAGCCCTGCTGCGTACGGACTTTATTTAACTGATCATCAAAAGTAGACATTCCATCCCGCCTGTTCTTTTATATATAAGTGTATTATTTGGCCCGGCACCCGGGCCGGGGGCGATATAGTAGCAGAAGCCCCGGCGACCGGGGCGGTCGACGCACTACAAGTTCCTATAATCAGTCTTATGAAAAAATATCCAGGCAGACTTTTTCTCGGAATCCTGATATTTGGATCCGGTCCGGCACTGGGTGCCGGCGAGCATGCGGCTACGGACCCGGGCAAAGGGCCGATCTCGGATTACCGCGAACTGACCGCGAACGAAACTACAATCCAGGCGGTGCTCGATACCTATGGACGTGCAATGGAGCAAAAGTCTGTGGAAATCATGGAACAGGCGATCATTCCCAACGATTTCTCAACAGTTGAAAGCGGCTACCCTAACTGGACCTGGGAGGACTTCCGGGACAATCACCTGCTGCTGGAGATGGATGCCTTCACGGACATCAGTTACAGCCTGCAACTGATCAGCGGCGAGTTGCAGGACTCCCTGGGTTTCGGAGTTTACCGCTACACCGCTTCGGGCAAGATGCAGGGGCAGGCTGCCAGCATCAGCGGGCTCGGCACAGCTATCCTGGAACTCACCGATGCGGGCTGGCGCATCCAGCACCTGCATACCTCCGCGCCGCGCCAGCAACTGGAAGGGATGTCAGGCGAGAATTAACGCTTTATACTTACAAGGGCCATGTACATCAACTTCTGGTATCCCGTTTGCATCGCCGACGAACTGACGGCCGATGAACCGATGCGGGTAAAAATTCTCGGTATTCTCTTTGTTGCGTTTCGCGACAGTGACGGCACGGCCCACGTGCTCGCCGACACCTGTATCCACCGCGGCGGATCGCTGGGCAAGGGAAAAATCGTGGATGGCAATGTGGAGTGCCCCTATCACGGCTGGCAGTTCGACGGCAGCGGCCGCTGCACCTACATTCCGTCTCATAAGAATGGCAGCAAGATTCCCGCACGTGCGAAGGTCGACAGTTACCCCGTCATCGAACGCTACGGCATCGTGTTTGCGTTTCTGGGTGATTTACCCGAGGACGAACGTCCGCTGCTATTCGATATCCCGGAATGGGGCCAGGAAGGCTGGCGCGAGAACAGACTGGTGGAGTTTGAACTGAATGGGTATTACGAACGCTCGATAGAGAATGGTGTGGATCCGACACACAACCAATTCGTGCATCCGTTGCAGGGAAACATCAAGTTCATACCGGAGGGCATGACCGTGGAATCGGACGACTGGTGCACCACAGTGACCACGCGGATGGAGCCGCCGAAACCAGGCACCGTAAAACTTGCTCACCTGCGCGATGACGACGATCCCGAAAATTTTGGCGCCAGTTCGGGACACTACGGCCCCAACACGCTGATAACCAGGATCAACCTGTCAGCAGAAAATTCCTTCGCGCAATATTTTTTCGAACAGCCGATCGACGACAGCCACACACGCATATTTTTTATCAATATGCGCAACTGCATGCTGGAACCTGAAAATGACATCAGGATAGAGCAGATCAACCTGGCCATCGCGGCTGAAGATATTGCCCTGATTGCAGAACTTTACCCGGTCCGGACACCGGAGAGCATGACCAGGGAAGTCCTAGTCCGGGGTGACGAGTGCATCGTCGGCTACCGCGAACACCTTAAGGGTTGGGAAAAGCGCGGCTGGCGAATCGACCTGAAGGCCATGCGCAATAATGACGGTGACGTGGCCTATGCGATCCCCTCGCCAGGGCGGCGTACCCAGAAAAACTGGATACTCGATCAGGTGCCCCTGGTTCGGGCCACGGACGCCTAGTTGGCGGTTATTTGCCTCCAGCCCTTGCCGAGTCCGACCGGCATTTTTCAGGCAGGCAGAAAAAAGGCCCGCAAGCGGGCCTTTTTCCAATCAGCGATTTCAGCTTCAGAAGGTGTGCGTCCACAGTAGCTGGACAGTGTCGACTTCCAGATCGGCACTATCCGAGCCGTCCCATTCGTAAGTATCCCACTGCAGAGCGAGAGCATTTTCTTCCGAAAAATGGTACCGCACGCCGGCCCCGTAACTGTTTACAGTTTCATCTTCCTCGTCTTCTTCGAAGTCGACATTAGCCAAACCAATGCCCAGCTGACCGAACAGCTCCCAGCTGTCGGCCCCGAGCGGCATAATACCTACAACGTGGATTGTAGTGGTCTCGGCCTCAATATCGTCTCCGTCAACCGTGGCCTTGCCCAGGTTCGTAAAGCGCGCTTCCACGGCTACATGGTTGTTAAACCTGATGCCACCCATGAGTTGCCACGAAACGTCGTCATCATCCAAATCAGACCCGTCAAACAGTCCGTCATCATCGAGCTCACTGTTGCCGAAGCCGACGCCTACGTAGCTACCCTGCTCTTTAGGCGCGGCCGCATTGGCGACTCCGCCGAGTGCCAGTATCAAAACTGCAAACAAGATATGTCTCAACACGAGAATTCCCCCACGCATTACCACTTTGAATTACCGGCCTATAAACTACTACCTCCGCTGAGCCAGAGTCCATTGCAAGCGGTAGCCTGCCGCATCCCTTACCGAGCAGTGGTTTACGCCCTCTAATTCCCGCAGAAATGATACGGTACACTTCGCCAATGAGGGGAAATTTCCAGCTAACGTCTACCCTGCTGCTGGTATTGCTGTCGATACCGAATTTTCAGCCGTTAGCGGCGGCAAACAGCGTCACCGTAAGCGAAGGCACTAACTTTTCGGTTGACATTAGCCCTTCGCTCTCCGGGAACGAGACGCGCCTGGTTGTTATGGATTTGCAGGGCATGCTCTGGTTGTTACCCGCACAGGGCGGCAAGGCGATGCGCCTGACAGGTCCCGAAGACGATATCCGTTTGCCGCGCTTCAGCCCCGATGGCAGCCGGCTGTTGTTCCAGTCTTTCCGCGACGGCGCCTGGCAACTCGCACTAACAGCAAAGGACGGCACCGAACGCCGCAATCTGACCGTGGGCATTGCGGACAACCGCGACCCTGCCTGGTCTCCCTCCGGCGACCGGGTACTGTTTACATCAGATCGCTCGGGTAATTATGAAATCTGGTCACTGGACCTGAATACGGCGGAGTTCGTACAGCTTAGCAATAACCCGGCGGACGACTATGCGCCTGCAGTGGCACCGGATGGCAGTGTCGCATT
Source organism: Chromatiales bacterium (assembly GCA_002729495.1). Taxonomy (GTDB): domain Bacteria; phylum Pseudomonadota; class Gammaproteobacteria; order Steroidobacterales. Next base: position 12,741 of record PBYE01000085.1, read on the forward strand.
CGTATCGGAACGCGGTGGAAATCCGGTCATCATCTTTATTCCGGATCCCGTAGCGGGGACCGCAATGGAAAGCAACGGTACCACCCGGGAAATTTATGCTGCGCCCGCTGGGAAACTCGCAGGCCTTCGGTTTAGCCCGGACGGGCGCCACCTTGCCTTTGTGCAGGCTCGTGAACGTATTGCTTTTCCGGCAATCAGTCGCAACGAACTGGTTGTACTGACGGTCGCAACAGGCGAACACCGGGCTATCACCCGAAACGAAGATGTTTTTCCCGTGCCGCCTGGGTGGGTTGATGCAAACACACTCCTGTATACCGCTGACGGTTTAATTCATAAGCGCTCGCTGGAATCGGATAAACGTGTTGCCCTCCCCTTTACGGCACGCCTGAATGTAAAACCTGCGCAGTTGGATATGGATGAGCCGGATACTTTTAAAAGGAAACAACAACCCGTATTGGGAATCGTGAATCCAGTGGCAACAGCGGGCGGCAAGCAGGTCGTGTTTGAAGCGCTCGGCGACCTGTGGGTCCGTAACGAAGATGGCGGACTTATCCAGTTCACGAACGACAAGTATGCAGATCGCGACCCTAATATTTCCGCCGATGCACGCTGGCTCACCTATATCTCTGACCGAAGCGGTAGCATGCAGGTCTGGATGCGCGACACGGTTGCCGGCACCGATACACGGTTAACGAGTAAAGCGCGCGGTCCACGCTTCCCGACCTTTAACAAAGATGGCACCAAGCTTGCCTGGCAGGAAGTAGGTCCGATCGGCACCGGGGACTTCACGCTCAATGTGCTGAATCTTCTGACAGGCGATAACAGCCGGCTTAAACATGCGCCACCTTTCTGGCCTGGCCCGATGAGCTGGAGTGCAGACAGCGAATTCATAACAGTCGCCAAACTGCATTCAACTTCAACACGTTACCGCGACGGTCGAAATCAACTCGTGCGCGTTGCAGTGAACGATGACAGCACCTTTATTAACGACCTGCCGGGCAACCTTGTGGCAGACTTCGGGCCCGCCAGTTCGGCAGACGGTGCGCAGACGGCCCTCATCATCGATGGTGCGCTTTATATCGTTGCTACCGGTCCGGACGGCGCGTTCACGGGGCCGTTGATCCGGGTACTGGACGAACTGGCCGAATCACCCAGCTGGAGCAACAACAGCACCAGGCTGACGTATCTGTCGGCAACGGGTCTCGCGCAACTCAACCTCGGGACCAATCGTACCGAAGCCCTGCCGCTGCCGCTCCGATGGAGTAACGTCTCTCCGCAGGGCAAAACTATTGTTCATGCCGGCCGCCTCTACACCGGTATGAGCCCTAACTACCGCAGCAATGTCGACATCGAAATCGAAAAAGGCAGGATTGTCGCGGTCAAACGTCACCGCCGGCATCCGGATAATGCACGCGTCATCGATGCCGAAGACCAGGCTGTCCTGCCGGGCCTCATTGATCATCATGGCCACTTTCAGCCCCACCAGGGTGAATGGGTAGGCCGAGCCTGGCTGGCACATGGTGTGACCACGGTCGTCGAACCGGGCGGTATTCCCTGGCAATCGCGGACACTCATGGAAACCTGGGGCAGCGGTAAACGCGCCGGGCCGCGACTGGTATTTGCCGGACCGCAACTCGATGGATACCGGCGCTCATTTCATTTCGCGAGCCACATAAATTCGGACAAACGGCTGCAGTGGGAACTAAAGCGTGCGGATGCACTCGGTTACGGTTTGTTGAAAACATACGTGCGCATGCCCCCGGAACGTCAACGCAGGACTATAGAACTCGCGAACAAACAAGATCTGCCTGTTACCGCACATTCGGCATTCCGCAACTTTGCTTTTGGCGGCAGTCGTGTAGAACACCTGGGTGGCAGAGGCCGTTTAGGGTATTCGCCCAAACAGAGTGATGCACAGAAAATGTATGCGGACGTGCTTGAGGTAATTAGCGCGAACGAAACAGCAATTACGCCAACTGTCGTCGTCGCGGGTGGTTTCTTCCGCTATTTGCTGGCGAACCCGCAACTGGTCGAAAACCGGCAGTTCAAAGCACTGTACCCCGAAGCCTATCGCAAGGGCCTGGTCGGCTTTGCCGAGATGATGGGCAGAAACAAATCTTTGCTCGCATACGGCCACAACAACGCCCTGCAAAATATAGCCCGACTGCATGAGAAAGGCGCGCAGATAATCGCGGGTACCGATTCGCCGATCTTCCCGTACGGCCTCGCCCTCATAATTGAACTGATCAACTACCAGGAAGCCGGGCTGGCTTCCTGGAAAGTGCTCGAGACGGCAACCTCGAAGGCCGCGGCCGCCATCGGTGCCGAAAAGGAGGTTGGCAGTATTCGAACAGGGCGCCTGGCGGATCTTGTCATTGTTGACGGAGATCCGCTGAATGATATCCGTGACCTTCTGAATGTGACGGGTGTGATGCGCAACGGCAATTACTATTCGCTGGATGAACTTCTCGAGTAATCGGGGTTAATCCGGGTCTGCATCACCGCAAGCAGGCCTGTACCACGTGTTAGTCTGAGTTCTTCCTGGGAAGAGATTTACACCATGTGGATAAAGAAGGATGTGAAGGACGCACAGAGTGGCCTCGCTTCGCCCCTGCCGACACAGATCGTCGGTAACGAAGAATTTGCCCCCATGCCGCAGACGGATGCGCAGAAGCGGGTAGAGCAACGAATCTTTGAACTCAGCGACAAGAACGCAAAATCACTCGGACTGTCGAGGCGCGAGTTTCTGCACACAACCGGCGGCATAGCAACCGCTTTCCTGGCATTCAACGATGTCTTCGGGCCGACTTTTAATGTGCATGCGGCCGAAGCACTTGAAACCTCGGCATACAAGGAAAAATGGCCGAAGGGAGAATTCATCTTCGATGCACAGAACCATCATGTGAAGGACTCGATTAGCGGGCCATTAATGTTTCGGCGGCTCACGGGCAAATACGGGATGAACCCGGACCTGATAGGTGTGGAACCAAAACCCGGTGACCTGCATCGGGCAAACTTTCTGAAAGAAATCTTTTTCGATTCGGACACGGTTATGGGCCTGATATCGGGTGCAGCAGTCGGCCCTCCGGAGCAGTACATCGTAACCATAGAGGACATGATTGCGACTCGCGACTCCATTAATAATGCGGCCGGATCGCAACGCATGCTGAGCCACGGCATCGTTGACCCGACCCGGGAAGGCGCCATGGACGAGGCCACGCGCCAGGTCGAAGAGCTGGGCATTGACGGTTTCAAGCTGTACACGGGTAACCCGACGGGGCCGTGGATGTTCGACGACGAGGACATCGCCTGGCCGATGGTCGAGCACATCCGCAAACTTGGTGCCAAAAATATCAGCACCCACAAGGGGCTGGCCCTACCCGGCCGCATCACCCCCTATTACAAGCCGACCGACATGCCGGCCGTTGCGAAACAGTTCCGGGACATGAATTTCATTATTTACCACTCGGGGATGCAGCACATGATGGCACAGATGCCGACAAGCTTTGCGGGCGTCGACGCTGACGGGTACATCCCCTGGACTACAGACCTCTGCCGGGCGCGCGACGCCGACCCGGACATGACGAACATTTACATGGAACTCGGGGGCGTATTCGGTTACTCGGTTATTACCCATCCGGATGTGTGCGGACATTTGCTCGGGCAGATCATTAAAAGCTTTGGTGCCGACCACGTGATCTGGGGGACGGACTGCATATGGTGGGGCTCACCCCAGTGGCTGATCGAAGCATTTCGGCGGTTCCAGATTCCCGAACATCTGCAGGAACAGTTTGGTTACGCGCCGATAAGCGATGACGACCGGCGACTGATCTTCGGCGAAAACCTTGCGCGACTGTACGATGTGGATATCGAAGCGAAGCGCAGTGAAATTCCGGGGGATGCGATCACCAGGATGAAAACCGCCTATACCGAACAAGGGCCGGAGCCCAGCAACACCGCCTACGGTTGGGTGCACGCCTGAGGGCCGATGTAATCCGACCGGGATTATCCGGCCAAGCCGGTACCAAAGATTACTGAGTACACACGCCTGGACCGGAGGAAATAGCCGGACCATCCCAGTGCCAACAGCCACTCAAAAATAATCGGTAAGTCGAACTTCCAGTCCGTATAAAACACCTGCTCGGGTGCGCTGAACATTACAAAGCCCTGCAGTACCAGCACAAAGGCACCGATCATCAGAAACAGGTAGTACGCCCACCGCTTACGACGCAACAAACCGATCAGCGCTACCAGTATCGCAAATGCCAGCACCAGCGATGCCAGTCCGCCTGCGCCGCCGGATACGACACTGGCCGCGGCACCGCGCAAGTAGGCCAGAAATGCCAGCGTGGCAAAAATAAAAAATACGGTGAGCCATCCGCCTTTGTTGGCTAGCTCGGGCTGAAACTCGGATCGTAAATGCATAAATCCACTTCCACCTTTTGTTGGACAACCCGGGGAGTACCGTTAACTAATGGCTATGCTAGTCGAGCATCCCTATCAATTCCAGCCATTCGCCGGGAGGGCTTTCAATGAAGGCAATGCACCGGTTCGCATAGGGCCGATTTCGTCTCTCCAGGTAGCCCGGCAATTCCTCCAGTTCGAGCAGAAAACTGCGCCACTGAAAGCTGTTGGGCTGGCAGTACGGTGATGATAAGGTGCGACATCACTCACAAACGAGAGCGATAGTGGCCGCCAATTTTTTTAGTTCTCTGCGTAAACGCCCTGACGGGTTGCTGCCTGTTTCAACTTACGTGGGCTATGGCGCCGGCCAGATAGGCGGGCAAATTCTTCGGGATACCCCTGCACTGATACTGCCGTTTTACATGACCAGCGTTATAGGCATGGAAGCAGCGCTCGCCGGTCTCGTCATTATGATTGCAAAAATATGGGTCGTCGTTGCCGACCCGGTTGCCGGTATCGTTTCCGATAAAAGCAACACCCGGTGGGGCCGGCGCAGACCTTATATACTCGCCGGTGGCTTGCTGGCGGCAGGCTGTTTTGTGCTGTTGTTCTTTCCGCCCTCGTTCGAGGGGCAGCTTATGCTGTTTCTCTACATGACGATTATCTACGTCATACTGAATACCGGCTATTCGATGTTTTCGGTTCCCTACCTGACGATGGCGTCGGAAATGTCGGACGACCCTGACGAACGTACCACCATCATGTCGTTCCGCAACGGCTGTCTTGCGATCGGACTGATTGCGGCCGGTGCGCTCGCGCCGAAGATAGTCGCGTGGGTAACGCAGGACCTGCAGGGCACGGCCCGTGAAGGCTACGAACTGATGGCCCTGGTGCTCGGACTCGTGATCGTGCTGTCGACCCTGTGGATATTCTTCGGCACGGCGAAAGCACCGCAGAAAGCCGCGACCGAACAAACGGTCTCCCTGATGGAACAACTCCGGATCGCCTGGAAGAACAAACCGTTCCTGGTATTAATCACGGCCAACATCGTCCAGTACATCAGCGCCGGCATCGGCTATGCGGGTGGCCTGTATTTTTTCGCCTACTCACTCGAACTCGGGCTGGATTCGTATAACGTCTTGCCCGTCTGGATTATCCTGATCTCAGTCGCATCGATTGCCGCGATGCCCCTGCTTGTCTGGGCAGCCGCCCGATTCGGCAAACTTCCTGTATACAAGTGGTGCCTGCTGCTGTTCTCGATCAGCATCCAGTTGTATTTCTTTGCAACGGCGGAATCACTCTGGATAGTCTGGCTGGTTGCGATTTTTATCGGCCTGTTTAACGGCGGCTTTATCCTGATGTCTTTTTCAGTCCTGACCGATACGATCAGCTACGACCGCATGACTTCCGGCATCAGCCGCGAAGGTGCGCTGTCATCGGTTTACTCGGCCGTAGACAAAATCGGTAACGCACTGGGTGCTGCCATTTTCCTGGCGCTGTTGTCGCTGGTTGGCTTTATCGAATCTTCAGACGGCGGGTTCCCGGAACAGAGCGAGGCTACCGTGCGCGGCATCACGCTGATGTACATACTTGGCCCGGCGATATTGCATTCAGCAAGCATTTTTATACTTAACCGTTACCGCCTCGGTGTCGAAGACCTGCGAGCTGCCTGATTAATCTCCGAGGCCTGCCTGCTTCAGAACTTGCAGAACTACCTGGGCTGTGCCACAGCGTATTAATCAGCGGACTCTTAAGTTTCTTTAATCGGCATACAATGGTGCAAATATTTCTATTTACGCAATTATGGCAACAGCCTATAGTAACCGGCCCCGGGCGCGGGCTTAATACACATCTATATACAGGATCAGGACCATGCAGGTTTTCTACGACAAAGATTGCGATCTATCGATCATCCAGCGCAAGAAAGTTGCCATTATCGGCTACGGATCACAGGGGCATGCACACGCCTGCAACCTGCACGATTCGGGTGTCGATGTAACAGTAGGACTGCGGCCGGATTCCGGTTCGCGCGCGAAGGCCGAGGCGGCGGGACTCAAGGTTGCCGACGTTCCGGAAGCCGTTAAAACGGCTGACCTCGTGATGATTCTCACCCCGGATGAGTTTCAGAGGCGGCTCTACACAGACGAAATCGAGCCAAATATCGCACAAGATGCCACGCTGGCTTTCGCGCACGGTTTCGCGATTCATTTCAATGAAATCACACCGCGAGCCGATCTGGATGTCATCATGGTCGCACCCAAGGCGCCGGGTCATACCGTCCGCTCGGAGTTTACCCGGGGACGTGGAATTCCGGACCTGGTCGCAGTTGCGCAGGATGCCTCGGGTAACGCGAAGGCGACGGCGCTGGCATATGCATCAGCCATTGGCGGCGGTCGCACAGGCATTATCGAAACCACCTTCAAGGATGAATGCGAGACCGATCTGTTTGGTGAACAGACGGTGCTCTGTGGCGGTGCTGTTGAACTCGTGAAAATGGGTTTTGAAGTTTTAACGGAGGCCGGCTACCCGCCGGAGATGGCCTACTTCGAATGTCTGCATGAACTGAAGCTGATCGTAGATCTGATGTATGAAGGCGGTATTGCCAACATGAACTACTCGATCTCGAACAACGCGGAGTTCGGCGAGTACGTTACAGGCCCGAAAGTGATCAACGAGGAATCACGGGCGGCCATGCGTGAAGCGCTGAAAAATATTCAGAACGGCGAATACGCAAAGCGCTTTATTGCTGAAGGCGCGGCCAACTATCCGGAAATGACCCGTTACCGGGAAGCCAACGCCGCGCACCCTATTGAAAACGTGGGTGCAAACCTCCGGGATATGATGCCCTGGATCACCGAAAACAAGCTGGTGGACCGGGCCAGGAACTAGCTTCACCACTGCTCCCGGGCGACGGAAACCGGCCACGAGCCACAGAATTATTAGTATTTTGGCATATCCGTGCCGCCTGGCATCGGTGTGCCCGGGCCCTGCCGGAAACACCGTCCCATGCCTGCCAATAGGCAGGCATGGGACGGGGCGTGGCTATGCACCATCCACCTTTCGAACATGCATAAAGGTGATACTATAATTCCGGTCGCAAGCCTCAATAATGGCTGTACGATTGGCCTGCACCAAAAAAATATATTTACCGGGGGGTAAAGCATGTCTGTATTTCGAGGAATCGTCGCAACCTTTGCTTGCGCAGCTCTGGCAATACCCGCTCTATTCCTGACCACAAATAATGCTGTGGCTGGGGCAGGCGCCCGGGATGTTCCGATTGCGGTGGATTCAATAGACTCTTCTGAACTGGACTCGCAGAAACTTAAGAATTTTGATGAGATCTTTGTTTATGCACGTAAACGTGAGGAAAAACTCATTGATGTGCCGATTTCCATATCGACGTTCAGCGCGAAAGGATTACGTGACCGGAACATCCGCGACGGCTATGATCTCGCGAATTTCACACCGAACTTTAGCCTGACGCAAAACCTCGGCCGGCGACTGGACGTTCCGAATATACGCGGCCAGTTCGGCCCGATGATCGGCGGCACCGCTCCGAACGCGTCCTTCTTCGTTGACGGGGTCTTTATCTCCGGAAGTATCGGCAGCACCAGCACAGCAAACCTTGCCCAGATTGATGTTCTGCGCGGTCCGCAGTCCGCCCAGTTCGGTCGTGCAACTTTCGCCGGCGCCGTAAACTACATCACCAAGAAGCCATCGGATGAATTCGAAGGCGAGGTCAATCTCAAAACCGGGCAGGATGGCGACCGCGAACTGGGTGCCTGGGTGAGCGGGCCGGTTATCGAAGATAAGCTGTACTTCTTCGTGGGCACCAGCAAGCATCAGTGGGATGGTGAATGGAATAACGGGCTTGAGGACTATGATGTCGATGCCGCCGAACAAGGTTTCTTCGGGCCCTTCATCTGGGCGCCCAACCCACAGCTGCCGGGCGACCCGGACTGTCTGCCTACCGCCGCGCCGCCAGGCTGTGCGGTAACCAAAGGTGACGACACCCCACTGGGCGGTGAAGAAACCAGGATTTTTACAACCAAATTTACCTATACCCCGACAGATA
>PBYE01000086.1 GCA_002729495.1 Chromatiales bacterium
AAAGTTGATAGTGCAAATGCTGAGGAGCTAAGTGAATGAGACTTGGGGCAGTGGTAGTGGCAGAGGTAGTTTTTTGCGGCGGCGGTTTTTAATTTTTGTGAGACTAGCTAGACCCTCGAGATTCTTAAGAGTTTCTGGGAGACTCTGATCCCTCATAACTACCACTGAGAACCTTCAGATCTGAGCCATTCTCTGTGAAAATGGAGCTACGGGTGGTACCTCTCTACCATTTTGACGAGAATTCTGGGGGTGGAATATAAGTCGAGTTATGAGAGGTAAAGTCGATAAGTCTAAAGGAATGTTGCGCTCGGGTGTTTCCTCGCACAGCCCATTTTTGAGTTCTCAAGTCAATTGTGCGGCCGCTGGCGCACAAGTTGTCTCTGTCCAGACCTTAGCTTGGACTGAGGCTCTCCAGCTCCTTATCTCGGATCACCGCGTGTACTGTATATCAAGGGAGACCAAACTACAAGTTAAGTTTGACACTATTTCGCCAGAGCCTCTCGTGACTGTATCGCCCCCAAAGGGTGCCATGGCCACCCTCCTGTAGGGATGAGACTATTCATGAGATGGGTCCTCCTTAGTCTGTTATCCTTATCTCCAGACCTTAGCTTGGACTGAGGCTCTCCAGCTCCTTATCTTGACTACAAGTTGTCTCTGTCCTTATCTGTCCAGCTCTTAGCTCGAAATTATGGAGAGTTCGTCGGACGATGACGTGCAATGGGGTTGTCGGAGAGCTCGGCAACTGAGAGTTGGAGCTCCTGTGCCGGTAGCACCCGCTGTGCCTGTAGCCTTGCCTCCGGCTGCAGCCCCAGCGGCTGCAGCGCCAGTTGGGCCTCCTGCGCCTGGCCCTGTGCGTGCTCGGGCCAAGGCGAAGCCGCGTGCGCGTGCGAAGCCCAAGAGTAAGCCTAAGGCAAAGCCAGCTGCGAGGATAGGCAGGAATGGGTCAATAGAATGTTATATAATTCTCACAGGCTTACAGAAAAATACAAATGTCATAACGCGGCTCTCGTTCCAGCTCCAGCTCTCCTTCAGACAGTGAAGAGTGAGCTTATCAGTGGTCGTTTACAGTGTTTCTCAATAGGGTAGTTTTGGAGGCCCAAAGTGCCCAGAAAGTTGGCAGAACGTAATTTAAACATCCTAACCCCTCCATGTAAACAATACCCCCCCCCGTCGAGCCCATCTTGTCATTAAACCCCCTTCTGACTTGACCTCCCCTCCTAACCAAATTTACACAGTAACCGAAATTTGCAAATCCGAAACTCCATCTTGCCACGCCTCCACCCCTCGCCAGCCGACCGAGCGAGGGCACACCCCGAAGCGTTTGGATCGACAAAAATAGCGGTGGGAGAGGCACCAGTGACAGCTGGCTCTTATACTTTTAGCCATGCCGGCGCCGCTCGCAGGCCCCCTCGATGGGCTGACCGAGCGCCGTCTGCTTTGGTTTTGCCTGCGCTTTTGGCGCGAGGAGCAGCAGCGTGCTCATTTGCGCCGGTACTGGAGGCGCCAGCACCGCTTGGAGGTGCTGCTGGAGGAGGATGAGAAATAAGGTGCGCCTTACGAGCGCCAGTTTTTTTCCTCGCCCCTGGTGAAGGTCCTGTTTTTTCCTGTTATTGTTTACATGGAGGGGTTAGTTTCTTATTTGCAAGCTGGCGAGAAGTAGGAGGGTCCCCTCCAGCCACCACACAATTCAATTTTCGATGTTCTCGTTTGACCCCGGAATGAATTAATGTAATTTAGTGTTTAGAACATAAATTATTGTTTAGCAATGACACCCGTTTTTTTCTTGTTTTGGTTGATCGGCTTGATGTGAAATCGCATGCTCGGGTGATGAGGGCAGAGAGAAAAGTCAAGATCCTTCAGAAACAAGTTCAGCGATTGAAGAAGTCGAAAACCGCTTTAGCGAAGAAGGAAACCATCCGAAAGCGTTTGCACATAGCGTGCGCGTCAATAGAACAATTGGCTATTTACTATCGGCCTGTCGATTTCTTGCCAAACAGTTTTCTCCCTTCTCTACTTCGATTGAGAAAATTTAGTCGTCGTTAGGCCTCACAGCCTGGCATGGGATTCAAGCGTGAGGAGCGACATTTTGTACGCAACAGGAGCGCCAACTGTCTCAGAACTGCACAGGCGCTTCACTCAAGCGAGGTCGACTGTGCGCTCCATCCAGTGTAGTGGGGCACAAGCTTGGGTCGAATGCCAAGAGCAGTTCCTGAATGACAAGCTCTCTCATCTGCTTCGGCGGGTCCGTGAAGGTATGAGGTTGCGCCTTAGGTTTCACAAGCTGAAGGCAGACGGCGCTTTGCACACATTCTGTTTGGACTTCAGAACTTTTGCACTTTCTTGCATGCAGAGTAAAAAGGCTTGGGAGCTGCTCAGGGCAAGGATCTGGATAGGATGGGTGATCGACGGGCATAGAGAGGAGTTCGAAATCGTGTTTCCGCCGGTGATCATCATCGGCGTGGTGAACGCTTCGGCCTTGCACGATGGCCTGTGGGGGCAGCGATACCACAGGGCCTTGACTCGATTCCTGGACGGCACAAGTGAAGTGGCGCCCATATCGCTTGCCCCGCGCGAAGCGGACTGCGGCACTAATCTGACAAAAGCATTGTACTTTGAGGCGCAGGAGTTGTACCCGTGGCCCCAATCCAAAACCATATTTTGCCATTGGCCTTGCGCAAAACATGGCAACAATCACACTGTCAAACATATATCTGACACTGTAGACGACAACCAGGAGAGGCTGGGTGAAGACTCCACTCCGCGCTGCAAGCATGGCTCATTGATCCTTGCAATTGCAGCCTTCATCCGGTGGGCGAAGATGGGGAATTATTTTCTTCGCCTACTCCTCGCGGTGGAGAGGGTCCTTCGGGCAATGCACATGAATTCTCGTGAACCACCAAGTGGCGCCCTTAGCAGTAACGCCCGCAACTCACTGAAATCGTTTCTATTTTTGTCTTCGATGTATCCTGTAGGATTCCAGGCACTTGTGGTCTAGCGTGTTCCAACGTTTGTCTTGTTTCTCGGTGCTTGAACATTTCCATGTGGCGAAATTTTCGAGGCCACTCAACAGGCTCATTAGAACCTAAGCGATCCGCATCTGCCCAGGTCCGGAGAACATGTGCGCACGCCGCGACCCCTGCACAAACTACAGATTCAGATCGCATAGGCATCGGAAAGGTCCACTCACGAAGCGCCAAATGCAAGCCAGACGGAAGCAGTTGCAGTCTGAAGAAGATTGGCTCGAAATATACAACTCAAGTCCACATACAAGAGGTTTCTACATTCATCACTGCGGTTTTGGTTGCAAATGTGAATCCCCAGCGGACTCAGTCACTAGATCGATTAGAGCGACAAAGAATTACTTGTTCGGATACATGTGCAAGCCTCCCTCTGGAGATGACTGGGAGAGTACACCCCTGAATGTCGATTGGCCCTGCGTCGATTGCCTGAGGTCTCGTCTCAACATCCTTATTCTTCTCCAAACAGATCATACACTTCAAGTAGGAAACATGCAATGCGAAAGCTGATTGATCCATGCTTGGTAATGGCGAGCCATTGTGCTATGTTGCATTTGGGAGGGCCAACAACGACATTCTCGGAGAGTGCTTCCTTGTTGCCATTGAGGAGTACAACAGTGGCACCCTCAGACCAACGCTTTCAGCCAAGTTTGAGATATCATTGGACATTGTGCCCGCGCACAAAGTATCTCGAGAAGATCTACGCGGATCAGGGGACGGGCTTGCCGACTTCGCTCGAGAGGTGACATTCCACAAGTTGGCTGGGGCCAGGATCAAATTGTGTCTTCGAGACCTGTTCCCTGACGAGATGATCCCCAGACTTCTGCACTATGCGTCGGTGGTCAGATGTATCGAGACTGTGGGCTGTTGGGTCAGCACGGGATGTCCTGCGCATGGAACTCCGAAAATCTTTGACTTGATTTGGGACAGGACGTCGCCCTATATCACCGCTTTGCAGTTCATCTCATCTTTGCTTTCTTCGGATTGCCAGCACCCTGTGACTCGCCTGATAACAGGGTCACTGCGAGCGCTGGACCGTGAGGCCGTCAACAGATTTGAGCAGTTCAGCAGGGAGGTCAGTGTGTGCGCACACGTTTGGGTCTACATCCGGGGCCCTGCAAAAACGAACGAGCTTGACATCGAAATACTGGCATACGGGGACCTCAGACGAGCAGATGCAGAGAGGGATGATATATTGTTCAGATTTATGTCTATGCCGAAAGGCAGGCTGAATCCGTTTACGGTGCGTTCGTTATTAAGTGGATGGGAAATGTTGTGCCAGATTGTGACATTTCACACTATCCAAGATTTGCCATCCACTTAATATTTCATCCACTTTAATAACGAATGTACCGTAGTGGCCGGCGGACGCGGGAGTGGATTGAGAAGATGTTAGAGTCGGAGGACAACGAGGTGGATGCCCAAGAGATTTGCTTGGTTTGTTTTGTCATGGCCTCTCTTCTCGATGGCCATACTCAAGACGTCGAAGCCTTGCACGCCGCATTGAGGGCTGTGCTGTCGAGATGCGGCGCTGGCAGTGAGCAAGTCCCTTGGCATCTCATCAGCGCCAGGGCGATGAACAAACAGGTTGCCAGAGCAGCTGAAGCCGCCAGAGATGTGGTCAAACCAACCTTGCAAATGCTGGCGCCGATTGAAGATGCCAAGTCGTCTGCATTGGCATTGCCCAAGACCAAGAAGTGCGTCAAGAGTCCGCTTTTGATGTACTTTAATTTCTGCCGCGAACGTGATGCGATACTTGGACGCTTAGTTGGGAAAATCACATCTGCGTATTGGGCTGTTGTCAAACGCGAGTTTCGCAATCTCGATGCATCAGAGCGGCTGGCAATCGAGGACGATACCAAGGATGCATTGCAATCGTGTTTTCGTGCAGTCTTCTGTGAATTTCCAAAGGTCTTGAGGGCCCAAATAGTCCGCAGGAAACTCGAGTCACAAGACCCTTCCGATTTTGATGACCTGGCCTAATGGCAAAATGCTGGTACTGTGGGAGCGACCCCGCTTGCGATCTGTGATGCCCCAGCAGTGCCGCAGTCGCATGATGTCGCTTTGGTGCCCGCTCCTTCGATCCCCGGTGAATATTCGCAAACACCAGATGCTGCTGCCATTGTCCCATTGGATGGTACAGCCCGCGCCGCTGCTTTGGGCACCAGATTCTGGTTCAACGGCACTTAGGCTGCTAATGAAATAGAACTGGATGACTTGGACGATCCTGGACAATCCTGCAGAACTCGCGATCCCCTTAAGGAATACAATCTCGGAGCGACCTTGAGTTTCAAGTAAAAAGTAGTAAAACAGTAGTACTACCCAGTACTCACTATTCAGTGGATGGACTTCTCGATTTCCCCGAAATTGTCCTCCCAAGATTCTAGGAGGTTTTCCTTGAGAAACTACCCTTCAGGAGCTTCTAGGGACTATGGGACTTGAACCTACGGATTGTAGAGGAAAAATGCTATCCATTTCGCATAAGTAGCTCCTTTGGAAGTGGAATATAAGCAGATGTTTTTAAAGTTTAAACTTTCCCCATCCACTTAATGTATCTATGGCGTCGTTATGGGATTCTGTGTATTGACTCCCAGAAGCACAGCAGAGCCACTCCCAGTTGCTAGGGCCAGTCGACGACCATCTGGTAGCTGATGCATATTGCCCTACTTGGCGGAAATCACGACATGAATACACAGGAGGATGGAACCATAATACCAGTTGACATGGGAATGTTCGGTCCAAAGGTCACACGAAGTCCTTATAAACAAGAGCTGCGTTTCGAAGATTCAGTGAAATCCAACATTGCCATTGACAGGAAACAAATCCCAGAGAAATTTGTAGTCAGAACAGCACAACCTTTCGCTAGCAGTTTCAGCTCACTCTTGAAAAGCGCGTTTGCACAAAGCGTCAAGGCAATTCCAGAAGCCACCAAGAAGGCGGGGGGCGCTAAGATCGTATGTCGTCGCTTGCGTGTTGTTTACCATTTCGAAGTTGTATCAGTTGGGGGCCACGCCGTGCACGAGTTTATTTTGGTAGCTTGCGACTTCGGCAACAACACAGCGCATTACACCATCGCTTCGCAATTGAATCTCTTCCTGGCGCCGGCGGATCCTGCGCATTCATTGAGCAGAGTCGTGGCCAGACACGGCATTGAGGGTTTGAAGTTGGTAATGCACCGGAATGCGTATGTTGAGCCCTTTGCCGGAGAGAGCGCCACTGGCGACAGGCAAGGTTTGATGAAACGCTTTGCCAGCGGTGTCAGTAGCGGTCCCATCGAATCAGCTGACACGATATCGTTCTGCAACCGAGTTACCGAAGATGCGCTGGCAGTGAAGGCGCACCTCTGCAAGTTGAAGTGGGTCTCTAAAGACACGCTTGTCATCCTGGGCCACTCAGATGCGGTGCCCCCTCTGGAAGTGAAGGACCCCAAACGCTCCGCCGCACCGAAGGGCGGCGCACTAGCCGACGACAGCGACAGCGATGATGTGGAGTGGGGTCATCGCAAGTTGCGGCGGCATCGGGTTCGAGCAGCTGGACGTCCAAAGCGGCCCAGGCCCGGGCCTGAGCCTGGGCCTGCTGTCGGTGCTGCTCCACTGGAAGCAGACGACGAGCTGCCTTCTCGAGGGGTCGTCTTTGGCGACGCTGAGGGGTTCGAGGACCATCCAGTGAATGGCTTTATGGAGGGCGAACTTGAAGAGCTTCTCGGGGGCGTCATTGATGAGCTCGCTGGGGCAGGGCGGTCAGAGCCTTCTGTCGACCTTCCCAGCCCTGCAGGGCCTCCAGCGCTTCATCCTGGCCTGGCTGATGCACATCCTGGCGTGGACGCTTCAGACGAAGAAATCGGTGGTAGCGACAATGCAGGGTCCGGTTCGGACTCGGGCGACGATCCAAGTCCTGCAGCAGCTGCACGTGGACCAGCTCCTTCACTGGTGTTGCCAGATCATCCTGCGCTGGATGCGAGTCTATGTATGTCAAATTTTGCTTCAATGCTAGCTGACATTGATCACCATCTTGAATATGTGACATCAGCCCACCAGCGGTGGCTGAAAAAAGATGGCACTCGGCACCTTTTGCTTGGCACTGAAAAGCTCGTTGGTACTGGGAGTATAAAGTGCGTTTGCAACAAACACACAGAGTGCGGTCTTCTGGTCTACGGCCTGAATCTCTGGGATGAGGTTCAGGTGGAAATTGACAGGTGGTGGTGCCTCTCGGCATGCTTGTCAGCCAGCACGGAGGCTGGAGAGTACCACAAGGCATGCGCAGCGGTTGGTGTGAGTCGCATTCGGGCCATGCGGAGACACGACAGAGAGATCGAAAAGCGGAAGAAACGCGCAGGTGCTGGTGCAGCCGGCTGACGCTCAGTGCTGTCTCTCAAGTTCGATGTCAGCATTTGTTTTTTCAAAGCTTTTGGCACTTGGCAAACTGCGAACGTGTTTCCACAGATGATGAATCTTATCCAAAATGTGTCTGCTAAACGATCTTGTCCAAAACGTGTCTGCTAGGCGTAGCCAACACGTTAATCATGTTTCTAATGTTCTCAGCATAATACGACTTTGGTATTTGAGGCATCGGGCAAAATCTGCAGGTTTCAGGGCAAGTTAAAAACCTTTACCTGAACATCTTGGATCCCTTTATTCGAGATTCCTCGCATGCTGTTCTGATATTTCAAGCGTCCAAAGCCAAGGCCTGTAAGGACAAGTTCGGAGGCATGTTTTGTAATAATTTGTGCAAATGTTCTATAAGCAGCTCCGATTCTAACACAAAATGTGACTTATGAACAGTCAGCCAGTATCCACCTCTCCTACTGTCACCGCACTTGCCCACAGTCATTGCCTGCTGTTACTCCTGCTGACGTCGCCCTGCTTCCTTCCTTCGATAAGGTCTGGCCATTCTGGCAATGCCCGCAATGCTGCCAACGATTCCCAAAAAAATTGACTCCGTATTCACGGTTACGTTTGATGAGCAAGTGAACACCGCAGTCGCGGACGACATGGCTGGAGAACAATCTGATGCCACAAGTGTTCCTGGCGACAGTAATGCCGATAGTT
>PBYE01000087.1 GCA_002729495.1 Chromatiales bacterium
CCACGCTGACGACGGCTTTAAACGATGCCGGCATCCGTGTCTCGCCGCGTCGCGCAAGGCTGCTTTCCCGCACGTTGCTGGCCACGAGCATCATCAACGGCGAGTTCAGCGAAACCGTTGCACGCGTGGTCCTGAAGTGCGCATTACCGCAGCCGGCCGGCCGGCCGGTCCTGCTACCGAAGCGAGCAATAGTCGCCGTTCGAAAAAGCACATCTGCCACACTTTTCCCGGTTCAGTTGCCGGACAACCGCGCCTGCGTTTACGCAGGGATCGGCAAAAACGGGCTACAGTCCATGGCTGAATGGCCGGCGCGCCAGGTGCGAGGGGGTCCGTGATGTCCGACGATACGAAGAGCAAAAGCGAACAGCAGCTACGCTACCCGTTCTCCCGACGTGAATTCATCGCCGCGACCGGCGCCGGACTGGCGGCTGCATCGCCGGCGGTTGCCGGCGGTTCGGGCCTGACGGCGACCGCGAGTTCTGCGAAGGCACAACGGGCACCCTTTGACAGCCTGCGTGATTACGTGCAGATGCTGGAGGCGCGCGGCCTCCTGTTGCGCATTGATCGCATCGACCAGGATGCTTACGAAGGCACTGCACTCATGTACCGGCTCGTGGATCGCTACGGCTGGAATCGTGCGCCGGTCGTGTTGTTCGAGGAGGTCAAGGTCGACGGTCGCTGGCGGAAAGGACCGGTCGTCGCCAACATCTCGCGCCACGTCGACATCGAGGCGCTGCTGTTCGGTGTCGAGCCGGTACCCGGCGATGCGACGGCCACGTACGCCCGCGCGCGTGCACACTTCGATCAGCTCATCGAGAAAGGGGGCGGCGCGTATCCGACCATCGAGCAGGCTGAAGTATCCCGCGAGGACGCGCCGTGCAAGCAGGTGATCCTTGAAGGCGACGCGATCGATGTACGCTCATTTCCGTTTCTGCAGAACAACCCGGGCGACAGCGGCCGCTTCGTCAATACTGCGTCAATATTTTCCAGCGATCCGGAGACGGGCCTGAACATCGGCACCTACCGTTGCGAGATCAAGGGTCCGCGGCATATCGCCATCCTCAGTGGCGAGGGGCAGACCACTTACACCATGTGGAAAGCGAAGGCAGCACGCGGTGAAACATCGGCGCCGGTCACTTTAGCGGTCGGCCAGGACCCGGTCGTCTGGGTCGTCGGCAGTTCGCGCATACCCGCGCGGCGCGGCAAGCAGCATATTGACGAGATGGCCATTGCCGGCGGACTGCGTGGCAGGGCGATCGAAGTCGTCCGGTCAGAGACCAATGACTTCTTCGTGCCCGCGCATTCCGAGATGATTATTGAAGGTACGGTGTCGCTCGTAGACTCGGAGCCGAATGGGCCTTATGGCGAGAGGTCAGGATACATCGGCGCACCCTACGTGGGCGCTTTTCCGATGACTGTTACGCGCGTAACGCATCGCAGAGACCCGTGGATCGTCAACGATTTCACCGGTGTCACGCGCGCGCTGCCGGAACTGCCCGTCTGCGCGCTGGAGGCGGCGGGCCTGAAGCGCCTGATCCCTGCGGTCAGCGACTATCGCTTCGTGGACAGCGTGGCGTTTCTAAGCATTAAGAAGGCCAAACCTGGTCAGGCGCTTGAGATCGGTAAAAGTCTCGCAAAATTAAGCCCGGTATGGAAAATCATCATGTTCGTAGATGATGATGTGAACCTGTGGAATCCTGCCGACCTCTTCATGGCATTTGCGACGCGCTGGCAGCCGCATCCGGCGAGTCATATTTTTAAGGACATGATGGCCGTGCCGCTGGAGCCCAGCTCACCGAGTTATATGAAGACCAGCAATATCATCATCGACGCAACGAGGCAGTGGCCCGAGGAGGGTGGCCCGGAACGCTATCCTGATTACAGCCGTGACGCACTAGCCGATTTTGATCCTGAAATATTCGAGCATGTTGATGCGAAGTGGATGGATGACATCACGCGCAGGTTCGGATAGGCGCAATGTCCTGGAGTTAACACCCACAATGGTCGCCTGCTTGTGCTGGTTATGAGGCAAGTGCGCTACCGTACTCAATATTAGGCTCTCAACACATGACAGACTATTATTGATCCTGCATTTGGGATTTAGGGTAGGGCCGATGGTTATTCTTGGACTCGAATTTCTCGCGCTCATAGTAATCTGTTTCATATATTACGCTTATGCAACACGAGGTCAGGTCTCCGGGAATAAGGACAAACGGATTTCAATTGGGTTTATATTGGTAGTAATCCTGGCGCTTTTCTCAATGATTATATTTGCGTCCTGGTACGTGCGCCTGGGGCTGGCCTCGTAATACCCACAACAGCAGCACCAAAAGTGTATAGCACTTGTGGCATCCGGCTACTTCAACTGATTAAGCGTTCGATACTTGTATGTACGCTCATACATACACATTGCTGGCTTCTATTTCTTTAGGTAGCGCCAGGCCATGTAAATAATAATTGCTGGAATTACCGAGAGTATCAGGGCGGTAAGCATTGTGTTCCAGACACCAAAGCTATCAATAATTTCCCTACTTTCGAAATAACGGAAAATAGTAAAGATCACCACAAAGACAATGGCTAGAGTGATAAGGAATGGGTTGCGGAATGTCTGTTTGTTCATTGCCACAGGTACAGTTAACGTCGAACTTACAGGCCGGGCATTAGTGAGGTCCGGTAAGGCGACTTGTCACAGCATGTGCCATCAGAAGTAAAGACCATTATTTCTCATCAGTAATCGTATATTTTCCTTAGAATGATCCCCTCCAGCGGCATCCAGTCCATTCGGATGCACTCCTCCTAACTTTTACTCATACACTTTTCTCGCTCTCCATTTTAAGTGCTCGTGGGAAGAGCACGTTGGCTTCCTTATGGATGTGCAGGTGAATATCTTTTTCGAGACGGGCCAGGGCATCCAGCATGGCGCGGTAAGTGCTGCACGCCCAATCCGGCGGGTGGTAACCATCTGTCAGCTCGTGGAGCGTTTCCAGCGCCGACCCTGCCTGGGTATGCTCAGATTCCATTTGCCGAATGGGGTTGGCGAGTGATCCGCAGTGGAACATCGGAACCGTCTCGCTTGCGTCTAGCTGACACACCATGGGGAATAAAATCTGTTCTTCCTTCATCATGTGGCTCGACAGCTCCGCTGCCAGCGCAAGAAATGCCTCCCTAATCTGATGAAGGCGCGAGTTCCTCTCGCCGTGAACAGATGTCACTTTTTCCGTCATCCTGTCTAAATGTGGGATCTCGGAATGCAGGTACGTGTGATGTGTCTGCTGGATGTGGTCGGCAAGTTCAGTCAGTGACATGGTTGCTGTGTCAACAGCCGATTCTCCGGCGCCCGCCAGCGCAGATTCCTTAAGTGTGGCGAGAAATGATTGGGAGTCGAGACCCTTATCCCGACACACTTCGTCCAGGGTCTTCTTGTCTTCGCGGCAATAGTCGATATCCGCTTCATCGAACACTCGGGAGAGCGCCGGGCAACGTGCCATCACCTCTCCCACCGTGTCATTAACTTGAATTGTATTCATTGAATCCTCTTTCTTGTACATGATAGTCGTAGTATTTTATTTCTTGTCTGCATGCTAATGCCTGCAACAGGGGCGCCGCGTCAGCGCCGTCCAGTGTCCGGCGATAGTAAGGGAACAAACTACTTGCACTGGTTAGACAGCATATTCTGTTTCAATTTCCGATATCTCCAAAGGTTCCATTGGAGCTAGGTTTTTACCCCTAGAACTGGTAAGTGAAATACCAGGCTATACCCCAAGATGCTATAAATAGGATTGCTAAAAAGACTAATATTCGGTTTATCTTTTGTCCGCTGTCCATATCTACTCTCCTATGTTAAATGCTAACCATTGGTCACTATTTGTTGGCGCTCTTGCTAAAATATTTGCGCTGGAAACCAAAAGACCTGAGCGGTCAAACGTCCGTTGCTTGTGCTGGTTACGGGACAAACGTGCCTCCGGAACCGCGGAAGAGACTAATTTTAGCGCTCATTAGACCAGGGTTCGAATGACCGCTTACGGCAAAAAGCAGACATTCAGCCCCACTCGGATTAATGCAAAAAGAGATCTACCCAAGCGGGTTCCAGGGCCGGTTTCCAAATAGCCATTACCTTGCCTTACGCTGCATCCAGCCGGGTAGGCCAAGTGCCGACCCGAATAGCCAGGTGGCGGGGATGGGGACGATGATCATTTCCAGCATCCCGTGATGATCAATCGTATGAACCAAAATACAAACCAAGGGGCTCCAACAAAAAGCAGTGTGCTAGGGACCATAATAAAGACATTTGTATCTTTGGTAGCAATCCAGGAAATTGCCGCAACAACCGGCATGATTACTATGATTAGTCCCCAGCAAAGAATGGTGAGACGCTGAAACATCAGTTAACCGGCAATCTTTAAATAAATATACCCCTAACAAGGACTCTTCTGCCTTCCCTTACGTATACGATCGAGTAGCCCCACTCCCAACAATCCTATTGGTAAGCCTTTTACTCATCCAGGTCTCTGATCATCCGGGCTTTTATATACGTTATACGCAATTAATCCGAATATCCAAAAAAACATAATTACTACACCCAGTGTTGCTAGCGCTTCATTTAGTGTCATATTTCACCTCTGTAGTTAGTGTTAACAGGATTCCCGGTACGGCCAAAAGGTTAACCGTCCGAGAAAGCTCTTTATCTCATTAGCCAGTTAACAGACGATGCACCCGGAAAGGGGAAACAACACTCCGTAACAATACTTAGTCCGCAAAAATCGAGGACGCTGGCAGCAGAACAATAGAGTTCAGACTCAATAATAGCCAATTATGGAAACCGGCAGAGCTGGTTGATAGAAAATATCCGCTTCGGGCCGAAAGCAGATATTTTGCTGCAATGCACAATTATACCGGGTAACGCCTGCAACAGGTGCGCTGGCCATCCCTTGCTTGCGCGGGTTACAGGGCAAATATACCTCCAGGATCCGGTATTCACACTTTTCCTAAAATGAGCCATAAGGCGCAGATATATGGATTGTAATCCAGCAAATATCAGCCTATGAAACATGGGGGCATTACATGAATTCGGTGTCAGGTGCCTGGAAAAAAGCTTCGTATATCTCACTAACTTTGTTCCTTTTGCTGTTCTTCTACCGCTGGGGATACGATGGCAACACAACGATTGAGGGTATAGCAGGCACCGTAGCAGCTACGGCTGGTTTCCTGCTCGGCATCTCATTTGGTCTGGGGCCTGCAGCGTATTACCTTGAATGGCCGAGACAGTTTCTGGGCTATGGAAAACAGATCGGCACCAGCGGCTAATTGACTGGTTGATCAAGCCACAGGGGTTACCACCCCCGCGCCTGCTCTTATCGCTCTTCGCCACGGCTGTGATCGCTGCCAGACTATCAATCCGGTCCGATAGCGAAAATCAGGTTGAGCCGCAAAATCAAACCGCGTAGTGCCCACAACAGGGGCTGCCGGTACAGCCGTTCTGGCCCTGCGTAGCAGGGCCACACTTCAGATCATCCCCCGCCAGCCTTTGCCCTATACAACCGAGATTCTCGGCAATGCAACTTCGCTCTCTGCTTCAATCAGCGGTATCGCATCGAGAACCCAGCCTTTATGCTCCCGGCGGGCCGGGCTGGGAATGGCGTAGGCAACCTTTAGACTGTTTCGCTCCACTTCTTCACTATCGATGCGCCAGCCTTTTGCCTGCCACTCCGCCACCCGTTTGCGGTAATGGGCGATGGGTGCATCGGCGGGTACAAAGACCTCCCGGTTATTGAGTGCAGGTGGCTGCACCGGCCGCAGAGGCTCCAATACCACCCGATCCTCAACAGCCACAAACCAACTGCGTTCATTGCATCGATCATCATCGGCGGGATCCAGCAAAAAATTACGCATGCTGAGGAGCGTTATCCTGGTATGGTTTTCGTCGATGGGGGTGTCGAACAGATATTGATGGGAGTGGAATTCTTCGGTCAAATCAATGTGGGTCTTCAACGTCGAAATGCCATGATAAGCCATCAGCATATCAACGCGACCAGGCTGTGATTTACCGGATTCCTGGCGCCATTTCTCATCCTTCAGCGCCTGCCCGGGAAGCGAGAACGATGCTTCACCGCCCCACTCATTACTTTTAAAATCGATATCCGGGATGGTCCAATTCTTACCTTCCGGCACCGAGATATGGGTGCTATGGGTAAACTCGTTATGCCCCGGGTCAATACCATTCTCTATCGAACGCTGGTAGTTAAAATCCCACTCAAACACACCGCAGGTAGCACGCCACCCGTCTTGCCCCCATTCGGAAACGTCAACAATAGGTGGCCGTTCCTCCTCCGGCAGATCACCAAGGAACGCAAATACCAGGCCGTATTTCTCTTGCGTTGGATAGGCGTCGACTTTTGCCCGGCCGGGGATCTTTGCGTCCTTACCTATAGAAGGAATATGTGTGCAATAACCATCTGCATTGAACTGCCAGCCGTGATAGGGGCATTCAATGCAATCGCCTTTGATTTTTCCATGGGCCAGAGAACCGCCGCGATGAGTGCAAACATTACTCAAACAACGTGCAATCCCTTTGGAATCCCTGAACAGAACAAACTCCTGACCCAACATCGTCAGGTGTAACGGTTCATCGGCCAGGGATTTACTTTCCGCGGCCACATACCAGAAGTTGATAAACATGGACTGTCTCCCCGCGATATCGCGAATATATTTTTTATATGAAAACGCTGTGCTATAGTATATGACAACATGATGACATATTGTCAACTAGTTGTCAATTAGTAGTAAGCTGAGTATATCCTTATGAAATCAATAGATAAATTCTTATCTACAGAGGCTTCTACGCTGTTCGAACTGGTGCTGGAGGTTCACCGAACCCAGGCAGAGATGATGCGTATGACGGAAACTGTTGCACGGAGCCTGGGAACGACGGCGTCCAGATCGTTAACGGTCAGTATGATTTTCGGGCGAGGCGAACCCATCACCGTTTCCGAGATCGCGCGCGTCATGGGTGTAAGCCGGCAGAACACTCAACGCACTACCGACGCGCTGGCGGAAAATGGTCTGGTTGAATACCTGCCCAATCCCCATCACCGTCGCGCGAAGCTGGTCAGCGTTACTGACCAGGGCCGTGCGTTGGTAGAACAGTTGACGCGAACCGGGGCGACGTGGTTCAACGAAACCGCCGTCAAATTAGATCAATCAGAAAATGTTGCTGCCCTTGAAACGTTGCAACACCTGAGAGCGCAAATAAGTGAATGAATCAAGCCACGGTACAGCTCATCCGCTAGGTGCCCGCGTGCACCTTTTACAAATGCCATTGCAGCACTTGCTCTCTTCTCTTTCCTGCACCACCCCAATCTTACCCTAAGGCATACCATCGGTTTCTCTTTCCCCAGGTTGGACAATCGGAGCTATGGTTGGGCTTCGAAATAATGTGAACCTGACCAACAACGCCATGAGCCCAAAAGCAACTGCCTGTACAACTTGGCTAATTGATCCAATGTCTTTCCAATAGGCATATGCACCCATGCCAAAAGCAAAGAGAGCAAAGAAGGATAATGCAGTCCGCGTTGGCTTATACAACCTCAATCTGAAATTGATGGGAGATTTTATTTCATTTGTGGGCCGCGTAGCGGGGGTGTCATCCTCTTGCTTGTGCTGGTTATGGGGCAAATGCGTCTCCGGGATTAATGGAAGGCTGATATTCTACCGCATCATGCTTAGGTTGACGGATTAGCTTTGTCGCTGAAGCCGCATCCCTGCGGTGCTATGATCGTCACTGGACTTGGGATACAGATCTACGCGGTAGTTTATGTTCGGTATCGGCTTCCCGGAATTGTTATTGCTCGCAGCTGTTGCGCTGGTCGTCGTCGGCCCCGACCGACTGCCCCAGTTGTTGCGCCCGCTCGGTAAGTGGACAGCAGCAGCGAAGCGCGGGCTGGCCGATATTCGCAGGCAGGTCGAAGACGAGCTGCACCTGGCCGAGATTCAGCAGGAGATCGAGGAGTCGGCGGCGGTCAAGGAGATTCGCGAAGCCCAGTTGAGCCTCAGTGAAATTACACCATCTGCTGATGAGTCCGCCGACCCGAGTCATTGGCCGGGCATGCCGCCGGACGGCCCCGACCACTGATTCCTGTCAGTACCCGAGGCTCTCGACGATGGCGACCAGGTCGGCAAAACTTGCCGCCTCGAGCTTGGCGATCAGCGCTTCCTTATCCAGTCCGTCGATGTCGAACTGTCCGTCCCGGACATCGTAGGCCAGTTCGGTGATCTCGTACGGTGCCAGGTAGCCTGCCTCACAGGCCTTCAGTAAACACTGCTGCTCCGGGGCCGTCAGGTCGACGCTGTGCTGCCGCATGATTTCCAGGTAGCGTTCTGCGGCCCGGTTCAGCTTGCCGCTGACCTCCATCGTATTTTTCTCTTTCTCGGTCAGGATCACGAGCGGCGGGCCGAAATAGATAGGTGTCTTTTTATTCATAAATTTTGCGTAATTGAAGCGTCATTCTGCGGAGTGGCGATTTGTAGACAAGGGGTAGCGTTCTGTAGACAATGTGCGCGCAAGAGTGGAGCCGAATCCAGTACCGTAGCATATGAGCAGTTTCGTATCAGGGGCAAGAGCCTCTGACAAGGAGATTTTGAGGTGACAGATCACAAATTACCTATCGTGTACGACAACGAGAAGGCCGCACCCGATGACGACAAGGCCGCGCCGGATTCGATGTCACGGCGTGGTTTTGTCAAGAAGGTCGGCGATGTCAGCGCAACGTCGTTGCTTGGCACCGCCGCATTGATGACAAACACTGATGATGCCGAGGCCAACACCGAGTGGGCCGAGTGGTTCCAGGGTAATTACCGGTTAATGTCACAGGAAGAAAAAGCTGCGGCCGTCGCGAGGCTCGAACGGCGCTATTCGGCGGAGTACGACAAAAAGGTAACGGTCGATTCGACGCCGGCCGAGAAGGGCGTGTTGTTCGGCTACGCACTGAATATCCAGAAGTGCATCGGTTGCCGTCGTTGTGCAAAGGCCTGTGTCGAGGAGAACAATCAGTCACGTGGCGATCAGGAAATTGAGTGGATTCGTGTGCTGAAGATGGAGAAGGGCGACTTCGACGCATCGAAAATGCCGGATGGTTACCCGGACAGCTATGGAATCCAGGTCGGCGGTAATGCTTACAGCGCATCCGGCGTCGTACTCGAAGGTGAGCACTATTACGAGCCGGAAAAGGTGCCGGAGGAAGATGCGTTCTACATGCCGATCCAATGCATGCAGTGCGAGAAACCGCCGTGCGTGAAGGTCTGCCCGGTGCGCACGACCTATCGTGAACCCGATGGCATCGTCGTCGTTGACTACAACTGGTGTATCGGTTGCCGCATGTGCATCGGTGCTTGTCCCTACTGGGCACGTCGTTTCAACTGGGGTGAACCGAAGTTGCCGAAAAAAGACATGAACCCAAAGACGCACTACCTTGGCAACCGCCCACGCATGAAAGGCGTCGTTGAAAAATGCACATTCTGCGTGCAACGCACGCGCAAGGGCCGCTACCCGGCCTGTGTCGAGGTCTGCCCCGTCGGCGCGCGTAAATTCGGCAACCTGCTCGATCCCGATAGCGAGGTTCGGCGGGTACTTGCGACCAAAAAGGTTTTCCGGCTCAAAGCCGAGGCTAACACCTACCCGAAGTTCTTCTACTACATGGACTAGGATTCACCACGATGAAAAAACTAATTAGTTTCGTTGTTGATTACTGGGTCTATGTCCTGAAAGGCGGCCTAAAGTTCTATGCCTGGCTCGGGTTTCTGTGTATTTTCGTGATCGGCTGGACCTACGGTAATTTCATGCAGCTGTCTGAGGGCATGATCGTGACCGGTCTGACGGACCAGGTTAGCTGGGGGCTGTATCTCGCCAACTTCGTGTTTCTTGTCGGCGTGGCGGCCGGGGCGGTAACCATCGTATTTCCGGCGTATGTCTACAAGCACGAGGCGCTGCACGAGGTCACGGTGCTCGGTGAAATGCTGGCGATTGCTGCCGTCGTTATGTGCATGCTGTTTGTCCTCAATCACATGGGTCGTCCGGACCGGCTGTGGCACATGCTTCCGCTGATCGGTATTTATAACTTCCCGGGTTCGATGCTGGCGTGGGACGTCATCGTGCTGTGCGGCTACCTGGTCCTGAACATTGTCGGTGGTTTCTATTACCTCTATAAGAAGTATGCCCAGGAACCCGTCAACAAGAGCTTCTATTTGCCGGTCATTTATATTGCAATTGTGTGGGCGTTAAGTATTCACACGGTCACGGCGTTCCTGATCAACACGATGCCGGCAAGGCCGATGTGGCACCACGGCATGATGCCGATTAGATTTATTACGACGGCATTTGCGGCGGGGCCGGCGTTGATTATCATCGTGTTCACGATTGTGCGGAATAACACAAAATTCTGGATCGAGGACAAGGCAATCGATCTGTTGTCACAGATTGTTGTCTGGTGTCTTGGTATTGCCTTGTTCCTGACGATGTCGGAAATCGTAACCGAGTTCTACCACCCGACTGAACACTCGCTCGGATTGCAGTACCTGATATTTGGCCACAATGGCTTGAGCGCCCTCGTGCCATGGTTCTGGTTCTCGATTATCGCGCTGGTCAGCTCATTCATCCTGCTGTTGATACCAAGCATCCGCAAAGACCATAAGAAGTTGCCGTATATCTGCGCCCTCACGTTCGCCGGTATCTGGGTTGAGAAGGGCATGGGTCTTATAATCCCGGGTTCGATCCCGACACCGATCGGCGAATTTACGCAGTACACACCGTCGCTGATCGAGATTCTTAATTCCCTCGGCAACTGGGCGATCGGCTTCATCGTGTTGACGCTGCTGCTAAAAGGTGCAATTGGCATACTGTTGGGCGAGGTGAAGTATGCAAACGAATAAACAAGTCCTTACGAATATGATTGTAAAGGAATCCAAAATCGTTGCTATCTTCTGTTTGTTGATACTCAGCCTATCGTCAGCCGCATTCGCCGAGGACAAAGTTTGCTTCGAGGCCCGGGAGGGCGCATCAAGCGTTACACAAAAAGATATCGGCGAAGAATTAAAAAATGTCAGGTGCTCGGATACGACTGATGGCGTCTTGTGGTGGGGCGATCCTTTTGACGGTACCCAACCGATGGGTGATATGCCGATCGAGGCGGACTACACGCACGGCGAAGCCGTCGTCAAGCCACGAACGACGCAGCTGGGCCTGTATCCGGTTTGCGGTTTGGCCTGTCATAACGGTAAATTCCCACCGCCGGTGGCGGCGGACGCACCGCCGCGCAAGCTGACGATGCATACGGACCTGGTGCCGGATGCTTTGAATCTGCAGCATGGCAAGGGCGGCATCTGGTGCCTGGACTGTCACGATGCGAAGACGCGTAACAAGTTTGTCGACAATGCCGGCAACCTGGTCGACTTCAACGAGCCACAAAAAATGTGCGGCAAGTGCCATGGCCAGGTCTATCGCGCCTGGCGCGACGGCATTCACGGCAAGCGTATCGGCGAGTGGGCCTCGACTGGCAAGAAACGCTGGTTCGTCTGCACCGAATGCCATAATCCGCACGATGTGCAGCAGGGCGAGCGCAAATCAGGTTTCGCGCAGCTGGTCCCGGAGCCGGCGCCGCTACTGCCAAAGGGTATGGATAACGCTGACCACGAGCGTCACGGCAGCGGGCATTAGAAGGGTCAGACCCCTCTGTCGATCAGCCGCCGTGGCTAAATCCAGCTCCTGCGCGCTGATATATAAAGAGATCTGATTCCATTTTTGCGGTTGTTCTAAACCGCAAATTATTGCCAATACCCGGCAGGAGCAGCACGAAGAACAGCACGCAATGATCGCGCCAGCCCCGATTCAGCCGGCACAGGTCGATAGCAAACATGCCCACGATACCACTGCGTCGATCGACAATGCGCACCGAATTCCCCCTGCACTCAGTCGTTGCGCAAGCGTTTCCGACCTTGCTGGCATCGGTTCAGCTGCGCTGACCCGATAGAATTTCCTGTCCTATTTTTTTGAATGATTGCCCAATCAATAAATGTCATTCATCGTGTTATAGACATTAAATTTGCCTGTCGGCGTGATAATCTGGTCACCCTTAATGACTTTCTTCAGCTGACGTGTTTTATCGTCGACAATAACTATCGCCGATTCCTGTTCCTTGCCGCTCCAGACGGAGAACCACACCTCGTCACCTTTGTTGTTGTACTCCGGCTGGATCCCGCGTGGGGCAGTGAGGCCACACGCGAACAGTTGATGCTGAACTTTTTGCAGGATCCGGAAACCAATGCCTGGAGAAAACACTACAACGATGTTCGGCCACACAGCTCGCTGGGCTATTTATCACCAACCCAGTCTGCTAAACAGGCCGCATGATATGCTTACATTTCCCACATCAGCCGTGGTATGCATGCAGGGGAAAGGTCAGCTGTATCATAATTGCTGCACGAACAGGTTCAATTTAACGGGCACGGCGCCCGGATGTTGCGGCGCCAGTCGCTAACAGATTCAGTAAAAGCCGTCTTTTATGGTTATTTTTGCATATGGTTTTCGGCCCTTCTTCCTGTTAGCGGGCCTGTGGGCAATTGTGCCCATGCTCACCGTATGGTTTTCCGTTTATTCAGGTCAGTGGCCTGCAGAGGCGATTCCGCTGTTCACGTGGCATGGCCACGAGATGATCTTCGGCTTCGCGGCCGCGGCGATCGCCGGGTTTTTGTTGACTGCGGTGCCGAGCTGGACGGGGATAAAAGCCATCTCGGGTTTTCCTCTCATGATATTGGCAGCGCTTTGGGCGCTTGGACGGGTCGAGGTATCACCGTTCTGGAACCCGGCCAGTCTTCTTTTTCAGCCCCTGTCGCTTGCATTCTTTCCTATGCTCGCGGTGATGGTCGGCACGCCGTTGGTGCGCAATAAGAATTTCCGCAACCTGCCCATTTTGTTGATCCTGGGGATTCTTTTCATTGCCGACTTTTTGTTTCAGGGACCCCGTTTCGGCTGGATCGAATCTCCGTCTGTCGATCCCCTGCGGCTGGCCGTTAATGTTGTGCTGTTGCTGGTGTCTGTCATCGGTGGGCGAATTGTGCCGGCATTTACCAACAATGCCCTGGTCGCGATGCAACGGGCGGAGCCTGTCAGGAGCACGCAATGGCTCGATCGGGCGGCAGTTGTCGGGCTGATAGCTATCCTGATTGGTGATCTTGTCGCCAGGGATACGATGATAACGGGACTGCTCGCCGGATTTGCGGCGCTGGTGTTAGGTATTCGTATGACAGGGTGGCGCGGCCGGCACACACTTGATACGCCGCTTTTATGGGTGTTGCATCTTGGTTATAGCTGGCTTGTCATTGGCCTTGCGCTGAAAGCGGCATGGTTGACTGGTGGGTACGCCTGGTCGGCCAACTGGATGCATGCGCTCACTATCGGTGCGTTCGGGACGATGGTGCTTGGCGTGACTACACGTGCGGGCCTCGGTCATACGGGTCGTCCGCTGATCGTATCGAAAGCTATTGTTATCGCTTATCTGTTCGTTAGCGTGGCGGCTGCCTTGCGTGTATGGGGTACATGGCTTGTGCCGGATAACTATTGGAATGTCATCCTGATAGCAGACCTCGTTTGGAGTGCTGCTTTCGTATTATTTCTGCTGGTCTATGTGCCGATTTTCGTTAGCCCTCGCGCCGACGGGAAGCCGGGTTAACGTCTGTGGTAATTGCGCCGCGTTAGCCGCATCAAGCCAACGGTAGTGTGCGGGTTACCCACACTGGTTGGGTGATCAAACCCTATCAGTCAGATCGTGCACCCTCAAGGTTGCTCAGAGTCGCTGTCAGTTTTTGTAGCATTGCGAGCCCGTCGCCGGCGATTAAGCCAAACCGAATAGGCGAACACCATTATGACAGGGATAAGAAAGCCAAGAACTATGTATAGAAGTGCCATCGTCTCAAATGCTCCTTGCTTGCGCTGGTTACGGGGCAAACACGTCTCCAGGATTAATGGGAGGCTGATATTCTACCGCGTATTATCGAAAGACCCGAATGCCCACTTTCGGCCAATAGCGGCCATTCTGGGAATATGGCGCGCTCGCAGATTAGTGGTCTTCCCCACAGTAGCTGACAATAAGTTCATTGAATTCTTCCGGAAACTCCACAAAGGGAGCGTGACCAGCGCCTTCAACAACCGCGAGTTCTGTTTCTACGTTGGCTGCTGACAGCATATCGTTAAACTGCTGGCCCAGCCCCAGTGGGACTTGCGGATCCTGTGCGCCCCAAATTACCAGGCTACGAACTCGCAGGTTCCCGGCATTGATTTCGTCATAGGCTTTCTGCTTTAGGACTTTGAGGCTGGGGTGTAAAGGGTTCATTCGTAGTGCTGCCATATGCTCGCGGGCAGTTGCAGTTTTGGGTGACTGGTACTGGTCTACCACCCGTTGAGCTTTAGCGGCTGTAATATTTCTGCCGCTCGGGTAGCGCAGCGCCATCGAACGGCGGGCACTGTGTACAGTTGGCCCCGTTGGTGGGTCTACGAAGCGGGCGGTGTAGAGAATGAAGGCAAGCGCTTCGCGCATCAGTTCGATGTCATCGGGCACCATCACCGTATCCACGCTGACAAGACAACTAACCAGGTCGGGCCGTTTCAGTGCAACCCAGGTGATGGGCCAACCTCCCTGTGAATGTCCGACCAGGGTGACATTCCTGAGGTCCAGCGTGGTAATGAAATCCTCCAGGTGCTTTGCGTCGTGGGCGAAATATTTCGCATAATCCTTAACCGCTGGAAAGTTATCAGTACCCGCTTGTGCCAGGCGGTCCAAGGCAATGACACGATAGTTGTGTGACAGTGCAGCAAAGTTCTGTTCCCACTTTTGTGCACTGTTATTGGCGCCGCCTGCCTGGCCACCGTGCACCAGGATAAGTACAGGCCCAGACCCTTTATCGAAATAGCGCGTCCTGATGCCATTTACATTTATGTAGCGGGCATCCGCTAAAGGCATCGCATTGAGCCAAGCTGGTTCTTCGATATTTCGGGCCGGCAGGATGCGTAAGCTAGATTTGCATAGCGTATCGCCCGTCGCGGCATCGGTTACCTGGAGATCAGTTTCACCGCTACCATCCGCGTTGAGCACGACATGAAACCCGCCACGTTTATCGTCTACGTCGCAGCGTTTCAGTGGCTGTAGATAAGCAACATTAAACAGAGAAGGGTCGTCTGATGTAATCGATATTTCCGCCGGGAACTCGTCACCGCAAAGGATAAAGTCTGTATCTTCCCCAATAAACAGAGAAGATCCTGACAGATCGCAGGTGTCGGCAATTGCTGAGAAAGCCAGGCACCCAGACAAAAAAATGGTGGTCGCTAATTTTGATACAAATCGGATTAGCATTTACCGATACTCAGACGGACAGACTTGCAAAGTCAACCGAAATATATGCACATCTGCATTCCGCCAGGAACAGCAATCAGGGGTTTTGCGTAACCTTCGCCCAGCGCTGGTACCAGTATTGTTCAGACTTGTCCCCGGCATTTTTAGTGATAGTGCCCGTATCCCATAAGCGTGAAAACCTGAATGCTCTCGAGCAATGCGGGTAAACCTCATCAACCTGCAGGTGCAACGCCTGCAGTATCTTAGCCCTGTCATCCGGATCGAAGACCTCTCTGTCGATCCCCATTTGTAGCATTTCATCCTGATCAATAACCCGGGAACGACCGTTAATACGCACAGTAATTCCACAGCCAGGAATCATGAATATTAATCCCACTTTCGGATTACTTTCGATATTCCCGTATGACTGGAATAACTTGTTGCCGCAGATATCAGGAAGAATCAATGTTTTGTCATCCAGCACCTTGACGAACCCTGGTTTGCCACCTTTGGGCGATGCATCGCAGTCGCCATTTGCATTGCTGGTCGCCATCACGACGAATGAGGCACTCTGAATAAACTCCTGTACGACTGAATCCATGACCGATCGTACCTTGGCTTCAATCGCCGGATGCGGCTGGCCATGTTTGCTTTGCGCGATATTCACTTCTTGGGAATCTTGCGCCATACGAATATTGCACCCAAGAGAGCCAAAAGCATGCTCACCGGCAATACAAACAATATCCTGAGTGCATCCAAACTTAGATCATCGGCCTTTCCGGATCCCTGCGAGGTTTCGGTATACCAGTCTTCATATTGCACGACGACTTCTCCAAGCAACCAATTGAAGCAGAGGAAGCTTACGGATAAGACCAAAAGTGTTATGACAATTTTTTTGACCATCAAAGTTACCTAATGCCTGTGGCAATGGCGTGGCGCTAACCACGGCGAGCGAGCGAGAGCGAGCGGTTGCCTGCACTGGTTAACTGTTTTTACCATCAATGTTTCTATTCCTGATGAAAAAAGGACAGGCAGACCATCCAATAAATGACAAAGCCTAACCAAGCAATAGCCATAACAATATTGTGTTTTGAAAACCGCTTCAAATGGAATGAGCCACGGGGCGGCTCAGCTCTGCTATGTCGAGTCGCCGCAAGGCAGCGTAGTTAATGCGCTGGCTGGGTAACCCATTCACCTTGATTAGTCCCTCCACGGCCATGCCGCTGGCAAGCATACCGGCTATTTCTAATCACCACTCCAACGGGTGTTAGTTGCCTTGAGGAAGTCCAGGTCGACGGTACTCGCACCCTGTTTCTTGGCCTTAGTGACGAAGAAGCCGAGGGTGGACTCGAGAAATGGTGCCGGAAAGCTGACCAGCGTCGCACAGGCCTCCAGGGTGAAGTGAACCTCTGGATCCAGCCCGTTGGCGACCTGGAATACGTACTCGGGTTCCAGTTCCTTGCCCCGGGGGATCGGGTAGTGGAACGGTTTCTCGCAGCGTGTAAACCAGAACTCGCTGCCGCCGCGAAAACCGTATGAGATAGGCATATCGGGAAATTCATCGCGCTGATCGAGTTTTTTCTTGAAGCTCTCCCGCAGCATGATATTTTCAACTCTCAGCGCAATGAAATCCTCGGCAAGCGCGGCCTCTATTTCTCGCTCGGGGCGGTATTCGAATTCACCGTCAACAATGCATTCAAAAACCTGGAACGCCTCTTCGACAATCAGCGGAAACTCCGGGTCATCACGAAACTGCGGTGTCGGCGTTTTAATCATCGTGAAGGGTGTATTTTCCATTTTCTCCTCTGGTAACACGCCCGGGTAACCGAGCTCGACGACAGATTCCAGCAGGTCCTTGTCGAACTCGATGTAATTCAATGCACATTTTCCATTGCGTCGCAGGTTGGTCCCCGTGTTGGAACCGGCGCGTGTGATCAGCAACATGGAGAATTGCTCGCAGATTTGAAGCGGGAACTGCAGTGCGTAGGGCCCGATGCTGGTAAAGCCGTTCTCATTCGTGGTCGTGATCAGCGCGAAAGGCATCGGAAAAAATGCACAGGACTGGTAAAAATTGTCGCGCGGCCGCACCGGTGTGAACGGGTCGTTGGATGGCTGCATGGAAGGCTTTGCGGTCATAAAATCCCCTCTATCTGGTGTACTCACGCCAAGTGAAAATATAGGCTTGAGGGAGGCTGGCATACTCCAGCTCGGGACTGAATACGTAGAAGTCCCCAATAATTCCATAAAATAAGGGTCAAACCGAGGTTTTTTGGCATTTGATGTCCGGAACTGCTTCAGGAGATTTACAGGACCCGGTTATGCGCCGTTATGCGCAGTCCTGCAAATTGCAACAAATGCCCCGAAGAAACCTCAGCGCTATACCTTTTTAGGTGACATTGCGACTCCGGCTAGCCAGGAATGCAAACCAGAATATCTCGGCGCCGGCTGCAATGACACCGAAAGCTGAGTACTCGACCACGTTGGCCCTGAGTGCAATCAGAGGCACAAGAATAAACACCATTGTGGTTACCACTATCGGAGTGTTCGAATATTTACGTTTAGGCCTTAATTGAATCAGCTGCTTGATTCTATATGTGCCTATTACTCCCCAAACGATAATTGCAAAATCTAGTGGATAGATAACAGTCACCTAATACCCGCAATAGCGGCCGGCCGTTGGGCCGGTCGGGTGAGCGCCGCGAACGAACTGCTTGCACTGGTTGCGGGGCACATGGGTCTCCGAGGTCAACCGGAGGCTGATATTCTACCGCGCATTATCCAGACGAATACCTGCTTCCGGCCACCAGCGGAGACCGGTATTTCTTAAAAGGTCAGCGCACCGGAACGGTGCGCCCGGGATATGCAGGGGCGACCGACGCTAAACGAAATGGCGGCACGGGTAGTCGCCTGCCCGTGCCGCCTCGTCATTAAGTGATCAGGTTTTAGTCGTCCTTATTCAACCTGTTACGCTCGGCACGATCCTTGATCCTGGGAATCTCGTCGAGCACCCAGTTACCAGAGGTCCGGCGTGCCGGGGACGGGATCGCGTATGCCTTGTCCTTGCCATGACGGGCGTTGAACTTGTTGATATCAATGCGCCAGCCCTTGTCGTCGAATTTCTCCAGCCATTTGCGGTAGGCCGCGACTCCATTATCAGACGGCGTCAGAACCTCATCCGTCGAGCTCAACGGTGTGCGCTCCGGACACATGGTCGTCAGGATCTGGATGTCCTGCGCCGCGATGACCTTGTTGCGCGCATGGATCGGACCGTTGTGCTTTGGATCCAGCATGAAGTTACGCATGTTCAGGAAGAAGATCTTCGTGTTGTTCTCATCCACCGGCAACTCAAAGAAATACTGCCGGAACATCTTGTCTGCTGTGATATTGATATAGGTCGGCATGGAGTTCGGGCCATAGGTGCCGCCGCCAACTTTCATCTGAACATGATCTTCAGTCCGCGTATCGCCCCACGGTGTCTCCTGACCACCGGCTGTCGCATCATCTTTCTGCGGCAGCGGCGGGGTATCGAACAGGTGCCAGAACCAGAAGCCCCAGCCCTGGCGATGATCTTCAGCTTCGTACTCGCGGACCCTGTAGCTTTCACGGTCGATGGACGAGTGACCATGCGTCGGGTGGACGAACTCATTGTGCGACGGATCGATGCCGTTCTCGATTGAACGCTCGTAGTAGTACGGTACTTCGAGAACCAGCACTTCGTTGGCGACCCAACCTTCCTGACCGTATTCCTCGACGTCCAGAAGCGGAATCCGGGACTCTTCAGGCTCATCACCCAGGAACGCAAACACGATGCCGTATTTTTCCTGCACCGGGTATGAATCGACCTTCGCACGTGCAGGGGTCTTGGCGCCATAACCGATAGACGGGAGGTTCACGCATTCGCCGTCGCTGTTGAACTCCCAGCCGTGATACGGGCAAACGATGCAGCCATCAATAATTCGCGGTCTGTTGCCCTGGGACCAGGCACCACCGAGTGATGCACCGCGGTGTGTACAGGTATCACTCAATACGTGAGCGTCACCATTCTTATCGCGAAATGCGACAAGATCGACGCCGAGCACTCTGACTTTCTCCGGCTGGTCATAACCCAGATCCTCGCTGCGAACGATCGGGTACCAAAAGTTGATATACATAACTTACCCCTTGCTTTATTAAAGTCAAAACGCAGGAAGGCGACAAGCCCTACCGGTTTCTGTTGCCAGCTTACGCTGTTCGATTTGGGGCGTCGCCCGGTGTTTTGTTCTCTTATGAGCTTCCCGGCACCGGCACCATATATCGGGATGGTATCGTAGTTACCGGCTATATCCTACCCAAGTCGTACTTTTACCTATTTTCCCGCCCAAGCCTGGAAAGGGCATGTCAGCCAGCACTGTATGTAGGAACCTGTTTATCGAAAGGGTGCCAGGTTAATCTATTCGCAAGATTAGCGAACATTCAGAATAAATAATTAATCATCCGGTCAGGCAGAGGAAGAATAGAGGTGATTTGTGCGCCGGACCTGCAAATGCAGCAGAATAGAAATTAACCGAATATATCGGCTGGCTTTTCTTGCAGGGAGAAACTAACTTTAACTCCCTGATCGGTCCTGCTTCTGAGAGGCTTCTTCGTTCTCAACCTGTTTTTTTGACTTAAGCACAAAGACGATGACCACCAGGACAAACATGCCTGCCAATGCGAGTAGCGAAAAGATAATATTACCCCAGTTCATTTATATTCTCTGACAGAGTTGGGCCGCGGGTGATTTAGCCTGGATCAGGCTGGCTTTCCTATAAGTAAAACATGCATAGATACTACTGCATAAACTGAAATAGTTGCAGAAGAATACCATTCTGGCAGGCAGCAATTTTTGCCAGTTTCACAACTAAACCACCTAATTAGAGGAATATCTGCTTTGAGTCAGAAGCGGTCAGTGGCTGACTGCCCGTAATGCCTTTGGTAATGGTGCGCCGGTAGGCGCGTCGAACGAGCGATAGCGAGCGCCGACAGCTAGATTGAAAAGACCGTTATCATTCAATCATGCTGCCGCGCTCACCCAACAGATAGCGCACGACGTCAACGTAATCGAAGGCCAAAGACACTGCCAGTGTCGCCACAAATAACCAGATGACCAACCGGAAAGGTAATATCATTTCGCCGTTTTTTGCGCGGCCGAAGAGATAGACAAACAGCGGCGTCCACAAAATCACATGCACGATGCCCAACAGCCGAACGTAGCCTATCTGTCGATACAGCCAGCCCATGGAAACGATCACACTGATATTGGTCAGCAATACAATCAACGCATCGCGACGCGTTGCCTTTGAAAATGCCAGTATTACCGGCGTGGCGACGATCGCATATCCCAGCCAGTAGAACCAAACCCGTATCCAGCCGGTATTGGAAAACATCACATCGTACATAGATACCTGCTGTTTATAATAGATTCGTGAGTTAAATTATTTGTACACCTAACGCCTGCATAAGCGGCGCGGCGCTAGCCGCGTCGGGCCGCCGCAGGCGGCGTAGTTAATGCACTGGTTATGGGGCAACATTCGATAATGGTCGAACATCAGGAGCTTCTAGTCTAGCTGAGAATATGCTGATGAATGTCCGCTATCAGCCAAAATGAGAAATAACGGTCGAACCGAAGTTTTATTCCGAAAAATTCTCAGTTCGACCCCTATTTAACCGGTGCGACTCGCCGTATCACCAGCGCATGAAAGAACACCAGCCAGGTAAGCCCACCGACAAACACAAACGGCGCCGACGGCATCCAGAGGTCGAAAATAACTCCGCCAATCCAGGTGGAGAAAATAATGCCGAGCGTGCCCGCAAAGCCAAAACCGCCGATCACGACACCCCGGGCTTCGTCGGGTGCTTCCTGGCCAACCAGCGCCTGGGCGGAAAGATTGCAGGCCGTTTGCCCGATGCCGAGCAAGATGAACAGCGGCAGAAAGGCCGGGTCGATGGGGTCGGTCACCAACCACATCGAGCTGTAACCGACGGCACCAAGCAGCAAACCGATGGCGAGACCTGTAACACGGTTGATCTTGTCGGTGACAAAGCCCAGCACCGGTGAGCACAAAAGCCCCGCCATTTGTGTGATCACGAAAAGGCGCACACCTGCTGCCACGGCCTCGGCTGTGTCCATGCCCTGATCGCGTCCTGCTACGGTGCCCCATAACACGATAAACGTGCCAAGAATAACAAGATCACTGCGCGAGACGAATGACGCAGTGTAGGCAAGGGCAATTCTGGGCTTTCTGGCTTCGGCAAAAGCGCGCTTAATAAGTTCGAGTTGCGGCAGGCGTTCTTCGCGACTGACCGGCGTGCCGGGTTTAAAGCCGATATAGAAAACACCGGCACTGACAAAACAAATCACTACGACGATCCAGTGCATATAGCGCCCCGCAGTGATGGCATCTACGCCTTGGTCGATAAAGCGTTCTGGCAGGTTGCCGACAATCACGTTCATCAGTACCGCACCGATGCCCATCAGCATACCGACGCTCGCCATCATCTTGCCACGCGCTTTCTCGGCCGAGTAATCGTGGAGAATCGTCGTGATCATGCTGGTTTCGGCGGTGGTGCCGACACCCAGGACGATTCTGACGATAAATAGCGCAAATATCGTCCCGGCAAGGGGCATGAGGAAGTACGCCACGCCCATGACCACCGCGCCGAACACGATCAGGGGTTTTCGCCCAATGCGATCCGCTAGCACGCCGAAGTAGCCAATCGTTAACAGGGCCGTGACTTCGGCAGCGACGGTGAGACTGCCGGTGAGCGTGCCTTCCGCGCCGTCCATGCCCAGGTTTTCGAGCAGCAAATAGGGCTGGCCGATATTGACAAAAACAATAAGGGCGATGCTGACGAAGCCGCCGTACAGAAGCGTTACAAAATGGGACAGACGGATGTTGGGCTTTAGCCAGGTTAACATTTAGGAAGGATACACGTAGGCGATGTGCATGACCTCCCTCGGACTGCCGTGACCGGCTCTTTTCCCATTTATTACTGCACGACCGGAAGGATGCTTTTAGCTTATGGGACGAAAGCGGACATTAAGCCAAGGCACCCGGCGTTGCCCCATAACGCCAAACTAAGTGGCGCAGTTTACTGCGTCCGCTTCAGTGCCTTGTTAGGATTTCTTCCACCGGTTATAAACGCAAAAAGG
>PBYE01000088.1 GCA_002729495.1 Chromatiales bacterium
CCGCAGCATTCCGCTGGGCGAGGAGGGCTACAACAGCCTGATGCCCTGGACGATGTACGCGGACATGACCGATGCTGACCTCGGCGCGATTTATACTTTTCTGATGCAATCGGAACCGCGGAGCAACAAGGTTACGATTTACGAGTAAATCCGGCGCTATCTTACTCCCCGGTAATCGCCAGGGCCGTCATCCGCTGCATCAGGATGCGCATCTTCTCCGGGTCGTAGCCGCTGATCTTGTCTTTCAGCAGGCCTTTCTCGACGATCCTGTCGGGGACGTCTTCAGGCGCCGTACCCAGCGCAAGCTCATCGCGCGCCGCGCTGGTAACTGCTTTCCATAGACCGAACTTCTGCTCAACAATGGTTGCCGGGCCCGTGGTGCCCTTAACAATCATCGGCCTATTGGTAACAGGGTCGAATGAACCCGACATGTGCCCGCCGATGATCGTTTCAATGCCGCGCTCTTCGACCAGTGCCTGCAGCTGGGTGAAATAACGCACCATGTGCCACGGCCGGTCTTCGGAAATCGCGGGGTTATAGAACATTGTCCAGCCGTCCGGCGGGTTCGCGAGATCCGTCAGGAACAGCTGGTTCGACGATTCAATCAGCATCACTACCAGGCAGTTGTCGTGCGACGGGCCGAAATAAAACAGCTCTACTGCATCGCCGCCCAGTTCTATCTTGTAGTAGTCATCAAAAGTAACGTCCGGCATCACGACGTCCGGGTTAGGGTTCTCTTCGAGGTTCGCTTTACAGGTTTCCTGGGAGATAAAAGCTGCACCCTCGTCCTTGAACACCTGTCCGCCGGCCACATGGTCGTAGTGCGAGTGTGAGTAGGCGACGTACTTCACGGGCTTGTCGGTGATCTTGCGGATTTCCCGCTGCATGATCGGCCCGGCCTCGGCGCTCAGCGGATCAGTCGCGATCACTCCCTCGTCAGTAACTACAAAAAAGTTGCGGTAAAAGGAATAGCGGAAGGTGTATACGTTTTCCGCGACCTGTTCAACCTCCCATAGCTTGAAGGGCATCTTGGTGCCGGGCATCAGCAGCGGCACTTCTCCGTCCGCGTTCAGCCCCGAATGGCCGGTATGACTGGATGCGTTAGCGACCGCACTCAGTGCTGCAAGAAGAGCAATGGCGATGAGTTTTAGAAATATATGCTTCATTGTCATTCTCCCTAGCGGCCCATGTCGTAGTAACCGACGAAGCGGCGCATGATGATCGGCAGGTCTTCCTTGCGGTAGCCGTCGTAAGGCTCAAACGGTGTCGTATCTATGGTTTTGATTTTCACGAAACTGTCGATGCCAATATTTCCGGCATTACGCGCTTCCAGTACCGCATCCAGGATTGTATTCCAGAATCGCCCCTGGTCCGCGATGATGGATGCCGGTGCCACGGGCGGGGATGGCCGTGTGCCGCCGTTGCCGTCGTCCACATCGCGCACGTGACTCGCCAACACCTGCGTAATGCCCGCGTCTTTCACAAGCGCTTCGACCGAGGCAAAGAACTCGCTAATATTGTGCGGCTTGATGTAGGGCACGTTGCGGTCATAGGGGAACGATGCGCGTGGCGGTTCGACCAGGTCGACGATCTGTATCAGTTGCGCCGGTTTGGCGACGAAAACGGTCAGGCAGTCACCGTGCGCCGGGCCGAAGTAATACAGGTCGAGCTTAGCCCCACCCACTGAAACTTCGTACTGATCGCTGAAGGTAATGTCCGGCATTACGACGGCCGGATTCGGGTTGTCGACAAAGCGTTCGGCGCAGCGTTCCTGTGCAATCACTTCCGCACCGTCGGCGGTAAATACTTCGGCGCCGGAAACGCGATCCCAGTGGTAATGCGAATACACCACGTATTTTACGGGCTTGTCCGTAATCGCGGCGATGGCATCGCGATAATTGCGGGCAGCGTCCGCATTCAGCGGATCGGTCACGATCACGCCGTCGCTGCCAACGAGAAAGAGGCTACGGTTACTGCCGCTCTGGAACAGGTACACCCCGTCGGCGACCTGTTCGGTGTTGGCCGGCAGCGTGGGTGGTGCCGGTGGGCTGCAGGCATATAAAAGTCCCGCGGTAATCAGGCCCGTGAATGCGCGCATGACTGAAGTATTCATCCTGGGCGGCCCCCGTTATTGTTGTTGCTGCAGTGCCGGATCGGGTGGCTCTGCATCTGCGGCCGATTATGGCATGGATTGGAGTATGCTTCTGTGCAGGCGCGGCCGATTGAACCAGAAGAATACCTTAAGAGGGAGGGTCCGCAATGCCTCAGTTAAGCCTGGTAGCCGGCGGCTTCACGCCGGATGATTTTGCCCGCTACATCAAACTTCGGATGGGGGAAGGTGACCCGGTGTACTGGTATGGCATCGGCGATGCCACGACTTTCCCGAAAGGCGATATGTTCATGCGTACCGAAGGTTACGACACGGGGAGGTTGCACAGTTTCGACGCCGAGAAGAACGAGGCGGTCGGCTTAATGCGTAAGCTCGTAGTGCTCCGTAACCCTGTCGATGGCGCAATCATCACCGACCCCGAAGGCAACCCCGCCTGGTTGAACCAGTTTACCTACCAGTTGTTCCGGATGAGATTGCAGGACGGATTCCTGGTTTACGAAGTGGAGCAGGGCAAGGGCGGCGAGCGCGAGACCGTGAATGATGGCTTTCGCCGTAGCGAGGTGCAGCGCTATGACGGCATGACCGTGTTTACGACACCCGTTAACTACACGCTGCCGGCAATTTCCGGCGCGGCCGGGCCGGAACCCGTGTGGGAGAACTATGATTTCATTGAGCGCGAGCACAATGGGGGCTTGAGCTATGAAGCCATCTGGGCGGGAAACTTTCCGTTGCCACCGTTCATGGGCCCCGGGCGAAGCAGCATGCACGGCTATTTTCAGCGCTACGACAGTTACAGTGAGATTCCGGCCACGCTGCGCGACTTCGTGGAAGAACATGCGCCGATGTGGAAAGAACCGCCGCGCGACATGGACGAGATTCGAGGACTTCAATAATAGAAAGGCACC
Source organism: Chromatiales bacterium (assembly GCA_002729495.1). Taxonomy (GTDB): domain Bacteria; phylum Pseudomonadota; class Gammaproteobacteria; order Steroidobacterales. The sequence continues at coordinate 3,016 of PBYE01000088.1, forward strand.
GGATTCATTTTCAATTCCTCGCGCCCGCCAATACATACCAGCAGTTGATCAGCATCGGGTTATCCCGTTATTTGCCCAGCGCGTACGCCAGCACGTAGTCCTTCAGGTTCTCGCGATGGAAGAACTGGTGACCGGCAGAAACAATAACAACATACTGCTTGCCATCGATTTCGTAACTCATCGGGTTGGCCATCGCTGCGCTCGGGATTTTTACTTCCCAGAGCTTCTCGCCGGTGTCGGTATCGAAAGCACGGAATTTTTCATCTTTCGTCGCGCCGATAAAGATCAACCCGCCGCCGGTCACCATCGGGCCGCCCATGGCGGTAATCCCTTCGATCAGGGGCGCTCCCCGGTCTGCATATTCTTCAGTCGCGCCCAGCGGAACTTCCCAGCGTACTTCGCCCGCCGCCAGGTCCACGGCAACCAGTTTGCTCCACGGCGGCGCGGTGCACAGCACACCGGAAGGCGAGGCCAGTGGCCCGATCTGTACCCCGTAACCCGTGCCGGCGATGTAACCGGGCGCACCGCCCGGGCGACCCGCGCCGGGACCGGTCGCTTTCTTCATGTCGAGTTCGGCTTCGGGAATTAAGCGGATGTAATCAGCCTGCAAAGAAATATTCGTGACCAGCAAATTACGAGCGGGGTCAAACGCGCCGCCGCCCCAGTTCACGCCACCCCCCGGTTGCGGGTAAACAATCGTGCCGCCCACACTCAGGGGCTCATAAATTGAACCATGCCTGCGGCTTGCAATGGCGTCGCGACAAAATTCCCGGTCGGCTTCATCGAGCCCCCAGGCATCGTCCGGTGAAATCTCGGTCGGCGACAATGGTGGTGGCGCGAGCGGGAAGGGTTGTGTTGGCGATAACACTTCACCCGGCAGGCCGTCTGTTGGTACCGGACGTTCCTCGACGCCGAAAACGGGTTCGCCGCTTTCCCGGTCGAACACCCAGACAAAACCGGCCTTGGTCAGTTGCACGGCGATGTCCCGGGCTTTTCCACTTCGATTCACTTTCGCCAGTAAAGGTTGCGCCGCCGGGTCGTAATTCCATACATCGTGATGCGTGAACTGAAAATGCCAGACCAGTTCGCCGGTAGAACCGTTCAGGACGACGAGTGATGTTGCATAACGGTTGTCACCCGGTCGCGTGCCGCCGTAATAATCGGGCGATGCATCGGAGGTTGGTACGAACAGCAGTTCGCGTTCCGCGTCCACCGACATGAAAGCCCAGGCGCTCGCCGAGCCGGTGTTTGCGAGCGCTTCGGCGGTCCAGTTCGCCGCTTCGGGGTCATCTGGGTTACGCGGCACCGGGTCGAACCACCAGCGAAACTCGCCGGTGCGGGCATCGAAACCACGTACGAGTCCCGGGTAGGAGCGCACCTGCTTGCCTTTCGAGTGCACCGTCGCGCTTAGCGCTACGATGTCGCCCACCACGGCCGGGGGTGCCCAGAACTGCACGGTCTTGATATCGCCCTCGGGTTTAGTTGCTTTCACCAGCGGGTTCATGTCGACTTCACCGTTTTCGCCGAAGTCGGTACATGGTTTGCCGTTGGTCACATCGACTGCGAACAGACGCCGGTCACTCGTCGCCGTGTACACACGCCACTCGCAGGCACTGCCGGGATCGGCCTTGTCATCGTGCCAGATGGAAACGCCGCGGCACTTGTACTGGCCGAAGGGTTCGATCGCGACCATCGGGTCGAAAACCCAGCGCTCTGCACCCGTGGCTGGATCCAGCGCGATAATCCTGTTGAAGTCGGTACAGAATACGAGCGACTGTCCCGCATCAACGGGAGTCAGCAACGGGGTTGCGTGCAGGCTGTGGAATGTGAAGGTGCCCTTGGGTACTTTCTCGTCTTCGCCGGTGCGGTAACTCCAGGCCAGTTCCAGTTGTCCGACATTGTCGCGATTGATCTGGCCGGAGGCGGCATAGCGCATCCCGCCCGGATCGCCGCCGTATGAAATCCAGTCGGATGTTGCCTGGCGGTCACTGAGTACACTGCAACTCGCTGCCAGTGCCGCCATTAACAACCCGAGTGCTCTTCTCGTCATTTGCTCTTCCCCCTGCTCAGGCAGGATCAGTATACTGCGGGCGGGGGTAAGCGGTTATGAAAACCATAAGTAACGACAAGCTTGTTCCACTGCTGGCCACACTTATATATATGTCGTGCGCTACATCATCAATCGCGACTGCGGCCGAACAGCAACTTACGCCCGAACAAGCCGCATTTGCCGAACGTACCTATGCCTTCATGGACGAGATGGATGCGCTGTACTTCGGCACACTCGCAAAGCTGAACGGCACCGATGAAGTCGAGGTACTGGATTTCCCCACCGAGTACGGCGACCACAACGTTAACGTGTCGCGCGGCCCCGTGGTGCAGAAAGCGGGGCGCATGCGGGTGGTGCACAAGAAACCGAAGATGGAATTCCAGGGCAAGCCGATCTGGAGCCGGTTTCTCTCGGTGGACGCGCATCCCGCTTCACCAAAGGTCGGTATGCTGCATGCCGCGTTTACGATTAACTTCAAGGAAGACGGCTCGAGCATTGTAGGAGGCTGGGTAGATGTGCTGCCGGGCGCGATGCCGGCCGGGGACCTGGCACGTTTGAAAGAGGCAATGGACAAAATTTTCAAGAAATACGGCGTCGATCCCGAACCTCATCGCAAGATGAGTTGCGAGGGCAGCCCCGGGGAGGGCGAGCGACGGCGCGAACCCGCGTGCGTAGGCGGCAGTTTCTACGGCCGTGACATGATGGCGGTTAACACGAAAAACTTTGATTTCATGAGCGAGTTCTACCGCGAGTTTCTGCTGATCTACCTGGATTTAATCGAGCAGCACCGCGATACGCGGTACACAAATGAAGATCTCGCCAAACAGGACTACATGCGGCGTAACTGGCTCGAGGACCGGTTCTTTTCAGACCCATACACGGGTAACGTCGTGCCCTACGAAGTCTGGGCGTTGTCCACGTTGCCGCCGGTGGTGAAGTTCTAGGGCGCCTTACCCGGCAAGCCGCATGATCAGGTCAATGCCGGCACGATGTGTTCGCCGATGACCTTGATTGCTTTATCCGGCTCGCCGTAAACCTTCAGTGCAACCTGGTTCAGGCCTGCTTTCTCGAAGGTTTTAAAGCGCTCGATCTCTTTATCTATGTCCTCCAGCGCTGAGGCCGAGGTGCCGTGCTCGACAATCTTATCGATGATCTCGTCAGGCACACCCTCGATATCCGGACTCTTCTTGTAATATGCCTTCGCGAAACTCGAAATGTTGTCGGTGACAATCTTCGCTTCATCTTCGTCGACTACATCGCGTATGTAGTCCGGGTAAATCGTACCGCGCACGCACAGCCAGATGCGTGCCTCGCGATTGGCCTCGACCGGGTCTTCTTTCACATGCCATGCCCAGAAGTTGTTTAAGGGGTAGCTTGCCGGACTCACACCGCGTTCTTGTAATACGGGATCGATAATCCCGTGCACCCACTCCATGCGCCCGGGCGTAAAGTCACTGACCATCATGCCGTCGGCATAGCGAGCCGCCGATTTAAGCATCTGCGGGCCGTTCACCCCGGCATAGATCATGGGCCGCGATTGCGTGACCCACGTCGTATCCATCCAACTCAGGGGATACATCTCACCATCAAAGCCGCCGACATGACCGCTGGCCGCCAGGTGCAGAATTTTGATACATTCGCGCATCGCGCGCACCATGCGATCGGGCTTGTAACCCATCGCGCCTGCTGTACCGCCACCACCACCCACGACGATCTGGGCACGACCGTCGGCGAGTTCGTTCAGGCTTAAAAGCGAAATGGCCATCTTCAGCGGATGCAGTTCGTAGGGGCTAACCGCAATCGGCCCCATGGCGATGTGCTCGGATTGCATGGCGAAGGGAGTGAAGTTTACAAAAGCGTCACGACCGTTCGCGTTGTTGGCCACCCAGATACCGCCCAGGCCATAGTCCTCGGCGAGCTGGCCGAGGCGCGCGAATTCCGCGGCATTCTTGTCGGACTCGATGATGACGTCGATACGCATACGGTTGTGCTGTTTCGGGCTCACTGCAACCTAGCATGTAGACAGGAGGGTGTCAGCCCTCGTATCGCTACGCCATGGCAAAAAGATATACAGTATCGGTCAGCCTTGCCGGGGGAAGAGGGCGTGAATAAGAAATCTTTGCTGTGGGTGCTAACGTCTGCCGTTATTTTGGCGTCCTGCGCCGGCGATGATCACGGTGCCGGCCTGATCAATGAAACCGGGCGCTATACGCTGATGTCTTCGGGCATGGAGCGCGAATACTACGTACAACTGCCAACCGGCTATGCGCCGGAGGGAGAAGCGCCCCCCCTGCTGATTGCACTGCACGGTGCCGGCGACAGTATCGACGGCTGGCTCGAAGGAGGCTTCCAGGGCGACGGACTGCTGCGCTTAACCCGTGACGACGCGATCATGGTCATACCCAATGCGCGCGTGAAAGCGGAAGGCCGGCGTATCTGGGACCCGGGCACCGAGACCGACTACACCTTCTTCCTGGATCTGCTGGCCGAACTCGATCAGCGAATCACCTACGACAAGCGGCGCATATTCATCACGGGCCACAGCGCCGGCGCACTCATGACCCAGGAACTGGGCTGCCGTTTCGGCGACATCGTTCGCGGCATTGCGCCGTCGGCGGGCTCTATCACGTCGAGCGTTACTCCGCGCTGCACAGGTTCAGTCGCGGTGCTCCATATGCAAAGCGATGCCGACGACATAGTGCCCATGGCCGTCGTAACCGGCACACGCGATCTTTGGGTCATGTACAACGGTTTCGATGCAGGTAACTCCAGGAGCGGCGTTACCGGGGAATGCGTCGATTACTCGACACCTGGGTCAGCCTACCCGGTGCAGTGGTGCCTGCATCATTCGACGGCGCATGACGGACACGCATGGTGGGCAAAAGCCGACGAGGTGGCCTGGAATTTCTTCAGCAGTTTGAGCCTGGAAGAGCCGACATCAGAGTCGCCGCCCGGCGGCGGCAACGAGCAACTGAAGATCGTGTTCCCGATGACGCTGAGCGTCACCGTCGATTTCCCGGAGGATATGACAAAGGTATTGCGTGCCGGGCTGTTTCTCTATCCGCAGGGCTCGCAACCGCCGATATCCGGCGCGCCTTTGCATATGCTCAATTCGGCCGTTGAACTGGGCGATCCGCAGCCAGGTACCCGGCAGTATTTCGACATCCCGGTGAAACTGCCCTCCGCCGAAGTACTGCCCAAGACCTATGCCTTGTTGCTTGCCGTTTACGTCGAGGGCGGATCGATCCCGATTCCGACACCGGGTGTGGACCTGAGCGTGGTTTACGAGTTGACGATCAATGACCCGGAAGCACCCGTTGTAATCGAGGATGTGCTGTATCTGCAGACCATTTAGCTTTTCTTGAAAATTGGACTGAATATTGGGGATAAACCTATGCTCAGCAAGATTTCTTTTCTTCTTCGTTTATCGGCTTTAGCGTTGCTTACGGGCTGCGTCACAGTACCTCAACACAATGTTGCAGCGGACTACGAGATGGATGTGCTGGTTGCCGGCTCGGCCATGCACGGGGTACACGGTCTCGCCTTCGATAAGGACGACGTGTTGTACGGCGCGAGCCTGATCGGTTATTCGGTTTACCAGATCGATACCGGGACGGGCGAGGTCACAACCAAGATTCCGCCGCCGCTGGGAAATTCGGATGATGTTGCGGTTGCGCCCGACGGAACACTGGCCTGGACAGCCGGCGCCTTTTCGGCAGTCCACGCACTGACCCCGGAAGGCGAGATCAAGGTACTGGCCTCAGGATTGCCCGCGGTAAATTCCATTGATTACTCCGCAGACGGCCGCCTGTTTGTTACCCGGGTGTTTGGCGGCGATGCCCTGTATGAAATTGACCCCGATGGTGTAGCCGAACCGCGCATGATCGCGAAGAAACTTGGCGGCCTGAATGGTTTTGAAGTCACCCCCGATTTACAGCTTTACGGTCCGCTGTTCCTTAAAGGCAAGCTGGTGCGCGTGGACCTGGAGACGGGCAAGGTCGAAGAGATCGCTGACGGTTTCAAAGTGCCGGCCGCTGTCAATCTCGATTCTAAAGGCCGCTTGTTCGCCGTTGACTTCAGGGCAGGCACTGTTACCCGCATTAACCTTGAGACCGGTGCGCGTGAAGTCATCGCGCAACTCGAACCGCCTATCGATAATCTTGCGATCAATAGCCGGGACGAGATTTACGTTTCCAATCCGGCGATCAACGCGATTACCGCGATCAACGGCGACACGGGTGAGACACGGGTGGTCGTAAGCGGCAACCTGAGTACGCCGGGCGGCATGACTGTAACGGAGATAGAAGGCAGACAGGCTGTGCTGGTCGCCGACTTCTGGGGCAACCGTTCTTTCGACACCGAGACGGGTGAGCGCACCATGCAGCCCGTGCTCGAGGGCGTTACGGCGTCTGCAAGTCTTGCCGCCAGCGAGGAACACCTGGCGCTCGCGTCGATCTGGCCCTTCGGGCTGGTCTATGTCATTGACCGGGAGACCGACAAGGTTCTCAAGACCGCCAAGTTCGACGCACCCTACAACCCGGTGTTTCTTGCAGACGGCAGCCTGCTGGTCGCCGATTACCACGCGGGCACCGTGACAAAGCTTGCCCCGGGTAAGAGCCGGGATAAAGAGGTTCTGGCCACCGGGCTTAAAGGGCCGGTCGGACAGGTGGTGGCGGGTGAGTACTTATATATAAGTGAGTACGATCGCGGGCGTGTTAGCCGTATCGATCTGCAGTCCGGCGACACGCAAGTACTGCTCAACGACCTGGACCGACCCGAAGGACTGGCCGTGACAAGCGATGGAAAGTTGCTTGTCGCCGAGACCGGTACCCGGCGATTGTTGCGAGTCGATCCCGAAAGCGGTGCTGTCGAAACGCTGGCCGACAACCTGGCGATTGGCCTGGAAGGCGGTGACGATTTGCCCACGCCGTTTCTGCCGACCGGCGTCGCGGTGGATGCGAGCGACAATATCTACCTGGGCGCTGACATAGACAACGCGCTGTACAAGTTCAGCAAGCAGTAATGTTGGCGGACTGCCCGCATTGCGGTTTAGGGTCAGGATTCAGCCAGACCGGCATTATCGCTGTGATATAAGAATTTCAATCGGCGCAACCGGTGCAGGCAAATCCTGCGATACAAGCGGTGTAGCTGCTGAAAAGCCAGGGAAGATCGGTACCTATCCACATGGATGTGATTTGGCAGGCGATATCTGCCCATACACAATCGGGGGAAAGTGTGATGTCCGTTCTGAGACGTATTCCAATAATGGCGGCCGCGCTGGTCGCAGCCGTTCCAGTTGCAGTTCTCTTGCCAAGTGACGGCTGGGCGCTCGAGGAAATAGTCGTCACCACGCGGCGGCGTGAGGAGAGCCTGCAGGATATACCGCTCTCGGTTAAGGCTATTACGGCTGAGCAGATCGAACGCCTTGGCATCGATAACCTGTTCGATATCGCCCAGCTGGATCCCAGCGTGTCGATGGATAACCAATTCAGCCCGGCCGACACCCGTGTCGCTATCCGTGGACTGTCAAATACGCGCGGCAGGAGCAATGTCGCGTTCCTGGTTGACGGTATCGATGTCAGTACTGAAAACGTGATCGCTCCCGGTTCCGGGTTGCTGGCCAACATGCGACTGCTCGGCGACGTGGAACGCATCGAGATTGTTAAGGGTCCGCAGAGCGCGCTGTATGGCCGGTCCGCATTCGCCGGCGCGATTAGCTATACGACGAAGAATCCCACCGACGAATTCGAAGCTAAGATTGGTATGGATATCGCGGAGTACAACCAGAACCAGGTGAATCTCTCATTCTCCGGCCCCATCAACGAGGGACTCGGCTACCGGGTGACCGGCGTTGCCTGGAAGTCGAATGGTTTTTACCACAACAGCATCTCCGGCGACGATGTCGGTGGCGGGAGCGGCAAGGGCGTGGCAGGTACGCTGGTCTGGGAACCCTCTGAAGAAGTTCGCGTAAAGAGCCGGCTTTCCTACAGTAACGACAAATACGATCCCCGGCCCCAGGTAAAAGTTGCAGCCCGGGACCTGCGGTTGTTTCCGCAGGAGGCCATCGATGCTGAACTGGGCGGCGCGGGCGGCAGTGGTTTTTGGTTGTTCAGGCGCGTAAGCGCTATAGACAGCAGTCCACCGGGTCCGTGCCCGGGAGTGCCGGAGGGCCAACCCTGTAATCCTGACTATGCAACTGACTTCACAGGCGCACGCGGGCTGAGCATTGTTAATCACGGACGTTTTTGCCCGGACCACCCGGAACCATTTGATGGAGGAGCCCCCAATAGTACCAGGACAGACAGTCCCGGATACTGCGGCACAAAGAACATTGGCGACCTTACCAATCCCCAGACCGGTAAGGATTACGTGGTCACACACAGCGAGAATGCGTTCACGGGCAAAGATAACGACGGTTTTGAACAGGAGGTTGCCCGCCTGAGTGTGAATGCGGACTGGGATCGGCCTTACGGTACCTTCTCGCTTAACAGCGGCTATACCTTTGCCGATGAATTCGATCAGCATGATCAGGACTACGAGGCGTTCGGGCGTCCTGACAGGTTGCTCGCGAACTGGCAGGCAGAAACGATTACCGAAACAACGCAGCTCAGTTTGGAGCTTCGCTTCGCTTCAAATTTCGACGGCCCGGTCAATTTCACAGTGGGCTACACAGCGTGGGAAGAATGGCGCGATTACGACGAAAGCAATTACATTATCGCCTGCATGCCGGTCGCCCGGGACCGGTCGGCGCCGGACCAGAACGGCGTAGTGGATGTGCAACTGGATCCGCGCGAAGGGTCGGTGGTACAGGTGCCGGGTGTTTGTGATGGTGGCATCGGCGGTTTTCCCTACCCCGGGGAGACTTTCGGCGGCCCCAGTACCGATTCCCTTGTCTGGCAGCCGCTTGCCCGGGCTGCCGCGCATGGGAGCGCTACTCGTGTGCCGCCGGTAGACTGGGACGCGGACACAGAACACAGGTCTGTCTACGGGATGATCGAGTGGCAGATATCAGAACAGTGGAAGTTAACGGCCGAAAACCGGTACGTGCACGAGCAGTTCGACCTCCGCAAACCCAACCAGTCGTCCTGCACGGAGCTGGGTTTTGCGGTAGCCCCTGGGGTCGCTACCAGCGATCCGGGTACTGCCCTCAATTTCGCGCCGATGAAGGATGAAAACGGTGTCTTGACTATGGCATCGGGTTATGAAACCCGGTGTACGTGGGAAGACAAGGACCCACCCGGAACGGGCGGAGGGGTGCAGGACCCGCAGAATAGTAACAACTGTGATCCTGCTTTCGACACTGCTGCAGAAGCAGAGCTTAGAGCAAGGGCTGCACTCGACCCTGAGACAGAGTTCAAAGATAGTTGCTGGCAGTACATCTCGGGCACCGAGAGTTCGTATTACAACGTGCCCAAGGTCACGTTGGAGTGGACACCCACCGACGACCTGATGGTTTACGGTTTTTACGGCAAGGGGCAGAAGCCGGCCGGCATAAACCAGCTAATTTCCGGTGGTTCGTCCGTAACTATAAACGAAGAGCGTTTCGACGAGGAGGAGATGGACGCCTACGAAATCGGTTTTAAGTCCTCGTTCGAGTGGGCCGGTTTCTGGCAAGTCAATGCGGCCCGGTTTGTCCAGAAATACACGGACAAGCAGATCGGTACCCAGGTTATCCAGAACTTTCGATCCACCCCGCGGGTTATCAACGTGGACGGCGGTGAGGTTAAGGGCTGGGAAGTTGAGGCCCTGTGGCAACCGTTATGGATGGAGGGTCTGATACTCACGGCTGCATATACAGCACTGGACCCCGAATATACAGACTTTTTCGACCCTACAACTTCAATGGTGCGCGCGGCCGACGGAGGAAATTGCCCAATTGTTTACTTTGACGGAAATAACAATATTGTCAAGGATGCGGATCCTGATGCGCCTGGTTTTGAGCTTTTAGGCTATACGCCAAAATGCAATCTGAACCTGAGCGGTAACGATTTTGAAAAAGCGGCGCGTAACGCCTTCGTCGCGACGGTCAATATCGTACGTCCGTTCGGTGACAGTGGCATGGACTGGATGTTCGACATGAATACGTCGTACCAGGACAAGCGCTTCCTCGATGCTGACAACTATGCCTACCTTGACGAATACTGGTTGACCAATATGTCACTGGGCCTGGCCGGCGATAACTGGGAAGCGATGATATATGTGAATAATGTCTTCGACGATGACGTCATCAAGACCGCGTCCAGTTCGCCCGACTTCGGCCAGGGTGTTATCAGCCTCGGTTTTACCGCCGGTCTCGGTGTCAACAACCTTTCGGCAACGCTGCCCGACCCCAGGGTATGGGGAATCAGGGGTAACTACCGCTTCGGGGGAGACTAGTGCAGGGCTAAAGGGCGCGGCGGCACCCCTGGTCTCTTGACCAGGTCGGGCTTCTTGTGCACCGCTAAGTAGACTGTCGGTCAGCAAAATCGCAGGCACGACGAGTATCGCGATCAGGCACAGCGCGATTACCCCGGCCGCCAGCCTGTCGCGGCCGCCCAGCACATGAGCAATCCACCGGAAAACCGGGTACAAGGCGACGGCGACTATGTAGAAACACAAGCCGAGCGGATGCTTGTTTGTGTTTACGTGCATTCCAGTCTCGAGACCTTCCTTTTTACATAATTTTCACGTCCCGACCGTAACCGGAAAGGCCTGCCTGTTTATGTTTATGAGAGCCATGGCACGGCAATAGCGGCCGCATTCCGGCAAAGTTTTCCTGATGTGTCTTACCGGCCTGAGCGCTGCCGCGGCGACACAGTGGCTTGTTGTAGATAACACTTACAGTGTCGGAGCTAAGAGTGCATCCACGATCGGGTAAATTGTTGTGCAGGGTTACCGGTATTGCCGCTGTTTCCGTGTTGCTCACGGGCTGCCTCATTAACCCCTTTGCACAGGACGCACAGCCTGCTGCCGAGCCGGTGGCCAAAGCTGCCAAAACCGCCATAACCAGGCAGGTCGCGGTAGTGCTTAGCAATGAACTGCCGGATTTCGTAGCTATCGCAAATGAGCCCGAAAATCGCCTCGGTAACGAGAAAGTCACCGTGCACAACCTCGATGGTAAACCAGGCAATGCAGAGCACGTGCTGGCCGAAGTTGATGCCGCGGGAGCCGATCAATTAGTTGCCGTTGGTTTGCTCGCGGCCAAAGTTGGGCGCGAGCAGCAGTCCCGGCCAATGGTCTTCTGCCAGACATACAACTACAAACAGTACGGGCTGCTCTCAGAGACTTCGAAAGGCATCGGCTTGCTGCCGCCGTTCGACAAACAGTTCGACACCGGGCACGAACTCGATTCGAAGCTCAAACGTATCGGCCTGCTGTCCGGATCAAACCAGGAAGATCTCCTGGCGGAAATACGACTTGCCGGTGACGACAAGGGTATCGAGGTAATAAGCCGGGTTGTTAATTCGGACAAAGAGGCGTTGCTGGAATTCAAAAGAATGATGGCGAACATCCAGGGCCTGATCATCTTGCCCGATAACCGTATTCTCAGTCCGGGTGTACTACGCGAATTAATGTCACTCGGCGCCAAGCACCGCACGCAGATTGCGGTGTACGCACCGGGGCTCCTTAATCTTGGCGCACTGGTGAGTTTTACTGGCCGACCGACTGACATAGCTGGAGCTGTCATCACGCGCCTTGAGAACATACAAACCGACGGAAGAATTCCCGGACCCGACCTCGTTCCGCTCAAAGATATCAGCGTGCAGGTAAACCCGGCCGTGGCAGATCACCTGTCGCTGATCATTCCGGCGCGGCTGGCCCGCTCGCCGGGAAGCAGGTAAAGCAATGCGTCGCACCGATACGACCTCAGACGTGGCGGCCCGGATAAAAAGGGGCAGTCAGTACGGGCGCTGGAGCAGTGTGCCGGGGTTGGCATCGCGACTGAAACAGGGCATACCGGATACGCGAGTGGTATATCGGGTTCTGAGGTCGGCAACGCAAGCAGTTCAGAATTTCTTCAGGCGCCGCAGCCTGCTAGGCGAAATGCTGTTACTGCAGCTACTGTTTGCAATCGTTGCCGGATCACTGGCCTTCGGTGCGTTGTGGCTTTCGTCCAGCCGGGCGGCCGCCGACAACATGCGGAACTGGGGCGAGCAATGGTTGTCGACACTCGACGAGATCAGCATGCCGCTCTATGTTGCCCAGGATGACGAACGTCACCTGCAGGTCGAAGAGTATGTCCAGAAGTTCCCCGAGATTGCCTTTGTGCGTTTCTACTCCGATTCGGGAGAGCTGGTGTTCGAGGACTACCAGCAGGAAGGCATTGCCGGCCTCGCACCGTTAACGGTTGCAACTCTGCAGGGTCTCATTAACGCGCCCCGTGACGATCAACGGTATCTGCTCGATACCGTGGAACAGGATATGCCGCTGATGCGTATCGGCAAGCCTATCTGGACGGAAGCGCTGCTGATGGATGGATTACTCGGGCTCGACCTGAGCGATGATTCTGCCGTGGAAACAACATTGATCGGTTTTGTTGAACTCGGCCTCAACTCAAGCGCTTACGGGGAAGAACTGGCCCGCACGATCCGCTCAGGAACCTTGTGGGGGACATTGTTGCTGGTTTTGCTGACCGTTGCGTCATGGCTGGTCTACAGGCGTGCTTTGCTGCCGCTGTCGCATCTGCAGGCACCACTTAAAAAGCTGGCAAAGGGCCATACTGATTTTACGGTTGAGACGGCGGGCCACACTGAAATAGTTGCGATTGCCGATGCACTCAATACGACGGTTACCGCGCTTAATGAGCGCGATAAAAAGCTCTGGCACCTGGCGAATCATGATTCTCTGACCGGGCTGGTAAACCGGCACCGTTTTGCAGAAATCCTGAACAACGAGCTGGCCAGGCTTGAAGATACTGATAACACGAGCGCTTTGTTGTTCATCGATCTGGATCAGTTCAAGTACGTTAACGATACGGTAGGGCATGCAGCCGGCGACCGCCTTTTGCAGGATGTCGCTGAGCGGTTGACAAACGGCGTGCGGCAGTCTGATACGGTATCGCGCTTTGGTGGTGATGAATTTGTGGTCCTGCTCAGTGATGTCAACGAGAAGCAGGTTAAAGACATATGTGAGGACCTGATTCGCAACGCGAGCGAACATCATTTCATCGAAAATGAAGAGTCATTCACCGTCCGCTGCAGTATCGGTATCACCATGATCTGGGGCAACGAGTTCACCCCGGCCGACCTGCTGTCGCAGGCTGACATGGCCTGTCATCACGCCAAGTCGCTGGGCCGCAACCGCTACGATTTCTATAAGGCATCGTCGCGTTCGATGGCGGGAATGGCCTCCGAGGTCGGATTGTCACGGCAGATTCAACAGGCGTTGCAGGACGATACCTTCGTGCTGCATTTCCAGCCGATCGTGGACATAAATACCCGGCAAGCTACGCACTACGAAGTTCTGCTGCGCATGCGGGGGACCAATAACAAGCTCATCCTGCCGGACGCGTTTTTGCCGGCCGCTATTCGATTTGGCCTGATGATCGATGTAGACCGCTGGGTTATCCGCAATGCGCTGGAGCAAATTGCGGAAATGCGTGCGGAACACCCCGACATCGGCTTCACGTTGAACGTGTCCGGCAATATGTTCGAGACGCCCGATTTTGTCGATTTCGTACAAAAGAGCCTCAAGGAAACCGGGGTACCGATGGAAGCCATCGTGCTCGAAATCACGGAGCAGGTCGCGGTACGCACGATCGGTAATTCCGGCCGGCGGATTACCAAGCTGGCAAAGCTCGGTTGTAAGTTCGCCCTGGATGATTTCGGCGCAGGTTACAGCTCTTATAGCTACCTGAAAACGCTACCCGTGGATTACATCAAGATCGACGGCTCATTTATCAGGAATATCGTGAGCGATATCGTCGATCAGAAAATTGTGGGTTCAATCATCGAAATTGCCAAGGCGACGGGTAAGCAGACGATTGCGGAGCATGTCGTTGACTACGAAACCTTTGCGCTGCTCAGCGAGCTCGGCGTCGATTTCGCACAGGGACACTTCCTGGGCAAACCCGGTAAAGTACCCAGTAGCGAAGAGATTCCCACCTCGATAGCCGACGCCAAGAAAAAACGCCGCCGCAAAGTCAGCCAGACTGCCTGAGCAGACTCAGCCTCCGATATTCAACCGGTAGCGTGCGAACGAGATGCCGCTTTCGGCCAAATCCTGAACCCGGCCGAAATAGAAGTACTGACCGCTTTTTTGCCGCAGCTTATGTTAAATCCATCCCATTTAATTAAATTAATAGCTTACGGTCTAATTATAAGAAGCTGCTTTACGTTGAGCTTCGTTTTTGCTTGCCGCGCTTACGGCGGTTGTTTAGATTTGGTCAAAGCGTTATATGCGGGAGAAGTTCATGCGCAGGGGGGTTCGCTGGCTATTGCTGGTGGGTGTGTCATTGGTGCCTCTCACTGCTGTCGCTGGGGGCGACATGGATGGCTACCTGTCAGCATTCAGCGTAAGACAGGGCGAAAGCATTGGCCTGCATGTCTCGATCACAGAAGCAGACGAATTCGACGTACGCATCTATCGAATCAGCGTACCTACACAGTGGCTGGCCAGTTACGAGGAAAATACAGGGACCGGGTATCCGGAACCGAACGATGCCTGGGAGCATGGTGCACAGTGGCCCGTTGCCCTGGAAATACCCATCCCTGAAGATTGGGACAGTGGTATATACAGGGTAGTGCTGTCCTCGGAACTTGGTGCCCAGTTTTTATATTTCGTTGTGCGCGAGGACGAACCCGGCAGCGAGTCACCCATCCTCGTCCTCGACAATTCAACGACCTTGATCGCCTACAACGAGTGGGGCGGGCGGTCACTCTACTCGAGACCTCGCGGAACTTCCCTGTCCCTGTCGCGTCCCGGTCAGAACAGGGTGTTCAAACACGAACGCCTGTTTGCGCGCTGGGCCGATCACATGGGCATTTCCGTTGAACATGCTTCCATGCTCGACCTGCACAACGATCCCGAGTTACTCAGCCCGTATTCCACGGTAGTGATTGTTGGCCACAACGAATACTGGTCATTGGAAATGCGTGAACACTTCGACGCATTCACCCAGGCCGGGGGCAATGCGGTCATCCTTGGCGGGAACACGATGTGGTGGCAAATTCGTATCGAAGGAAACAGTCTTATTTGTTACAAGAACGGGAAGATTGACCCCCTGTTCGGCGTGGATGACTCGCAGGTTACGACTTACTGGCACATGAACCCGGTCTATGGCTCAGAGGCCAGTTCCATAGGCGTCAGTTTTGCAAACGGTGGTTTCGTGAATCACCAGAATTACCTTCCGGCCACCGAAGGTTATGGCGGTTATACAGTGATCGACTGGGGAAGTGACATCTACGCAGGAACCGGCCTGAAAGTCGGTGATCAGTTCGGCACGAGTAGCACGATAGTTGGCTATGAAGTCGATGGTGTAGCGCTTAACGCCAGTGGCTTGCCTGAGGGCGACGAAGATGACCCGGGCTATTTCACTGTGCTTGCCGCATCACCCGCGGAAACAGGGAGTTGGGTAGGGCAGGGGACCATGGGGATGTTTCGTGCAGGCGACGGTACCGGCGGTTATATTTTTAATGCCGCGACGGTCGACTGGGCGGACGGCTTGTGGAAGGAGGGCGATAGGGTTGTGCCCGACCCGATCGTCAGCAAGATTATGCTGAATGTGCTGGCGATGTTTGAGCCGTCTTCAGGGGCCAGCTGCGAGTTTGCTAATGCCGCGGGTCCTGACTTCGATGATGACGGGCATTGCGATGCCTGCGATAATTGCGTGATGACTCCAAACCCCTTGCAGGGAGACAACGGTATCAATAACACGGGCGATGCGTGCAACCAGTATTGCCACGGCAGCGGATAGTCGGGGCAGCAATACGAAAGTTTTTGTACTGCCTTTCGACGGTGTCGAACACAGCGGCGCGTAGCAGGAAGTTGATATCACACTCTGGCCGGTAGTCCGGTAGCGCTAAAGAGCGCTAATCACCTAGCTCGAACTGTATCTGCTCGTGCGAATACCGCTCCGCCCACATGATGGCCGGTATCAGCTCATCATTCTCCCCCAGCCGTTGCTCATGACGGTACTCCCAGGCGACTTTGCCTTCACGACTTACCTCAAGTAACCGCCCCCGGTGCGACTCGGTAATGAGCGTGTTGCCGTTTGGTAGTCGTTGCTGCGAGCCCCGCGCGATACTACGAAAGCCCTTGTCTTTAAGGCCCCTGAAAACCCATTCTTCAGCCATATTCTCAGGATTAATTTCAACTATCCGGGACGCAGGCTTACCGTTCGGACCTGCCTGCAAGTCAATATTATCAAACAAAAGGATGTTGCCGTTCGTAAGAAAGTCGGCGTCGTGCTGTGCAAACCAGCCACCGCGTTTGAGCCATTTGATCTTTCTTGTTTCGGAATCGATTATCGCGATCGCATTGAGCTGGCGAAAAGAAACCAGCAAATCGCCCGGCCGGGCGATACTGAATTTGTCAGCCAGTTTTTCAGGTAGCACCTCGACATCATTGGCATGCAGCAGATTCCCGAGCCCGGGCGGCAGGTTACCGACCGACACATTCGAATTAGGTGAGATTATCAGCGGCAGTACTTGCTCATAATCAGAATCCAGGAAGCTGTAAAGCAGAGAAAATCGCTCTTTAAGCTCGCCGTCCGCACTAAAAATCGAAATGCCATCCTCTATATAAGGAGGAATAACATCGGGAAAATCCGGATTGGGTTCAGAGACAATTTTATGGTCGAGTGCAAAAATCCTGCCGTCACCACCCTGATCAAAGGAGTGGTGCAAATGCCGGAATTGCTTCCACAGCAAATTGGAATCCTTATCAATCATTGCGATGCCATAGCCATAGGGCGTGGCAGCCCAGCCGGCAAACATAACCAGCAGGCGACCATCCGGGTACAGATGGGCCTTGCGCAAGAATATGAAGCGGGGCGGAACAGGTTCCTGAACCTCGTCGCCCTCGTCCCACAGTTCAGCATAGGAGGCTTTCCATGTTTTCCGAACTCTGCCCTCCATGTCGATCAGGTGGACTTGTTCACCGAACGCGGTTGTAAACAGCGTAAAGCCGTCCCCGGTTTTTTCTGTATCCCACTGTATGACCCCGGTGTCACCTGAACCGGCTGGAAAGATACCGCCCTGGTTAAACGGGCTGGAGAGTTGTTCGGACTGAACCAGGGTTGCCCCGAGCCCCATAAAAGCATCCTGCAGAATTTTTCCAGGGAAAAACCCGAAGTACACGGATGCACCGCCGAACACTATCGCCAGGAATGCGATGGCAAGCATTCGTACGAAAGCAATCATTCAAGAACTCTTCAATTTGATCCCGCCGTATCATCCCTTGAATCCGATTTGCGTACAACAGGCGGTGCCTGATGATTGATAGCAATCGCGGGAAGATGAAAAGTCGAGCGGGCCGGCCCCGGGCCATGTATGCGTCTGCAAGACCCAGCCGGAACCGGATCCGTGCGGTGGAACAGGCGAGCCGCCGTGTGCTCCCAGCCAGGCCTGTCCGTTCGGGCCGATGCCGCCCCCGGCTGATAAACATCAGCTACGCGAGTTTTGACTGCCTGCAGCGTACCGGTACCTGGTGTCCGTAGATTTAAGGTCATGTTGAACAAGAAAGGACCCGCCAGGCCCCTTTTTTCCACGCATAGACTAAGTGAAAATCCCGATGTATATGCGACCAACGGAGTCGTTACTATTAATGTATCAGGAGCAGCCGGAGGTGCGGACCCATGAAATCAATACTGGTACCTGTCTCGAACCGGCCCGAGTCAAAGACGGCATTACTTGCCGCAGCGGGCCTCGCTATACGTGTGGATGCCAACATCACTGCATGCCATCTGCGCCCCCACCGCGAAATCGACAGAGACTACAGCCCGGCCGGCGTGCCCTTGTTCGGAACCCCAAAGAATCAGTGGATCGAACAACTGCATAAAAAGAGCACCATCGCGGCTGCCCGCGAAACAAAAAAGTTTTTTCATGATCTGGTGCCAGGAACGGGTCTTAAGATTGTCAAGCGAATCCCACTCGGGGCATCCGGTACCGCAATCTGGCAGGAGAAGGCGGGGTCGCCCGACCGGTTGATGTCGATACTGGGTCCCGTTAATGACCTTACGGGTATTGTCCCGACCCTCGGCCAAGGCCGGCGTCGCGCGTATGTTCGCACTGTCCGCGCTGTTGCGAAGCAGTCGCCCCGTGCTGTTTTTGCCCCCGCATCAGTCCAAAGCACCCGGGAAACGTGTTGCAATAGCCTGGCATCAGGGCGCCGAGACCGGCCGCCTGGTCACGGCCGCAATGCCGATACTGCAAACGGCGGAGCAGGTTACGATTATTCATTGCGGGCCGGAAACCCAGCTTGGGCCAAAGTCATCCCACCTGAAAAGTTACCTGCGTAACTGGGGGATAGATGCCAAGGTCATTGCTACGCGTGGCCGGAAGGAAGAAATGGAGTTGATGGCCGCCTATCGCGATAGTAAGTCAGACCTGTTGCTGATGGGCGCTTACAGCCGGACCCGGTTGCGGGAGATCGTATTCGGCGGCATGACCGAGTACATGCTCTGGAAGGCAAAGATTCCACTCATTATTCAGCATGCGTGACCTGACGGACCGTTTTGGATGACCTGAGCCTGCTTGGCGCAATTCTGTTACTGCTTTGCTTCGTAATCTTCACGATCGCAAAGGTCGTGTCCTATATGCGCCAGAGTGAGAAGCAGTGGCAGCAGGTCGATAAGTCGAAGCTCAAAACCTGGGAGGACGACGAGGACGACTGACCGCAGGGGTGCGCGGCGTTAAGTTCGGATAATGGCGGCCTGTTGCAATAGTCGTGGGGCCAGGGTGGTTCAATAAGCGCTTCGAAAGCGATCTACTTTTCTGTTTTTTCAACCCGGCCTATATCTTCAACCCAGCGTTCGAATCCACCGGACATGTGCAGAACATTTTCAGCACCCATATTTTGGGCAGTTTGTGTCGCCAGCGCCGAGCGCCAACCCTTGTTGCAGTAGAAAATAACTTCGCAGGCATCATCGAAGTAGTCTTTGTAATAAGGACTGTCGGGGTCGATCCAGAATTCCAGCATACCGCGGGGTATGTGTACAGAACCGGGTATCTTTCCCTCGCGTTTCAGTTCGCGGATATCACGCAGGTCAACCAGCATAACTCCTTCCTCGCCGATACGCACATCGACCTCGGCGGGGCTTAAAGCCTGAATTTCGCTTTCAGCTCGGGCAACCAGGTCCATGAATCCAAGTTTTAATTTCATTATTAAAAAAGCCTTAGCTGTTTGTCTGAAACCAGATAATACCGGGCATTATGACAGCATCAAAACAACCCGGCATATTATTCGCTGGGCTTCGGTGGCCGGATTTCTCTGTCATGGGAATCCCTGTGGGCCTGTTGTAGTATCTGTGTGGTCCGTTGCACCGGGCATGCCTTAATGAAAAACCTTTCATGACTAAATTCCGTATCCTGCTAGCCGTACTGATTTGCCTCCTGCTGGCTGGTATTTTCTGGTTCGACCTTTACCAGTACCTGACGCTTGAGTTTTACCGTGAGCAACAGGAGCTTATCCAGGAATATGTTCATTCTAACCTTCTGTTATCTATAGTAATATTCTTTACGATCTACATCAGTGCAACGACGATAAGTCTGCCAGTCGCGGGCGTCATGTGCATACTGTCGGGCGCTTTGTTCGGGATGGTTTTGGGTACCATCGTTATTTCCCTGGCGAGTACGATTGGCGCGGTCCTGGCGTTTCTTGTCAGCCGTTTTCTGCTGCAGGATCTTGCTGACCGGCATTTCCCGAAAGCGACGCAGGTTATTAACGAGGGCATTCTTCGCGACGGCGCCTATTATTTATTTGGCTTGCGGTTAGTGCCGGCTTTTCCATATTTTGTGCTTAATATGGTCATGGGTGTTACGCATATGCCGGTGTGGACCTATGCCTGGGTAACCCAGCTTGCGCTCCTGCCTATTACACTCATTCTGACCAATGCAGGCGAGCAGGTTGCACTGATTCAGTCACCCGGTGACATCATGTCTCCGGCCTTAATGGGGTCCCTGATACTGATCGGTGTATTCCCGCTGATTGCAAGAAAATTGCTGGCAATAATCCAGGTGCGGCGTTCGACCTGATTAGTTGCTTACGCGGGTCCAGAGGCAATCGGTGTATTCGAAATTAGCCTGCAGGTAGTCCATCGCTTCGTTGCTCAGGCCTTCGGTTAACCAGTCCGACATTCCGACTACATAACGCACCTGGCGGGCTTCCATTTCGTCGATAAAGCCCTGTCCATGTGGATGCTCACCAGTCAGAACCGCAATAATCTCGCTCACATCGGATAATGCGGCCCAGTAGTAGCCGACATTCTGGTTGAACATGTAACCACCACACTGACTCCAGATGACGCCGACCGGCTCATCCCGTTCGGTCATAGCAACAAAGCGGTCCGTAAACTCGATCTGCCTGGTTAGCCTGGGATGCTCGGTAAAATTTGTTGTATTTATCGCGCTCCAGAGCATGCCTCCGGCGACGACGACGGCAATCAGCGTAGCCAGCGCCGGTCCAGCCATAGCATTTCTTCGGGCAATCAATCCGCTGATAGTAGTTAGCGCATGGCCTATAAAAATTGCCCAGAAGGGCAGGAACATGAGGAAAAACTGCTGATAAAGATCGAGCTTCCAGCCCAGGGTAGTTCCCAAAGCTACGACTATAAATAACCAGTTACGTTGCCGGGCGGCCTGGTCACCGCGTAGCCGGAGCCTGCCTAGCCAGCAAAGCATACCGACCACGCTCAATGCTAAAAAGGGCAGTTGATTGGCCGCAAAGTATTTCAGGTTTTGCGCCCCGATGGTCAATTCGCGCGATGGGGAAGCCTCGAATTGGTAACCATTGGACCAGTAAAGAATTACCTCGATATTCCAGAGAAAGTTGTAGTAGAGAAGCTGGTAGAGCGAATCATGGAACCAGAAATAAACCAGAAAAGGTGCAACAGCGATTGCAGCGCCGAGTATTATGCCGCGCATATCCCGCCATGCATCCGTCCAGCTAAGGCCGCAGAGCCAGTGACCGGCCAGGTAGAACACGAACACAAAAAACGGGCCGATACCGGCCTTGGTGTTTGAGAGAATGGATAGAGTGAGCAGGGCTCCCGCAAAAATCGTGTTGCGCGTGGTCGATGACACCGCGCCACCCGACTGATTGCGAATAAGAAAGTACACGCCGGCAACCCACAGCATTGACTGCATGGGGTCCCCCCGCATCTCGATACCTTTGGCCTGCACTATATAGAGTGATGCGTATGCCGCCACCGCCAGCAGCGAGCCGATGCGTGAGAGCATTAGCTGGCGGGCGATGCGCCAGATCAAAAGCATCACAGCGAACGTGGTCGCAAGGCTGAGCGCACGCGACCAGAACAAGATCTCCAGGCCAGGTTCCGGGTTGAGCAGGTAAACAAGCGCGCCGTTCAGCAGACTGTAAAGGGGACCGTGATGATCCCAGAAATCCCGGTAAACAATATCGCCCTGCGCGACCAGCCAGGCAATATGAAGGTGTTGCAACTCGTCAGGGTTGATTGGCTTGTTGAATAGCTGGAAAAGGCTGAAAACGATATTAACAGCCAAAAACAGAGCTATGGCCAGCGTACCAATGGTCGCGGGTTCGGACCACCTGATGTTTCTGTCCTGTGCCATTGATGGAGTGTGCCAGCTCTGCTTAACCCGGGACGGCGTGTATGATTCCACCTTTCGCAATAAAGAGCCAGTTTTCCGGTATGTATTCACGCTCACGCGTTAAGGGCCGCGCTACATAATCTGGTGCTCGTTAAGCTGCACCGGCGGACTCGCCGTGCCCGGGGGAGCTTTCAGCCATCTGGTAGACTTGGGCCGCACAAATTAGCACGCTGGGAGCTTTGCATGCCGGTACAAGCGGCAATACTAGCCGGGGGGAAGGGGATGCGTATGCGTTCCGTCAGCGACACACCGAAGGTGTTGCTCCCGTTGGGCGATAAACCGATCCTGGTTCATCAGCTGGAGTGGCTAAAAAATTCGGGATTTTCCGAGGTCTTCCTTTGCCTGGGTCACCAGTCCGATGTTATCCAGGAGGCCCTGGGCGACGGCAGCCGATATGGGCTGAAGATCAACTACAAGATCGAGAAAGAGCCCCGCGGCACGGCAGGCGCTGTCCGGGATCTGGGCAGCGCGATGGGTGACGATCTGCTGGTGATTTACGGGGATTTATTTGTTGATATCGATTGTCGCAAGTTGCTCGAATTTCATGTTTCGCATGACGGCGCAGCAACCGTCGTCGTGCGGCGCACCGATCATCCCGAAGACTCCGATCTGGCCCTGGTGAACCCGGATGGACAGATTCAGGCTGTAGGCCGAATGGAGCGAGACGGCATATCGAGCGACCTGGGTTGTGCAGCCATCTGGGTGATACGGCGTGAGCTTCTGGATCGTGTGCCAGACGAGGGAGTAAGCGATTTTGCCCGGGATATTTTCCCGGCGGCCGCGAGTGCAGGTGACAAGTTGATGGCGTATGAAACCTCGGAGCGGGTTCTGGATGTCGGTACGCCTGAGCGCTACAAAGAATTCAATGAATCGCTGAGGAATGCCTGATCGTGTCGTGGGCCGTATTTCTCGATCGCGACGGAACGATCAACGAGCCTGTAGGGCTGCTTTCAGAGCCCGATCAGTTGCAACTGATACCCGGTGTCGCGGCGGCGTTAAAAGAACTGAAGGATGCGGGCGCATTACTTGTGCTGATTACGAATCAACCGGTCGTTGCCCGCGAAATTGTTGACGAGGAGGGGCTCGCCGGTATCCATACCCGCCTGCAGGAATTGCTCACGGCTGAAGGAGTGCAGCTGGACGGTATTTACTACTGTCCGCATCATCCGGAAACCGATCATCCGGAAGCGCAGGATCCTCGATACCGACGTGAATGCGAGTGCCGCAAACCGAAGCCGGGTATGATACTCGAGGCAGCGGAACGCTTCGATATCGACCTGTCGGCGTCATATTTCGTCGGCGACAGTACGCGTGATATTGCCGCCGCAGAGGCAGCGGGTTGTATCCCCGTTCTTGTCAGGACCGGGGCCGCAGGAGAGGATGGTACGTGCCCGGACGCCACACCCACCTTTGTGGCGAATGACATGGCCACGGCGGCCGACTGGATTGTAGATCGAAAGCGTAGGGCTCAAGCGTGATTATATCGAGAACACCTTTCAGAATAAGTTTTGCCGGCGGCGGAACCGATCTTGCAGCCTACTATCGTCACGAGCCGGGCGCGGTTCTGTCGACCGCTATAGATAAGTACATGTATGTCACGGTAAACAAGTACTTTGAAGATAAAATTATTCTTAAGTATTCCAGGACCGAAGAAGTCAGCAACATCCGTGATGTAAAACATCCCCTGCTTAAAGAGGCGATGAAAACCACTGGTATTAAACGGGGTATAGAAATTACCTCGATGGCCGATATCGTCGGGGGGACAGGACTCGGCTCTTCTTCAAGTTTTACCGTTGGCGCCCTGCACGCCCTGTATGCATACAAGGGGGTTTACGTGAAGGCCTCGCGGTTGGCCAGCGAAGCATGCGATATTGAAATCAAGCGGCTGCAGGAGCCCATTGGCAAACAGGATCAATATATCGCTGCATTTGGGGGCTTTCAGTTCATTGAATTTATGCCCGATGAATCGGTGCGTGTTACACCAGTAGTTTGTTCGCCGAAGAAGCTCAAGAATCTCAATAACAATCTGCTGCTTTTCTATACCGGTAAGACCCGCAAGGCGAGCACGATCCTGAAGGGCATGCGATCCAATATGGACAGCAAGAAATCAGATATGCGTGAGCTAAGGGCGCTTGCTGACGAGGCGCGAAAGCTATTGCAGGAAGGCCGCATCACGCGTTTCGGCGAGCTTCTGCACGAAGGCTGGTTACTGAAGCGTAGTTTGCACAGTGGCATATCCAGTTCAGATATAGATAAGGTCTACGCACGCGCACGCAAGGCGGGTGCGGAAGGCGGCAAGATTCTTGGGGCAGGCGGCGGCGGTTTCCTGCTACTCTATGTGAAACGTAATAATCAGGCTCAGGTTCGTAAAGCCATGCGCGGCTGGCGGGAAGTAAGTATCGAATTCGAGCCGGAAGGTTCTAAAATTATTCATCTCGCACGTTGAGGAATTCCTTTGGTTGAGGAAAAAAGGCAGCCGGGACTGGCTGCAGACAACTTTACAGGGACAGGCCCCGGCGGGCTGGATTCGGTTGCGTTCGCCAAATGGTATCGTGATGCCGAGCTGGAACAATGGGAGCAGCTTGATTTCGAAGCAATTGGCCAAATAGCCGGGTTGCTGGAGAAGGCAGAGAATGAAAACGCCCAGGTATTCGTAATGGGCAACGGCGGTTCGGCCGCAACGGCTTCTCATATCGCAACCGACTGGGCCAAAACGGCAGAACGTGCCGGTAAGCCTTTACTCCGATGTACGTCACTCAATGACAATGTTGCCTTCATGAGCGCAATCGGTAACGACCTGGGCTATGAAAAAATATTCGTGCGCCAGCTCGAAAATATACTGAGTGCAGGCGATGTCGTAGTCCTTATCAGTGGCAGTGGTAACTCACCGAACGTGATCGAAGCCGCTGCGTTTGCCCGCGAAAAGGGTGCAACGGTAATCGCGTTCACCGGTTTTTCCGGGGGCAAACTACGCGCCATGTCCGACGTCGTATTCCATGTAGACAGCGACCAGTACGGCGTAATCGAGGACATGCATATGGCCGTGGGATCGATCCTGGCCTTCTATCTGAAGCAGCGACACTGAGCCGGCCTGTTTACATAAAGGGCGACCCGGGTTCGAGAAATCAGGCCTGATACCTGTCATTCTTTATTAACTCGCACTGGTCGCGGGTGACGGGTTATAGTTGGCACCGCTGGCCCGGCATTCATTATAAGAACCATAATAATTACAATAATTTACTAGATTAATCATGCCCCAGCCTCAATCTGGAATTACAGAGAATCGTGCTTGGGCCCCGACGGGGCGCGAGCAGGATATCGATTGCAATCTCTGTGGGTCATCCGGGAAACGGCTCGTGGCTGAAGAGAACCGTTACAACGTCGTTCGCTGCAAAGAGTGTGGATTGCTCTATGTAAGTCCACAACCGACGGACGAAGACCTGACCGAGTTTTATGCACAGTATTTCCCGGAGGAATCGGGCGACATCTGGGGCGAGATGATGCGCAGAAATTTCGACCTGGATTCGGAATACTTGCTGCGCAAAACAGGAGCCAGGGGCAAGGTCCTGGATATAGGTTGCGGCCACGGCAAATTCCTGAGGCGTTTTGCTGAGCGTGGCTGGGATGCAAGGGGCCTGGATTTCTCACCCGAGGCAGCCGCGGAGGCGAACAGGATAGACGGTGTTCAGGTCAGCCAGGGCGAATTCGAGCCTGGACTTTTTGAGGCTGAATCGTTCGACATAGTAACCGCCTGGTACGTGCTGGAACATGCCCGTGACCCCATGGCTTTTGTGAACGAGGCCTTCAGAATACTCAGGCCCGGCGGTATGTTCGGCATGCGAGTCCCCAACATGATTTTTTCGAATGTCTTCCTGGCGATGAAAAAGATTCCAAAAATGGACAAGCTGCTATTCGCCCTGAACATCGATACGGATAACAAGTCGAGTCATTTCAACGTTATTGATCCACCGGCACATCTGTATGGCTTCACGCCAAAGACGATCCGTAAACTGCTTAGCGATACAGGGTTCAGCGATATATCAATTATCCCGTCTCAACCCGTTGAGGTAGGTACAACCGGTACCGTGGTTGCCAAGAAAGTGATTTTCGGATCGACCTCCCTGGTTTCCCTTGTAACGGGCCACCGGTTTAATCCCGCACCGGCAGTTACCGTATACGCAAGAAAGACCTGAATACGACTGGTTACTGGTAGCCCCATGAAACTCTCTGTCATTTTCCCCGTTTACAACGAACAAGCCACTGTTCGGGAAGTGCTCGATGATGTCCTCACGTTTCAGATGGAAGGCATTGAAACAGAAGTGCTGATTGTCGAAGGCAATTCGACGGACGGAACCCGGGAAATCGTTCAGGGATACGAGGGCAAGCCAGGCGTGCGAATTTTCTACGAGGAGACTCCTAAAGGTAAGGGTGCCGCCGTACGTAAGGGGCTGGCCGAGATCAGCGGCGATATCGTCCTGATCCAGGATGGCGACCTCGAGTACAAGGTGTCCGACTATCCGAAAGTCCTGAAACCAATAATAGAAGGCGAGGCCGATATCGTTTTCGGGTCGCGCGCCCGCGACCCCTCGACCCACTGGCAGTATCGCCAGTTTCACGGCCTGGAAGCAGTGTATGGCTTTTTCGTAAATATCGGTGGCGTGCTGTTTACGGCATTATTCAACCTGCTTTACGGCACGCGGCTTACTGATGGCGCAACGATGTTCAAGGTTTACCGGGCGTCGATCCTGGAAGGACTGGTCCTGAAGAGCAATGGCTTCGATTATGACTGGGAAATGCAGGGCAAGATGGCGAAGAAGGGCCATAAATTCTACGAGACAACTATTAGCTACCATGCGCGCGGTAGGGACGAGGGTAAGAAGATCGTATTCTGGCGCGACGGAATTCGTGTCGCGCTTGCTATATTACGCTACCGCTTTTTCGATTAGCTCCCGGACTCGGGTTCGCCCTGAATCACATCGATATCCACAATCGTGATATCGAATCTAAGGTCTTTACCGGCGAGTGGATGATTAAAGTCCAGTACGATGACGTCTGCCTTGATTTCTGCAACCCGAATGGGCCCTGTAAAACCTTGTGACTGCAGTGTGGCATCCACGACACGCGCTTCTTCGGGGATACGGTCCAGCGGTACTTCCTGGAAGGCGGCTTCACTGAACTCGCCGTAAGCATTCGCTGCATCCAGGTTGACGGTTTTCGTGTCTCCGGCGCTAAGACCGATTAACTGGGCTTCCAGCGCGGGCAGCAACTGCCCATCGCCCTGCACATAAACAAGTGGTTCCTGTCCCGCGTTGCTTTCCAGTACCTCACCTTCGACGGTGAGGGTGTAGGTAAAGCAAACCTCCACGCCTTCTTCGATCATGGCAAAGCCCTCCCCGTACGAATAACCCGAATGCGGCTCAGGCTAGCACCCTTAAATTGGGCAGGCAATGGCGCATCATGATCCCGGCGCTTACCTGTGCAGGGTCAGGCAATATCCCCATTCCGGCCACGCTCAGGCTTTCGTGTATGCTGGTCATGTCGGGTTCGGCACTGTATGAGAGGTAGCTAATGTACGATGAGTCCTGGGAAGGCTTCAGAGCGTTCTATGAACTGGCATTCGGCACGCCTATCGCTTATCTCTTTCTGC
Organism: Chromatiales bacterium; assembly: GCA_002729495.1. Classification (GTDB taxonomy): domain Bacteria; phylum Pseudomonadota; class Gammaproteobacteria; order Steroidobacterales. The sequence goes on from PBYE01000088.1 coordinate 30,479, forward strand.
TCCTGGTCTGGAAAAAGTGGTTTAAGGCGGAACACCCCGGCTGGAAGTACGCGATGATTACGCTGATCGGTGGCAGCTTTTTCGTCCTGAACCACTATTTCTTTCATGCACCGTTTTACGGCCTGCTTGCGCGTAGCTATACCGTAGTTTTTCTGATCGTTTATTATTTTCTGCTCATCAAGCCATCTGGTTTTTCACTAATCAGGCAGCTCGTCGCGGTATTGGCTGCCGTGGTATTTACCGGTGTCTATATAGGGGCCGAAGAAGTTGCACGCGCGCTTGCAGACGGCAGGATGCTGAACGGAGTGATGATCCCCGAATTTATATTTGTGGTTTTTGCCTTTCTGGCTTTCGTGGTCATCATACTGGCCGAGCGGAAGCGATGAACCGCATCTTCTGCCGGGATGGATTACCTACTGCGGTTCCGGTGGTATGGCTGGCCCTGTTTATATTGCTGCTGCTGGTTCCTTTCACCATCGCCAGGGCCGCCGATGAGGTTAGCTGGTCGCTGAACACGCCGGAAGGTAATACGATCAGCTTCCCCCTATGAACACGACGACCCGGTCATACTGCTTTTCTGGGCAAGCTGGTGTCCCTACTGCAAGGCCCTTATGCTGCATCTGCAGAGCATCCAGGATGAGTACGGGGATAGCGTCACCATCTATGCCATCAACTTCAGGGACGATGGCAACCCGCTGGAGTATCTGCAGACGCAGGGATACGGCTTTAAGCCACTGCCGAACGGCGGCACGGTAGCGGACGCCTACGGTGTTTACGCGACGCCCGGGTTACTGATCTTCGACAGCAAGAACCAACTGGTTCTGAACCTGTACGACGTCATGGCCCGCTATGACGAGGAAATCGAGCTACCGGCCGGACTCAAACATTCACAACGGGCCTCCCGCAAGGCACCTTACTGGGCAGCACAGATCCGGCTGGCGCTCGACAAGTTGCTGGCAGCAAACTAGGCCTCACGAAAAAGTACACGGCGACCCTGTCTTCTGGTAGTTTGCGCCATTCTATGGAGGAGCAAATCTACCTGGTAACCGGCGCCACCGATGGTATCGGCAAGGCGTTATCCCTGGCGCTGGCAAAAACCGGCGCGACCGTAATCATGCACGGTCGCAGTCCGGAGAAAGCCGACCGTGCACTTAACGAGATCGGGGATGCGACAGGAAACACCCACCTGCACACCGTGCTTGCCGATTACGCCTCGTTCGATCAGGTCGCTGCTTTGGCCGAGCAGGTACAGACCGAATTCGGCGGCCTGAATGTCCTTATCAATAACGCCGGGATGCTGACCGATCATCGCCAGCTAAGCCATGACGGTCTCGAATTAACCTTCGCCGTAAACTACCTGGCGCCCTTTCTTCTGACCAACCTGCTGCTCGATACGCTTAAGGCCAACGCACCCGCGCGTATTGTAAATGTTTCATCAACGGCGATGGGCGGCGGGCTTATCAATTTTTCGGATATGCAGGCCGAGCAGCATTTTGACGGTTGGCAGGCCTACGCTAATTCCAAGCTTGCGAACGTGCTTTCCAGTCACTGGCTGGCGAGTCAACTGGAAGGTACTGGCGTGGTGTCGAATTCCCTTTGTCCCGGTCTCATCGACACTAACTTTTTATACACGAACAACCTGTTTTCGAGCCATGAGCGGGAGCTCATGCGTGGCCGTATGCGGAGCCCGGAGGAGGGTGCGTTAGTGCCTTTGTATCTCGCAACTGCACCTGAGGCAGCAGCAACCAGCGGTAAATTTTTTGTTCGCGAGGGACGGGATGGCCGGCGCACACTGCCGTTGCAATGGGACGAACAACTTGCGGGCGAGCTGGTTACACGCAGTTTCGGGTACTTAAAGGGTTGGTGTCAGGCACCGACCGGTTTAATCCGCCGGTACCCCCGAACAGGTGCCTGACACCGTTTTCCTTCTTCGCGCCCCGGTTTCTAGGGTGGTGATGTTTCGAAACATGCGTCTTCCGTCTTCGGGTCGCCGTCAGACGGGCATTCTATGCCTTCCAGGGCAACCCACAGCGGTGTGCCGGCGACCAGCGGGGTGGGTACAGCAACGTAACCGTCCAGCCCGGCAATTGACAGATCGTTGATCGGGTTGATAAAGACATCCAGTTTGCCATTCTTGATATCTCGGTCGCACGCCGGCAAATCGTTCATGTACTTGGTTCTCACCGTGTGTTCAGGCATGAAAGTCTGGGCCATCTGGGTAGTCAGCACGCCGGCGCAGATACGGATTTCGGGGCGGGCGACCAGGTCGTTCAGCGACTTGATCTCGTCGACCAGCTTTGAGTCTTTGGGTATATGTATGTACTGACTCGACGCGCTCATCGTGCAGGTAAACCTGCGCGACAGGCGACGACGCATTTCCTGGGTTACGCCTCCGGTGGCATTTAACTGCGAAATGAAGTCGATCTTGTTATCCACCAGCAGGAAAGTTGAGGGCAGCCGGCCCGGGGCAACCACCACATTTTCGACCTTAAGGTCGACATCGTAGTGCTTGCTTATTTCCTCGATGACCGCGTCCTGGTACTTCTGAGCTACGCCGGAGAAATACCACGTTGAATTGTCCGGCGTGTCCGGCACTGCCTGCACCATTTGCCGGATGGTGGCCGTTTCGAGGATATCCTTAAAAGGTCCGACCGGGTCCTCTGGCCACAGCGCGACTTCAGGGGTGGGCAGGCAATCCACCAGCTTCCGGATGTAACCGACGGCAGCACCGGGTCTATTCGTGGGTTCGGTCATTACGATCTCGCGATCTTTACCGCTTGCGATGACCCGAATCCATGCAGCGTCGAATGCTCTTACTAATTGTTCCCGGCCGCGGGCGGTTTCTTCTGCCGTCCAGTCTCCGGTTCGGGCGGGTATGTCCTCGATTTTGGAAACCTTCTGACCGGAATGACCACCTGCAAATAATGGTCCGGACAGGAGCAGGGCTGCTACGGCAAGCACGCTGGTAAGTATTCGCATGATGACTACCTTTTTGTATTGAGTCAGCCGGGAGCTGACTGTTGATTCTTGGTTCCTGCAGACAATCTAGCATGAGAATTGTCGGCGGTGACCCCACGTGATGAACAGCCGGCTTCATCAGCTGTGATTCAAGTAGACTCGGTCTATGGTCAATTTTCTCCTGTATATGGCAACAGTGTTTATCTGGGGTTCGACCTGGTACGCGATTGATTTTCAGCTTGGGGTAGTCGATCCTGGCGTGTCGCTCGCGTACCGTAATTTTCTGGCGGCCGGCCTTGCATTCGTTTGGTGTATCGCGTTACGGAAATCCTTGCGTTTCGATGCGCATACCCATGGCTACTTTTTACTGCTGGGTGCATTCTTGTTCGGCCTTAACTACCTGGCGGCCTACGAAGCGCAGTTCCATATAAGCTCCGGGCTCAACGCGATTGGCTTTTCGTCGATGGTCTGGATGAATATTGTTAACGCGCGTTTGTTTTTCGGTCGTCGCGTGACACGCAATACTTATATAGGTGCAGGCTTCGGGATAGCCGGCATTCTTCTCGTCTTCCTGCCCGAGATGCAGGATGTTTCACTGAGTGACCGGGTAGCTGTCGGGTTGTTTTTCTCGCTGCTTGCCACCGTGTTGGCATCCCTTGGCAATACGGCATCGCAGGCCGTGCAGGCCGCCGGCGTACCCGTGATGCAGGCGAATGCCTGGGGTATGTTGTACGGGGCCTTGCTGAACGCCGGGCTTGCACTGGTGCGAGGTAAGTCTTTCAATTTTGATCCGTCACCGGATTACATGATTTCGCTCCTGTACCTGTCGGTATTCGGTTCAGTCGTTGCATTCGCGTGTTATCTCACTTTGCTGGGTCGTATAGGGCTGGAGCGGGCGGGTTATGTGACGGTAATGATCCCTATCGTGGCGCTCACATTTTCGGTTGCCTTCGAGGGCCTGGCGGTCAGCCTGAATATCATTGCCGGACTTGCATTGGCAGTCGTGGGCAATATATTTATCCTGTCTCGCAAATAACAACGTATTGGAAATCTGTCCGCTATGGCAAATAAACTGGAAAACCAGACGATCTGGATCACGGGTGCATCATCAGGTGTCGGTGAGGGCATCGCAAAGGTATTTCACCGTGAAGGCGCTAACATCATTATCTCGGCGCGACGCGAAGCGGAACTTGAACGTGTAAAGGCTGATTGTGATTCCGGGGCGGGCGGCGTGAAAGTCGTGCCATTCGATATCACGGACGCCCGACAGCGGGAGGCTGCTGCCGGGCAGGTGCTGGCGGACAACACACGGCTGGACGGACTGGTTAATAATGCCGGCATTGGTCAGCGGGCGCTTGTAAAAGATACACATCTCGATGTCGACCGGCGCGTGATGGAAGTTGATTACTTTGCACCGATCGCGCTGACCAAGCTGGTATTGCCGCGGATGATGGAACAGAAGAGCGGCCAGCTGATCGTGACTTCATCGGTCGCGGGTAAACACGGCATGCCTTTCCACTCCGCTTACTGCGCGGCCAAGCATGCACTGCACGGCTATTTCGACACACTGCGAATTGAACTGCTCGAATACAACATCCAGGTCATGTTGCTGGTCATCGCCGGGATTCGCAGTAATGTTGCCGAGCATGCGTTACTGGGTGATGGCTCCGAGTACGGCCAGGATGACTGGGGTAGTGATGTGGGTATCAGCGCGGAGGAATGCGGTGAGCGTGTCGTCGAGGCCATGCTGGCCGGTGAATATGAACCAGTCATCAGCATCGACCAGGCGCGGGAACCCATGGAGCTCAAGGACAAGGACCCGGAAGCGTTTATTCAGCGTATGGCGGGACTGATGAAATGGATGAAGGAGTAGGGTTAATTCCCGAGTAGCCTGCTGCCGCGTGTCGAGTGGTCGCCTGCCTGATCCACGCTTACCGGGCTCGGGCATCGTTGCATGCATTCCGCCACCGGTGTTTTTCGTCAGCTCCTAACGAAAATAGGCCCCTGAAAGGGGCCTATCCGAAGCCAGAACTGGAAGATGCGCCCACACCTAGCTCGCAGCGAGACTTTTATTGTTGCGGGCGCACTGAAAAACTGAGCATCCACTATAACGAGGCCCGTCAAGGGCTTCGTTGATGCAAGTCTCAAAATCCGGGTGTGGTGTTATGTAGAAACGAGCAGCACTGTATCGAGTACCCGGTTCTTCTCGGCGGCGCGCGCAGGGCAAGGAATAGCCATCGCTGCATCACCCTGCAATTTGCGTAACGCCTTTATGTCGAGTCGCCATGGGTAGCTACCACGGCATGGATTCGCCCTCGTAACTGATGAACCGGCCGTTATCTTCGAGCGTAAGTCCATCCATCACGTTCAGCATCTGGGATACGCTGTCTTCTGTTTTCAGAGCACCGGGAAATTTTGCCAGTTGTTCATTCGTACCCACCAGGCCGGGATGGAGCATGACTGTCATTACGCCGCGTTTCTTGGTTTCGAATGCGAGGGTGTGAAAGTACATGTTGAGTGCCGCCTTGCTGGCCTTGTAGTGATACAGAATCGGCAATTGTGAGCCGGCTATAAATGAACCCGAGTCGCTCGACATCACGATGACCTGCTTCATATTCGAAGCCTTGACGTTCTCCATCAGCGCCTGGGTTACTTTCATCGGCCCGATCGCGTTGACCTGGAAAAAGCTGCCTGCGAGCTCCCAGTCCAGGTGGGCCAGCTGACTCATGGCAGTTTTCGGAGCAGGCCCCCGGGCGGCATTCAGCAACAGGATATCGATAGGGTGTTCAAGATATTTTGCGGCCAGCGCCGCAATATCTTCATCGCTCGTGACGTCAAGTTTTTCAATGACGATATCGGCATCATCGGCAGCAAGCCCCGCGAGTGCCGTCGCGCCGTCCGGATTACGGGTTGTGGCAATAATCTGCCAGTCGCGCGCCGAAAGCTGGCGCACAAACTCAAAGCCGATACCGCGGTTTGAACCTGTAATCAATACAGTTGGCTTGTATGTGGGGCTGGTGATCGACGGTTCGGCGGCGATGCCGGCAGTGTTCAGCAGCGCAAACAGGGCTATCGCAGCAATCCTGTGAATACTCATTGTGCGATCCGATGCTGAAAGGGACATTCTAGCTCCGTCCGGCAACCATGAACCATCACGGGATTGCTTAATCGCCGGCAAAACCGGATAGTGATGCCCACCGTGGTCAAGAAACTGACTAAAAACCTGACTTTCTGGGTCCTGATTGCAGGCGTACTCGGTTATTTTTCAGCTCTTCTGTTCGGCGATCCGGAATGGACCGTCGACACCTCTCCGCCGGCATTTTATGAATTCATACTGCTGTTGAAAACGGTATTCCTGGCACTTTTGAAGATGCTGGTTGCGCCGATTATATTCTTTTCACTGATTGGCGGCTTACTGAATATCGGTGATGCAAGTCGGCTTAAGAATCTCGGTATCGACCTCGGGACAACAGGGATAGTCACGGTATTTTTTATGGCCATGGTATCGTCCATAGGTGCACCAGGTATGCCGTCGGGCTCGATGGCCGGGATGCAGATGGTGCTGCTCGGAGCGGGAATCCCGCTGGAGGCAATCGGTATTCTTCTGGTGGTCGAGCGTCCACTCGATACGATTCGCACGGCAGTGAATGTTGAAGGTGATTTGATAGGCGCGCTGGTCACACAGCGGTTTTTCAGCAAAACGGCTGCCTGAATGTTACAACAAATACATCAGAATTCAGAGCGGAGGAGCAAATCATGATACGCCTGGTTCAAGTTTTTATTGCTATTTCACCGATTCTTCTAAGTGCAACAAATTTATCGATTGCAGATGAGCCTGCTATCGCCACTGCCATCGCAAACGAGTCCCGTACGGACGAACACCATGAGCGTGATGCACGCAGCAAGCCGGCCGAAATTCTGGCCATGTTCGATCTACAAACGGGTGATGATGTGATTGACCTCATGGGCGGCGGCGGATACTACTCTGAGTTGATGGTCGGAGTAGTCGGCGACGAAGGCTCGGTTATCCTCCATAACAACATGCCGTACGCGCGCTTTGTCGAGAAACAACTCAAGGAGCGTTACGGCAACAACCAGTTCCCGGGTATTACCGTCATAAAGAGTGAAGTCGACGACCTCGGGCTTGCAGAAAACAGCCTCGATGCGGCGCTGATGGTGATGTGTTACCACGATCTTTACTATCACAACCCCGAGCGCGGCTGGCAGAACACCGATGTGGGCCTGTTTTTCAGCCAGGTCCGCGGTGCGCTGAAACCGGGCGGCAAGCTGCTGGTCATTGACCATGCGGCGGCTGCGGGGACCGGAAAGGAATCGGCGCAGACCGTGCATCGAATCGATGAAGAATTCGCACGCAAGGATATCGCGAGCTACGGATTTGAACTTGTAGCTAGCAGCGATGCGCTGCACAACCCGGATGATGACTACAGCAAGATGGTCTTCGACAAGACGGTGCGCGGCAAGACCGACCGGTTTGCGTTGCTGTTTCGAAAGGACTGACGACGCTTAGTCCGAGCCCACGTAGCGTATGCCCGTGACCAGGTAGTCGGTGCGCTGATCCGCGACCATAACGCTGACCTCGTCGTCGGTTTCTTTCTTTAACAATACCTTGGCTAGTGGTGAGTCGATACTGATCCAGCCTTTCCCTGCGTCTGTTTCGTCCGGGCCAACAATCCGGTATTCGATCAAAGTGCGGTCAGCGATATTTTCGAGGCCGACCCAGGCGCCGAAGAATACTTTGCCCGTGTCCGGCGTATCACGCACCACGTTGAGCTTTGGCAGGCGTTTTTGCAGGTAGCGAATCCGGTAATCAATGCTGCCCAGTTCTTTCTTGCGGTAGATGTACTCCGCATTTTCTGACCGGTCACCTTCCGCGGCCGCGGCAGCCAGCGCTTTGACGACATCGCGCCGGCGCAGCCAGAGTTCTTTCAGTTCTTCCTGCAGGGTCTTGTACCCTTCCGGTGTCACGTAAGGGGATGATTTCGGCGGTGGCGGTTTCCAGCGTCCCATTTGAGCTAAAGTTATGGCCTGCTATGGTGTGTGTATGATTAAAGATATCAAAGCGCTGTACCTGCCGCTCGGGACCTTCGTCGCGAGCATGCTGGTTTGGTATATCTGCTCGGTTGAACTGGGCTGGGGTGAGGCCGAGGCCGAACACGACCCGGCGTCCATCTGGTCGTATTTTCGCAGGGCCTGGATAATTGCGCTGGCAATTGGGCTACCGCTTTTAAGCAGGCAGGGCGGCTTTAAGACTTATGGCTGGCGCGTAACTTTACCCTGGCTGCTGGTTGCACTTGTGATCGGGCTTGTCCAGGGCATGACTAACCGTGGCGGTTTCGAGATGAGCGTGATTGCCGTGCTCGGTTCTGCATACCACAGTTTCGCGATCGAGATCTATTTTCGGGCCTACATGATCCAGGCCTTTGCGCGGGCTTTTAACGGATTCTGGCCTCCGATCCTGTTGTCATCACTGATGTACGGCCTGTTTTACCTGAGCGTTTATCCCGCCATGCAGGAAAACCCGTTCGTATTCTATGTGCCGTTTTTTACCGTGCTCGGGATAGTATTCGGTTTTATTTACGCCAAGTCGAAGAGCTTTCTCATAACATGGTGGTGTCACTGGGCCGCCGTGTTACCGGTCATTCCGGCGCTGCTGGGCGACTGATTACTTGTTGAGCTTATCCGGCCACTTCGCGAGCACCTTTGCTATTGCATCCGGCGCCGCTTCTTCAAACACGGTTCGGTTAAGTCGTTGGTAGATTTTTGGCCCGCCTTCCTCCGGCCACTGACGGGTCGCATCGATAATGATTTTGCTCGTGGTCTTGCGGTCCGGTGATGCCGGGTCGAGTGGGAAGGCCCGCCGATTCTCGATAATTTCACTCGCAAGTGCGGGCTGCCAGCGTGAACCGATCGCAAATCGCACGGCCGACGAATCGAGCACATCGACGTCGTCATCCACGACAATTACGACGCGGGCCAGCGGGTTAAACATGGCCGTAGGCCGGGCGACTTCGAGGCCCTGTCCCGGCGCGTCTTTCTTGATACTTATATAAACGAGTCCCTGCGAATCGTGGGGTGATTCGTAATCCACCACCTGTGGAAAGGATTTGCGCAGGTTATAGATATTCTCTGCACGCTGCAGCGAGGTGATGTATTCCCGTACAACCCCTGTAAAGCTGTTCATTACCCAGGGATCTTTTCTGTGCGTCACTGTTTGCGCGGTCATGACATAATTTTCTTCTTTCTTGTGCCCCAGGTAACCATACATTTCGTGGTAGGGACCTTCTTCTTCGAGGTTGACGATATCCACGGTCCCCTCGATCACTATCTCTGCGTTGGCAGGAACCAGGAAATGACCGCTCTCGGTGCGCACCACGTCGACAGCTTTGCCGCGCAGCCCACCCGCAACGCTCAGTTCGTCGATTGGACCGCGGTTGCGGATGCGTGACGGTATGCGCGAACTGGATACCACCCATGTTAAGGGATCCTGGCCGATGACCAGCGTGATAGGCATGGACGTCTCGCCGCGCTTGCGGGCAGCATCCACCATCTTGATGCCCGTCTGGCCGCCCTCGAAGTTGATCATGATTTTGCGGGGGCCCTTAATCTGGCAGCGGTAGGTGCCGAAATTAACGCCCAGATCAGGATCCCTGGTAAATACGGACGCCGTGTTGATATAGGGTCCGGCATCACCAGGGTTACCGCGCAGGAACGGGAATGCGAGCACGTCTATCTCATCCCCTTCAAGTCGTACCTGCTTGATAACTGCCTCCTCTGCAGGAATCTCGTGTGGCTCTATTTCTGCCCAGACACCCTGCCTTTCCTCAAGCATGGCTAGCGTGCGCCGGGTAACGTTCTGATAAGTTGCCTTGAGGTTTTCCGGGTCTACTTCGCCACCGAGCAGTAAGGGTTCCGATAGCAGGTTTCCCTGCAGGTTGGCGACAACCGGGCCGGGATAGGTCCGGCCATTCGCTGTAAGGTTTGTAAACATGACCGCCGGGGCCTCACGCAAACCGAACTCATCAATGAGTCGGTACATTATTGCGGTGCCTTCGTAGTTGTCCTGGTTAATGCCGTCAAAGCGCTGCAACAGTCCGCGCTGCTCGAGGGCAGTGACGTAGTCACGGATGGAGTCGAACGGGGGCTCAAGTAGTTTGGCTGCCGGACCGGCAACTGTATTTTCCTGTGTGCTTGCGGGGTCGGCACATGCAGCCAGAGGAACCGCAGCGAGCGCAGCGCCCGAATTGATCAGTAGCCTTCTTGTAACCTGCAGATCGTTCAGCAGGTCGGACTTCTCTGATGTCATGGCAGCATCTCCCCGATATAGCGCCTGATAGCATCATTTGCCATTAGTTTTCCCGGAGCATGATTTTTTTGCTCTCCGTGCGCAGTGCGGTTCGACGAATTGCGTGGCTTCGGGCAAGATAGGAAATGCCTTCGAAAGGTGGCCGCCAGCCAGGCGAAACAAAAACAATACGAGACCAGGAAGGAAACATATGGAAACCAGGGACGCGATCCGCGCTCGCAGGGCGATCAAGCATTTTGATCCCAACCACGAAATGACCGACGAAGAAAAGCGGGAAATTATTTCCCACGCAATGCTGGCACCAACAGCATTTAACATTCAGCACTGGCGTTTTGTTGTCGTGGAAGACAAGGAATTGCGTAAGCAAATTCGGGCTGTTGCCTGGGACCAGGCGCAGGTAACCGATGCGTCCATGTTTATCGTGTTGTGCGCGGACTTTAAAGCGTGGGAGAAGAATCCTGGTCGTTACTGGGACGATGCACCACCCGTAATCCGTGAGTTTATGCTGCCGGAAATCGAGAAGTACTACCTCGGGAAACCCCAGGTTGAGCGCGACGAAGCGTTCCGTTCCTGCGGAATAGTTGCACAGACTTTGATGCTGACGGCCCAGTCGATGGGCTACAGTTCATGCCCGATGGACGGTTTTGATTTTGGCGCAGTCGGCAAGTTAATAAATTTGCCCGACGATCACCTGATTACCATGTTCGTCGCCATAGGCAAAGGAGTGCGGGACGCATGGCCACGACCGGGGCCACTGCCAATGAACGAAGTTGTAATTCCGAACCGCTTCGGCGCGTAACCAAAAGGAAGCTCAACCAATGTTGCACCGATTTTTTCTTTGCCTGCTGATCGCCTTGTTCATGGTGGCCTGCTCGACCACCGATACGACGGAACCCGAAACTGTACTCGTGGGTGGTGCAACCGGGCGGCAGGGCAATGCCGTGGTGGATGAGTTGTTGTCACGGGGTTACAGGGTTCGTGGCCTGACGCGTAAACCCGGGGGCAGGAAGGCCCTGGCGCTGGCAGCCAAGGGGGTGGAGGTCATGCAGGGAGATTATGCCGATAGCTTTTCCCTGCGGGTGGCCATGGCAGGAGTCGACAAGGTATTTTTCTATAGCGGGTTCTCGCGGAACGAGGTCGCGGAGGGAAAGAATGTCATCGCGGCGGCGAAAGAGGCAGGGATCGACCACCTTGTCTATTCATCGGGCGCCGCTGCTGAACCAGGCCACGGTCTTGTGGGCGCGGCCAAGATGCTGGTCGAAATCGCCATCGTGGAGAGCGGCGTTCCCTACACGGTATTCCGGCCTGTTGCGTTTATGGAGAATTTTCGTGGGCAACAGGCGCGCACTGCCAAGAACGGTATCAGCGACTCACGCAGCCCCGAGCGCCTGCTGCATTTCATATCTATCCCGGATATCGGTTTCCTGGTAGCCGAAGCATTTGACTACCCTGCGGAGTGGAAGGGTGTTGCTGTCAACATCGCCAGCGATGTAATGACGGTCCGCGAGTACGTGGATACCTACAGCAAAGTCATGGGCCGCGAAGTCCCTTACAATCGTCAGCCGCTCGAGGAATACCTGGCTGGCATGCCAAAACCCTTGCAACCGCTGTTTCGCTGGTACGACCAGGCCGGTTACGAAGCGGATGTCGAGGGCCTGCGCCGGCGCTACCCCAACTTAATAACTTTTGAGCAATACCTGCGTGATACAGGCTGGGAGAACTGGCAGCCTGAATAGGCTGAAAGCCTTGCGCGGCAGGGGCTTCAAGTTCTTTGACATACCTCGGAAATAGCGCAAAAAGAGGGCCCGGGGTATACACCTTTAGCTTACTTTAAGGTTTATATTAGCCCCAACCATAATGTCGACATAAAAGGGCATGTCTTCCATGAAGTTCTTAAGGCGATTTGTTCTTGGCCTGATCGTCATCATCGGCGCATTGTCGATAGCCTTTTATGTGGTCAATCAGCCGCCGCAACTCGCCAAGCCCAACTACTACGAGTACTACATTGATCAGGACACCCAGCCGGTCGGCCGCATCGGCATATTTGTGTCACACCTCATCATGCCGGAAGACTTTCGCGAGGAAGATTTTTTCACCTTCGCCGGCAAGTCGCTTCAGTATATTCCCTGGCCGATCACCGAGCTCGTGACGATGGATAAGGGCCTGGTGTTGCTGGACCGTCACAAGTTTCATGAGTACGAGGAGTTTGTCCCCACGGATCTCGTCGATCATACGGGCAGCAGTTTCGACATTGATGGTGTTGCATATATAGACAAGTACCACGCGGGTGAGATCGAGTGGATGCCAAAGGGCACGATGCATCTAAGCCACGGTGCGTTCCTGTACAAGGGGCGTAAGGTAGGCCAATCTGCGGCGGCGCTGAAGTTTACTGCCAAGGCCAAGAATTACTACTACGCCCCGGGCAAGGGCTTTCACGACGGGCGTGTCCCGCATGAAGCCGGTAACCGTTACATCGTGTTTAATGCGTTACAGAAGCTGGAAGCGAAATACGGTGATATTCCATGGCGCTGGGTCACAGCTGACAACCGTACGATGGCCCGGGAGGCTCTGTTCAGCCTGCTCGACGAGGGTATCGACACGCTGATCATTGCAGCCCCGCGGCCGGTGTACTCGCACCACGAGGAGTTCAACGGGAGCATCAGGCACACCATGCACTACATGCACGAGTGGCAGGAACAAAATGGGCACAAAGAGATCAAGATGATTATCTCGCCCGAGTTGTCGCACTTCGATTCTATGTTTAAGACTCACACGGAGATCCTGCGGGATAACCTGAAGAGCATTCCCGAGGGATTGTCACTCAAGCTGGTGTTGTCGGTTCACGGCATGCCATGGGATAACGTGCCGCACGAAGCATGGATCAAGCTGGCGCCGCGTTACGTGGATCGTTCGCTTGCCGAAGCCATCAAAGTGATGGAGGACTATAACTATGAGCGGCTGGAAATAGTTCAGTCCCAGGATCATTTTGCCGATCCGCACAATGACCCGAACGGGAATTACCTTTCCACGAACGAGGCATTCTGGGAGGGTATCGAGGATGACTACGATTACATCCTGAATATTCCGCTCGAGTTTTTTGCCGAGAACACGGACACGATGTTCTACCATGACATGGCGAACTTCGAGTTCTTTGATGACTACAATGTGTACGACACCGTCGAATACACCGATTGGTCGGTTCCCTGGCGCAAGCAGCTGACGCAGGACGGTACCGTTGTAATCTATGGCGGCGTCGCTGCGGAGCAGTTTAGCGGTCCGATTATCGAGGCCTTTTACATGGCGCTTGATTCGATCGTCTCAAAGGGAATGGAGCCGCTGCCGGGAGGGCGGGTAGCCTCGCAGCTGCTGGAAGCCGAGGCCGGCTGAGCCTGCCATTACGCCATGTATATTAGGGATGCTGCCGTAGCTTTGTTGCGAGGTCTCCAGCCTGGCCTTGCTTGCTGCAGTCGCGGTTTCGAGCGTGTGTACGGGAAAATTAAGCATATGAATCTCCTGCTCGAAAATGGATGAAAGCTTTACAGGTCAATGTTTTTTCATCCAAATATGGGTGGTTCGTGGTAATCTCCGCAGCCAATAAAAACATGTGTGTCGCGGTCTGTCCACGACGCCAACAAACGGAGTTGTTCATGAATTTTCTGAAGGTGCTCGTGGCTGTTTGCGCGTTGTTGCTGGCGCCATTGAGTTTTGCGGACGATGGCGTAGACGGCGCCAGGCCCACGGTGCTGATCACAGGTGCGAACCGGGGCATAGGTATCGAGTTTGCGAAGCAATATGCCGAGTTGGGCTGGAACGTCATCGCCACATGTCGCAACCCTGCCGGCGCCGACGAACTGAATGAGCTGGCCGCCGCAAACAACAATGTTGTCGTAGAGCGCCTGGATTTGCTGGACCATGAAGGTATCGATGCGCTTGCCGAGCAGTACAGGGAACAACCGGTTGACGTCTTGCTGAACAACGCCGGATTGATGCGTGGCCCGGATCGAGGGCAAATGGTAGGCACTATCGATTACGATGAGTTTGATCGCTTTTACAAGATCAATGCCATCGGGCCATTAAAGGTGTCTGAGGCCTTCTACAAGAATGTAAAAGCCAGTGACCTGAAAATTATGGCTGCACTTACGACGGGTAAAGGCAACAGAGGTATTCCGGTGCCGGGCTTTTCTCTATACAAAACCAGCAAAGCAGCGCTCGATGCTATACAGAAAGAAATTGCGATACGCTGGAAACGACAGGGTATAAAAGTAGTGACCTTGTTGCCTGGCCGGGTACTGACACATGGCGAGACCGATGCTCCGGGGCAAAATGCAGTGGACGTGGAAGACAGTATCAGCGGCATGATTGAAGTCCTCGATGCGCTCACGATTGAACAAACCGGCTGGACTATACAATGGGACGGCGAGTTAATAGAGTAAGTTGAAGTTGAGCAGTTGAAAATATTTTTATCCTTAAAGGGCAGGCCGTGACCGAGACAACACAGGAACATGTAAACCACAATGTGGCATTTCTGGTGATTTTGGGCTTTTTTCTTGCCATGTTCGGTTTGATGGCCATTGTGGCCCCGCTGGTAGTCGGGTTGGCCGTAGAGTTGATCGTCGGCATATTGCTGCTCGGCCGGGGTTCCATGCAGCTCTACTACGGCATCAAGGTGCGGCACTGGGGCCCCGGACTGGTTACCTACCTGGGTGTCGGTTCCATCCTGATGGCCCTGTTGTCGGTAGCCTGTGGCGCGCTACTGATTGCATGGCCATTGACCGGATTACGCTATCTCATACTGTTGCTCGCCGGCTATCTCACCGTGACCGGCTGTTTCGATGTGCTGCATGCGATCGAACTCAGGGCTGTTCGCGGCTGGGGCATTTTGTTACTGAACGGTCTTGCGGGCATTGCCCTCGGCTGGTTGATCTGGCGTCAGTGGCCGATTTCCGGTGAGTGGGCGATCGGTGTACTGACCGGCGCGAACATGTTCTTCAGCGGCATATCGCTGGCCGCACTGGGAATGGTAAACCGGAAAATTGAGTCGTTCGATAGCGGCTAGACTTGCGCGGCACGCTGCCGGTTCTTTTCATCCAGTTTGGCCACCTGCCGCTGTTTGCGCAGCGCATCGGCTTCTTCGCCTCGATGCGTTTCGCCTCGCACGTCGGCCAGTCGTACCTGCTTTTCGCGTTCGCGGTAGCGGGCACGCTGCTCCTCGGTAGTTTGCTCAAAACAATGCGGACAGCTTTCACCCGCGACGTAGTGCTCGCTTTCCAGTTCAGCCGCCGACAGTGGCATCCGGCAGGCATGACACGGGGTATAACTGCCCGGGGAAAGCCCATGATCAACACTTACGCGCTCATCAAACACGAAGCATTCGCCTTCCCAGAGCGATTGCTCGGGGCTGACTTCCTCCAGGTACTTCAGGATGCCGCCCTGCAGGTGATAGACCTCGTCAAATCCCTGGCTCTTCAGGTAAGCCGTGGATTTCTCGCAGCGGATGCCACCGGTACAGAACATTGCAATCTTGCGGTGTTTGTCGGGATCTATAGCCCGTTCGGCATAGGCGGGAAATTCCCTGAAGGTTGTCGTGTGTGGGTTCACAGCATTTTTAAATGTACCAATCCCGACTTCATACTCGTTGCGTGTATCGACGACGAGTACCTCCGGGTTGCTGATCAGCGTATTCCAATCAGCTGGTTTCACGTAGGTACCGGCACTATTTTCCGGGTCGATGTCCGTGACCCCCATCGTCACGATTTCCTTTTTCAGTTTTACCTTCGTGCGCGTGAAGGGTATTTTGTAACTAAATGATTTCTTAATATCCAGGCCTTCGAGTTTGCCTGCGAACAATGTGTCCTGCCGGAGCCAGTTCAGGAACTGGTCAATTTTTTCCGGGTTGCCGGCAATCGTGCCGTTAATGCCTTCACGGGCAAGCAAAATCGTTCCACGTAAAGCGAGTTTTTTTAGTTCGTTGAGTACGGGCTCGCGCAGGCGTTCGTAACTATCGAGGCTGACAAAGCGATACAGGGCTGCGACACAAATACTTTGCATGGGGTGGATTATAGCGAGTGAAGCCAGGATCGTATTGTCCGGGTGGCGCTTGTAATATAGAAGACCGGGATATTCAGAAAGTGAGACACCGATGGTCCTGAACAAACGACTGGACTTCATGACCGTACTGTTGGCCGGGCTCCTGGTGACCCCGGCCAGCGCCCTGGAAATACTGTTGACCAATGATGACGGTTACGAGGCCGAGGGTATCAACATCATGTTCGATGAGTTGGTGGCAGCCGGCCATAACGTCACCCTGGTTGCCCCCTGGCACAACAATTCCGGCGGCGGGATGAGTATCAGCGTCGATCCTTTCAAGCCGGTGGATGCGGCCGAGGCGGAAGCAAACAAGTGGTACGTAGCCGGTACGCCGGTCGATTGTGTGCAGTTTGGGCTGGATGTGTTGTTCGCCGGCTCGCCGCCCGACCTGGTGGTCTCGGGCAGCAACCACGGTATCAATCCCGGTATCAGCGTCGGCATGTCCGGCACCGTAGGTGCGGCCCAGAACGCGATACTCCGGGGCATACCTGCGATTGCGGTAAGCGTCGGTGAAAACCAGCGCGATCAAGAGAGCCTATTGAAGGCTTTAGACGACGCGGCACGTTTTACGGCGCAGATTATTACCCGGATAACGTCTGGTGAAAATGAAATCATATTGCCTGACGGAATTGGATTGAATATCAATTACCCGGGCCGCGAAGCGGAAGATCTGGAAGGTGTTGCGGTAACCCGCCTGAGTTCGTATGCCAGAAACCCATTTACGTTCCGGAAAATGGAAGACGGTACCTACATGTCAGTTATCAGCCCACCCAAAGGCGAAGCAACCGCGCAACAGGAACAGGAAGACTGGCACATGATCTTCAAGGGCTACGTGACCGTTACACCGCTGGATCCCAATCTGAATGCGGCTGCGGTAAACCAGGGCGCAGTAGAAAAACTGCTGGGGGATGGGCTTAAACCGTGATGGCGTAACCATCGGTGACGCCATCACCTTGTTCTGATATAAAAAGGCCAGCCCTGTGTTAGTTCATATAAAAAGAAACAGGAGGAGGAGCGTACCATGTTGCTTCATTCATTCAGAATCACACCCAACAACCGCAAGGTTGAAGCCTTTATCGTGCACTTCGATTTGCCGGTAGAAGTTCACCAGGTGAGTTTCAAGGATAAAGAAACCCAGACTGATGAGTATTTTGAGTTAAATCCGAACCGCCGGGTACCGGTACTGGTCGACGGCAATTTTAAACTCTGGGAATCGAACGCCATCCTGACTTATCTCGCCCGGAAGTTTCCGGAGACCAGCGCGCTGCCCACAGATATCCAGGGGCGGGCGGATGCCGATCGCTGGTTGCACTGGCAGAGTAGCCACCTGATGCCATTCATGGGCGCCGTCAAAACGGGGGTGGAGACCGACCTGAACAATATTAAGCCCTGGTTTACGGCGCTCGAAGTACCGCTAAAGGATAACGACTACGTACTCGGCTCACTCAGCGTCGTCGACTTCGCGGTGGCAGCGTATCTGATGACCAAACTCGGCAATAAGCTCGATTACTCCGAGCATCCGGGCGTCGATGCCTGGCGAAACCGCATGACCAACCTGAAAGGTTTTGTTGAAACACAGGTCAAGATGCCGCCCGCGGCCTGACTAAGGGGGTAAGTCTGATGAATACAAAACACAAGAGTTCAGTGAACACGGCGGAAGCGCAGGACAGTCCGGAACAACCGGACCGCCGCGCCGCGCTGGGGCTGCTGTTGGCGATGAGTGGTTTGTCCTCCCTGCCGGGAGAGGCAGAAGCGGGCGGGCATTTCGCGCCGCCGGCGATGGACATACCGTCATCGGCGCCGCCCGAAGTTTTTGCTGCCATCGATGCGGTGCTTAAGCAAACTCGTGAGATCTGGAACAGCCAGGATTTTGCGCGCCTTAAAGAAGTGTGGGATGCCAGTGATCCCGAACCGTGGTACGTGCCCGAAGAGATCGAAGCACCGTTTTACTCCTGGCCGCAACTGGAAAAGTACTGGAATCCCGGCCGCAAGGTCTTAAAGGGTTTTCGCTGGGACTACGACAACCTGCGCGTCAAGATGCTGTGTGACGATTTGTGCATCGCGCTGTTCAACCACTATTACGAAATCCAGCTTATTTTCGGCCCTCCCGAGCCGACAGCAGGCTTCGACCGCGTGCTTACCCTGTTCCGTAAAACGGACGATGGTTGGCGACACATTCTGTATGCACAGTGTCCGCTTGGGCCGGAAAACTACGTTCGCGCGATGCGCAAGAAAATTGTCAGCGATGATTTCGAGGAGTTTCGCGACAGCCTCGAGTAGGGCTGTTCCGCCTTGGCCGCTACTTGTATTTCAACCTTACCAACAGCGCGACCAGCATCAGTATCGCGTTGGTAATTCCCATCATGGTAAAGGGCGCGGTGCGGGCGATTTCGTCGAAGACGATGCCGCCCACCGCCATGGCCGCCATGATGCCCAGCCCGCCCATCAGGCCGTACACACCCACGATTGCACCGCGTATCCGGGGGACAGCTTCCTGGCCCATCAGCGTGCCGGCGCCCACGATGACGCTGGTCTCGCCGATGCCGAGCAGTATCGCGGCGGGCAGCAACTGGTTGCTGAAAGGGTCGGTAACCTGGCCCATCGCGAAGTAGCCGATAGACGCCAGCGTGAGTGCGATAGCAAGGCCCGTCGTTCGGTTCACGCGGTCGCTGATCATGCCCATGCACGGCGCCCAGAGCAGCGCCGCGAACTGCAGTAGTCCGTACATCATGCCGGCACGCGTCAGGGCATCTGCGGTGCTGATACCCGCATCTGCACCTGCCTGTGTTATCCACAAGGAGAAAAAGCCCGTGATGATGACCAGATCGCCGCGGCCGATAAACGCAGCCAGGTAAGCGAGGCCCAGTTTCTTGTTGTCGACACCGACCTTTAAACCAGCCAGCAGATGTTTCGTAATATTGTTGCGTTCCACCTGCTCGGGTTTTTTGGCGCTAAGTCCGAACCACAACAACACGGAAGCCAGGAGGCACATGGCGGTGCCCGTCCAGTAGGCGTTGCGGCCGGCCCCGACTGCGTCCGAGCCCATTTCCAGGTACATCTCGGGCGTTTTCGCGAGCACCATGGCCATGAATATGGCACCCAGGCCGGTAAAGACAGAACTGACGCCGATCCAGCGACCGCGCGACCGCTCCTGGATGTAATCGACCATGCTGGCGCTCAACATGATCGGTACCATCGCAGTGCCGAGCGCGAAGATACAGCGAAAGATAACGAGCTGGGTCGCAGTTTCCGCCAGCGGCATGATTAAATAACCGAAGGCCATGATGACAAAACCGATGACGAAGAGGAGTCGTCGCCCGGTGCGGTCGGACCATGCGCCTATATAGCCTGTGGCACCGATCACGAGTAGTTCCTGCAGGCTGTGCAGGAGCCCGGTGAACGTGCCCTGTTCAGCGGCCGGCATGTGCAGGATTTCAGTGAGGAGATAAGGCTGAATAAAGCTGATGAAGCTGATCATCGAGATCGTGCTGAAGCCCGCATAGGCCAGTGTTGTGAAGTTCCAGCCCGTGATGCCGGGCTGGAACCACAGCGGGCCCAGTTTCAGAACTTTCTCTTCAGAATCTGGCACGTATTAAGCAGTCAGGCGACTATAGGGGTTAGCGGGGCTGCGGACCGCATACGGTGATACGGTGCATCCGGCGTATCTTGTCGTAGTCTGCGACTGCGTAGTGCTGGGTTCGCCGGTTATCCCACATGGCAACAGAGTTTTTCTGCCACCGGAACCGGCACTGGTATTCGGGAAGGTTGGTATGCTTTTTCAGCATTTCCAGAAGCGCCTTGCTTTCATGCTCTTGCATATCTTTCAGATAGGCGGTGAAGTGCTGGTTTATGTACAGTATTTTGCGGCCGCTCTCGGGATGCGTGCAGATAAGCGGATGTTCCGCAGGCGGCACATTCTCGAGCGACCACACCAGTTGCTTGAGTTCCTTGATAGACGAGAGTTCATCCGTCCTTTTTGTCTGCGTAATGCTGTGTACCGCAACCAGTCCGTCCAGCATTGCTTTCATCGTATCGGACAAGCCGTCATAGGCCGCGCACAGATCGGCAAACATCGTGTCGCCGCCCGAGTCCGGTATTTCCAGCCCGTGCAGTATGGCAATGATAGGCGGATCCTGCCGGTAGCTCAGATCCGTGTGCCACACATTCGCGTTGCGCGCGTAACTGCTCTCGCCCGGGGGTTTGCCGCCAAGCGCAATGATTTCAGGATAGCCTTCCAGGTTCGGAATAAAGGGATGAACATCCAGTTTGCCAAACAGTTTTGCAAACGCAACGTGCTGTGCCGGCGTAATATCCTGATCCCTGAAAAAGATAACGCCATGGTTTAACAAAGCCCGGTTGATCTCGGCGTGCAGTTCAGGGCTCACATCCCGGCCCAGGTCGGCACCGATAATTTCAGCGCCGAAACTGCCGGTGACAGGTTTGACTTCGATGAGCTGATAACCTGCTGCCATGTCGGCGCCATTCGTATCATGACTTGCCTGGTTAACCATAGCTCTCTCGCTTGCGGGGCACCTTACACATTAACCCAGTCCGGATGGTGATGAAACAAGCTCAGCTTGATACAGGCCATGGGAACAGGGCCTTTTGCGGCCAGGCTAGTCCGCGCAGCGGTAGAGTAGTGATTTATTCCTTATGCCGTGCCGATATGGCTTGTCAGTCGGTGACATTTCGGCCACAGTTTTGCTGCTGATAACAACTATAATCGAGTAGCCTCCCATGCGTTCACTAATAAGAAACTCCGTCGCTGCCTTGTTCCCGTGTATGTGTGCTCTGGCATTTTCGGGTTGCAGCGTGCTTGACACTGCGCCGGAGGTTGAGATCGATGTGGGCCGAGTGCACGGCAGCCTGATGGATGGTGTGCAGTCCTACAAAGGCATCCCCTTCGTCGCACCGCCGGTAGGTGAACTGCGCTGGCAGCCGCCGCAGCCGATAGAGCCCTGGGAAGGCGTGCTGCAGGCAACCGAATACAGTCCATTCTGCCCGCAGAATGATGACAAATACCTGTGGTTCGAGCTCACCGAAATAAGCGAGGACTGCTTGTCACTGAACGTGCTCACAACGGCGGCAAACACCGAAGCCAAATTGCCCGTCATGGTTTGGATACACGGGGGCGGTTACGTCAATGGTTCCGGCAACATTCCTCGTTTGAACAGTACCGCGATACCCAAGCAGGGTGTTGTGCTGGTGACCATCAACTATCGTCTGACTCTCCTGGGGTTCATGACCCACCCGGCACTTGCGACCGGTGATCCCGATCAGCCGCAGGGCAACTATGGGATTCTCGACATCATTGAGTCGCTCAAGTGGGTGCAGCGAAATATTTCAGCTTTTGGCGGCGATCCGGACAACGTCACTATATTTGGCGAATCGGCAGGGGCCGGTTTCGTCAATTTCCTGATGGTGAGTCCGAAGTCGGAAGGTTTGTTCCATCGTGCGATCTCGGAGAGTTCGTCGGTTGGTGTAGCGCCCGATCCCTACATTGACCGGCGGGCAGGCTTTCTCCCGGCTGCGAACAGTGTAGGCATGGCGTTTGCCGAAAGGCTCGGCATAGACAATCACGACCGCTCTTCCCCCGAGGTTGCTGCAGCCCTGCGTGCGGTTAGTATTGAAAAAATTCTTGCCACACTCGAGCCGCAAGACCGGTTCACGCCGGTTGTCGAAGGGGTGGTCTTGCCAGACCAGGTGGGCGAACTTCTTGCGACCGGCCGACAGAAAAAGGTTCCATACATGACCGGCGGGAATAACTGGGAAGCCAGCCTTGGGCGTGCGATAGGCGGGGGCTTCTCCCCGGAGTTTGCCGGCAAGCTGGTACCAAAAGCGGACAAAGAAAGGCTCTATGCAGGGCTGAGCGGCGAGGCGCTGGATGACCAGATCTTCGGTGACCTGATTGTTCACTCCGGCTCGCGTTACTTCGCGGAACGGATGTTTAAACGCGGCGCACCCGTTTACCGTTATTACCTTACCTACCTGGCAGAAGCCCGCCGCGACACCCAGCCCGGTGTCGCGCATACTGACGATATCGCTTTTGTCATGCAGACGCTGCATGAAGAAGACCTCAACATTATTACGAGCCGGGACTGGGAGATCAGCCGGCTGATGGGTGCTTACTGGGTCCAGTTTGCGAAGACCGGAAATCCGAATCGTGGGGACCTGCCTGAATGGCCGGCATTCGACGATCAAAAAGGATCGGTCCTGGAAATTGGTGATGAAATACGGCCACTCGAGTATCCGCTTGAGGACAGGGTGCAATTCCATATGAATCGCGGCCTCGGTCTGATGCAAAAGGCGAGGAAATAGTTATGGCAGGTGATGTGCTGATATTTGGTGCGACACGCGGTACCGGGTTCGAAGTGGCAAAAATACTTCGGGAGAAGGGCGAAGCCGTTACGGCGCTGGTGCGGCCCGGTTCGGATCGTTCAGCTTTGGAGGAAATGGGTGTAACCATTTTCACCGGCGATGTAATGGACGCGGGTTCCGTTGCCGACGCATTTGCATCGGGCGAGTACCGTGCGGCCGTTGTGAGTCTTGCCGGGAAAAGAGGTGAGCGACCCCGCCCTGATGGCGACGGCGCGCGGAATGTCATAGCCGCGGCTGGCGGCACGCACGTGCTTATGATTTCCGGAATTGGCGCGGGCGACAGCAAGAGCGCTGTTGCCCCCAAGGTGATGGAAGTGCTCGGGGAAGTGCTTGGCTTAAAAGGCGAGGTAGAGGACTACCTGATGCAGTCAGGTGCTCCCGCCACGGTTCTGCGACCTGGCGGCATGACGAACGACCCTGCCAGCGGCACCGCGATCAAGACCCTGGATCATTCCGTCATGGGCGTGATCAACCGCGCCGATCTCGCGGCTTTAACGGTAGATTGCATCGATGATTCTGAAGCTGTCGGCAAGATCTACCATGCGATAGACCCGGAAATTACCTGGAAGGCGCCGCTCGAACGTGGCGAGGATCTGCCACCGGCTAAATCCTAGCGTAACGCCGGCAGCACGTGCTCCGCGATCATTTTCAGCCCGTCCATCGGGTCGTCGAACAGGCGTATGGATAACTCGGTAAGTCCGCCGTCCGCGAATTGTTTGCAGCGCTCGATTTCCTGATCAATATTACTGAAGTCGCCTGCTGAAGACATCCCGGCAATCAGCCGGTTGACGATATCTTCCGGCACGCCTTCGATATTGCCGCTGCGATTCCTGAATGCGATACGAAAGTTTTCCCAGTTGTCCCGGACGATCTTCATTTCGTCTTCGCCGTTAAGGTATTTGATGATTTCATGTTCAATCATAGCGACAATGGCTGCACGCCAGATCAGTTCACGCCTCGCTTCATACATCGATGCTTCACGGTCTTTCTTTATGTGCCAGGCCCAGAAATTACCGACACGAAAATCTTTGGCGGGTTCGTCACGTTTTGCCAGCCCGGCATTAACATTGGCCATGGCATCCGGCAACATATCCGGCGTGAAGTCGCTGAACTGGATGCCGTCGGCTATGCGTCCCCCCATGCGAATCATCTGCGGGCCGCTCGAACAACTGTATATCAGCGGTCCGTCGCTTTTGGCCCATGCCATACCATACGGCCGCCTTATTTCAAATACCTTGCCCTCGTAGCCCATCGCGAATTTACCGGTCCGGCTAAACTGCAGGACTTCGATGCATTCCCGTACCGCCGTCAGGCGCCGGTCCGGCCTGCTGGTATTCATAACGGGTTCCCTGCCCGGCCATCCGGGCCCGTCATCCCTGGCTTTCCACCCCATAGCGCCGAGTAACCCGCCACCACCACTCACGCCGATCATCCCGCGCCCGCCCGCCATTTCGTTCAGCGTGAGTATCGCGTTCGCCATTTTCAGGGGGTGCATTTCCCAGGGGCTTACGGCGAGCGGTCCGAGAATAATTTTTGATGTTGCCGCTGCGGCCGGCGCCAGCGCCAGGAAGGCATCATAGTGCATGTGGTAATTCGACGACCAGATAGCGCGGATGCCGAGGCGTTCCGATTCGACAGCCAGTTCAGCCATCTGCTGCGGCGAGACGTCCGGTTCGAGAATAATATCTATATCCATAGCTGAAAAAAGGCTCCCGTGGCCTGTGAAACATCGCAATCATGCCAGCATTCTGATGCAGAAACAGTTCTGCTGTTTCGATGCCCGATGTGCAGTCACTTTTGGGGCCACCAGGCTCCGCGCGGACATGCTTTGCATTTTTCGTTGCTACTACATTGGTACCGGGCATTTTGATATGTTTTAAGGTGCATTTAACCGTGGATATCCTTTTGCACCTGGCGGTCCGAATTCGGATTACAGGCAGCGGTAGCGAATGCCCGGCCCTGCGCCGCACAGAGATCAAGAGCCGGGCATTCGCTGGCACAGCTACCCGGACCGGAAGACATAAGCAGAGCTTTGATATTTATATCCTTTAAGAACAATCACTTATACTAATATCATTTGTGTCATTCATGGCTAAATGCTATGCTTCACGGCTACAATGCGTTCTCGCCAGGTGCTTGGCACGCCCAGCACCGACCCGAGTGCCCATACAAGAAGCCGCCAGAGCGGTCATCAAAAGGCACACACTCAACTGAAGCAATGACCTGAGTCGAATTGCGGAGTACTGTCCGGTTGTCCCGATGTAAATTGCTAGGCGCCGGAACCAGGCTGCGCGTACCGCACTACACTGAAGAAAGATCTATAAATATGGATAACACAAGTAAAGCAACCCAGCCCACGCAAACGCCCCCGTTTGCTGTTGGCATTATTGAATCGGTTAAGCCTCCTGCTGAAGGCGAAGGCAAGTACTGGTGCAAGTACACAATTGTTCAGGGCACCAATACGATCACCGGCTATCGGCAAGGCGGCGTCAAGGCGGTCAAAAAGGCTGTAGGCGAAATTGTTGCCGACATGAACCAGCGTCGCATGGGCAAGCGTGGCAGGGTCCACCTGACACCGTCAGCCAAGCCCAAGGCAAACGCCGCGGCAAAATAGTACGCCTTTCCTATCCAGGCTCAGTGCGCAAGGCATTGAGCCTGGCTCATTTATGCGTCTGAGTTTCTCGCGACCGGTGTATGCTTACCGCATGCGCCGCACGCACAAGAGCCGCACCGATGCTTTTACCTGATCATGAATTCAGTAAACCCGCGAATCTCCAGGACAGTCTTGCCAAGCTGGCTAACACCAGCGGCGAGATAAAGCTGCTGGCAGGGGGTACGGATGTCATTTTCAACATGCGTGGCCGGCTGTTTAATCCTGACGTACTGCTTTCCATAAGCGAGCTGCCGGAACTGCAGGGGATCGAACAATTGGCTGACGGAACGGTGTCGCTCGGGGCCGGGTGCAGGTTGACAGAGCTGGAGCGGCATCCGCTGGTAAGACAATATCCGGGGCTGGCTGCCGGGTTTCGTGCCGTTGCTTCACGTCATGTTCGCAACATGGCGACACTTGGGGGCAACCTGAACCTCGATACACGCTGCTGGTACGCAAACCAGACAGCCGAGTGGCGTGAAGCAAAGGGTCGCTGCCTGAAAACCGGCCTGAAAGTTTGCCATGCCATAAAAAGTTCGGATATTTGCGTTGCCCTTAACGCATCGGATGTTGCGCCTGCGCTGCTCGCGCTGGATGCATCAGTTGTCCTGGCGTCCTTAAAAGGGGAACGTACCGTGAAACTGGCCGACTACTACACCGACGACGGTGTAGAACATACGGTACGGCGGCCGGATGAGATAATGGTGCGCGTACTCTTCCCGAAGAACAGCGACCGCATGGCGTATATCAAGGAGACAGCGCGCAAGGGTAATGATTTTGCGTATGCAACTATTGCAGCAAGTGCGGACGGGCAGGGCCAGCAGTGCAGCCGTGTCCGTATAGTACTGGGGTCGTTGACGACAAGGCCCGTGTTGCTCCTAAAAACAGCTACAGTAATCGGTGAGCGTGGCCTTGACGATGCTGCAATAGAAGCTGCCGTTACGGAAGTCCGGGATGAACTCGGGGCACTGACCAACCTGTATACGCCGGCAGCATATAAAGGTCGCATTGCACGGGTGCTGGTTCGCAAAGCGCTGCTGCAGCTCAGGGAACTATAAAGCTATGGCAGGTAAACGACAGGTAATGATGCTAACCATTAATGGTGACGACTACGAGATGCTGGTGTCGCCGCGTCAGACCCTGCTCGATGTTATCCGCGACCAGGTTGGACTTACCGGTACCAAGGAAGGGTGCACGACGGGTTCCTGTGGCGTTTGCACGATCAATAACGACCGGGGCGAAGCTGTGTTGTCATGCCTGACACCGGCACTGGAGTGGCAGGGCAAAGCTATCACCACTATCGAGGGGCTGGAGGTAAACGGCGAGCTGGATGCTCTGCAGAATGCATTCCTTGATTACGGTGCCGTCCAGTGTGGGTTTTGCACACCGGGTGTCCTGATGTCGGCAAGAGCTGTAATTAATGGATCAGGCCGTCCCAGCGAAGAAGACATCAATGACGGAATGGCCGGGGTCTTGTGCCGGTGCACCGGTCACATCAAGGTTAAAGAGGCGATACGCAATGTCGCCAGTTACAACAACAAAACATAAGAAGAGCGGGGGAACAATGGCCGGTAAACCACCTTTCGAAATACCGGATGACGAATATGCGGGAGATATCAGTTGCCGGCAGGCATGGGATGCCCTGGCGAGCGATTCGGATGCATTGCTCGTCGATGTACGCACCAAGGTCGAATGGCAGTTAATCGGCCGACCCGACCTTTCGTCGCTGGGCAAGGAGCCCGTTTACCTGCAATGGGTGACCATGGAGGGAGTCAATCAGAATTTTCCAAATGAACTAAAGGCCGCGCTGGACGAAAGAGGCGCGAATGCTGATACGCCTGTTTACTTTATGTGCCAGTCCGGCGGCCGTTCAAAAATGTCAGCCATGCAATGTACGGAACTCGGCTACACGAAGAGCTTCAATATTGCCGAAGGATTCGAAGGAGACCTTGACGAGCAGCGGCACCGCAACAGCATCAGCGGCTGGAAAGTCGCAGGGTTACCCTGGACGCAGGCCTAGTTGTGAGCGGCGAAGAGGCTGCCGAACGTGCGCGGATAAACGGTGAGACTGCAAAAATCGCATGGCAGGAGCTGCAGCGTTTTTTTGCCCGGGGAAATGCAGTAGCGGTATCTCATCAACTGGACCTGGTTGAAGTTGCCTTCCAGATGTCCGCAGACAATAAAGATCAGATCAAAGAATGGATGGAAGCCGGTCAGGTTAGTCGCGTCAGCGATGCCCAGGCATCGGGGTGGTATGACGCCAATGCGCTGGTGTGGGCAGTGGTTGTCCGTCCGTGGGTGCTGGTGCAGCCTATACTGAATAACCCGGAACAATAAGGGCAACGCACGGGTTAACGCATCAGGTGTACCCGTATTTTCGTGTTGCCGCCTTCTTGTTCGGATTCTTGTGCCAAATCTGCCTGGGGGCAAAACCGTCTTTTCTTAACCATTGCTGCGTGTAAACGATCCGGTCCGGGTCGATTTTGGCCAGCGCCATTTGCGGTGGCTCGTCGAGGGGTCGGCCCAGCTGGACAAACGATTTTTGCCATGCGTATATCGTCATGGCGTGTTCGTGCTCTGGCGTGCCCGGCTCGATAAATTCAACATTGGCAAATATCTGCGCTCCCTGCACACTGGCCCAGTTGCAGTTTTCCGCGTAGACGGCAAGACACACACGCGGGTCGTTTTGCATTGCCTTTACCTTGGGGCTGTTCGGCTGCGGCAGAATATAGGTAACCAGCCCTTCGGCATAGAACTCAAGCGGCGTTCCGATCGGTCCGTTCTTGCCGATGGTGCTGAGCACGGCCATCCATTTCGTTGCCAGGAAATGCTCTATGCGCGCTTCAAGTTCTTCGCGTGGGATTTGTTTTGTTGGCCACGGGGTTTCCGCAAGCCAGGATTGTGCCGTCATACCGGGACCTTTAGGTTAATGTTTGCGTCGTGCGATTCGCGCCGCGGCCAGCAGACCGAGCGCAATAAGGAACCAGAGATCCAGCGTCGAGTTTGAACCCGGATCGTGGTCGCCTATATCGGAGGCCCGTGCTTCCGCGATCATCCTCTCGCCAGCTTCGGGTAGTAGAAAACCGTCTCCAATCGCGCG
>PBYE01000089.1 GCA_002729495.1 Chromatiales bacterium
AACGAACACGCAACCACAGTTGCAACGACTGGTATCAGCAGGAATCTGGTCAACTCACGCATGGTCTCTTGGTTACCCCCTTGACCTAGCCCCGTATTCCTGGTCCAGATCTAAAGTGGTAAAAAGCCATATGAGGAGATCTGAACCATACCCAAGAAACGATACAACGCCGAAGAGATCATACACAAGCTGCGAGAAGCCGATGTGCTGCTGAGCCAGGGAATGAATGTCGGTCAGGTCAGTAGGCACATAGGTATAGCCGAGCAGACCTACTACCGATGGCGCAAGGCCTATGGCGGGATGAAGGTCGATCAGGCCAAGCGACTGAAGGAACTGGAAGTTGAGAATGCCCGCCTGAAGCGGGCAGTCGCAGATCTGACCGTCGACAAGCTGATACTCAAGGAAGTCAGCGAGGGAAAATACTAAGCCCGGCGCGACGGCGACAGGCCGTCAAGCATGTTAAACAGCAGCGCGGTTACTCGCAGCGGCGTATTTGCCGAGCGCTGGGCATCTCCCGATCAGCGGTTCGCTATGAACCTCAGCCGAGGGCAGACGAATCTGCCCTCACCGGTGATATTGTTCGCTTGGCCGGTCAGTACGGTCGGTATGGATACCGGCGTATTCATGCCCTGCTTGAAGATCAGGGCTGGCAAGTGAGCCATGGTCGCGTAATGCGCATCTGACGCCGGGAAGGGTTGCGAGTACCGGCCAAGCAGCCGAAACGGCGCCGACTCTGGTTGAACGATGGATCATGCATTCGGCTGCGTCCTGAGCGGCCCAATCATGTCTGGTCGTGGGACTTCGTGTTCGACCGTACAGATGACGGTCGACCGATCAAGCTGATGGTGGTGATCGATGAATACACTCGCCAGTGCCTGGCGATCCATACGGCCAGACGTATCCGGGCAAAGGATGCCATCGACGTGTTCGCCGACCTGATGGAGATTCACGGTATCCCCGAGCACATTCGTGCTGATAACGGTCCGGAAATGGTCGCCAAGCGTCTCAGGCACTGGCTGGGACGACTGGGCACAAAGACTGTATACATCACGCCCGGCAGTCCTTGGGAGAATGGTTACTGCGAATCGTTCAACGGCAAGCTACGTGATGAACTGCTTAATGGAGAAATCTTTTACACCCTGCGAGAAGCCCATGTGCTGATCGAGCAGTGGCGAGTTCACTACAACACAATACGGCCACACAGTGCGCTGGGTTATCGGCCACCTGCACCGGAAACACTGGCGCCAATCGAGGAATTACACAATCAGCCAAAAGCTGCGTAAACTAACTTTCAAACTGGACCAGTTAATGCGGGCACGTCACCTTGTCACCGCGCGATTGCACATCGTACTGGTTGTAAGCCGCGAGCCCGGATATAACGATGACCAGTACAACAATCGCGATCAGGACGAAACGAACGAGCTTGCGCAGGGCTTAATTCCGGTTAACGAACCGGTACCAGCCTGAGCAGGCTGTGATTGACGTCGCTGCTCAGGTACAGGACACCCTTTGCGCCGGCTACAATTCCGCTCGGTACATAGACTGGCGCGGGCGCTTCGGGAACGACTGCACCGACCGGCAGTCCGGCCGCCAGCACGGTTGTCGCACCGGTTTCAGGGTCAATGGCAATGACTTGTTGCCGGCCTGCTTCAACGACTGCGATACGACCGTCGCTCATGACGGCAATACCCTCGGGCCGCAACAAACCATCGCTGATGATTGTTTTGCTGCCCTCGCCGCGGTTGATACGCGTTAATCGTCCTGCCGTCGCTTCAGTCACGTACAGAATTCCGGGGCCACCCAGGGCCAGCCCCACCGGGCCACTTAATCCGTCGGCAACAATATTTCGCACATTGCGGTCTGTGCGGCTCAGCCGGAAAAGTCGGCCGCTGTCGAACTCGGCCACGATGGGATCGCCGAATTCCGTCAGCACCACCCCGTAAGGTGTGCCGAACTTGCTCCATTTCTGAATTTTCTCGCCACTCGCGCGGTCGAGCATGTACACCCGCGACCGGGTAACGTCGCTAATCACGATCACTTCATCACTAACCGCAATATCATTTGCCGCGTTCGGGTCTATAAACTCGGCGAGGTCGGTGGTGGCCCAGAGTTCGCCGCTCTTGGTATCGACGAGCCTGAAGCCGTAGTCATCGGCGACGAACAGCGTTTCCCTGCCGTCTTCGGTGCCGAGCGCCAGGCCGCCCGGCATGGACATGTTGCCCGGGACCACCATGGTTTGTTCACCGGTTGCGGGATCAACACGCACGATGCGGCTAAGGGCAGGCTGGCTGATGTAAATCATGTCGTCTGCAGCGATGGTCAGGTTGTCCAGCGGGGGAGCAAGTGTCGTAATCAGTTCGGTCGTGCCGGTTGCTTCGTCGATGCGCAGCAACTCACCTTTTGACCAGGCGACTGAATAGATCTGTCCGCGGGAATCCAGTTCTACTGCCGACATTACGTCGAGGCCTTCGGCGACCGGCGTGACCTCACCGCTGGCAAGATCAATACGCGCGACCGTGCCGATGCCTGCGAGCGGGCCATAAAGCTGGTCGTCCGAGTTAATCTCGAAACTGTTCAGGTGACCGATGCCCTTGGCGATGAGGCGGGGCGGTTCTATTCCCGTGGTGTCTATCTCGAGGAACCGATCAAGGCCGATCTGTGCGGCAAACAGCCGGCCGTCCCTTGTGTAGTTCACCGGGTTTATCAACGGCAGCTTTGCGGCCAGCACATAGGGTTCGCCGCCGGGCTTAAGCGCGCGGATCTCCCCGACGGGTAATGCCGTCCAGACCATCGTACCGTCCGGCGCGAACGCGACATCGTCTGACGTGCCGTGCGGTGGGCCGACGGCAACGGTTACCTCGCCGGTCTCGACGTCCACACGGTAGACAGTCTCCGCATACACGCTGCAGACATACAGACCGCCGTCGGGCCCGAAGCGAATCCCCTTGGCAGTGTGCAGCGGTCCGCCGCTAACCAGGGTCTCAACACGATAAGTATCCGGTTCCCGTGTACCGGTTGTACACGCAATGCCGAGTGCAGCTACAAATAAAAGTACCGTCCGGAAGAAAGTGCGCGCCATGGAAGACCCCCATTATTGTTATGCAGCTATTCTACCGGCAATCGGCCCCGCGCGGATTGCCCATGAGTCGGGGGCTCTGACTACCGGTGCCAGGCACGAGTTCCTTTCAGCCGGTGCACTATAAACCCGACTGCAATCCATCCGGCTGCGGTTATCCAGGCGACCAGACTGATGCGTATAAGCCCGACCGACAGGATCACGCCGGCGAACATCCCGATTATCGGCAACGCAGGTACCAGCGCGACGCGGAATGGCCGCGGATGATCCGCCCAGGTGCGGCGCAATCGGATAACAGTCGCGCATACCAGCACGAACACCAGCAGGAAAATGATATCGGCTGCCGCAGCGATGTCTTTAATGGGCAGGGTGAGTGTGGCGATCAGCATAATCACCCCGGTTATCTGGATCACGCGATAGGGCGTGCGGTGTACGGGATGAACCCGGGCAAACATGGCGGGCAGGTCGCTGCCGCGGCCGAACAGGAAGCTGAGCCCGCCAAGAGCTATGAGCGGCAGGCTGAGTTCGAAGATCTCGAACTTGAAACCGATCGTCGCAACAATCCAGCCGGTGAGCGTCGTACCGAGGTTGGAACCGAACACGATGCCGAGCGCGGTTGTCAGGTTGAGAAGGCCGGCGCCCGTAAATGCGAGCACCATCAGTCCCACGACGGAACTGCTCTGGAGCAGGGCGGTGCTGACGATGCCGCCGATAACCGAGTTGATGCGCCGGTCAGCCTGGCTTTTCAGGTAGAAGGCCAGCGACCGGCCGCCGAGTGATTTCAGGCCGGATTCGAGCTGCGCCATCGCGAACAGGAACAGCGCGATGCCCGCAAGCAACCCCCAGTAGTCGAACTGACCGCTCATGCACTCATTATATGAGGAGCGTTCGAAAACTCAGCAATGGGTATTAACCGCTACCTGCTTGAACCAGCCGGTCTTGTTATCTCGTACCTACCGCAGTTTCACTCGGCATGGCAGCCGATGACCGTCCACCGATAGTTTGCGGCACGGCGGTCGCGGCGGGGCATGTCCCGATGAACGGTGGCACAAATTCCACATCGAGTGGCTCGGACAGGATAAGCGGCGTGGTCGTGTCCGGAATATTGATCGGCTCAAGCGCAATTAGATCAACACCCGGTGTCGGGATCGGCTGGCTGCCACCCTGAATGTAGATCGATATCTGCAGCTGGTAATCGGCAGGCGTTACGAACGGCCCGAAACTGAAATAAGTGACCGGTACGTTCTCATACGTGACCGTGCTGCCCGGCGCGGCATCGCCCGGCGGCCATGCCGCGTTCAAAAACACCGACGGTGCGGCAAACAAACCTGCACAGTAGGTCGGCGGATACAGGGTAATCGCGCCGCCGGTTATCGTGCCCATGCCTTCCGGGTAATTCAGTGTAAAACTAATCGTCGTGTCGGCCGCCGCCAGCACGCGGTCGTTGCCGCCGCCGGGAGGCGCCTCAGGCGTGGGTTCGGCATCCGGTAAACCGCTGAAGAAATCCCAGAAAGCGTTGCTGGCGAACGCGGGCCATGCGTGTCCGCCCGGGTGCAGACACCACTGTACCGGATATTTCTCGGAGCCCAGCGGCAGCAGGGAATGGTCTATGCACGGCGGGGTCACACCCGGCACGGACATATCTATATCCCAACCGTTGTACAGTACCCAGAAATTATGCGCGACCGCGCCGATGTTCAGGGGCACGGCGAGGTCCGCCTCACCCTGGCTCTGAATCACGGCAACCGAGCCGATGCACTGGTTGCTGATCAGCGAACCCGAACTAATGGCAATCGCCCGCACGATGTCGCCAAAGCGACAGCCGACCTCGTTAGCCATGCCGGCGCCGCTGCTGTGACCGGTAACGAACAACTTTTTGTGGTCATAGGTGAGTCCGCGTCTGTTAAGTTTCCTGATAAGATCGGCAAAAAATTCAAAGTCATATTCGAAATTCCAGTTGATGCCGCCGCCACCAAGCGGCAACGCATCAGGAAATATCATGATTGCATCATCACCGACCACATCTTTAAAGGTATAGCGGTTCGGACCCACCCAACTCTGGTGCGAACCGAATGAACCGTGAAAGCCGACGATGAGCGGTTTATCGGCCTGGTTCGTGTTGTAGTCCGACGGCAACCGAAGATAGTAACTGCGCTCAACACCGCCCGACTGCATGGTGTGCAAGCCAGAGAAGAGCAAGTTCGGCAAGACGAAGAGGATTTGCTTCGCGGCGGCTATTAATGTGTCTGCCTGTTCGTCGGTCACGACCGGGTTGCCCCAGCGGTTGCGACCCCAGTTAACTGCCGAGATAAAAGAATGCATTTGCCGTCGAGCCACGTAAATAGCATCCGGATCGCCTGACTCGCTGGCCGCCAGCCTGTCGGCCGCCATCTGGTCGATCTTCGCGACCCCGGCCGGCCCGATACCCTGGGCCGCATAGAGTTCCTTCATCAACGTAGCCCAGCCATTCACCGCGCTGTCCATCGGGCTAAGCGCATCGATTCGCAGCACCCTGCCCGAGCTTCCTCCTGTTCTGCCGGTGTTGTTAACCAGTGCGTACAGCTCGCCGCTGGCGTCCTCGCCCATGCCGAGCAGCAATCCGCCGATGGTGTCCGGCGAGAACAACCGGAGTTCGCGAATTGTCAGGCCGTCGAGATAGAACAACCGGCCGTTGTAATCACCGAACACATACATGTTCCGGAGGTCGGCGTTGCCTTTACCCCGGTACATATAACCGCCGATAACGGCGATACCTTCGTCGTGGTCGTATTCTGCCAGCGGATCGGTCAGGCCCGCCGATTCGGCAACGCACTCAGACGGGTCTTCCACCCCGGGCGAGCCGTCCGGTTGGCCGCCCTGGCCGACGAAACAGAAGCTGCCTTCCTTGATAGCGAAACCGTAATTGTTGCCCGCAACGACCAGGTCGACTTCCTCGATATCGTTGTTGCCGACATCGCCGGCATAAATATCTCCAAAAGCCCGGTCCACTGTCACCCGAAACGGATTTCGAAAGCCGTGGGCAAAAATTTCATCGATTGCGCCTGCATCGAGCAGGAAGGGGTTGGTATCCGGTACCAGGTACTGCCCGTTAGCCGACGGCAGGTGACTACCGTAGGGCGCATAGTTGGCGTTTGGCACGATGCGCAGGATGGAACCAAGCACGCTCGTGTTGTCCTGGCCTGAATTCAACGGGCCGCCATTGCCCAGCGCGATCAGCATGAAACCCTTCAGATCGAAGGTCAGTGCACCGGCGTTGTGAAAGCCGGTGGGCTGGTCGATGCGCATGATATCGCGCTCGTAGGCCGGGTCGGGAAGTTCGGCAGGGTTCAGCGGGTTGTCGACCCGCCACTCGGTAATCACACTCTGGTGGGGGCCGAAGGTGAAACCGCCTTCCCAGGGAAAATCAGCGTCGCCGTCGGTTTCTTCCGACGTGTAGGTGTAGAAGTAACCATTGGTCGCGTAATCCGGGTGGAAGGCGAGGCCGAGCAAGCCGCGCTCGTCGTAACCGCCGATATTTACCAGCGTGCGCGCACTGATATCCAGGAACTCGGTTCGGACGCCACTGGCCAGGTCAATTGCATGAATAATGCCCACCTGGTCGGCCACGAACAGCCGGCCGGTATCCCCCGGTGGTGCGGTCGCGTGTAGGGGCGCGACCATACCATCGGCAATATTCGTGAGCTTGATTTGTTTGTCGCCGTACTCGATGGTTGCAGGAATCGGATCTAACAATGGTTCGGCAACCGCACTGGCCGTGTGCAGGCCAATACCGGATAACGCCACTAAGGTGAGGAGTCCGCGCATGATGCCCCCTGCTTGTTCTTAATTATTTAGTAGCCTTTTAGCAGTCCAATGAATTATGCAAAAAGGCTGATGTGGCCGGGAAAATGCAAGCTTCAGAACAATAACATGAATCAGACCCCAACTGGTTTCGCACCGTGGGCGCGGCGCCCGAACGTATTTGTAAGTCAATGCTGAATCGGACTCAGCTCCGCTGTTTTGCCGTTTGCGATAAACCAATGAGTGTTATACCCATTTATCACAGCATTTTTCTGGCTCTGCGTGATCAGATAGTAAACGGTGCTTACGACAGCCGTAAGCCGCTGACGGGCGAGACCCTTGGCGGTGAGGAGTTCATCGGCACGGATGTCATTCAGACGACTGATTGCGTATCACCGGGCGTCTGCCATCCCTGAGGCGAGGCGCAGGCATTTAATGAGGTACTCCGAGCGATACCCCGGATGATATACGATAGTACCCGGCCGGGCTTTGCCCGGCTTTTTTTGGATAACTTGCCCCGTAAGGCTTTCAGAGCCAACAGGGGCACCAAAATACCTATAAAATAGGTTGATATAACCTATAAAGTAGGTATACTAGCAACCTCAACTCCGGAGGTTGGGCCCATGGCAACACAAGCGACATTGGAAACCCTGTTTGGCGGCAGGGCGGCCGCGCGCGCGTTGCTGTTCCTGGAGAACTATGGCGAAGGTTATGCCAACAAAATCTCCAAAACTTTTGCTATGCCCCTGAGTGAAGTCCAGAAGCAACTGGCCAAATTCGAGGAAGCGGGCATTTTTGTCAGCAGAATGGTAGGCCCGAGTCGGATATACACCTGGAATGAGCGTGACCCTGCGTTGCAGGAACTAAGGGCATTGCTGAGGAAAACGCTGGAGAGTGGCATCCCGGATAAAACGCTAAAGCAGTATTACCGGGAGCGGCAGCGCCCACGGCGTAAAGGGAAGCCGCTTAACGGTAACCGATAACGATTTATGGACAAGGATTCAACACTCACCGAAGTGGCTGCTCGTGTTTCCGCAGCACTGCAAGGCGCAGGAATTATCGCTACCTTATCAGGTGGCAGTGCCGTAACCATATATACGCAGAACGATTATGAATCCAGGGGCATGGATTTCGTAACTGCAGCCATGCTTAATGAACTGAAACCGGTTATGGAGCAACTGGGGTTTGTGCATACAGCGAACAGGCGTCTCTCGGTGTTCGAGCATCCGGAAATCGAGTGGTATGTGGAATTTGTGGCTGCGCCGATAAGCTTTGGTGCTACGCAGGTTAAAGCCGAGGAGTGCGGATCGCTTGAAACCCCTGCCGGCCTTTTGCGTGTTATTACACCCACGCAGTCTGTTATGGATCGGCTGGCTGCCGCATTTGCCTGGGGTGATGCGCAGTCCCGCGAGCAGGCACTGATGGTTGCCAGGCAGCAAACCATCGATTGGAGCGAGCTGCGTCGGTGGTTCCTTGATGAAGGACTGACCGAGTCAGACTATCAGGGCTTCAGAAACCTGGCCGACTACGAAAACGCATAAAACCCGGAACTTGCAATCAGTTAATCGGCGGCTGGCAGCGCGCAGGCTTTTCAGCCGTGCCGCAGTTGAAGGCCAGGCCTTCGTCGTCGTGGATTATTTGTTCACTCGGCAGTACCCGCACATCGCTGTAGCCGTACTCCGCCAACTCTGCTTTCAGCAGCGAGGCGCGCCGGCCGGTGCGGCAGTAGGTAACAATAGTGCCTGCAGCGTACGCCGGCAGTTTCAGGAAACTTTCGTCGACCTTGTCAAAAGGTATATTGACCGCACCTGCGATGTGCTGCTCTGCGTATTCCTCGGCCGAGCGTGCATCGATAAGTGTGAGCGTTTCGGGGTCGGCCAGGAAGGCACGGAACAGTGCCGGGTCGATGCGCGGGATGTCCGGCGCTTCTTCATCTGCCCACACGGGCAGTGCAACCATGCCGGCTACAACCAGCAGCGCTACGCTTAAGAAAGCTTTCCATATTTCCATGCGACTAATCATCACAGGCGTCATCGCAGGCACTCAGTCGTTGGGCGGCGGCAGCATCTTGCGCACCTCTCCGGCGTGCCGGGTTTCGTCACTGATTAAGCGTGTAGCGTATTCTTCCAGGATCTTGCGCGTATCGTGCGAGTGGGTTTGCAGCAGCGGACCGACCCCCAGTGAAGGCTCACCTTCGAGTTGCGTGATCAGCTCGCCCGCCTCGTGGGCGTGCAGCATCGACTCGTCGGCCTGGCCGCGCAGCCAGGAAACGATAGGAATGCGTCCGAAGCCCTGCACCATGAACGAGTAGTGGGTGTAACGCACTACACCTGCGAGTTCGAGTTCCAGTATTTTGTCGAGTTGCTTCAGGACCTGTGCGGTTTCTATGTTGTCGGATGCCGTGTTATGTCTCCGTTTATTGTTGGCAGCTTATCGGACTGGGTGATGAGCTCTTTCATATTATCTTATAGTTAATCGGGCAACATTTCGATAGGGATTTCTATGAGTCCCGGGCAATAAGCACGCCCGAACGCTTGTTATTTGATCACGCCCTGCGCCGGAACCAGTAGTGGCCGATCAGTGCAGAGCCGCCCATGAATAAAGGCATGTTGCCGCGCTTCTCGGACAGGTCCTCGACCAGTTCGAGTTCCGGTGCGAACAACCGGCGCAGTTTGTCGACAGGGACCCGGCTCGGCCCGATCGGCCACCAGTCCCACCAGCCGCGGCTGCCGAAATGCGTCAGGATAAAATCGCCACCCGGGGCCAGCCAGTTCAGCAACTGTCGCTTGTAGGCAGCGTATTTAATCGTGCCGGGCGTGTGCAGGCAGCCGACATCCAGGATCACGTCGAATGGTTTATCTGTCGTCCACGTGCCGACGTCTGCCTGCTCGGGTTCGATTGCAAGCTCGCTGCCTTCGAGCCGGTTTTTTAGTATCGCAACCGCCTGTGGCATGAAGTCGATGGCTGTTACCCGGTAGCCGCGTTCCGCCATGTAAATTGAGTAGGTTCCGGCACCACAGCCAATATCGAGTGCGCGGCCCGGCGTGGCACGCTGGTCCAGGGCTTTAACAAGTGCGACCGGCGGATCGGCCTCGTGCCAGGGCAGGTCCTCCGCCTTCTCGGCCGACTTGTACAGCCGGTTAAAAATACCTTTGCTCTGCCCGCTCATGCGCTGCTCCGCGTCCGCTAAACGAGGGCGATCCACAGGTATCCGTTGATGTGTGGTACGCCCCGGACACTTAAGTTTAGGGTAAAGTGGGTGCAATAAGCATAACAACGAGGGGGGAAGTCATGCCCAATCTGCAGTCCGGGCGCGAGCGCCTGGCCATCCATCCGTCCAGTGCAGGCCTCATCGCGGTTTTATTGCTGGTTGCGGCCTTTGCCTTCGGCGCCGCGGCAGACGATACAGAATTCTTCGCCAACTCCGGCAGCCGTTATGCGCCGATTATCCAGGCATCCGAAGCCGCGTTCATGAAACGCGAGGTCGAGGGTTCGATCGAGAACCTCGACGAGGACTACCAGCTGATTGATATCAAGGACGAGGGTGCAGTTGTACGCGTGCACGGTATCGAAGCCGTGCGCTCGGCACTCGGCATGATGTTTGCATCCAACGTGTGGATCGATTCGGAAGTCACCCGGCTGGCACTGGTGGACAATATGCTGGTGCAGATCGAACACGATACCTTTAAAACCGAAGACGGCGGGCAAAGAACCGTGTCGACACTCGTGGTGTTCGAACACCGCGACGGCAAGCGGTGGCGGGAGTGGCGGTTTATCCCGGTGGACAGATAGAAAAGAATTAACAAACACACCTTAATATATGGGCACCCGCGTGGACAGGAGCGCCAAAAAAGATACTGTGCTGGACAGGATGTCCGAATGTCGCGGAGGGCAGGACGCCCGAGAGCGACGAGGAGCGGCTTTAAATGAGACCATATTTCCACGCGGCGAATAGAACGCGTGGAAATATCTGAGGCCGAATATATTTCGAGGGATCCACAGGATCCCGAGATAGCGCGAACCCACCGAGGTATGGGTTCGCTGTAGGAGTCGCCTTTAGGCGCGAACCAGACAAAGGAGCTATTAGTTGTAGGAGTCGCCTTTAGGCGCGAACCCACCTAAGGGTCTACACGTATTAGGAAGAGAAAGATTATGAACCGGACAATTTCATATGTGTTTGTAATATTTTTGCTTACAACGCTCACCGCCTGCTCCCCACCCGACACCGAACAGCAAAAACAGGGGCAGGCCAACGTCGTGCCCCAGGCCCCGCCAAGAATTGCCGTCATCGGTGCCACCGCACGTTCAGGACGCGTGATTATCAGGCAGGCACTGGATGCCGGTTACGACGTGGCGGGCCTTGCCCGCACACCCTCGAAGCTGGACTTCGAGCACCCTAACCTGACCCTGGTGAAAGGCGACGTGCGCGACGTGGAATCGCTGAAAGCCGCACTCACCGGCGACGAAGTCGTGATCTGCATGGTGGGTTTTCCCACGCCCACCAATCCCCAGGAACCCATCGGCGAAGTGGACCTGTACACCGTGATGGGCGCGAACCTGATCGCCGCGATGAAAGCAAAGGGGAATACAAAACTGATCATGGCCAGCTCAACGGGCGTGGAGCATCGCGTGCCGAACGAGGCCACCGAACCCGAGGGCGACTCGATGTCGGATGCGTGGCGGTTTAACGCACGGTTTCTCTACAACGACATGTTTGATATGGAAACGCAGATCCGCGAGAGTGGGCTGGACTACGTACTCCTGCGGCCGGGCTTCCTGGTTGAGGAGCCGGCCCGTAATGACATGCAGTTCACGATCGACGGCGGCACGCCCAAGCAACGCACGATTACTTACGAAGACTTCGCGGAGTTCACGCTGGCGCAGGTGGGCTCCGACGAGTATGTTGGTAAGGCCGTGGGCATGTACTCGGATGAGATCATGGACCCGGCCAAAGAAGTGAAGAAATTCCTGGAAAAGATGCGCAAAGCGAAAGAAGCCGCTGAAGCCGCGG
Organism: Chromatiales bacterium; assembly: GCA_002729495.1. Lineage (GTDB taxonomy): Bacteria > Pseudomonadota > Gammaproteobacteria > Steroidobacterales. The sequence continues at coordinate 11,868 of PBYE01000089.1, forward strand.
CGGCCGGCAGCTAATGATGCTTGCTGTAGGAGCGGCTTTAGCCGCGAACCCACCGTCCGAAAAGATAGTGTAGGAGCGGCTTTAGCCGCGAACCCGCCATCCGATCAGAAACATACCGAATCGACGGAGGCTAAGAATATGAACGATGTAACCAAGTTAGATTCCCACACCGCCTATTGCGGGCTGGATTGTTCCGGCTGCGAGGTTTACCAGGCCACCACGTTCGACGACGACGATCTGCGCCAGAAATACGCGGACAAGGTATTAGAGCAGTTCAAGGTCAAGGTCGAACC
>PBYE01000090.1 GCA_002729495.1 Chromatiales bacterium
CACGATGATTTCTTGTCAGCCATTCAGATCGAGCAGGGGGCGACGGCGCTCAACGGCACCTCGAACACGGGTGTGGTGAAGAAGATGTGCGCCACCGACGCCTTCGGTGGTTATGAAGTGTCGCAGCAACTCTACACGGGGCTCCTGTCGAGCGGGCTTCCTATTCCGCTGTCGAGCGAATACGGTATTGGAGGGCTCATCATCCAACTCCTCATGGTGTCTGATGCCCAGTTTTTTAGTCGCACCAGCGGCGACGTGAAACCCATCTTCACCATCAGCAACGTGTCCTTAACCGGCGTTTTCTATGACCCGCGGCCCGATGAGGAGGCGGCTCTTCGCAAGGGTGGATCAGGCCTGGGTGGGTCTCTAGCCAGCCTCTTGGGCGTCATGCGCGAGCGCCGAGTCCTCGCCCCCCACGGGAGCGGTTTTCAAAGTGTACGGAAACCGGTGTGTTTTAGGCAAAGCGCGAAAAATAGTGGGGGTGGGTTGGCCGGCGGCACCCGCCGCTCTGGCCCACCCCCCTGCCGCTCTCTGCTCAACCAGCGCGCCCCTCCCTACTCATGCTCGGTGTTCGTGCGCATGTCCCACACGACCTGCTCAGTGTCCCATATGGCACCGATGCTGGCCCGCTCGATGCAGCCCTGGCATTTGCTGGCCGGAGCGCAGCAACCAAGGAAGAAGGTGTCGCAGTACCGGTGGTCAATGTTGCCGTCGTCGACAAGAGCCATGCAGTGCGTAGTGCCGACAGACACGAGCGAATCCAGGGTGGACGTGAGAGCCCGAAGGTGATTTGTCAACAGCCGGTACCAACCAGACACGTCGAGGGTCTTGAGCGGCCCGCCAGCGAGGGCGAGGAGGACCTCCCCCTCATCTTCGATGTCTGAGAATCCGAGGTTGAGGTACATGAGGCGCATGCCGCCTGGGTAGTGGTAGTCGTCCCACAGAATGCGCTCCACGAAGATAAAGGAAAGTGGGCAAGTCCCTGAGTGAAAAAAACACATGTACTCACGGCCCTTGTCAACAAGCGCATCGAGGTCGGCGCGAAGTTCCTTCCGCTTCGTGATCTTCACCTCAACCTCCTCGTCATGGGACGTGTAGTCAGAGCGAGACAGGGCTACGCCTGTGAACAGGGGTACACCGGCCAATTTTTTTGCGAGAAAGTAGAGGTGAAGGCCGCAAGCAGGCTCTTCTTCTCCTGCTTCGTCATGAAAGGCGAAGAGAGAGAAGACGGTGGGCATCGTCCCGCCAAGCAGTACTAAAAGAAATCCAAGAAGGATTAGATGACTTTATCTGTCGTCTTATGCGAAGAAGAGATGGACAAAACGCCCTTTTGCACTTTGTAATTTGTTAATGGAATAAATCTTTTCCACAATTAGTGCAACACCAACTTTTCCATTGTGAGCGAGCAAGTGTGGCCGCTGTGTTCTACCCCGTCTCCCCCACTTCTCAGAGATGGACGCCATGGACGACGACGACAGCAACAGCAGTGCCCTCGATGCACGGCCGGATGACCGCAGGTGCGTGGCGATCAAACCCTCCCAGAACGCGTAAGACGGAAAACGAGGAGAACGTGCTTTCGGTCGGGCCGTAACCAGGGAGTCCCATTTTTTTGCCTAAGTGTGGACACGCGTGGGCTAGGGGTGTGCTGGCTTGGCAACGCCTTTCAAATGTTATTCCTGGGCCATATTGAGTGATACTGCATGTGCATGTTGCCGCGGTGTTCCTGCCAGACAATACACCTGCGAAACCACGGCACTTAGTTTTGACCCCTAACCAAGCCCATTTCCTGTCTTTGTTTCAATCTCCCCCCCCTCCACACACATTGCCAGCAGCCCTTCGACGGGAGGTAGTTTGGGCGACCGCATGCCGCGCTACTTCCCCGTGAGGACCCGGCCGTGCCTATCGCTCATGCACATGGACTTGCATGGCAGTGCTGCGCTTAGAGAGGAGCGCGACCTCGATGATAATCTCGCCATGCTGTGGGAGAATATCATGCGCCGGCGGCGGGGCGACATGCTGCGGTCCTTCGGCATTGGAGGCACATGGACGTCTGCTGGCTTCCGTGCCCCCGGCATGTGGTCCATGTGGGAGGGCGGCAGCACCACAGTCGGCTTTGCACAGCGCGTCACTGCCGGCGCCGCGAGGGTGCGAGACGCTCTGGCAGGCTGTGTTGGATGATGAATCCACGCCGCGCGTGCTGGCCGAGATCGGGCGCATCGACGGCGGCCTGTCCGCGCAGGACCATAAGTACGAGGCACGGTGGGACTGGGCGGCTGCCAAGATGACGCTCTGGTGCGCCGACTGCCAAGGGGGGCTGAAGGTGGACACCCCAGGGAACAAGAGGAGCGACGCGCCGCTGCGATTCTGGAAGAGGCACTGCGGTGGGGAGAGGCACCTACGCAGGGTGCGCGACCGAGTCGCGGCAGCAAGCGCCGCACCGGCCGCCGCCGTGACTGTGGACGACCACGAGGTGAAGCTCATGGAGAGCGCGCGCTCCGGCGCCACTACGCTCAGGGACGCGGCGGCGATGCCGGTCAAGCGGAGGGTGTACCGCACGATCGACTTCTCCTCCCCCTCCTCCTCCCCCTCCTCCTCCTCCTCCTCCTCCTCCTCAGGCTCCTCTCCGCCCACGCCGCGCGTCAACCCCACGACGCACCTGGGCGCCACATACCCGGGCGTCTTCGTGGCCGACGCGGGGTCCGGGACCTTCTTTTGCCTCGTCTGCAAGGAGAACCAGCCGGGCCTGTACCACGCGGCGTTCGGGCATAACACGCACCTCCATGTGACGACAGGCAAGCATGCACGCATCGTCGAGGACAGGAGGCTGACTGGCGGCGGTCTCTTCCGCTACGGGTGCGGCCCTGTGGGCACCGCCGAAGTCCAACCCGCCACGATGCCCCCCCTGAGCCGCGGCTTTGAGTGCCTCGGATACTGGAGGCCAGAGTGCAGCATCGGCGGCACGGCATACGAGATGGCGGCCCTCGCCGAGCGCAGCGGCGGCGGGTTCGTGTGCGAGGCACTGGCGCCGCGTGTCGTCGAGACCGTGGCGCCACACGTGCTCGCCGTGGCCGGCTGCGGTGTGTCTGTCGGCGGCAAAGGCGGCGTGGTCGTGAGCGGCGCGTCGGACTGGGCAGGCGGGCTCTTCGTTCGGTTCAGCGGCGGCGGGAGCAGCAGCTTAAGCAGCAGCAGCAGCACCACAGCCGCGAGCAGCAGCCTCAGGCTCGTCGACTTGGCGGACGTGGACTCCGCGTCGGTGACGGTGCCGCCAACGACGTACCGGTCGGTTGGCTGTGCGTGGCACTGCGTTGACGAGACCACCGGCGAACGCGACCCGTACCTTATGTGCTGGTCGTGCAAGAAACTACCGAGGCTCGACACCGTGCGAAACCGGCTGTACCGCGGCCGCGAGGGCGAGGTGGACGAGAAGACGAACCTCGGGTTCTACCCGCCCGCGCGCCTCCTCGAGCGCGCGCAGAGCCTCGCTTCCGAGAACCGCGGCCTGAAGTCGAGGGCGTTCCTGCTCGAGCAGATGCTGCTCAAAACGAAGCAGCGCGCGGCGAAAATGAAAGAGAGGCTGCGCATGTCGTTCCTCGAGGGCGACGCGAAGCGGATGGTGGATGATCTGGCGGCATGCGCAAAGGCAGGGGCGCTCGGCGACGCCACGGCTCTCAGCTTCATTTCGGACCTCGTTCACGCGCACAGGCTGTCGTCGGTGAACTGCGGGAAGGGCAGAAGGAGGATGCGGTGGAGCGCGAAGTCGAAGCGCATTTTCACGGTGCTGCAGGTGTACGGCGGCCCACGGAGCCTGCGCCTCTTCAGCCAGAACGCCGAGGGGGTCTCTGTCAGACAAGTGCAGCGCATGAAGGCAGACCTCATGCATCACTTCAACCCAGGCACCGACGAGGAGGCCATCAAGTACGTGGCATCCGTGTACAAGGACCGTGTGGCGGCCCTGGGCCTCCCACGAGGCGAGGTGGTTCTGGTGGAGACCGCAGAGGACGAGACCGGGATTTTGGCCGACCTTGTGTACGACGGGCGCCGCGACGCCGTCCTTGGTAGCTGCGGGAAGTCCGGCGACGGCCACAAGTGCGACTTCAGCCACATGACCGTTCTTGGCAGCGACGGCGCCGGCGGCGTGGGATCCGTCGCAGCCAAAGTGGATTCGGAGTGCGACGATTATGTGCGTGCCGGCCACGCGCGCCTCGTCATCTTGAACCCGCTCCACGATCAGCTCCCGCGCATGGTCATCTCGTTTTCGCCCACATGCAACAAATTCACCGCCGCTGACGTCGGTGCGCAGTGGGACGACCTTCAGCCCCTTCTGAAGAAGCACCTGGAGCCCATTGGAATGGAGGTAGTCGGCTGCGCTTCAGACGGGGACGCGAGGCGCTTCAAGCAGCAAAAGCAGCAGATGCAGGAGGAGCCAGGCCCAGGGTATTCTAAGTTCCACATCGAGCATCCGTCAGCCCTCCTTTTTGCGCGGAAGAACAACGAGACGGGCGTCGTCACCCGCGTCCACTCCCAGGACTGCATCCACGGCGCAAAAAAAATGTACAACGCATCGGACAACGCCGCGCGCGCGCTCATGGCGGCGAGCTATGAGGTTACGCACAATCACAGTCGGCTTTCCTTCACGCGCTTCGGGGCTGCAGCTTCCATGATGGACAAATCGGCGTTCCTGCGCGACGATCGGCAGGACTTTGAGAACGTCGTGCGTGCGTCGAGCACCGGCAACGACAAATGCCTGGAGAAGATGCAGCAGCCGCATGCCGACTTGAACAGCAAGCGCCACGCCCCGGTCCGGACACAAGGTTCACGCTGGTACTTTTCGCTGATCCGCCAGTTCACGCGTATGCACTTGTCCACGGCCATGACAGTCGAGGAGAGGGTGGAGGTGGCGTCCTTCGTGCTGAACTCGCTGCGTTTTTGGCGGAACTACATCTACCATGGCAAGCACACCCTGACGCTCAAGGACAACTACCTTGCGAAACAGACGCACGATCACATTGCACTCGAATGCGAGTCCGTCATGGTCACGCTCAAGCTCATGGGCCAGAAGCACCCTTCTGTGCCAGCGGACCTGCGGGCAAAGGGGTCGGACGGGTGCGAGACCTGCTTCAGCCGCATGGGAGGGCACGGCGACGTCCAATCGGGCCGCCGCAACTTCACGTTCGCTCAGGGCCTGAACCTCGTCGCCACCGTCAACCTCCTCGCTCGCCTTGGGAGCGGCGAGGATGGGCTGGACCTCAGCAACCCGAACCGCAAGGCAGAGTATAAACCCGAGTTCCACGACCCCCCGGAGCCCGCAGAGGGGGCGGAGGCCCGAGAGGCGGGCCGTCGGCGGCACCCATCGCCGCACGAGCTCGTGCTGGCGGTGCAACGCGGCGTCGACGCGGCGCGGGACGCCGCTGAGAAACTCGGCATGAAGCTCGTCGGTGTCGAGGGGGCAGCGCAGCTGATGGATGAGCCGTGGCTCAGCGACGACACAGCGGCCCTTAAGGGCGCTATGCGAGACGCGGACGATGCGGACGGGGCGGACTCGCTCCTCGGGGTGACTGTCGAAGTCACCAAGGGCGGGGACACTCACGGCTGCAGTGGCGTCGCAGTCGGCTTCAAGGACGGCGCGTATTCTGTGCAGCTTAAGGCCGCTGACGGATCGCCCATGGGCGTGCATTTCCTGACGCGCAGCCAGGTCGAGCCTGCGGAGCCGGCGGCAGCAGAGGCCGCGGCGGCTGGGGCGGCGGAGGAGGTGGTGGCCGCAGCCGCGGCGCAGGATTTCGAGTCGGTGCTGGAGCGCCTCGGCGACGGCGCCGTGGGGGGGCTCGCCTCGGCGCAGGGTGGTGGTGGTGGTGGTGGTGATGATGATGATGAGGAGAAGGAGGAGGAGGAGGTGGCGGAGGAGGAAGAGGAGGAGGTGGCGACGGAGGAGGAGGAGGAGGGGCGCGAGGAGGAGGGGGGCGGCGGCGGTGCCTGTGCGGTGGCAGCAGCAGTGGCGAGGGCGCCATGCACACTCACTGTCCAGCGTGGCGCGGCTGTCGTCTCGATCCACAAGTCCACGTACCTCAACGAGCAGAAGCAACTCCAAAAGGGCGGTCGGCTCGAGACCGACCGGCTTAAGAGAGTCCAAGCAGCGGCGCTCCAGAGCCTCCGTGGCCTCCACAGCAGCGGTGGCGGCGAGCTCATGCTCGAACACGGAGCAGACTTTGCCCTGAAGGTGGGTGGAGGAAAGTGGTGGCTGGGGCGTGTGAATCAAACCCTCCGGCCAGTGGGGAAGCGTGGCTGCAAGGTAGCGCTCGCGGAGCCGGTGTCTCTCAACGACGCGCGGTCCCAAGGCGTGGTCGTGACGGGCAGCTACTTTCGGAGGGGCAACGGCGGCACGTCCTTTACGCACGCGCCCACGGGCGACGACACGTGTACCGACGGCGCTCAGTACAGTGCTCAGGCCATCATGTCGATGGTACGCCTCGAGTATGAGAAGACGACGAGCGACGGCGACCACGTGTACCAGTTCAGTGACCCTGACTTAGTCGCCAAGTTAGACGCGCTCGCGAAGGTCGGAGAGGGGGAAGCAGCAACGGCAGCAGAGAAAGCAGACAAGGAAAAGCAAAGCAAGAAGAGAACGGCAAGCCAGAATGGAGACGACGAGGCCGGGGCTGGTAGGGCCGCTCAGAAAGCAAAGACAAGCAGCCTCATTCCGGGTGTGTCCAGGTCTGGGAGGCCCACGACGAGGGGGAGGGTTTCGTGAGCGATCGCGGGTGTTGGTCGGCTGGGTCCCTGCTCTCGCCTTGCGCGCTCTAGCGGCGGCACCGACCCTCCGCCCTCTTAAATAGCAGCGCGCAGCGCAACCAAGAGCGAGCGAGCGGGCTGCAGAGTTCGCCGCGTGCGCGTGGCTGCTCCGCGTAGTTAAAAGCACAATTCCAGTAGGTGAGTCGCGTGATGACCCAAAAAAAATACAAAAGGACCACCCACATCCGCCGTCTGCCGACTTTCCCTGGCATCTGGGGCGCACTGGGACTTGCCCACGGCCCAAAGGAAAGGAACTGGAGGTCGATGAGCAGTTGCCATTGTTGTTCTTTTTGTTTTTGTTTTATTTTGAAAATCGATTTTCGTATTTTTTTTCAGATCGACGATAACGACGCCGCCGCCATCGGAGCTGGCCGTTTCTCGACGAGAGGAGCTCAAAACCGGTCTTTCCCTCAAAAACAGACAAGGGGAAGTGGGTTTCCATCAAGACCACGGAAATTCATCGGATTCCCAGACGACCATGCCGTTAAGGATACCTCTAGTGACCCACCCAGGCGCCCGTCCGGAGCTGGCTGCAATCAAGGAAGAGAACGGCAGCGCACTCACGCTCAACGACACTGGAAATAGCGACGAGTGGTGGTTCGATATCAACAA
>PBYE01000091.1 GCA_002729495.1 Chromatiales bacterium
CGAAAAAGACTGCTGCGAAAAAGACTGCTGCGAAAAAGACTGCTGCGAAAAAGACTGCTGCGAAAAAGACTGCTGCGAAAAAGACTGCTGCGAAAAAAGCTGCAGCAAAGAAAACTGCCAGCGACAAAAAGCCGGTCAAGCGGAAAATACTGACGAAGGATCCCGTAGTTCGGAACCTGGCCAGAAACGCTGTACCGGCGCCCATGAACCCGGCGGATCAAGTACCCACACGTACGAAGCGACGCCGCAAGCCTACCAACGATCAGCTCATACACGGAATCAATCCGTACAAGCCGAGAAAGGGTGAGGAATACATGAGCGATGGCCAGCTCGAGCATTTCCGCGAAATCCTGGGTGCCTGGAAAGATGAGCTCATGCAGGAAGTCGATCGCACCGTTCACCACATGCAGGACGATGCCAGCAATTTCCCTGACCCGAATGACCGGGCGACGCAGGAGTCAGAGTTTGGCCTGGAACTGCGAACCCGTGATCGTGAGCGCAAACTCCTCAAGAAAATAGACCAGGCTATCGCCCGGACCGAGGATGGCACCTATGGCTATTGCGAGGAAACGGGCGAAGCAATCGGGCTTAAACGCCTTGAGGCACGACCGGTCGCAACCCTGGGCGTCGAGGCGCAGGAGCGCCGCGAAGTGGCTGAACGCCAGTACCGGGATCAGGACGACCGCTACCGGTAGCGTTCGACGCACGACCTTGTCGCCGGGTAATAGTCGCACACAGGAAACGGTCGCTTACCGCGGCCGCTTTGCACCCAGCCCGACCGGTCCGCTGCATTTCGGCTCGCTGGTTGCGGCCGTTGCCAGTTATCTGCAGGCAAAGATCAATGATGGCGAGTGGCTGGTGCGCGTTGAAGATATCGATCCGCCCCGTGAAGTACCCGGCGCCACCTCGGCTATTCTCGCCTCGCTTGATTCCCATGGTTTTGAGTACTCCACCCCGCTCTACCAGAGCACACGGCTCGAATTTTATGATGACCTGATCGAAGGTTTGCTTGACGGCGGGCTGGCCTACCGGTGCGTTTGCACCCGCAGGCAAATAGAAGCGGCCGCCCGCCGCGGCGTCTCCGGCTTTATCTATCCCGGAACCTGCCGCCCGAAAATGGCAGACACCAGCCAGCAAGGCACCTCGGTACGTGTCTACACAAGCCCCGACAGGACGTGTTTCACGGACGAACTGCAGGGCCGGCAGTGTTGTGAACTGGAAACCGAGGTAGGCGACTTCCTGGTGCGCCGGGGCGACGGCCTGGTGGCTTATCAGCTCGCCGTGGTGGCAGACGACTATGCCCAGGGCATCTCGGAGGTGGTGCGTGGGACCGACCTGCTGGACGCAACATTCATGCAAACCCATCTGCAGCATCTACTTGGATATGATTCCCCTAAATATCTTCATTTTCCGGTAGTTACAGATGAAAACGGAACTAAATTATCAAAACAAAGTGGTGCGGCCGAAATTAACGATAACTCAATTTCCGCCAACCTGTATTGGGCGCTACACAGCCTCCGGCAGCACCCCCAGGAATCCCTGAAAACCGCTCCAACAAGGGATATCTGGAACTGGGCGGTGGAAAACTGGGACCTTAACGCCCTGCGTGGACTACAGACTCTTCCCGATGGGAGTATGATGATGCAGTGAGTCGAACTATTTACCGGAACAGGCTGTCAATAAAATGTCAGTCAAGGAATGTGGATTCAAGCTGAGTTGGTTCAGTTAGAGCCCGTCCAAACAAGGGGGTAAGCCATGAATGAGCCCCGTTTAATTAGAAAATATGCAAATCGCAGGCTATATGACACGGTACGCAGCCGCTACGTGAACCTCGCAGATGTCCGTAACCTGATCGCTGAAGGCACCCGGGTCAGGGTCGTTGAACAATCCACGTCAAGAGATATCACCAACAGCATTCTGCTGCAGATTATTGGCAGCATGAGTGATGAGGGCGCGCTCCTGACGACCGGTTTTCTCACTGACCTGATCAGGACAGCCGGCGGCGGATCCGATCCGGGCCTGCCCGAGCGCCTGCAGACTGCTCTGCGTAACGCGCTTCCGCCTCCCGCACTGCATCAGTAGCGCGGGTAGACGGGCACAAAAAAACCAGCCGGGGCGCTCTGCCAGCTGGCTTCGGTAAACTGCAACCTGAATCCAAGACAATAACTATCGCGGATACTGAACTGCATCAAGCAGCTTCGAGATCACGCATACTCAGACGCACACGGCCCTGCCGATCAACCTCAAGCACTTTGACCTTGACGATATCGCCTTCGCTGAGTTTGTCACTCACCTTCTCGACGCGTTCTTCAGATATCTGTGAGATATGCACGAGGCCGTCCTTGCCCGGCAGGATGGTAACGAACGCCCCGAAATCCATCAGGCGTGCAACGCGACCTTCGTAGATTGCACCGACCTCGACTTCCGCCGTGATCAGTTCGATACGCCGCTGTGCCTCGCGGCCGGCAGCACCTTCAACCGACGCGATCTTGACGGTACCGTCATTGTCGATATCGATCGTGGCGCCGGTCTCTTCTGTTATCGCCCGGATGGTAGCGCCACCCTTGCCAATAACGTCACGAATCTTCTCGGGATCGATCTTGATAGTGACGATGGTAGGCGCCCACTCAGACACTTTGTCACGCGCAGTAGTAATCTCCCTGGCCATCTCGCCGAGGATATGCAGGCGCGCTTCACGGGCCTGCGCCAGTGCTTCCTGCATGATTTCCTGGGTAATGCCCTGGATCTTGATGTCCATCTGCAGGGCTGTAATGCCGTCATTGGTGCCGGCAACTTTAAAGTCCATGTCGCCCAGGTGGTCTTCGTCACCCAGGATATCGGTCAGCACCTGGTAGCGATCGCCGTCCTTGACGAGCCCCATCGCCACGCCGGCAACGGCACCCTTGGTCGGCACACCCGCATCCATCAACGCGAGACTGGTGCCACAGACACTGGCCATGGAACTGGAGCCGTTCGACTCGGTAATTTCTGAGACCACGCGAATGGTGTAAGGGAATTCTTCCTGGCTCGGCAGCACGGCAGTGATGCCCCGGCGGGCCAGTCGACCATGGCCGATTTCGCGCCGCTTCGGTGAACCTACGCGACCGGTCTCACCCACGCAGTACGGCGGGAAATTGTAGTGAAGCATGAAACGATCACGAAACTCGCCATCCAGCGCATCAATAATCTGCGCGTCACGGTCGGTACCCAGCGTAGCCACGACAATAGCCTGGGTTTCACCACGGGTGAACAAGGCCGAACCGTGGGCCCTGGGCAACACGCCGGTACCTACCTCGATCGGCCGCACGGTGCGGGTGTCGCGCCCGTCAATCCGGGGCGAACCGTTCAGCACGTTTTCACGCACGATTTCAGATTCCAGCTTGTGGAATGCGCCCTTCACTTCGTCAGCACTGAACTCGCCACCCTCTTCCGGTACAAGTGCAGCTACCGCCGCTTCCTGCAGCTCGCCGATACGGCCATAGCGTTCCTGCTTGTCCGAGATCTTGTAAGCCTCGGTGATGTCGGCCTTCGACTGACCGGCAACGGCATCTGCCAGGGCGACGTTCTGTTCCGGCGCCTGCCAGTCCCAGGCGGGCTTGCCGACTTCGGCTTTCAGCTCGTTAATCGCGGCAATTGCGACCTGCATCTGCTCATGACCAAATACGACGGCACCGAGCATGGTGTCTTCGTTCAGGCAATCTGCCTGCGACTCAACCATAAGCACCGCATCACTGGTACCGGCAACGACCAGATCCAGTTGCGAGGACTCAAGGTCGGTCTTGGTCGGGCTCAGCACGTAGGCGCCATCAACAAAACCAACCCGCGCCGCAGCGATCGGGCCCTGGAACGGCATACCGGAAATAGCCAGTGCCGCAGAAGCGCCGATCATCGCCGGGATATCCGGATTAACTTCGGGGTTCAGTGAAGTCACCTGGGCGATAACCTGGACCTCGTTCTTAAAGCCCTTGGGGAACAAAGGACGCACGGGCCGATCAATCAATCGGCAGGTCAGAATTGCCTTTTCACTTGGACGGCCTTCGCGCTTGAAAAAACCGCCCGGGATTTTACCCGCGGCATAGGTCTTCTCTTCGTAATCAACGGTTAGCGGAAAGAAATCCCGCCCGGAATCAGCCTGTTTGCGGCCAACCGCGGTAACCAAAACCTGCGTATCGGCCATACTCACAATAACGGCGCCGTCAGCCTGGCGTGCAATTTTGCCCGTTTCAATGCTCACATCGTGAGCACCATATTTAAATGTCTTTTTAACTACAGTCACTTTTAGTTTCCTTTACCTGCTTACAAGCATACGAAACCACGTAATCAGCCCTTGCTGACTGCGCTATTGCGTTCGCATGCAGATGATTTTATGCATTGTTGTGGCGACATCAGTTCGTTCCTGGCCGGTTTTCTGCCCGGCCAGCGAAAGCGCTGGTGTCGATGAAAGGCTTAGCGACGCAGGCCAAGCCGGGTGATCACATCGCGATACCGCTCGTGATCCTGTTCTTTGAGGTAATCGAGCAACTTGCGACGGTTATTGACCATCCTCAGCAGACCGCGACGTGAGTGGTGGTCTTTGCTATTGCTATTGAAATGCTCGGTCAGCTCACTGATACGGGCCGACAACAGCGCGACCTGAACTTCCGGAGAACCCGTGTCCCCCTCACCGCGCTTATATTCCTCAACTATTTGTGCTTTTTGTTCTCCCGAAAGAGACATCGGTTACTACTCCTGTGTTCGCTCTAATATTAGCCCTTCAGATTCGCGCGGTATTGTACCCACAAGTTCGCCTGATGTAACACCCTGATTCTCGATGTATTTGGGCTATCCTGCACTGTTTTCAGGCATCGTAAACAGGCGCCGCGGCGCAACCCGGCCATCGTCCAGAACTTCACCAACACCAAGAAACAGGTGGTTTTCGTCGTACAGCCGGACAAAGCCGCTCACATCCCTGGATACATGGCTGACCGCATGCCCGTTGCGCAGGTAGAAAGCCTCGTTGGCGCTCAGCTGCACGTCGGGCTGAGCCTCGAGCGCACTGTCCACGGGCAGCAGGAGCGTATCGAGAGCGGCCGGATCATCCGCCAGCGCCTCCAGCTGGGCCTGGCTGATCAGCGGCTTATCCTCGAAGGGCTGGACACTGATCCGCTTCAGTGCCGAAACATGGGCCACGGTCCCCATGGCCTCGCCAATGGACTCAACCAGGGTCCGTACATAGGTTCCCTTGCTGCAGCGCACTCGCAATCGGGGCCGGTGGGGATCGAAAGTCTCTATTTCGATTTCATGGATGGTCACGCGGCGGGATTTACGCGGAACTTCCTTGCCCTCCCGGGCCAGTTCGTACAGTCGCCTGCCCTCGTGTTTAAGTGCGGAAAACATTGGTGGAATCTGATCAATTTCTCCCCGATGCGCTGCCAGTGCCAGCTCCAGCTGCTCGCGGGTCACGGTGGTGACCTCCGACTCCTCGATGACCTGGCCGTCTGCATCCGCCGTATCCGTGCGGGTACCGATATTTGCCTCGACCTCGTAGACCTTGTCTGCATTAAGCAACCAGGTCGAAACCTTGGTTGCCTGGCCGAAACACAAGGGCAGCATGCCGCTCGCGAGCGGATCCAGGCTACCGGTATGCCCTGCTTTACGGGCCCGGTACAGGCGCTTGGCCATCTGCAGCGCCTGGTTAGACGTCAGGCCAACGGGCTTATCCAGCAACAGGATGCCGTTTACATCGCGCTTGGGGACGCGCGGCTGCTGTGGCTGCCTTCCTGTTCGTTTAGCGTTCATCTTGTTCGTCATCGTCATCGGGCGCATTTTCAGGGTCGTTCGCCGCATCGATCAGGCGATCCATCGTGCGGGCGTTGCTGACCGTCTCATCCAGTTCGAAGCGCAGCTCCGGAACCCGTCGCACGGTCAGGTCCCTGGCCAGCCGGGCACGAAGAAAACCTGTCGCGCTTTCGAAGGCCTCATCCAGGCTTTCGGCTTCACCCTCGGCCTGCAGCACCGTGTAATACACCCAGGCGACGCTGAGATCTTTCGATACCCGCACGGCTGTCACAATGGCGTTCGCTAACCTGGGGTCGCGGGCTTCGCCACGTACGACGTCGCTGAGTATTCGCTGAATCTGATCTTCGATCCGGCGGCTGCGGGGGAAATCCCTGGCCATATCTTAAAGCCCTTGAGCCTGGCTCTGCGGCTCTCTATTTCAAGGACCGGGCGACTTCAGTGCGTTCGTAGCACTCAATCTGGTCGCCGACTTTAACGTCGTTGTAGTTCTTGACGCCGATGCCGCATTCGGTACCGGACTTCACTTCGTTGACGTCGTCTTTGAACCGCCTTAACGATTCAAGTTCACCCTCGTAGATAACCGTGTCTTCGCGCAGCACACGAATGGGGTTGCTGCGTTTGACGAAGCCTTCCATCACCAGGCAACCGGCTATATCGCCGAGCTTGGGTGACTTGAATACGTCGCGCACTTCGGCGAGCCCGACGATCTGTTCGCGGATTTCGGGTGACAGCATGCCGCCAACCGCCGCCTCGACATCTTCGATCGCCTCGTAAATGATGCTGTAGTAGCGCACCTCGATACCGGATTCTTTAACCGCGTTACGAGCGGCGGCATCCGCACGAACATTAAATCCGATCACGATTGCGTTCGACGCGGCCGCGAGGTTCGCATCAGACTCGGTAATACCACCAACAGTGGCGCTGATAACGTTTACCGCGACCTCTTCGTTGGACAGGTTCATCAGCGCATCTCGCAGCGCCTCTGCGCTGCCATGCACGTCCGCCTTGACGAGAATCTGCAGCGTCTTGAGGCCGCTCTGCATCTGGCTGAAGACATCTTCGAGTTTGGATGCCTGCTGTTGCGCCAGCTTGGCATCGCGGGTGCGGCCGTGGCGGAACTGTGCAACTTCGCGGGCTTTTCTTTCATCGCCCACGGCAACCAGTTCATCACCGGCCGCCGGCGTGCCCGACAGCCCCAGGATCGCGGTCGGCATTGACGGTCCGGCCGAGGTAATTTCCTTACCGTTCTCATCCATCATCTTGCGTACGCGGCCAAAGACTTCGCCGGCGACAATGGAATCGCCCTGCTTCAGGGCGCCGCGTGTGATCAGGGCAGTGGCCACCGTGCCGCGCCCGGTCTCGAGACTGGATTCGATCACGATGCCTGCAGCAGGACCTTCTTCAACCGCTTTCAGTTCAAGGAGGTCGGCCTGCAAAATTATTGCGTCAAGCAGATCGTCGATGCCCTCGCCGGTCTGCGCCGAGACATTGACGAAAATATTGTCGCCGCCCCAGTCTTCCGGAATTACCTCGAGCACCGCCAGTTCATTGCGTACCCTGTCGAGATCGGCTTCCGGTTTATCAATCTTGTTAACCGCAACGACCAGCGGTACCTCGGCGGCTTTCGCGTGTTGTACCGCCTCCTGAGTTTGTGGCTTGACGCCGTCGTCGGCCGCAATCACGAGCACGACAATATCGGTTACCTGTGCACCGCGGGCACGCATTGCCGTAAATGCCGCGTGTCCGGGGGTATCGAGAAAGGTGATCTGACCCTTGTCGGTACTGACGCTGTAGGCGCCGATATGCTGCGTAATACCGCCTGCTTCGCCGGCCGCGACCTTGGTACGGCGGATGTAATCCAGCAGTGAAGTCTTGCCGTGGTCCACGTGACCCATAATCGTAACCACCGGCGCACGAGGCTTTTCTTCACCGTCGACCGCGATGGATTCCAGGATCTGGTCGTCCAGCGCATTGTCCTTCACCGTCACCGGCGTATGACCGAGCTCTTCGACGACGAGGATAGCGGTGTCCTGGTCGATTACCTGGTTGATAGTCGCCATCACGCCCATGTCCATCATTACCTTGATGACTTCGCCGCCCTTGATCGCCATTTGCTGAGCGAGCTCACCCACTGCAATCGACTCGGGAATCTGGACCTCGTGAATCGCCGGTGCGGTGGGTTGTTCGAACGCTTGCTGACTTTCGACGTTCAGCGATACGCTGCGGCGACGGGTTTGCTTTTTCTTGCGGCGTCGCTTCTTGTCGCCCGCGACATGTAAGGTGTGGCCGACATCCTGCGCCTTGGCGCGGCGCTGTGCACGCGAGTCTTCGTTGCGCTTTACGGATTCGGCCTCGGCTGCCTCGCGAGCCGCCTGCTCCGCCTGGGCACGCTGCTGGGTTTCTTCAGTAACCATGGCGACCTCTTCAGTCTGGGTGCGCTCTTCGGCCTCGCGACGGGCCTCGTCCTCTGCGGCTTTTTCTTCCTGGACCTGTTCAGCCTCCTGGCGTTCCTGTTCCAGCCGCTTGGCTTCGACCTTGGCAGCCTCTTCCGCAGCACGCTCGGCATCGAGCTCTTCCTGCTGGCGACGGGCTTCTTCTTCGAGCACGTCACGCTTGATATAGGATTTCTTGCGCCGGACCTCGACGCTGACGGTGCGCGAACGGCCCTGGCCGCCCGACATTCTGAGCTCAGTCTTATCGCGCCGGTTCAGTGTGATCTTGCTCGGCGCAACCGACAGTTTGTCTTCCTTGCGACCGTGGGCACGACGCAAATGGTTAAGCAACTCCATCTTGGCGTCATCACTGATGACATCATCGGCGCCACTGGCAGGCACCCCTGCCTCCTCCAACTGGACGAGCAGGCGCTCGACAGACACATTAAGTGTCTCGGCAAATTCTGCGACAGTTACACCGGACATTGCATATCTCCGCTAACCGACCTGCCGGTTAGCTGGCCTTTTCCTCGTCTTCGAACCAGTGCGCCCGGGCGGCCATAATCAGCTTACCGGCGCTTTCCTCATCCAGATCTTCTATATCGATCAGGTCGTCAATCGCCTGCTCTGCAAGATCCTCGCGGGTAACGACACCGCGACTGGCCAATATAAAGGCCAGGCTCTTTTCCATGCCTTCAAGGCTCAGCAGGTCTTCGGCCGGCTCAGACTCGTCAATAACCTCTTCGCTCACTATCGCCCGTGTCAGCAGCACATCACGGGCACGGTTACGCAGCTCCTCGACAATCGCCTCATCGAACTCATCGATGGCCAGCAACTCCTTGGTCGGCACATACGCCAATTCCTCCAGCGAGGAATAGCCTTCCTGCACCAGGATCAGCGCGACCTCTTCATCAACGTCCAGTTGCTCCATGAACATTTGCAGCAGTTCGCGTGCTTCCTGCTCGCTCTTCTCGTCCGCATCGGCCTCGGTCATTACATTCAGTTCATAGCCGGTTAACTGGCTCGCAAGACGGATGTTCTGGCCGCCGCGGCCAATGGCCTGTGAAAGTTTTTCTTCTTCGACCGCAATATCCATGCTGTGCGTTTCTTCGTCGAGAACAATAGACGTTACGTCGGCAGGCGACATCGCGTTAATCACGAACTGCGCCGGGTTTTCATCCCAGAGAATAATGTCGACACGCTCGCCGGCCAGTTCGTTGGACACGGCCTGCACACGTGAACCACGCATACCGACACAGGCCCCGACCGGGTCAATGCGTTTGTCATTGCTCTTCACCGCGATCTTGGCGCGCAGACCCGGATCACGGGCGGCACCGAGTATCTCGATGAGACTCTGGCCGACTTCCGGCACTTCAATTTTGAAAAGCTCGACCAGGAATTCCGGGCTGGTGCGTGTCAGGAATAACTGCGGGCCGCGAGGCTCTGTACGCACTTCGTATAACAAAGCCTTAACACGGTCATTCGGCCGCACTGGCTCGCGGGCAATCATCTGATCGCGGGAGATAAAACCTTCGGCATTGCTGCCGAGGTCGACGTAAATACCGTTGCGATCAACACGCTTGACGATGCCGCTCAGGAGTTCACCAACTCTTTCTTCAAATATTTCAACGGTTTGTGCACGTTCTGCCTCACGTACTTTTTGCACGATGACCTGCTTCGCGGTCTGTGCAGCGATACGCCCAAAGTCAACGGATTCGATTGGTTCTTCGACCACGCCGCCCGGTTCTGCGTCGGGGTTTACATCGACGGCATCGATCATGCGCAGTTCGCGCTCGGGAAATTCCAGTTCGTCGGATTCGTCGGCAAACACCGTCCACTGGCGGAAGGTATCGTACTCGCCAGTTTCACGATCGATAGCCACGCGCACGTCGATGTCTTCGCCGTGGCGACGTCTCGTTGCCGACGCAAGCGCGGCTTCGAGCGCCTCGAAGATAATGTCCTCTTCGACGCCTTTCTCGTTCGAGACGGCCTCGACGACCATGAGTATCTCTTTACTGTTCATCCCGGTTTACACCACCCGGCTCTTTTCGAGCCGTTTACAAATCCGGCACCAGCCGTGCCGTATCAATTTCATGCAGGGGCACCGAAATCTCGGCACCCCCTTCCCGCAACACAATGTTGCTGCCTTCGCAGCCTACAAGCCGCGCTTTAATATTGCGCCGGCCTTCTATAAGCCGCTTCAGCTTCACCTTCACATCGCTGCCGGCAAAGCGCTCGAAATGCTCGGCCTTCACGAGCCGGCGATTCAGCCCCGGTGAAGACACCTCCAGGTTGTAATCCCCCGGTATCGGGTCTTCCACATCCAGCAGGCTGCTCACCTGCCGACTGACGTCAGCACAATCGTCGACTGTAATGCCGGCCTCGCTGTCTATAAACAATCGCAGCGAACCCCCGCCACCGCTGAGGTTCACTTCCAGATCGGCCAACTCGAAACCCAGCCTCTCGACTAACGGCTCGAGCAGTTCGATCAACTGTTCACGGTGCACGCTCGTCATATTCCGTAAACACAGACCATTGTTCACAAACAAAAAATGGGCATACCTGCCCACTTTCCAACCGTCACAAGCCATACTTTTCAGTACTTGCCTGTGCGGCGCCAAAAAAAATGCCCCTCGCGGGGCATTTTTCTACCAATTCTGGTAGCGGGGGCAGGATTTGAACCTGCGACCTTCGGGTTATGAGCCCGACGAGCTGCCAGACTGCTCCACCCCGCATCCGCGGAGCGGCATACTAACGGGTTCACAGGGGATTGGCAACAAATTACAGGCCTTTAGGCCCCATAAATACTGGCTTTCAGGGCAAGACGGGACCCACAGGCCGCTCCCTTGCTGCTACGCAGCCAACTGGCCTGAAACCGGGCTAATCAGCCCGTACCAGTGAACCCCGCCGGATTTGGCCCAGGGAGGTCGCCCCGGCAAAGCGCATGATGGTTTTAAGCTCGTCCTGCTCTATTTTCAGGACCCGCTCGACCCCTTCCTGGCCGAAGGCACCGAGGCCCCATAAATAAGGCCGGCCGATGCAGACTGCTTTGGCACCGAGCGCCAGCGCTTTGTAAGTATCGGTTCCGCGGCGGACGCCGCTGTCCATGAGCACCGGGATATCGTCGCCCGCCCCTTCCATCACTTCGACCAGCGAATCCAGCGTGCCGCGGTTGCTCTCTTCCTGCCGGCCGCCGTGATTCGACACGATAACGCCGTCCGCGCCGGATTTGACCGACAACTTCGCGTCCTCTTTCGTGACAATACCCTTGAGCACGACTTTCATCGAGGTGTTTTTCTTCAGCCACTCGACGAAACCCCAGGTCATCGCGGAATCGCCGACGCCGCGCTTGCCCTTGTAACCTTCGTAGTTGCCAAGACCGAACTGATCGGCGGTGCTTTCACGCCGGAACCAGCGCTCGCCCTCGCGGTTGCCTCGACCTACCGCGTCTACCGTGAGCACGACGACAGGTGAACCAGCCGCCTCAGCCATCTCCAGCATGTGGCGGTTCTGCGATTCAAAAGCCGAACCGTACAACTGGAACCAGGTCTGCCCGCCGACGGACGCGATTTCCGGGTAACCGTAGTGCGTCATCATCGAGCAGATCATTACGTGCTTTTTCTTTTTCGCTGCGCGCGCTGTCGCCAGTTCGCCTTCGTCGTGAACTGAACGCTGCGCGCCGATGGGGGCAAGAATCACGGGGCTCGTTAGTTGCTGGCCGAAGAGTTCGAGGAATGTATCGAGACTGGAGACGTCCACCATCCGCCGCACCCGTATTTCCCACTCGTCGAACACGGCCCGGTTGGCGGCCATCGTCTTGCCCGCATCGGCACCGTTCACGATGAAATGCCAGGCCGCGAGTGAAAGTTTCTGCTGGGCAACCCGCTTGAGCTGGAAGACATCCAGCGCCTGCCGGACGGTTTCCGGGATAGCTAGTTCGGGACGGGCAAGTAAGGATGTCGGCAATGCCGCCAGCAGCGGCGATTGCAACAGGAGTTTCAGCAGGTATCGTCGGTCAGCCACGCTTCGATTCTAGACGATAACGGCGCCAAAAATAGAAGGGTAGCTTTAAACTTTTCCAGTTCAGGCGTGAACATGTGCCTAAAAATAGGTGTTTTCCACTGTTCCAGTTGCGTTATCTCGGCTATCAATCCGACGTTTAGCGACGTTTTTTGACATTTAGGGGCGTTAGCGGAGAATCCCTACAAAGGGAGAGCATAAATGCCTGGAACTATTACCAGTTCATTTGAATAAAGCTGTTATGTTTCTTAGCTCTATGGGGGCATAGTTATGGCAGAAGCAATCGAAATATACGTAGCTATCAACATGCTCATAGCGACGGCAGCAGCAATTCTTGTATGGTTCATAATTTCACCATGACGAAAGTCAAACTCAATTGCAGATTTGGGGCGCAAGTATTTTGCGGGTTCAACAGCGTTCGTTGTTTGGTATGTAATTCCCCCTCTTATAAGGACTGGTGACGACAAGTACATAAAAGGCGGCATCGGGCTTATAGTGCTTTTTGGCCTTCTGTCATTTGGTATCGGCTGTTTGATAGGTAAGTTTCGAGGTTTGGGTGGCAAACGCGAAACATAACCAGTTGGGGCAAGCCGTTCGCTGCGCTCACTCGACGCGGCACTGCGTGCCGCGCTCATGCCCAAGGCGTTATGCGGCTTGTTGCGTGATGCGCAACATGCTACACTTGACCGGTGATCAGGTCGTTCCGCCATAAAGGACTGCAGCGATATTTCGAGCGTGGGACGCGATCGGGTACCCAGGCCAAACATGCGAAGCGCCTGAGAATGCAGTTGGCGGCGCTGGATACAGCGTCAAGTATTGATGACATGGATATCCCCGGCTATCGGCTACATAGACTGAAAGGACGCGCTAAGAATCGCTGGTCTATTTGGGTCAGCGGCAATTGGCGCCTGACATTCGAGTTCGTCGATGGCGATGTTCATGTTTTGAATTATGAGGATTATCACTGATGGCTATGCACAATCCCCCGCATCCAGGCGAATTTATCTGGGATACGTATCTTGAGCCACATGATGTCAGCGTCCGTTCGCTTGCGGAGAGTCTCGGTGTGGCGGCTTCAACTGTCACGCGATTGGTAAACGGACAAAGTGGCGTAAGCCCGGAGATGGCTTTGCGGCTTTCTAAGGCGCTCGGCCGATCTCCCGAAAGCTGGCTGGCTATGCAGCATGCTCATGATCTTTGGGCGGCACGAAAGTCAACGGATCTTTCAAAGGTCCAACAGATTCAGTTCGGTGCCGCATAACCAGCACAGGCAAGCGATGTTTGACTTCGGCTCGCAATCGCTACCGCTAATGCTCGCCGCCGTCAAACACGCCTGGCGTGGGCGTTAGAGGGCTCATGGCAACTTTAGTGACTTGACGTTATAACGTTAAAGCGCTAGAGTTTGCAGCATGAGTGAATCAACCCAAAAGCGGGCTACAGTCTACTTTGAGTCCTACCTTCATCGCGCCCTGCGTCTGAAAGCAGCTGAAACAGATAGCAGTGTTTCCGAACTTGTAAATGACGCGGTCAAAGAAGCCTTGGCAGAGGATGCTAACGATTTAGCTGCATTTGAAGACCGAGAGAAAGAAGCTGATCTAAAGTTTGAGGATGTGGTCAAGGATCTGAAACGGCGTGGCAAAATATAAGCTACGTATCAAAAAATCTGCCGCCAAAGAGTTAGGGGCAATTCCACGAAAAGCCGACCGAAAGCGGGTTATTTCTCGGATTGAGGCTTTAGCAGATGATCCACGGTCACCAGGTTGCAGAAAACTCTCCGGGTTAGAACGCTACCGGGTGCGCCAGGGACCGTATCGTATTGTCTATTCCATTGAAGACGACCAGCTCTTGGTCTACGTTGTCAAAATTGGTGATCGTAAGAATGTATATCGAGCCCTCTAACCAGCGCATTAAGCCTACCGCCTGCAGCGACCCGACGCAGCTTATGCAAGCTTTATTTGTACCAGCTTTATTGGTACCGGTGGTAACTTTATAACTTGTTTGTTTCGAAATGCGAAGGAGTCATTTACAGACAGGGGGATGCCAATAACTAAGTTATAGAGTTACCACCGGCACCTACTGCATTTCTTTCTTTTTATAAAACAAAAATACCCCCAGAAATACCAGCACAGCTGCTACCGGAAGAGCAATAAACACTAGAGGTTTGCCGATTTGTGAATAGCCCTGATCGATCAGCCACTTTCCAAACATCGCAAGGCCCCAGCATATAAATGCAGATAAATATAATTCTCTATGTGCATTCATTAGCATCCTGACGTCTTTGTTGAGCAAATTTGAACACCCTTTGCAGTCCCAAAACCTTCTCCCGCAAAACCCTTACCTGCTACAACCGTTGACTCACCCACGTTAAAGCTAGCACCTCCCGCACCTGGCCCGACTCCTCCGAAGGTAAACACTCCCACCGAGAAACTAGTACCATTTTTCAAAGCTTCGCCTACACCAGCAGATAGGGAAAACCCGGCTATTTCCGGACTAAGCGACCTTAATTAATCGCTGCCGCACACAACTCCAGCAGCGGATTCGCGAACAGACCCAGTAACAACACCGCCAAGCCGTTCAGGCTGAGCAATATCCGCATATCGAAACTCGCGTTTAGCGGCATGCTTTCTTCCGGTGCATCGAAGTACATGAGCTTGATGACCCGCAGGTAATAGAACGCACCGATTACCGAGAACAGCACCGCGACCACGGCCAGCCAGACCTGGTCGGCATTCAGCAGGGCCGAAATGACATACAGCTTGGCGAAGAAACCCACGAACGGCGGGATGCCGATCATGCTGACCATGAGCATGAGCATCATGGCCGCATACCACGGGCTGCGGCTGTTCAAGCCCTTCAGGTCATCCAGTTCGTCGGCCTCGAAGCCCCTGCGGCTCATAAGGATCACGATGCCGAACGCACCCGCTGCCATAATTGAATAGATGATGGTGTAAAAGAGCGCAGCCTGGCGCCCTTCCGGCAGGCCCGATGCAAAACCCAAAAAGATAAAACCGACATGGCCGATCGTTGAATACGCGAGCATACGCTTAATGTTGGTCTGCGCAATCGCGACCACGTTACCGATGCCGAGCGACAACACGGCCATTACCACCAGCATAGGCTGCCATGCGAGCGCCTCCGGCCCCATCGCGGTGGATAGCAAGCGCGCCAGCATCGCGAACGCGGCCAGTTTGGGCGCGGTGCCTATAAACAGGGTCACACTGGTGGGCGCGCCGTGGTACACGTCCGGCACCCAGTTGTGGAACGGCACGGCACCGAACTTGAAGGCCACGCCGACAATGACAAAGGCGGCGGCCAGCATCACCACGGGCCGCTGGCTCTCGCCGACCGCCAGCACGGCAGCAATGTCATCGAGCCTTAGCGTTCCGGTCACGCCGTACAAAATCGACATGCCGTACAACAACACGCCTGAAGCAATCGCACCGAGCACGAAGTATTTCATGGCGGACTCGGCCGCGACCGGCGAGTCACGATCGAAGGCGACCATGGCATACAGCGCCAGCGACATGAGTTCGAGCCCGAGGTACATCGTGAGCAGGCTGTAGGCCGAGATCATGACCAGCATGCCGAGCGTTGCGAACAACCCGAGCAGGTAATACTCGCCCTTGAGGATCTCCCGGTCTTTCAGGTAGACGTGCGAATAGACGAACACCACCGCAACGATCAGCAGGGTGAACATCTTCAGCACGCGGGCCAGCGGATCGGCGATAAAGCTGCCGCTGAAGGTTAAGACCTCCCCTTCACTGCCCGCAGCACCGGCAAACCAGGCGGTCGCCGTCAGGGTCGCCAGCGCCAACACGAGCGTGAAACCGCGCCGTCGGTCACTGATAAAGAGATCGACAACCAGCACCAGGCAGATGCCTGTTGCCAGTATCACTTCAGCCATCGCGGGCCCGAACTCGGGCGGTACAAATCCCATAACGTTCTACAACTTCGACTGCAAAATGTGGGCAATCAGGTTATTGATCGAGGGTTCCATCATCTCGACCAGCGGCGCCGGGTAAAGCCCCAGCGCCAGCACCGAAATCGCCAGCACGATTAATATCAGGCCTTCGCGGCGGTTCATGTCATGCAGGGCTTTCACGTTGTCGTTCGCGATATCCCCGAACACCACCCGCTTGACCATCCAAAGGGTATACGCAGCGCCCAGTATCAACGTGGTCGCCGCCAGAAATGCGTACCAAAAACTTGCCTGGAAGCTGGCCAGTATTACCAGGAATTCCCCGACGAAACCGGACGTACCCGGCAGGCCCGCATTGGCCAGCGCAAAGAACACCAGCAGTGCGCTGAATTTCGGCATGGTGTTAATCACGCCACCGTAATCGGCGATCTGGCGTGAATGCATCCGGTCGTACAACACGCCGACGCACAGGAACAGCGCGCCCGAAATCAAGCCGTGCGAAATCATCTGCACCATGCCGCCCGTGATACCCATGCTGATGGCGCCCAGGTCTTCCATGCCGGTATTCGCGAGGATGGCCCAGACAATAAAAAATCCGAGGGTCACGAAACCCATGTGTGCAATCGACGAATACGCGATGAGTTTCTTCATGTCCTGCTGCACGAGCGCGACGAAACCGATATAGACCACCGCGATTAAAGACAGCCCGATCAGCAGCCAGTCGAGCGCCGAACTCGCATCCGGCGTGATCGGCAGGCTGAAACGGACAAAGCCGTAGCCGCCCATCTTCAGGAGCACGGCGGCCAGGATGACTGAGCCGCCCGTCGGGGCCTCGACGTGGGCGTCCGGAAGCCAGGTGTGTACCGGCCACATGGGCACTTTCACCGCGAAGGCGACGAGGAAGGCCAGGAAGATAAGGGTCTGCTCTGTACCGGTCAGCGGCAGGTTGTGAAAATCGAGGATCGCGTAACTGCCCGACTGCAGGTGGAGGTAAACAAGTGCTACCAGCATCAGCACCGAGCCGAGGAAGGTGTACAGGAAAAACTTGAGGGTCGCGTATACCCGACGTTCCCCGCCCCAGACACCGATGATGATGAACATCGGGATCAGCATGGCTTCCCAGAACACATAGAACAGCATGGCGTCGAGTGCCGCGAAGGTGCCGATCATGAGCCCTTCCAGGATCAGGAAGGCCGCAAAATACTGGGCCGGCCGCTCCTTGATGACCTCCCAACCGGCGATAACAATCATCGGCGTCAGGAACGTGGTGAGCAGTATCAGCGGCGTCGAAATACCGTCTACGCCGAGGTAGTAATAGACCTTGAAAGCGTTGATCCACGGCAGGCGTTCGACGAACTGCATGCGCGCGCTCGTGAAATCGAAATCGGTCCACAGCGCCAGGCTGAGCGCAAAGGTAATAACAGAAACCACAAGCGCCAGCCAGCGGTCCGGGCGCGCGCGTTGGTCGCCAAGCGCCAGGATCACTACCCCGCCTGCTATCGGTAACCAGATTATTGTGCTTAAAAGTCCCATGTCTGTAAATGCTTCCCGGGCTACCAGATCAGCCAGCCCACCAGCACACACAAACCGATCACCATCGCAAAGGCGTAGTGATACAGGTAACCCGTTTGCACCCTGCGCACGATGCCTGCGATGCGGCCGATTAGATTGGCCGTACCGTCGACGAGCACGCCGTCTATCAGGGCTCCGTCGCCGCCCCGCCACAGCCCCATACCTATCAACCGCGAGGCACGGGCAATGACCTGCTCGTTGAAATTGTCCAGGTAGTACTTGTTATCGAGCAGCCGGTGAATAACGGCGAAACGGTCTTTAATTGCCTGCGCCGCAAGCGGGTTGCGCAGGTACAGGTACCAGGCAATCACGACACCTGCGAGCGCCAGGTACAGCACCGGCGACTGCAGTCCGTGCTGCAGAAAGGCGACCGGACCGTGGTAATCGGCACCCAGTTGCCCGAGCACATCGTGCACAGGAAGCACGTAAATAGCGTCACCGAAAAAGTCGCCGAACAAAAGCGGTCCGATCGTCGGCCAGCCGATGATGAGTGATGGAATAGCCAGCATCACGAGCGGCAGCGTCACGACCCACGGTGACTCGTGCAGGTGATGCCGCGCGTCTTCGTCGATGCGTTCCTTGCCGTGGAAGACCAGGAAGAACATCCGGAAGCTGTACAGCGCGGTGATCAGCACACCGGCCAGCACGCAGTAATACGCGTAGCCCGAGCCTGCAATGCCCGAATGCCCCACCGCCTCGATCAGTGCATCCTTGGAAAAGAAGCCGGCCGTGCCCGGGAAACCGATGAGCGCGAGCGAACCCGCGAGGCTGGTCCAGTAAGTAATGGGCATGTATTTTTTCAGGCCGCCCATCTTGCGCATGTCCTGCTCGTGGTGGAGCGCGATAATCACCGAACCCGCCGCCAGGAACAGCAACGCTTTGAAAAACGCATGCGTCATCAGGTGGAAGATGCCGGCCGCGTAGGCCGATGCGCCGAGTGCCACGGTCATGTAACCGAGCTGCGACAGCGTCGAGTAGGCGACCACACGCTTGATGTCGTTCTGCACGAGCCCCAGGAAACCGGTAAACAATGCCGTCGTCGCGCCGATGACCAGGACGAAGGTCAGCGCGGTTTCGCTGAACTCGAACAGCGGCGACATGCGCGCCACCATGAACACACCGGCCGTTACCATCGTGGCGGCATGGATCAGTGCGGAAATCGGCGTCGGGCCTTCCATCGAATCCGGCAGCCACACGTGCAGCGGCACCTGGGCGGATTTACCCATCGCGCCGACGAACAACCCGATGCAGGCCACCGTCAGCAGCGACCACTGGCTGTCGCCGACGATGTTGATGGTTGCACCGGCTATATCGGCACCTGCAACGAAGGCATCGAAATAATCGAGACTGCCCGTGTACAGCACTATGGCCGCTATCCCCAGGATGAAACCGAAATCCCCTACCCGGTTAACCAGGAAAGCCTTCAGGTTCGCGAATATGGCGGTCGGCCGCGTATACCAGAAACCGATCAGCAAATAGGAAACGACGCCCACGGCCTCCCAGCCGAAGAACAACTGCAGGAAGTTGTTGGACATCACGAGCATCAGCATCGAGAACGTGAACAGTGAGATATAACTGAAGAAGCGCTGGTAACCGGGATCGTCGTGCATGTAACCGATCGTGTAGATGTGCACCATCAGCGACACGAACGTGACCACACTCATCATGAGTGCGGTCAACCGGTCGACCAGGAAACCAACCTCCATGTTGATGCCGCCCACCGACATCCACTGGTACACGGTTTCGTTGTAAACCGGCATGCCGTCAATGAGTTGTGCTTTCAGCACGTACAGAGACAGTGCGCAGGAAATCGCGACACCCAGTATCGTTACGGTGTGGGCGCCCTTGCGGCCGATCTGCTTACCGGCCAGGCCCGCGATAATCGCTGCAAGCAACGGGCTGAGTACGATTGTGAGAAGAATATTATCCACGCATCAGCCCTTCATGGAGTTTATGTCCTGCACATTAATACTGCTGCGTGTCCGGAACAGCACAACGAGAATTGCCAGGCCTATAGCGGCTTCGGCAGCGGCCACGGTCAGGATAAAGAATACGAACACCTGGCCGTTTATGTCGCCGAGGTAACGCGAGAACGCAATGAAGTTGAAATTAACGGAAAGCAGGAGTAATTCGATGCACATCAGCAACAGGATCATATTTTTCCGGTTAATAAAAATGCCCGCAATGCTGATTGCAAACAGCACACCGGAAAGCATCAGGAAATGAGTCAGTGTCAGCATCAGTCCGACTCCGCCTCCATTTTCACGATGCGTACCCTGTCTTCGCGTTTAACCGCGACCTGCTCCGCAACGTTCTGGACTTTCAGGCCCGCGCGGCGGCGCATGGTCAACGTGATGGCCGCAATGATCGCCAGCAACAGGATGAAGGCTGCCAGTTCGAAGGCATATACGTGCTCTGTATACAGAACGGCGCCAAGTTCCTTGGTGTTGCTGTAGTCGGCGGGTGCAGCCGCGGGCCGGGCCATTACCGGCAGGCCCGAGTTCCTTAACCACACCACGCTCCAGACCTGTGCGACCGACAAGATGGCAACGATGATTCCAATCGGTGCGTAACGCATAATCCCCGTGCGCAGGGATTTGACGTCGATATCCAGCATCATGACAACGAACAGGAACAGCACCATGACGGCGCCGACATAGACCAGCACCAGCGTCATAGCGAGGAACTCCGCTTCCATCAATAGCCAGAGCGCAGAGCTGGCCACGAAAGCCAGCACCAGGAACATCGCTGAATGCACCGGGTTACGCGACGCGATCACGCCAATCGCGGCTGCGACCAGCACAAAAGCATACATTCCAAAAAAGATCAGTTCGTACATTTCTTTACCGGTATTCCGCGTCGGCTGCCTTATCGGCTGCGATCATGGCGTCGTACTTCTCGCCAATGGCCAGCAGCTTGTCCTTGGTCATGATGTTCTGGCCCTGCTCTTCCATGTGGTACTCGAAGATCCGGGTCTCAACAATCGCATCCACCGGGCAGGCTTCTTCACAGAAACCGCAGTAGATGCACTTGAATAAATCGATGTCATAACGGGTTGTGCGGCGCGTACCGTCGTCGCGCTCTTCCGAATCGATGGTGATAGCCAGCGCGGGGCAGACGGCCTCGCACATCTTGCAGGCGATGCAACGTTCCTCGCCGTTGGGATAACGGCGCAGGGCATGCAGCCCGCGAAAACGCGGCGATTGCGGCGTCCTTTCCTCCGGATACCGGATGGTGAACTTTTTGACAAACAGGTTCTTAAGCGTAAGCCGCAAACCCAAGAGCAGCTCCCACAGGGCGAATGTCTTGATAAAGTTTTGCAGAGAACTCATATCAGACGCTCCAGGGGCCGACCTTCAGCCAGACCATCACACCTTCAACTGCGATCCAGACGATGGTGACCGGTATAAATACCTTCCAGCCAAGGCGCATGATCTGGTCGTAGCGATAGCGCGGGAAAGTGGCGCGACACCAGAGAAAGCAAAACAGGAAAAATGCTATTTTGACTGCAAGCCAGGCCAGGCTAGGTGCCTGCAAAAACTCGAGCGGCGTGCCGGCAAGAAATGTCCAGCCGGCGAAGGCAGATTCCCACCCACCAAGAAACATGACGGCGGTCAGTGCCGAAATCAAAATCATGTTCGCGTATTCGCCCAGGAAAAACATCGCGAACGCGGCGCCGGAATATTCCACATGAAATCCGGCTACGATTTCTGACTCGCCCTCGGCGACATCAAAAGGTGCGCGGTTTGTTTCTGCAAGACCAGAAATAAAGTACACAAGAAACAGTGGCAATAGCGGCAGCCAGAACCAGCTCAATACCCCTCCCTCCTGGGCCGTTACGATATCGCCGAGGTTCAGGCTCCTGCCCGCCATCAGGACACCCACCAGGGCGAATCCCATCGCGATCTCGTAAGCAACGATCTGGGCGGCCGAACGCATGGCGCCGAGCAGCGCGTACCTGGAGTTGCTTGCCCAGCCGGCCAGTATCACCCCGTAGACGCCAAGCGAAGTAAGCGCCAGCACGTACAGCAGGCCGGCATTGACATCAGCGATGACAAAGCCCGGAAACAAGGGGATTACGGCCCAGGTCGCCAGCGCGGGAGTTAACGACAATAGCGGGGCGATAATGAACAGGAAACGGTTCGACCTGTCGGGTACGATCACTTCCTTAAGCAGCAACTTGATTGTGTCGGCGAACGGCTGCAACAAGCCGCGGGGACCGACACGGTTCGGCCCGATGCGGTTCTGCATATAGCCGATAATCTTGCGTTCCAGCAGGGTCAGGAACGCGACACAAATAATAATGACAACAACCAGGATAACGATCTGGACGGCTGTCAGAATCAACTCTACCCAGAGCTCCGGCAGAAATTCCAGCAATAAGCTTTCGACCGAGTTGTACAGTGACTCCAACATCGCTATGCCGTCTTCCGCCATTCCGGAACCGAGTCCTGCGTTTGCTGCAGCGAACTCGCCCGCCGGACCAGGGCATCAACGGAGTACATCGGCACATCCAGTTCGGATGCCTTGACACTGACGGCTGCCGCGGCTTCCAGTTCGGTCTGCGTTGCGTCTGTCGCCCTGTACGGCAGGCTCCGCAGCTCATCACGTACTTCTTCAGAGCTCACGTAATTGAATCCGGGGACATCGAGCAAATTGCCGAGCACGCGCAGGACTTTCCAACCGGGCCTGGCTTCGGCAACCGGCCGGGCAACTCCGGCAAAACTCTGCCAGGTACCCTCGACGTTTATATAAGTGCCGGAGGTTTCCGCAAAGGTACCGATCGGTAGTACAACATCTGCATATTCTGTTGCGCTCGACGACAACCACGGTGACATCGCTACGACAAATTCCGCGTCCGCGAGCGCGTTAAGCGCCGCCACGCCATCTACACAATCAAACTCAGGTTCGACCCCGAGCATCACGATGCCCGGGATAGACGATGCGAGCATCTGGCCCAGGTCTGAACCCGCTGTAGTTACTTCACTGCCGGCCGGTCCACGATGAGGCAGCGCGCCGGCATAGGCCACACCCGCGGCGTTCGCGCCTTCACTGATGATGCCGAGCGTGGCGCCCGTCAGTTCAGCCAGCTGCCCTGCCAGCTGCAGAATCCGCGCATACGCCGGATGTCGTTGTGCCATGTGGCCGAGGAATATTCCCGCTCTGCCCAACTTCAGTGACTCGACAACATTCCGGTGTATCTCTTCGACCTGCTGCCTGTTTTCCAGTTCAAAACCGATACTGCCGCCCGCAGCCTCAACGGTCGCCGCCAGCACCGCTACAAAATCTGCAGCAGGATTAACAATGCTGTTGGCAACACGGAACAGGTATTCATAGTCCGTGGCATTGATAAAGCTCACCCCCGCACCCGCCTCCGCCGCCTTGCGTACCCGGTGTGCAAGCAGGGGCACTTCGCGGCGCAGATTCGAACCGATAACGAGTATGTTTTGCAGTGCCTCTACTTCGGCAACAGGCATGCCCAGCGTCGGCATCAGCGCTTCGGATTCCTGTCCGCGAAAATCGCGCCGGCGCAGGCGATGATCAATGTTGCCCGAGCCAAGGTGACGTAACAGCCGGCCCGCAAGGTATGCCTCTTCAACGGTCGCCGACGGCGACACCCAGGCGCCAACAGCGTCAGCGCCTTCCTTTTGCACGAGCGCGCTCAGGCCCTCTGCAACTTTCCGCAGTGCTGTTTCCCAGCTTGCCAGCTGCAACCGGCCGTCTTCGCGCACCAGCGGCTGATCCAACCGGTCATCGCTGTATATGCCTTCGTAACTGAAGCGATCCCGGTCCGATAACCAGGTTTCATTGATGGCATCGTTATCTTTCGGCACCACGCGCTTAAGCGTTCCACGCAGTACGTGCGCATACATATTCGAGCCAAGGCAATCGTGCGGCGCAATGGTTGAGCGCTGCTCCATTTCCCATGCGCGTGCGCTCATCCGATACGGCTTGTTGTTCAGCGCGCCCACCGGACACAGGTCAATGATGTTGCCGGACAGTTCGTGATCGACACTGCGTTCGATATAGGTACCGATCTCCACCCGGTCGCCGCGACCGATAGTGCCCAGTTCCTGTATACCTGCAATTTCCTGGCCAAAGCGGATACAGCGCGTACAGTGAATACAACGGGTCATGTCCGCAGACACCAACGGCCCCATGTCCCTGGCTTTGACGACGCGTTTGCCTTCGTTGAAACGGGAAATATCCCGGCCGAAACCCATCGCAATATCCTGCAGTTCGCACTCGCCGCCCTGATCGCAAATCGGGCAATCGAGTGGATGGTTGATCAGCAGGAATTCCATCGTGGCTTTCTGCGCCTCGATGGCATACTCGTTGCGGGTTTGCACCTTCATGCCCGGCGCCACCGGTGTCGCACAGGCCGGTAAGGGCTTGGGCGTATTTTCGACCTGCACGAGGCACATGCGGCAATTGGCCGCTACAGACAGCTTGCGGTGGTAACAGAAACGCGGGATATAGATATCGGCTTCGTCTGTAACATCTATCAGCATCTGGCCGGGACTTGCTTCCAGCTCCCGCCCGTCTACTTCGATTGTGATCTTCTCGTCGCTCATCTTTTTCTAGGCAGCCGCTTTCGTGGCGTCGATAATTGACTGCCCCTTGTGTTCGATCATGTATTCGAATTCGTGGCCGAAGTGCTTCAGAAAACTCTGTACCGGCCAGGCCGCCGCATCACCCAGCGCACAGATGGTGTGCCCCTCTATCTTGTTGGCCACACCCAGCAAACGTTCCATGTCTTCGGGCTGGCCCTGTCCATCGATGATCCGGTTCAGCATGCGATGCATCCAGCCGGTGCCTTCACGGCACGGCGTGCACTGCCCACAGGACTCGGAATGATAAAAACGTGAAATCCTATGCAGGACACGCACCATGCAGGTTGTGTCGTCCATCACCATGAGTGAACCCGTGCCAAGCGATGACCCTGCCTCCTGGAGCGAGTCGTAATCCATGTTGATGTCCATGATGTTGGCGGCGGGCATAACGGGCACGGATGATCCGCCGGGAATGACGGCTTTTAGCGGCCGGTCATCGAGCATGCCCCCGGCAATTTCCAACAGATCCTTAAACGGGATGCCGAGGGGCAATTCGAAGTTACCCGGATTATTCACGCGGCCCGACACCGAATAGATCATGGTGCCGCCTGAATTGGGAACGCCGAGACCGGCAAACCACTTGGGGCCGTTACGCATTATTGCCGGTACGGATGCAAAGCTCTGTGTGTTGTTAACGGTGGTCGGCTTACCGTAAAGACCGAAATTGGCCGGAAACGGCGGCTTGAATCGCGGTTTACCCGGTTTGCCTTCCAGCGATTCAAGCAGACCCGTCTCTTCACCGCATATATAAGCGCCGGCACCCACGAAAGCATGTAAATCGAAATCGATGCCGGAACCCTTTATGTTCTTCCCGAGCAGGCCCGCCTCGTAGGCTTCCTTAAGTGCAGCTTCGAACCGCGGAATCGGCTCATCCATGAACTCGCCACGTATGTAGTTGTAACCAACGGTCGCACCCATCGCGAAACTGCCGATCGCCATGCCCTCGATCAGCGCATGGGGGTTGTAACGCAGGATGTCACGGTCGTGACAGGTACCGGGTTCGCTCTCGTCCGAGTTACAGACCGCATATTTCTGAACGCCCGGGTCCCTGGGCATAAAGCTCCACTTCAGTCCCGTCGGGAAACCGGCGCCGCCACGGCCGCGCAACCCCGAGTCCTTAACCGTTTTTATAACCTGGTCAGCTGTGATCCTGCCGGCAAGTATCTGCTCCCAGGTGTCGTAGCCACCGGTCGAACGATAGGTATCGATCGCCCACGGCCGCTCCCTGCCCAGCGTGGTCAGACAAACCTGGTTTTGTTCGTAGGCCACCGCTTACTCCAGCCCGTCCAGAATCTCATCAACCATTTCAGGTGTGAGGTTCTCGTAGAAGCGGTGATTTACCATCATCATCGGTGCGCCCGTGCAGGCCGCGAGACATTCTTCTTCTTTCTTCAGAAAGATTCGTCCATCCTCGCTGCTCTCGCCTTCCTTAACGCCGTATTTTGTTTCTATATGTTTGAGAATAGCGCCACTACCGCGCAACATGCATGACACGTTGGTGCAGACGGATATGCAGTTACGGCCAACAGGGTGCATCTCGAACATGGAATAGAAACTGGCAACTTCGTAGACCTGAACTCGCGGCAACCCGAGATAGCTTGCGACTGCATCCATCAGCTCAGACGTCAGAAAGCCCTTGTTTTCGTGCTGCACGATATGCAGCGCTGCAATAACTGCTGACCGCTGCTTGCCTTCAGGAAACTTCCTGATCCAGAGGTCGATTTCCTCCTGAACATGAGCCGACAACTGTGCCCTGGGTTCGGCGCTCATCGATCTATTTCTCCGAAAACAATATCCTGGGTGCCGATGACTGCAACCACATCAGCCAGCATGTGGCCTTCAACCATTTCATGCATCGAGGACAGGTGAGCAAAACCGGGTGCCCTTATTTTCAGGCGATATGGTTTGTTAGCGCCATCCGATACCAGGTAAATACCGAACTCCCCTTTCGGGTGCTCTACGGCCGCGTAGGCTTCACCCTCCGGCACGTTGTAACCCTCGGTAAATAGTTTGAAATGATGGATCAGCGATTCCATATTGCCTTTCATCTCGACACGCGACGGGGGCGCAAACTTGTGGTCATCCAGAATCACCGGCCCGGGATTTTCCCGCAGCCATTTAACGCATTGCTTGATAATCCGGTTTGACTGGCGCAGTTCTTCAATCCGAACCAGGTAACGCGCGTAACAGTCGCCGTTGATACCCACAGGGATATCGAAGTCCATGTCTGCATACACTTCATAGGGCTGTTTCTTGCGGAGATCCCACTCGATACCCGACCCGCGCAGCATCGCGCCGCTAAAACCAAGCGCCATGGCGCGCTCCGGAGAAACCACGCCGATATTTACCGTGCGCTGCTTCCAGATACGATTGTCCGTCAACAGGGTTTCATATTCGTCGACACGGACAGGGAAGCGCTCAGTAAAGTCTTCGATAAAATCCAGCATCGTGCCCTCACGAGCGGCATTCATCCGTGCAACATCTTTTTCGTCATGCCATTTTGAAGGCTGGTACCTGGGCATGGTGTCGGGAAGATCGCGGTAAACGCCGCCGGGTCGGTAATAGGTTGCGTGCATACGCGTACCCGACACCGCTTCGTAGCAGTCCATCAGGTCTTCGCGCTCGCGGAAGCAGTACAGGAACATGGTCATCGCGCCGATATCCAGACCATGTGTTCCCAACCACAGCAGGTGGTTAAGAATCCGGGTTATCTCATCGAACATCACGCGTATGTACTGCGCTCGTACCGTCGGCGTAATGCTCAGCAATTTTTCAATTGCCAGCACATAACCATGCTCGTTACACATCATGGACACGTAATCGAGCCGATCCATGTAACCGATACTCTGGTTAAAAGGCTTGCTTTCCGCGAGCTTCTCGGTCGCCCGGTGCAGTAGACCGATATGCGGATCAGCCGCCTGTATGACCTCACCGTCCATCTCGAGCACCAGGCGCAACACGCCGTGCGCTGCCGGATGCTGGGGGCCGAAGTTCATAGTGAAATTTTGGAACTCAGCCATTGCTGCCGGGCTCCTTAATTTCCGGTGCGTAACGGTTGTCGTCCCGAATGGTCTTGGGCACCAGGGTTCGCGGTTCTATAGACACCGGCTGATAAACGACACGCCTTTGTTCCGGGTCGTATTTGACCTCGACGTTACCGACAAGCGGGAAGTCTTTGCGGAACGGATGCCCGATAAATCCGTAGTCGGTCAGGATGCGGCGTAAATCCGGATGCCCCCGGAACAAGATACCGTAGAGATCGAAAGCCTCACGCTCGTACCAGTTCGCGGAACTCCAGACTTCAACTACCGACGGCACGACCGGTGGATTCGCTTCACCCGTATATACGCGCAGGCGCAGCCGATAGTTGTGCTGTACAGACAACAGGTGATAAACGACTGCGAAACGACGAGGGTCGTAACTGGCTACCGGGTCGGGAATGACGACTTCGCGACTAACGCCGCGACTGAAACCGCTGTCCGTTGCGGAGTCGGTCTGCCATTCGCTTTCGCCATATTGCAGGTAGTCAATACCGCAAAGATCGATAAGCATTTCGAAACAGAAGGAGTTTTCGTCGCGCAAGGCAATGCATACCGGAAGCAACTGGTCGAGGCTGACTTCGAAAGTCAGTTCTCCACAGCTGGAATCAACCTGCCGAACGGCATCACCAAAGCGCGCCGCGATGCTGGCAGCCAGTGCCTTGTATCGCTCTTTCATCAGCCTTACCGGGCGATGGTGCTGGTTCGGTGAATTTTATTTTGTAACTGGATAATGCCGTACATCAACGCCTCGGCCGTGGGTGGACACCCCGGCACATAGACATCAACGGGCACGATCCGGTCGCAACCCCGAACCACAGAATAAGAGTAATGGTAGTAGCCCCCGCCGTTTGCACAGGAGCCCATCGAAATAACCCAGCGAGGTTCGCTCATCTGGTCATAAACTTTACGCAGTGCCGGCGCCATCTTGTTGGTGAGCGTCCCGGCAACAACCATGACGTCGGACTGGCGAGGACTGGGCCTGAAGATGACGCCGAAGCGATCGAGATCGTAACGGGCGGCGCCCGCCTGCATCATTTCGACGGCGCAACAGGCCAGGCCAAAACTCATTGGCCACATTGAACCTGTCCGCGCCCACTTCACAACACCGCTGTCCTGCGCCCAGTCGATCAGGGAGCCCAGCTTGGTTACAGCGAAACCCTCATGACGTTCGGTCGTTTCCAGTTCTCGCGGCAGTGCTTCGGTCAGTCCCATTCGAGAGCACCCTTCTTCCACTCATATATAAAGCCAATAACCAGGACAGCCAGGAATATGGCCATCGCAATCAGCCCAAATCCGCCGATGCTGTCGAGCGAAACCGCCCACGGAAATAAAAATGCGATCTCAAGATCGAAAATAATGAACAGGATGGCGACAAGGTAATAGCGGATGTCGAACTTCATCCTCGAGTCTTCAAAGGCCTCGAATCCGCATTCATAAGGCGAGAGTTTCTCGGGGTCCTTGGAGCCACGGCCTAATGCGAACCCCAGGGCCAGTAACACTAGCCCGATACCCACTGCAATGCCGAGAAAAATAAGAATCGGCAGATAATTTTGAACCAACATGAATTTTTACCGTTTTGGGCGGCATATACTATCAGCCTGCCCCTTAGCTCTTCATTGTGGTTACCCGCACAACCACAACGTTTAATCTATGGTGCCGATGGCCGGACTCGAACCGGCACGGCTTGCGCCACTGCCCCCTCAAGACAGCGTGTCTACCAATTCCACCACATCGGCAAATCGTACTGAAGGAGCGCTAAAAACTCCCTGCACTACTCTGGAATGACCGGGAGTTCATCATCAGCCAACCCCGGTTCGGCTGCTTCTTCAGCATCCGGCAAGGGCGGCAGGTCAAACTCCAGATCCAGGCCATCTTCTGTCGGCACTACTTCGATTACTGCGCTTTCTTCCACAGCAGGCTCATCCAGCAAGCTGGTGGGTACTTCTATGTTCCGATTCAGATAGGCCAGTCCCATGCTCGTTGCAAAGAACAGGGTCGCCGCAACTGCTGTCGACCTGGACAGAAAGTTGGATGATCCACGCGCGCCGAAAACCGTCCCCGATGCGCCTGCACCAAATCCTGCACCCGCATCCGCACCCTTGCCCTTTTGCAACATGACAAGACCAATAATGGTCACCGCGATAAGCACGTGACCAATCAGCACAAGTGTATTAAATGTATTCATTATTTAACCTGTGGCAGCTTCACAGATGGACAGAAACTCATTCGTGTCCAGCGAAGCGCCACCTATCAAACCACCGTCTATATCGGCCATCGAAAAAAGATCAGCCGCATTTGCAGCCTTCACGCTACCGCCGTAAAGCAACCGCAAATCGGCCGCTATTTTAGCACTACGCTTGGCGGCCATCCCGCGTAATGCAGAATGAACTTCCTGGGCCTGGTCCGGTGTAGCCGTTTCACCCGTGCCTATAGCCCAGACCGGCTCGTAAGCCACCACCGCGTTGCGAAAAGCCTCGATCCCGACCGCATCGGCAACGGTCGAAAACTGCCTGCCGATAACGGCAAGCGTGGTATCCGATTTACGCTCTTCCAGGCTTTCGCCGACGCAGAGTATGGGAGTCAGCCCCACTTTCTGGGCCGCTGAAAACTTGGCGGCAACCAGGCTATCGGAGTCACCCGTGAGCGCGCGACGCTCCGAATGCCCGACGATCACGTACTCACAACCGGCGTCAGCCAGCATTGAACCGGAAATTTCGCCGGTAAATGCGCCACCTTCTTCCGCGTACAAATCCTGTGCGCCGAGCGCGACACTCGTACCATCGGTAACTGTACGAACCTGTGACAAAAATACGAAAGACGGACAGACCAGTACGTCGGCGCCATCAATATTACCGGCGCCCTGGGTAATTCCCTGCATCAGTTCGGCCACGCTTGCCTGCGTGCCGTTCATCTTCCAGTTACCCGCTACGAGGGGAGTCCGCATGGTCCTGCTCTATATATCGCAAAAAGGCCGACCCTACGGACCGGCACAAAAAGGAGGCGGAAGGGTAGCTTCCCGACCGTTGAAAATCAACGGAAACCGGTGTCTGCGTGCTGGTTGAAAGGACTTCAGGCTGCGGTTTTGACGGCTTCCGCAAGTTGCCCCGCGAGGGTCTCGACCTCGGCTGCGTCTTCACCCTCTACCATGACGCGGATCACGGGCTCGGTGCCCGACGCGCGCAGCACCACACGGCCCCGGTCGCCGAGCTGCCGTTCGACATCGCTGACCGATTGCTTGACGGGCCGGGAGTCCAGGTCGGGCTTGCCGGCGACACGAACATTGACCAGCGTCTGTGGGAACTTCGGCATTTCGGCCACCAGTTCCGCCAGTGAATTGCCGCTATTTCTCATCACCGTCAGCACCTGTAACGCGCTGATTAGGCCATCGCCGGTCGTGGTTTTGTCGAGGCAAATCAAATGGCCGGAGGTTTCGCCGCCGAGCACACCTTCGTGCTGGTGAAGCATTTCGAGAACGTGTCGGTCGCCCACCTTGGCGCGCATGAACTCAATACCGCGCTGGGCCAGGGATTTCTCCAGCCCGAGGTTACTCATCAGCGTGCCGACTACCGGGCCAACCAGCGTTCCGTCGTTCTGGCGCGCATTTGCCATCACAAACAGCAGCTGGTCGCCGTCGATCAGTGCGCCGGTGTGATCCACCATAACTACCCGGTCACCGTCACCGTCCAGGGCTATACCAAGGTCCGCGCCGACCCCGGTCACGGTAGTCTTCAGTAGCTCGGGATGGGTCGAGCCGCAATCGGCATTAATATTGCGGCCATTTGGCGAGCAGCCGATAGGTACGATGTCTGCACCGAGTTCGGATAAAACGCGCGGCGCGACTTTGTAGCCCGCTCCGTTGGCACCATCAAAAACAATTTTCATACCTTCGAGGCGCAAATCCGGCGGCACGCTCGACAGGCAGAACCACTGGTAGTTGGTGCGCGCTGTGTCCATGCGTGTCGCGCGGCCCAGCGATTCAGACGGGCGGGTAATTGCCCCTTCCTTGAGGCCGGCTTCGATTTTCGCTTCGATCTCGTCGGACAGCTTCCTGCCCTGGCGGTCAAAAAACTTGATGCCGTTATCGTGATAAGGATTGTGCGAAGCACTGATCACGACACCGAGGTCGGCGCCGGTCGAACGGGTCAGGTAGGCGATACCCGGAGTCGGCACGGGCCCGAGCAAAATGACATCCATACCCGCGGCAACGAAGCCGGCTTCGAGCGCCGATTCAAACATGTAACCGGAGACACGTGTGTCCTTGCCGATCGCGACGGTGCCGCCCTCGGGCGCTAGCGCACGCGCGGCTGCACTGGCCAGCCGGAGTGCGAACTCGGTCGTCATGGGTTCCTGACCTACGGTGCCCCTGATTCCATCGGTGCCAAAATATTTCCTGACCATTTTTCTTGTTCCTGGCGGGTTCCCGGCAGACCTGAACTTAACTTGCGGCCTGCAAAACCCTGTCGATCTCAAGCGCTTGTACGGTCTGCTGTACATCGTGTACACGCACAATATGCGCCCCTTTTCGTGCGGCGTACAGCGCCAATGTCACACTTCCGCCCACCCGGGATTCCGGACCACTATCCCTTGCCCCCATTAGCTTTGCGATCATCGATTTGCGCGACAAACCGGCCAGTACGGCGAAGCTGGTTGCGGCAAACCGGTCCAGCCCGGCAAGCAGTTCCAGATTATGTTCCAGCGTCTTGCCGAATCCGAAACCCGGGTCGATGACAATGTTCCGCGCGTCGATTCCGGCGGCGGTGCAGGCTGAGGCGCGTGCCTGTAAAAACTCCAGTACCTCGGTGCTGACGTCTTTGTAGGCGGGCTCGTGCTGCATGGTGCCGGGCTCGCCCTTCATATGCATAAGACAGACAGGCAACCCGAGTTCGGCGGCGGTGGCCAGTGCATTATGGGCCGTGAGCGCACGCACATCGTTCAGCATAGCTGCGCCGACCTTTGCCGCCGCACGCATGACCTCGGGTTTGCTCGTATCAACCGATACCGGCACCTGAGTCTCGCTGCAAATGGCCTCGATCACCGGTACAACCCGCTCAAGTTCTTCCATTACCGAAACAGGCTGCGCGCCGGGTCGGGCCGACTCACCGCCTACGTCGATGATGTCGGCACCCTCTTCCACCATTTGCAGCGCATGTTCGACTGCGGCCTCAGGCGAAACGAACAAACCGCCGTCGGAAAAAGAATCGGGCGTGACGTTGAGGATCCCCATGACGCGGGTAACGCCGAGGTCAAGTTGGGAGTTGGGGAAGATCAGTCGCATCGCAGACAAGAAAATACCCCCGGAAGACCGGGGGCGTTTGCAATCATTTTTTAGTGCTGCTCGGCGGGTTTGCCGATATCCGGCTTGTCGTCCGGTTTTTTCTCGGTATCGCCCGTCGCCGGTGCCGTTGGTGGGCCGCTGCTGGTCCACTCTTCAGGTGGCGGCGGTTCACGGCCCTCCATGACCGCAGATATCTGTCCTTGATCAATCGTTTCGTACTTGATCAATGTATCCGCCATCGTGTGCAGCTTGTCCATGTTTTCATTGAGTATCCGGGTAGCGTCCGTATAACTCAAATCGATAATCTTGCGCACTTCCTCATCGATAGCATGCACGGTGACATCCGACACCTGCTTGTGCTGGGTGACCGAGCGGCCCAAAAATACTTCGCCTTCCTCTTCCGTGTAGGTCAAAGGCCCGAGGCGGTCGGAAAAGCCCCATTTCGTCACCATGTTGCGTGCGAGTTCCGTCGTACGCTCGATGTCGTTTGCGGCACCCGTCGTTACGGCGTCAGCACCGAAGATAAGCTCCTCGGCAACACGGCCACCGAAGAGGCTGGTGATCTGGCTCAGCAGGCGACGCTTACTGTGGCTGTAACGGTCTTCCTCGGGGAGGAACATCGTGATGCCCAGCGCGCGGCCACGGGGCATGATCGAGACTTTATAGACCGGGTCATGGTCCGAGACACTCAGGCCAACGATTGCATGGCCGGCTTCGTGATAGGCCGTCAGTTTCTTCTCTTCTTCACCCATGACCATGGAGCGCCGCTCGGTGCCCATCATGATCTTGTCCTTGGCTTTTTCAAACTGATCCATGTCGACGGTACGTTTGTTGGCACGCGCCGCAAACAACGCCGCCTCATTGACCAGGTTGGCAAGATCGGCACCGGAGAAGCCCGGTGTGCCGCGCGCGATGATGTTCGGCGCGACGTCTTCGCCAAGCGGTACTTTGCGCATGTGTACCTTAAGTATCTGTTCGCGGCCGCGCACATCCGGCAACGGTACGACGACCTGGCGGTCGAAACGGCCGGGACGCAGCAACGCGGGATCGAGAACGTCGGGACGGTTGGTCGCGGCAACAACGATCACACCTTCGTTACCCTCGAAGCCGTCCATCTCGACAAGCAACTGATTAAGTGTCTGCTCACGCTCGTCGTGACCACCGCCCAGGCCGGCGCCGCGGTGGCGGCCAACCGCATCGATCTCGTCGATGAAGATGATGCACGGCGCATGTTTCTTTGCCTGCTCGAACATGTCACGCACACGTGAGGCGCCGACACCGACGAACATTTCGACGAAGTCGGAACCGGAAATTGTGAAGAATGGCACCTTGGCTTCGCCCGCAACTGAACGTGCGAGCAGCGTTTTACCGGTACCCGGTGAACCAACCAACAGCACACCCTTCGGAATCTTGCCGCCCAGGCGCTGGAACTTGGCCGGGTCCATCAGAAAATCCACTACCTCGACCAGCTCTTCCTTGGCCTCTTCCACGCCCGCAACATCGGCAAAGGTGACATTGACCTGGTCTTCACCCAGCAGGCGTGCCCGGCTCTTGCCGAAGGACATGGCACCACGGCCACCGCCGCCGCCCTGCATCTGGCGCATGAAATAAATCCAGACGCCGATCAGCAACAGCACGGGGAAGGCATTGACCAGCAGGCTGACGAGCAGGCTCTGGCCCTTGACCTCGGTGCCGCTGAAGGTAATGCCATTCTTCTGCATCTGGCCGATAAGGGCCGTGTTATCTGTTTCAGGGCTGTAAGTCTTGAACCGACCGCCGTTAATACCGATCAGATCGCCCGTAATATTCCGGCCATCGAACGTGACGTTGTTCACCACGCCCGTTTCGACGTATTCAAGGAACTCCGAATAGTCGATGGGCCGATCGACCCGGGGGCTGGTCGCGAAGTTATTAAAAACCGACAACAGCACGATGGCTATTACGATCCAGAGAATGATGTTTTTGGCAAGATCGTTCACAAGCTCTCCATGATTCTGTGAATTCTCAATTTAGAACAAGTCGTAAGTGGAATCACAGTACTATACCCGATATCCGCTAGCCAGAATGTAGGTCTCACGGCTTTCCTGCCGCGAAGCCGCGGGTTTCCTTGCTTTCACGGACTTGAAGCGCGTGCGACATTCCTTCAGGAACTCTTCGAATCCTTCCCCCATAAATACTTTGACTACGAAACTACCCCGGGATTCGAGCACCTGCCCGGCGAGGTCCAGCGCCAGTTCCGCCAGATACATACTCCTGGGCTGATCCACTGACTTCATACCACTGATATTGGGGGCCATATCGGACATAACAAGGCTTGCCCGCGCATCGCCCAGCGCGGCCAAAAGCCGTTGCAGCGCGGCATCTTCCGTGAAATCGGCCTGGATGAATTCCACGCCTTCCAGCGGCTCCATGGGCAGGATATCCAGAGCGATTACCCGCCCCCTGGGCAGTACTTTGCCGGCCGCGTACTGGCTCCAGCCGCCCGGTGCAGCCCCGAGGTCCACGACTACCTGCCCGCCCTGAAACAGGCGGGCTTTCTGATCGAGCTCCTCCAGCTTGAAAACTGCACGCGAACGCCAGCCACCGTCCTGTGCTTTCTTTACCCAGGGATCGGCAGCCTGGCGGCGTTTCCATTTTGCGCTGGAGGATTTTTTGGCCATTATTTGCAAACCGTCGGGCCGTACACGCCGCGACAGGTTAACGTGTATACGTATAATCCGCAGCCATGAAACTGACCGAACGCCAGAAAAAATTCCTGCGCCGCGCAGCACACGACCTGAAACCGGTGATTACCGTCGGGGACAAGGGCATCACCGATGCGCTAATTGCTGAACTTGAAACTACGCTCGAACACCACGAACTGATCAAGGTCCGGTTTCGCGTGGGAGACAGGGATGCGCGGGATGCAGCGATTGAAAAACTGGTTAGCACCGTTAAAGCTATTTTGGTGAGTCGTGTGGGAAATATCGCAGCACTTTACCGGCCCGCGCAGGAAAACCCAAAAATCGTGTTACCGAAACCCGGCTAAACGTACAGCACTTCCGAGATTTCGTAACTCTTCTGTCCACCGGGCGCCTGTACCTCGACTTCGTCACCCTCACGTTTGCCGATCACGGCGCGTGCCATCGGCGCCGACACGGACAACAGTCCCGAAGCAATATCGGCTTCATCGTCGCCGACGATCCGGTAACGAACTTCTTCCTCGGTATCCACG
The DNA here is from genome assembly GCA_002729495.1 of Chromatiales bacterium. Lineage (GTDB taxonomy): Bacteria > Pseudomonadota > Gammaproteobacteria > Steroidobacterales. The sequence continues at coordinate 35,866 of PBYE01000091.1, forward strand.
TCGTACAGAACAACCGTCGTACCGAAAACCACCTTGTCCGACGGTTCCATCGACTTGATATCAATGATCTGCGCATTGGAAAGTTTCGCTTCGATGTCGCGAATGCGTGCCTCGGCTAAACCCTGCTCTTCTTTCGCCGCATGATACTCGGCGTTTTCTTTAATATCCCCATGGGCCCGCGCCTCGGCTATAGCCTTCGTGATCCTTGGCCGGTCCATGTTCCTGAGCTTTTTCAGCTCGTCACGCAGCAGGTCGGCACCTTCGACGGTAATCGGCACCTTGTTCACGCGGCTGCTTCCTCGTGAAGGTCCTGTAGCTTGTTCACCTCGGTCGACTCAAGGTAGTCCAGTGCGGTACAGGTCGCCCTCGCGGCGGGAAGGGTCGTGTAATACGTAACCTTGTTATTCACGGCGGCGGCGCGGATGCCCTGTGATTCACGGATCGCTTTCTTGCCTTCCGTGGTATTCACGACCAGGCAGATCTCGTTGTTCTTGATCATGTCCACAACGTGCGGCCGGCCTTCATGAACCTTGTTAACGCGCCGGCACAGGATATTGTGCTCGGCAAGGTAGACAGCCGTGCCATCGGTCGCACAAATCCGGAAACCACGTTCCAGCAAATCGCGGGCCAGCTTCACCGCTTCGGGCTTGTCGCGATCACGCACCGATATAAAGGCGGTACCTATGGTCGGCAAGTCAACACCGGATGCGAGTTGCGCCTTCGCGTAGGCCTCGCCGAATGACCGGCCCGTGCCCATGACCTCACCCGTCGAACGCATTTCGGGGCCTAGGATCGGGTCGGCTTCCGGGAACTTCGCAAACGGGAATACCGATTCCTTGACCGAGTAATACGGGGGCGTCACTTCGGTCGTAAAGCCCTGCTCTTTGAGGCTGATTCCGGCCATGGCCTTCGCCGCGATTTTTGCCAGCGGGCGACCAATCGCCTTGGAGACGAACGGAATCGTACGTGACGCACGGGGGTTCACTTCCAGCAGGTAAATAACACCGTTCTGGATCGCGAACTGCGTATTCATAATGCCAACTACCTGCAGCGATTTCGCCATGGCGCGCACCTGCTCCGACATTTGCTGCTGCACTTCCGCATCGAGCGTCACCGGCGGCAAGCTACAACCCGAATCACCCGAGTGCACGCCCGCCTGTTCGATATGCTCCATGATGCCGCCGATAACAACATCGTTGCCGTCGCTTATGCAGTCCACATCGACTTCCACGGCAAGGTCGAGAAAACGGTCGAGTAACACCGGGCTATCATTCGAGACCTGCACGGCTTCATCCATGTACCGCCGCAAATCTTTTTCGTTGTGCACCACTTCCATCGCCCGCCCGCCGAGTACGTAAGACGGGCGCACCACCAGCGGGAAGCCCACGTCGGTTGCAATGTTGATCGCTTCATCGATATTGCGCGCGGTGCCGTTCGGCGGTTGTTTCAGGTTCAGTTCTTCGACAAGTTTCTGGAAACGCTCGCGGTCTTCCGCAAGGTCGATGGAATCCGGGCTGGTACCGATAATCGGTGCGCCTGCGGCTTCCAGGCTGCGGGCCAGCTTAAGCGGCGTCTGGCCACCGTACTGGACGATGACACCTTTGGGTTTCTCGTTATCGATAATGGCCATGACGTCTTCGAAGGTCAGCGGCTCGAAGTACAGGCGATCGGAGGTATCAAAGTCGGTCGACACCGTTTCCGGGTTGCAGTTGACCATGATGGTCTCGTAATCGATATCTCGCAGCGCCATCGCCGCATGCACACAGCAGTAGTCGAATTCGATGCCCTGGCCGATGCGGTTGGGGCCGCCACCCAGGATCATGATCTTCGGGTTCTTGGTGACATCCGACTCGCACTCTTCTTCATAGGTGGAATACAGGTAGGCGGTCGTCGTGGCAAATTCGGCCGCACAGGTGTCAACACGCTTGAATACCGGCGTGACGTTCTGCTCCAGGCGACGCGAGCGCACGACAGCCTCTTCGATACCCAAAAGTGTCGCGATACGGCTGTCGGCAAAACCTTTACGCTTGATGCGACGGAGATTGTCTTCGATCAGCGCATCAAGCCCCACCTCGACTATCCAGTTCTCGGTGATGACGAGGTCACGCACCTGCGCGAGGAACCAGAGATCGATACCCGTCAGCTCGTGCGCGTCCTCGAGCGTCATGGCATCGCGGAAGGCATCGGCCAGGTAGAGCAGCCGGTCGGCACCGGCGTTACGCAGCTCGGACCGCAGGTAATCGCGCTGCTCGTCAGTTTCGATTTCCGCGAGCTTCGGTGACAACCCGTCGATCCCGGTCTCGAGCCCGCGCAGCGCTTTCTGCAGTGACTCCTGGAAAGTCCGGCCTATAGCCATGACCTCGCCCACCGACTTCATCTGGGTGGTCAGGCGGTTGAAGGCATCCGGAAATTTCTCGAAGGTAAAGCGCGGAACCTTCGTCACGACATAGTCAATCGTCGGTTCAAAGGAAGCAGGCGTAGCGCCACCCGTAATCTCATTGCGCAATTCGTCGAGCGTATAGCCTATCGCCAGCTTCGCGGCGACCTTGGCAATGGGGAAGCCCGTGGCCTTCGACGCGAGTGCCGACGAACGCGACACGCGCGGGTTCATCTCGATGACGATGATGCGGCCATCATCCGGGTTCACGGCAAACTGCACGTTGGAACCACCGGTATCGACCCCGATGCGGCGCAGGATGGTGATCGATGCGTTGCGGAGCTCCTGGTATTCCTTGTCGGTCAGTGTCTGCGCGGGCGCGACCGTGATGGAATCGCCCGTGTGGATGCCCATCGGGTCAAGGTTCTCGATGCAACAGACAATGATGCAGTTGTCGGAGGAATCGCGCACGACCTCCGTCTCGAATTCTTTCCAGCCCAGCAACGATTCCTCGAGCAGCACCTCGGTCGTGGGTGACAGGTCGAGCCCGCGGGTGACGATCTCTTCGAACTCTTCCTTGTTATAGGCAATACCGCCGCCGCTGCCACCCAGCGTAAAGGACGGGCGGATAATCGTCGGGTAGCCGACTTCGGACTGAACCTCGAAGGCTTCTTCCAGTGTACGTGCGATACCGGCACGGGCGGATTCCAGTCCGACATCATCCATGGCCGCTTTGAACTTTTCGCGGTCTTCGGCCGTATCAATCGCTTCTTCCGAAGCACCGATCAGTTCCACGCCGAATTCTTCGAGCACACCTTCGCGCGCCAGGTCGAGCGCGCAGTTCAGGGCGGTCTGGCCGCCCATCGTCGGCAACAGTGCGTCGGGCCGTTCACGCTTGATAATCTTTGCTACGGCTTTCCAGTTAACGGGCTCTATATAAATAGAGTCCGCCATTTCCGGATCCGTCATGATCGTCGCCGGGTTGGAATTCACCAGGACGACGCGATAGCCCTCTTCGCGCAGCGCCTTACACGCCTGCGCGCCGGAATAATCGAACTCGCAGGCCTGGCCTATAACAATAGGTCCGGCGCCGATTATCAGGATGCTGTCAATGTCCGTGCGTTTGGGCATGGGCCTGTCGTTACTCCGGCGGCCTAGGCCGAACGGGCCTTGGAATCGCGATGCTCGCGCATCATCTCGGTAAAGCGGTTAAAGATAGGTCGCAGGTCATGCGGGCCGGGACTGGCCTCCGGATGACCCTGAAAACCCATTGCTAAACAATCAGTTCTCTCAACTCCCTGAAGCGAATTATCAAATAGGGAACGGTGTGTAGGCCGCAGGTTATCCGGCAGGCTGTCTTCGTCCACCGCGAAACCATGGTTCTGGCTGGTAATAGCTACCGTATTGGTGTCCAGGTTCAGGACGGGGTGGTTCGCGCCGTGATGGCCGAATTTCATCTTCACCGTCCTGGCGCCACTGGCGAGCCCCAGCAACTGGTGCCCCAGGCAGATACCAAATACCGGTATGCCGGTGCCGAGAAGCAACCGGATGGCCTTGATGGCATACGTACACGGTTCAGGGTCGCCCGGCCCGTTGGACAGGAACACCCCGTCGGGCGCCATCGCAAGCACATCTTCCGCAGGCGTCTGGGCCGGCACCACCGTTACCCGGCAATTCTGATCGACCAGCAGGCGCAGAATATTGCGCTTGATCCCAAAGTCATAGGCAACGACATGCTGGGTGGTTATGCGTTTACCCGGCGAACCTTCACCATTCGGCCAGCCCAGTCCCATGCTCCACTGGTAAGTGGCTTCACTGCTGACAATGCGGGCAAGGTCCATGCCTGCAAGGCCCGGAAACTTTTTCGCGTGCTCGACAGCCTTTTCGACACTTTCGTCACCCGTAATGATGCAACCCGATTGCGCACCTTGCTCGCGCAGGATTCGCGTGAGCCTGCGGGTATCGATCTCGGCGATCGCGGTAAGGCCACCGCGGCGCAGAAAATCCTGAAAGCTGACTTCGTTGCGCCAGTTACTTTCGTACAGGGGCAGATCGCGGATGACCAGCCCGGCCGCGTAGATCTTCTGGCTTTCGAAATCTTCGCTGTTGGTCCCGGTATTCCCGATATGCGGGTAAGTCAGCGTAATAATCTGGCGGGCGTACGAAGGGTCCGTAAGGATTTCCTGGTAGCCGGTCATCGCGGTGTTGAACACCACTTCACCAACAGCCCTGCCCTTGGCACCGATAGAGATGCCGCGAAAAACCGTGCCGTCTTCTAAAGCCAGCAGTGCAGGTTCTGTCACCGGTGAAACCTCAAGCTTTTATGACACCCAGATGTACGAAACGGGAGGGTCCGGTCCGGATCGCCTCCCGCGTCTTTATTCATTCTTGGGACCGCGCCTATTGTAGCCAAGGGCCGCAAAAAATAAACAGCCGGACCGCGGAATTTGACTGGTTAATAAGGTTAATTATTCCGCCTGAAGGGCTACCGTCATCCAAATCCCAACAGATCGCGCATGGAATAAAGGCCTGCAGGACGTTCCACAAGCCAGCGCGCCGCCCGCAGGGCGCCGTTTGCAAACAGTTCGCGGTCGGCGGCGTGATGCCTGAGTTCGACCGACTCGGTATCCGATACCAGGGCCACGCTGTGATCGCCCACGATATTGCCGGCACGAATAGAGTTAAAGCCGATCGCGCCCGCCGGGCGCTCCCCGGTCTGGCCGCTGCGCCCCATAACCGCGACATCTTCAAGCTTCTGCCCACGCTCCGAGGCCACGGCCTCGCCGAGTTGCAGGGCCGTGCCCGAGGGCGCATCCAGCTTGTAGCGGTGGTGTGCCTCGGTGATCTCGACTTCCCATTCGGGCCCAAGGTAGCGGGTTGCCAGCCGGGCAAGCTCGGTAAAGACATTCACACCAATACTCAGGTTACGACCATAAAGTATTGATATTTCGTTACTTGCTTCTCCAAGTAACTGCTCGTGGCTGGCTTCGAGACCCGTGGTACCCATCACCAGCGCACAGCCAGTTGCACGGCAGGCCGCCAGGTTCGCCTCCACCGCCGCCGGGAGGGTGAAATCGATGGCGACATCCGCTTCGTCGAGCGCCGCCACGGCATCGGCTGTAACAATCACGCCCAGTTCGCCGAGTCCCGCGAGGTCGCCCGCATCCTGACCCACCGTCTCGTGCCCCGGTTCCGTGCACGCGCCGACGACCTCAGCATCCGCTGAAGCGGTCACGGCCCGGGTCACGGCCCGGCCCATGCGACCATTGGCTCCGAATACGGCGATCTTGAGCATTGGGTACTCCCTGCTAGAAATGCGGTGGGTATTCTACTGTAGGAGCGGCTTTAGCCGCGAACCGAATTTGCGTGTATTCGGACACGCAAATTTGACCGTCGCGTAGCGACACGAAGTCATCGTAAGGGTAATCCGTGGGTAGCTTCGCGGCTAAAGCCGCTCCTGCAACCGGGATTTAGACTAGGTGTTGTCTGCGGCGCAGCCAACTTTTTTGCAGCCGCCGAAGGCCAGGCTGTCCAGGCATCCGGCAATCGTGTCGGAAACAGCCTGCTTGCAGAAGAAGTGGAGTTCGAGGACTAGCTCAGATATCGATGCCGTCGAAGAAAGTCTTGACGCTGTCCTTCCAGGTGTGGCTTTTCGGACTGTGCGTATCGCCGCCGGATTCTATAGACGCTTCAAATTTATTGAGCAGGTCTTTCTGCTCGCCCGTTAGATTAGTCGGGGTTTCGATGTCGACACGGCAATAGAGGTCACCGATACCGCCACCCCTTACCGGCTTGATGCCCCTGCCACGCAACCGAAACACACGTCCCGACTGGGTGCTCGCGGGAATCTTCAGGTTTACCTCGCCTTCCAGGGTAGGCACATTGACTTCGCCGCCCAGTGCCGCTGTTGCGAAACTCAGCGGCACCGAGCACGACATGTTCGCGCCGTCGCGCTCGAATACGTTGTGCGGCCGCACCCTGATCTCGACATAGAGATCGCCGGCCGGGCCGCTGTTGTGACCAGTCTCTCCCTCGCCGGACAGGCGAATGCGATCACCGGTATCCACTCCGGCCGGAACCTTAACCGCGAGCGTGCGGCTTTGCTCTACGCGACCCTGGCCCTGGCAGTCCGTACAGGGTTCCTTGGTGATGCGGCCTTCACCCCGGCATGCGGGACAAGCCTGTTGCACGGAAAAGAAGCCCTGCTGGCGGCGCACCTGGCCCATACCGCCGCAGGTTTCGCAGCTCTTGCGCTCGGTACCCGGCTTGGCGCCGTCGCCTTTGCAGGTGTCACAGCTTTTCAGGCTCGAGAAGGTGATGTTGGCGGAATGACCCATGACCGCCTCTTCGAGCGTCACAGACAGGTCGTAACGCAGGTCAGCGCCACGATAGACACCGCTCTGACGATGCCGGCCACCACCGAAGATATCGCCGAAAACGTCGCCGAAGATATCGCCGAAACCGCCGCCTCCACCCATGCCGCCTGCAGCGCTGTTGTCCACACCGGCATGACCGAACTGGTCATAGGCAGTGCGCTTCTGGCTGTCGGTCAGAACTTCGTAAGCTTCCTTGGCCTCTTTGAACTTGACCTCGGCTTCGGTGTCGTCGGGATTGCGATCGGGATGATGTTTCATGGCGAGACGCCGATAAGCCTTCTTCAGCTCATCGTCTGATGCGCCCTTCTGGACGCCCAGTACCTCGTAATAATCCCTTTTAGACATCCCTATTCCTGAATGACACAACGGGCACCGCTGGCATCACGCCCGCGGTACCCGTATCACGGCCTCAGCCGCTTCGTTTAGCTGGCCTTCTTTTCGTCGTTGTCCTTAACCTCTTCGAACTCGGCGTCCATGACGCCATCATCTGCCGGCTGACCAGCGTCCTCAGCCCCGCCCTCGGCGGCGGCCTGCTCGTAGGCTTTTTGTGCCATCGTTGCCGATGCCTCGGCCAGTGCCGCGGTCTTGGTTTCGATCACGTCCTTGTCGTTACTGTCGAGCGCGCCCTTCAGGTCGGATAAAGCAGCTTCGATCTTGCTGCGCTCTTCCGGCTCAACCTTTTCGCCCAGGTCTTCAAGCGATTTCTCGGTTGCATGCACCATGGCATCCGCCTGGTTACGCACGTCCACCAATTCACGGAACTTCTGATCTTCTTCGGCATGCGATTCGGCGTCGGCGACCATGCGTTCGATTTCCTCATCCGACAAGCCGCTCGAAGCCTTGATAATAATCTTCTGTTCCTTGCCGGTCGCCTTATCCTTGGCAGACACATTCATGATGCCGTTGGCATCAATGTCGAAGGTCACCTCGATCTGCGGGATGCCGCGCGGCGCCGAGGGGATATCCGTCAGGTCGAAACGACCCAGCGACTTGTTGTCCTGCGCGCGTTCGCGCTCGCCCTGCAGCACATGGATGGTTACCGCAGACTGATTGTCGTCGGCCGTCGAGAAGGTCTGGTTCGCCTTGGTCGGGATCGTCGTGTTCTTGTCGATCAGCTTGGTCATGACGGCACCCAGTGTTTCGATACCCAGCGACAGGGGCGTCACATCGAGTAACAGGATGTCCTTGACATCACCGGCCAGCACGCCGCCCTGAATGCCGGCACCTATGGCAACCGCCTCATCCGGGTTCACATCTCTGCGCGGCTCCTTGCCGAAGAAGTTCTGCACTTCTTCCTGCACTTTGGGCATACGCGTCTGGCCGCCGACAAGAATTACGTCATCTATCTCGTCAACTTTCAGGCCTGCGTCGCCCAGTGCCGTTTTACAGGGGGCTATCGTGCGTGATACCAGGTCCTCAACCAGTGACTCGAGCTTGGCACGCGTCAGCTTGATATTGAGATGCTTGGGCCCGCTCGCATCGGCCGTGATGTAAGGCAGGTTGACTTCCGTCTGCTGCGCCGTAGACAACTCAATCTTGGCCTTCTCGGCAGATTCTTTAAGGCGCTGCATGGCCAGCGGGTCCTTGCTGATATCAACGCCGCTTTCTTTCTCGAACTCTTTCGCCAGGTACTGGATGACACGCAGATCAAAGTCTTCACCGCCGAGGAAGGTGTCACCATTCGTCGCCAGCACTTCGAACTGGTGCTCGCCATCGATCTCGGCAATTTCGATAACCGATACGTCGAAGGTACCGCCACCCAGATCGTAGACTGCAATCTTGCGGTCACCACGCTTCTTGTCCATGCCGTAGGCAAGTGCAGCCGCGGTAGGCTCATTAATAATGCGTTTGACTTCGAGGCCCGCGATCTTGCCGGCGTCCTTGGTTGCCTGGCGTTGCGAATCGTTAAAGTACGCAGGCACGGTAATAACCGCCTCGGTAACAGGCTCACCGAGATAATCTTCGGCGGTCTGTTTCATTTTCATAAGCACGCGCGCGGAGACTTCGGGTGCAGCCATCGCCTTGCCGTTGCCTTCGACCCACGCGTCGCCGTTATCGGCCTTAACGATCTTGTAAGGCACCATATCGATATCGCGCTGGACCACGTCGTTATCGAACTTGCGACCGATCAGTCGCTTCACTGCAAACAACGTGTTCTCGGGATTAGTGACGGCCTGGCGCTTGGCCGACTGGCCGACCAGCACTTCGTCGTCCTTGGTGAACGCGACCACCGACGGGGTCGTGCGGTCGCCCTCGGAATTCTCTATAACCCTGGCCTGGTCGCCGTCCATGACGGCCACACATGAATTGGTTGTGCCAAGGTCTATGCCTATTACTCTGCCCATTGGGTTCTCCGGGTCCTTAATCTCTGGATAAAAAAACTGGTCCTGTCCCAAGAAATAAGGTCATTTCGGGCCTTTTCAAGGGTTTCAGCCTGCCCGGCTGCTTAGCCTTTTTTGGCCGGCTCCCTGGCCACGATCACGCGGGCCGGCCTGAGGAGCCGCCCGTTGAGCTGATAGCCGCGCTGTACGACGGTTATGACGGTATTGGGCTCGGCGGTATCCGACTCCTGCATACTCATCGCCTCGTGCAATTCGGGGTCGAAGGGCTCACCCTCGGGCGAAACGGCCGTGATTCTGGCTTTCTCCATCGCGGCCTGGAGGAGCTTCAGGGTCGCCTGCTTGCCTTCGAGCAGGGACTCGGCGGTGGCGTCCTCGTTGTCTGCCGCCTCAAGCCCCATTTGCAGGCTGTCCGCTACGGTAAGGAGTTCCGCGGCCAGCCCCTCGGCGCCATATCGCCGGGCATTCTCGACGTCACGGGTCGCACGTTTGCGCACGTTGTCCAGTTCGGCGACTGCCCGCAGGTATTTGTTCCAGTTCTCTTCGGCCGCCTCTTCTGCCCGCTCGAGCGCTTCTTCGGGGCTCACGCCACGTTGCTCCTCGGCATCGTCAGCTTGAACCGCGGCGTCTTCCGACAATACCGTGGTTTCGATCAGCCCTTCGGGATCGTCATCAGGTACGGCGGCATCAATTTCGATGTCGGCCTGCTTCTCCTCTTCGTGTTTATCCTGCTTGCCACTCATACGCCATCTCTTTGGGTTAAGCACGCAAAATACGCCGGCTCCCGGCCGGCCCATCAAATCCATGATACTAATCTGGGGATGCCCGGCCGGAATTCAAGGGTATGGCTAATGCCCGGGGTTAAGCGCTGCACCCATCAACTTGGCGGTGATGTCCACGATAGGAATAACCCGCTCATACGCCATCCGCGTGGGGCCGATCACACCGAGTACACCGACTATCTCATTGTCAACGCGGTACGGGGCCGTTACGACACTGCAGTTGTCCAGCAACCGGTAACCGGATTCCTCCCCAATAAATATCTGGATACCGTCGGCCTCGATACTCCGGTCCAGCAGGCCCAGGATTTCGCGCTGCTGACTGAATGCATCGAATAGCTGGCGCAGCTGCTCTATATCCGATAGCTCCTCGAAGCCCATCAGCTTGGTTTCACCGGTCATCACGTAGCCGGATTTACCCTCGCCCGGCAGAGCCTGCTGCGCGAAGGCAATGGTGTCGATCATGAGCTGGTTCATGCTTTCCTGCGTACGCTGCAGTTCCTGGACAACCAGCTTACGGATCGCCCGTATATCCATGCCCGCGTAATTGTCGTTCAGGAAGTTTTCGGCACGGCGCAATTCGTTTTCACTGTAATCGCGCTCGAGATTAAGAATGCGGTTCTGCACCTCACTGTCATTAATAACAAGTATCGCGAGCACCCGCCGGTCGGATATGGGCAAGAATTCGATTTGCCGCAAGGTAACCTGCTGTTGTCGCGGCAAGGTAACGAGGCTCGCCAGGCTGGTCAGCGATGACAGTGCAACCGATGCTGTTTCGGCGATCGCCTTTGAGTTAACCCCCGCGTCCTCCGTTAGCTGGTGCTGCAACTCATACAATTCCTGTTCGGCCGGTTTGCGTAACTGCACCAGCGTATCCACGAAAAAGCGGTAACCCTTCGGTGTGGGCACACGGCCGGCAGAAGTGTGAGGCGACGTTATAAAGCCAAACTCTTCCAGGTCAGCCATAACGTTGCGGATGGTTGCCGGACTCAGGCTAAGTCCCGAAGCTTTCGAAAGCGTGCGCGACCCCACGGGATGACCGTCGCGGATGAACTGCTCGACCAGGATGCGCAAAATATGGCGCGCGCGCTCGTCCGGCCCCTGACTGGACGAATCAGTGCTCATGCCCTGCACTCGCCGCAATGCCTGCTTTAACGCTCAGATACATGATGAAACGCTAGAACGGGGCCACAGGCGTGTCAAGCCGCAGGGCAGACTCTTTGTTGTCATCACCACTTTGAAACCCTGCCGTCGATATGTTTTTATCGGTTTTACGCGGGGTTCGCTGATATGCAGCGAATCCCGGCCATGCCTCAATATGTCACAAGTACCTGTTAATGAGCAGTTCATTTAAAAGAATCGCGATACTGGGCAACCCCGCCGATGAAGCAGCGCTGGAAACGGTCGGTGCTGTAGTCGAATACCTGGCAACGGCGAGTGTGGAAGTCCTGGTATCGGACAAATTGCCTGAACCGGCAACGTCGGCCAAGCGGTCTCCGGTTGCCGATGACCAGATCGCGGGGAAGTCGGATCTCGTCATCGCCATCGGCGGCGACGGCACGATGCTGTACGCGGCTCGACAGGCTTCTGTGCATAACGTTCCGGTGCTGGGTATTAATCGCGGTCGCCTTGGTTTCCTGGCCGATATCAAACCGGAGGAAATTGGCGCAGGCATTGACGCGGTGCTGGCCGGTGACTTCAGCAGCGAAAAACGTATGTTGCTTAAGGTTGAGATACTGAAGGGCGACAAGGTCGCGAGCGCAGGAGTCGCGGTAAACGATATCGTAATCAAGCGCCGCGAAACGGCGCGCATGCTGGAATACCAAACCATAGTCGACGGCATTTACGTGAACACCCATGGCGGTGACGGTTTCGTGGCAGCGACACCGACCGGATCGACCGCCTACGCGCTGAGTTGCGGTGGCCCGATTATCGAGCCGAGCATGGATGCGCTGGTCCTGGCACCGATTTGCCCGCACACCCTCGCCGACCGGCCGATCGTTATCCCCGGCCGCGCGATCATCGAGGTACGCCTGCTGCAAAACCATGGCACGAATGCGGACGTGAGTGCAGACGGTGAGCTAATCGGCGAACTGGAAGCCGGCGAACGCCTGCGAATTGTAGTTGCCGACCAGACCATCGAACTGATCCACCCGCCCGGCTACGATTATTTCAGCGTCCTGCGCAGCAAACTTTACTGGGGTCGTGACACGCGCGACCGTCAGCCGCCCCGCGACTGACACCATGCTGAACCACCTGCATATACGCAACCTGGCGGTCGTGGATGAGATCGAGGTAGAACTCGGCAATGGCCTGACTACGCTGACCGGTGAAACCGGCGCCGGAAAATCCATACTCGTCGATGCATTGGGACTGGCGCTGGGTGAACGAGCCGACTCCGAGGCGGTTCGACCCGGGGCCAAACGCGCAGAGATAACCGCAAGTTTCGATGTCGCGAAACACAGTACGGCCGCTCGCTGGCTTACAGAACACGATCTTGACGATGACGAAACAATCGGCAGCTGCGTATTGCGCAGGGTTGTTACCGCCGAAGGCCGCTCGCGCGGGTATATCAATAATAATCCTGCTCCCATGCAAACGCTGCGCGAACTGGGCGAGGAACTCGTCGATATCTGCGGCCAGCAGGCCCACCAGTCTCTCGTGCGGCCGGACAACCAGCGAGCAATGCTCGATCAGTACGGCAAACTGGGCGAACTCGTCGGCCAGGTACGCGAAGCACACTACGCCTGGCAAACCGCGCAGCGCGAATACGACGAACTCGACGCGGCGCGCGCCGACCAGGCTTCACGCATCGAGCTCCTGAGTTTCCAGGTCCGGGAACTTGAAGCGCTGGACCCCAGGCCCGGTGAAATGGATGAACTGGATGCAGCACACCGCCTGGCCGCCAATGCGAGTCACGTCAAAGAGGGTGTGAGCTCCGCATTGCAGGCACTTTATGAAAATGAGCAGGCTTCAGCACACGACCTGCTGAGTCACGCACGTGTGCAGTTGGAAGAGCTCGGTGAACTGGATGCCGGCCTTAAACCCGTTGCCCTGCTATTAACGGAAGCAGAAATACAGATCACAGAAGCAGCGGATGCGCTGCGCAATTACCTGAGCGGCGAACCTGCAGAGAGTGGCAATCTCGCCGAACTCGAAGCGCGGCTTGGCGCAATGCAGGACACGGCCCGCAAGCATCGGGTTGATCCATCCGAACTGCCGGATCTGACGGGGCGTCTGCGTGCCGACCTGCACGCAATAGAGCATGTCGGCGACACCCTCGAAGAACTGCTGCAAACAGTTACGCAGTACCGGGACCTGCTCGAGAAGCTGGCAGTGCAACTCACGAAGTCACGACAAAAAGCAGCAGCAGCGCTTGCCAAACAGGTCAGTACAAACATGCAACAACTCGGTATGCCGGGCGGCACCTTCGGCATTGCGCTGGACAAGACGGTGGAGCCTGGCCCGACAGGTTATGAACGAATTGAATTTCGCGTGTCGATTAATCCGGGTATGCGGCCGGGGCCGCTTACAAAGGTCGCTTCCGGCGGCGAACTCTCACGTGTAAGCCTGGCCATACAGGTTGCAGCCAGTGACAACGAGCATACGCCGACGTTGATATTTGATGAAGTGGATGCAGGTGTTGGGGGCGGTACCGCCGACATCGTGGGCGAAAAGCTCCGCAGCCTTGCCAACGGCAGCCAGGTCTTGTGCGTGACCCATCTTGCCCAGGTCGCCAGTAAAGGCCATGACCAATTGCGCGTCACCAAGCTCAGTGACGGCACAAATACACGCACAAGAGTCGCGCAGCTCACTGCTGATGAACGCGTAGAAGAACTTGCCCGTATGCTGGGTGGTGTCGAAATTACCGACCGTACACGCGATCACGCGGCCGAGATGCTCGCGGTGGGCGCAAACAAGAAATAATCAGGCCGGGTTATCTTGGTTTAGGTTTAACGAACAACACGAGATTATGATTGATAATCTCGTAACCATGCTTGGCAGCAACCGTATGCTGCAGTTTTTCAATTTCCTCGTCAACGAATTCCACGACCTTGCCCGTTTCGAGGCAAACCATATGATCGTGATGAGCCGCAGAACTGCGCTCGAAAACGGAGCGCCCTTCTTCAAAGTTATGCCGCGTCACAAGGCCGGCAGCTTCAAACTGCGACAACACCCGGTAGACAGTTGCAAGGCCAATTTCCTCGCCGGAATCAATCAGCAGCCGGTATACCTCGTCAGCGCTGAGATGCCTTGCCGGGTTCTGCTCCAGCAACTGCAATACCCGGATACGGGCCGCTGTCGCCTTCAGCCCAACGTCATGCAAGTTCTCGCTTTCGTGTCGCTCGGTCACACTTAAATCCTACCGGTGGTTTCGGTTATGATTCGCTCGCGGGTTTGGCGCTCATTTCGGGAAGCGGTGATTATCCTCCAGAATGGCGCAAGCCTCCAGCATATTTAAAACAGGATAAACAAAATAGTTGTGCCGTTTTTAAAACCAAAAGCCTGGTCAAATCTCTTCGCCGTATTTTTGCTCTGCGCCGTTGCGGCTTGTGTTTATGAAATAGACATTCAGCAAGGCAACAAGCTTGAGCCCAAAGATATTGAAGCTGTAAAAGTTGGCATGACCCGCAACCAGGTACGCTTTCTTTTGGGAACGCCGGTTGTATCAGACCCGTTTCGCGACAATCGCTGGGACTACGTTTATTACTTCAGGCCGGGCCGCAGCGAAAATCCCGAACGCCGCTGGCTGATCGTCTGGTTCGAGGAAAACATCGTCACAAAAATTGACCGGGATGCCCAGGTAAAACCAAGCTAGTCCGTATCACCCATACAAATCGTGTGCGCGCCGGATGAACGCGTCAATCAGCTCATTACAGATAAGTTCAAAAGTGCCACCGAAGAGCGCATCCTGCACTGCACTGGAGAACTCGAACTCAACATGCAGCTTTACCTCGCACCCCTGCTCACCGACCTGCCCAAAACTCCACACACCTTCCAACGAGCTAAAGGGGCCGTCGAGCAACTCCATGGTCATCTGTTCAGGCGGCTTCAGTTTATTGCGAGTCGTAAACTGACTGTTTAAGGCGCCGTAGCCTATTGTTAACCCGGCTACCAGCTCATCTGTATCACGACTTATCAGCTCAGCGGCGGCGCACCAGGGTAAAAATTCGGGATAGCTCTCGACATTATCAACCAGTCGGTACATCGCTTCAGCGCTGTACGGAACCAATGCGTTTCGGTTTACAACTCGCATGTTAAGGACGTTATCAGAAAAGTGCGATTAACCAGTCGAGCAGGCCAATCGCATTCAGAAATACCAGCACAACCGCAAGCGGCGCAACAAAGCGTGTGAGAATACGCCAGGCCTGGTAAAGATTGCCTGCGCCCACATCAAGCTCCGCCACGCTGGCGTTGCGGCACATCACCCAGCCGCAAAATACCGTAATCATCAGCCCCCCGAGCGGCAACATGATGTTACTGGTCAGGTAATCAAGATTGTCGAGGAAGGTGCCCTGCCAGAACGTGAAATCACTAAGCACATTGAAAGACAGCACGCTAAGGAAGCCAAGCACCCAAATAATCAAACCAATGATGACCGATGCTCGTGCACGAGTAACCGAAAATGATTCAACTGCCCAGGCCACCGCCGGCTCCATCAAGCTAATCGCGGAGGTCAGCGCGGCGAAGCCGACCAGCATAAAAAATAATGTGCCAAAAAAGGTCCCGAAAGGCATGTTGCCAAATGACAGGGGCAGCGCCTGGAAAATAAGCTCGGGACCCGCCGTCGGATCGAGGCCATTCGCAAATACGATGGGAAATATAACCAGGCCGCTCAACAATGCGATCGCGGTGTCGGCACAAACAACTGAGAAAGCGGTTGCGGGTATGGAAGTCTCCTGTGGCAGATAAGCGCCGTAAGCCATGACGCACCCCATGCCTATACTCAGCGTGAAAAATGCCTGGCCCATGGCAGCGAGTACCGAACCCGCCGACAGTTTC
Organism: Chromatiales bacterium; assembly: GCA_002729495.1. GTDB lineage: Bacteria > Pseudomonadota > Gammaproteobacteria > Steroidobacterales. The sequence continues at coordinate 51,740 of PBYE01000091.1, forward strand.
GAAAAGTCAGGCTCGAACAGGAAACGCACGCCCATTTCAAACTCACCCGAAGTCATCGAGTACCCCAGAAGCAAAACAAGGATCACGATGAGCGCTGGCACCATGAGCGTTACCGCTACTTCAAGCCCCCGCTCGACGCCGCGCGCCACTACAAATACGGTAAGCCCCATAAACAGGGTGTGCCATGCACCGGTCGCCAGCCAGCTTCCTTCGAGTGACTGGACCAGTGTCTTAACCTGCTCCGCATCGGCGCCAGCAAAATCACCGGCACCTGACTTGAATATATAGGCAAACACCCAACCGGCGATAACGCTGTAGAAAGACAAAATCAGGAAACCGGCTACTACGCCCGAAAGCCCGATCAGGCTCCACGAGCGGGTGCCTCCTTCTTCTTCGCCAAGCAGCGCCATTGATGCCACCGGATTGCGTCGTCCGCGACGCCCCAGGAGTACTTCTGACATCATGATTGGCAGGCCAACACCAAACACGCACAGGAGGTAGACCAGTACAAATGCACCGCCGCCATTCTGGCCCGCTATATAGGGGAATTTCCAGATATTGCCCAGCCCGACCGCGGACCCGGTAACGGCAAGAATAAAGGCGAGCCGGGATGACCAGAATCCGTGAAGCGAGCTTCGCCCACCCTTGCCGTTATCTGTTTGGACCATTGCTGCTTTCACCGCAAAGCAAACACGTCGGGATTGTGGCGTAAAGTTGCTGCACGAACAACAACTTCAGCCAAAGAATCAGATTATGTGATTGCCGGAAGGGGGACAGGTGGCTCGCATGCAATACAATGTCACCACGATGGCGAAATCACCAAAATCAAAATCAGCCGATGCCACGATTGCGGATAACCGCAAAGCACGGCATGACTACCATATCGAGGATCACCTCGAAGCCGGTCTGAGCCTTGAAGGCTGGGAAGTTAAAAGCATGCGTGCCGGCAAGGCTAACCTGACGGAGGCGTACGCGATTATGAAAAACGGTGAAGCGTTTCTGATTGGCTGCCACATATCACCGCTGCCGACCGCGTCGACGCACGTGAACCCTGACCCCACCCGCACTCGCAAATTGCTACTGAACCGCTATGAGCTGGACCGGCTCACCGGCGCAGTCGATCGCAAGGGCTACACATTGGTGCCTTTGTCACTTTACTGGAACAAGGGCAGAGCGAAGTTGCGGCTGGGGCTTGCCAAGGGTAAGAAACAGCACGACAAGCGCGCCGATGCCAAGGACCGGGACTGGAAAAGACAGCAGGCCCGAATCCTGAAATCAAAAAGCTAGTAAAAACAAGCAGATAATAATATTTTGCGTAGAAAAAACGCAGGTATTTTTGCTTGAAAAATGCTTTGGCGCCCTCGCTGTGCCCGCCAAAAGAAAAGGGCCTGCAGATGCAGGCCCCGTACGACAACAACCATTAGCCTAGTAACGATACCAGTCATCGTAAATGCTGATTCCGAAACCATCATCGTAATAACTCAACCCGAACCCGCCGGGCCACAGACTCAGGTGCCCGCTCGGCGCATAGCCATAATCACCGTAACCATGGCCGCGGTAGCGGTTGTGCCGGTAACCGCGCCGGAAGGAAGGCGATCCACGCCAGGCTCGACGGTGATCGCGACGATAGTCGCGCCTGTGGTCCCGGCGATGCGCACGACGATGACGATCGTTATCACGCCGGTAAGCGCGACGCTCGCCACGCCGGTAATCATGCCGGTCCGCGTCGTGCCGGCGGTGCCGTTTATGTGCTTTGCCCCGGTCGCGACGCTCATGCCGGTTAGACCTTCGGTCGCCATGATCGGGCGCCTGGTGCTGCCGATCGCGGTAACGCCTGCGGTCATCATCGTCTGCACGGGCATCGACCGTAAACGACAAACCCATAAGCGCGATTGCTATCGACATCAATAGTGCACGTGTGCTGCTCATCGTAAGTCTCCTGTGTCTCCACCGCCCTTACCCAGGGCTCGCGTAAACAATACGCAATCCATGCTGAACCGAAGCTTAACGATGGGAAAGCTGTTCGAGTGACCATAACTACCTTCATGCTATTGTTTTTTAAAGATTTTTTAGTATTCAGCTTTGGTTCAGGATGACCTTCGTAAGCTGTAGCCCATCCTGAAACCTTAGATCAGGGTTGCAAACGTATTCGGCAGATTGCCGAGAGGAGCTGAGATGAACAAGCTAACTGTGACTAAGACAGTCGTGACTTTAGGTAGTCTTCTGGCGCTGGCCAGTGCCTCCTATGCCGGGCACCAGCCGGGCGGACTTAACTCGCCGGGAAGTGAGCAGTTTTCCGTTAATGCCAAAGTGCTGGACGTCGAATCGCTAACGCGTGTCGTACAGATCACAACGCCGCAGGAAGTGTGCTGGAACGAACCGGTCCACTACCAGGCACGTGGTTACGAATCGAATACTCCGAAAGTTCTCGGCGGTATTCTCGGTGGCGCCTTTGGCAACAAATTTGGCGGCGGCAGTGGCAAGAAACTCATGACCGCGGCAGGCGTCCTGCTCGGCGCATCAATCGGCCGGGACGTTGCACATGAAAACAGCTACCGCGGCCCGAGCCAGGTATCTTACGAGCGTGTCTGCGAAATCGAGCAGGTTACGCACGAAGAGGAACGCGCCGATGGTTACCGGGTGACCTACGAATACACTGGTCGCCAGTTCGTGACCTATACCCAGGAAGCACCGGGTGACTATATTCGTGTTCATGTGCTGATCGAACCCGCTGCCATATAATAAAAGCAGCCGGAACGGGTCGGCTGATTCGGCGGCGCATTCCCAGGCGAGTATGATCTGTATATGCCTATCAAGAGACACAGCTGGTTGTTACTCATCGTGGCGCTGGCTGTGTCTCTTGCATCCATGCCGTTGAATGCCGGATCCGGATCGGCCCGCAGCGCCAATAAAGACCGGTTTATTGCCCGGCCGGAATCCATCTCACGTGACGAAGCCGCTTCCATTGCCAAAGAGGCAACCGGAGGTCGTATTTTGAGCGTGGAACGCAAGGGCAACAGCTACCGCGTCAAAGTGCTGTTAAAGCGTGAACGGGTCCGCACTGTTCGCATCGATGCGCGTACAGGCAAGCTGAAGTAAAGCTACCGGCCGGAAAAATCGCTATGCGCATACTAGTAGTCGAGGATGAACCCGCACTCCGTGAGCAGCTGCTTGCCTCGCTCCGCGAGGCCGGTCACGCAGTTGACGCGGCCGGCACAGGCGAGGAAGGCCTGTACATGGGTAACGAATATCCCGTGGATGTGGCCATCCTGGACCTCGGTTTACCCGATATCGACGGCCTCGAGGTACTCAGCCAGTGGCGTGATGCGGGACGAACGTTTCCCGTGTTGATACTGACAGCACGCGGCAGCTGGAACGAGAAGGTCAACGGCCTGGAAACAGGTGCAGACGATTACCTCGTGAAACCATTTCACATGGAAGAAGTTATCGCGCGGCTGAAGGCACTGGTGCGGCGCTCCAGTGGCGTAGCAAGCACGTTACTCGAAGCGCACTCGATCGTTCTTGACACCACGAGTCAGCGTGTAAGCCTGGACAAACAGGAAATTGAGCTGACCGCGTTCGAATACAAGCTGCTGGAATACCTGATGCTGCACTCGGGCGAAGTCATTTCCAAGACACAGCTCGCGGAGCATCTTTACGACGAGGAAACGGACCGTGACAGCAATGTGCTTGAAGTACTGGTAGGCCGTCTGCGTCGCAAGCTCGATCCGAACCAGACGGAACAACCCATCGAAACCCTGCGTGGACGTGGATATCGATTCCGTCCGGACCATGGCTGATTCAGGCACACAACACGACAACACCTGGTCGATGCAACTGCGCGCATTGCTGGCAGGTGCCGTAATCGTTGTCGCTTTTATGCTGCTGGCAGGACTTGCGCTGGACCGTGCGTTTCGTGACAGCGCAATGGAGGCAAGCAAAGAACGGCTGCAGGCGCGTATCTATATGTTGATGGGCGCGGCGACCCTGCAGGAAAGCGGCGCAGTAAGCATGCCGCTCTCGTTACCCGACCCTGCCTTGTCGGTGCCGGATTCAGGCGCGCTTGGCGCGATTACCGATGCCGTTGGTACAATCCTGTGGCGTTCGGAATCGAGCCTGGTCGCAACGCTCATTTATCCGACCACCGGCGTACTGGGACAGCCGGTAGCGGGAAAAATCATGGCAGACGACGGCGTCGCGATTCACACGCTGTCTTATCCCCTGATCTGGGAACTTGAATCAGGCGGCGAGTACCCGCTTATCTTTCACGCCGCGGAAGATGCAAAACTCGTTGACACCGCGGTTGCAACCTTTAGAAATACACTTCAATTCTGGCTCGGCGGTGCGGCGATATTCCTGCTGCTATTGCAGGCCGGTATGTTGATATGGACGATGAAACCACTGCGCAAGGTTGCCGACGAAGTGCGCCGTGTCGAAGCAGGTGAACATGAAGAACTGTCCGGCAACTATCCGCGCGAGTTACGGCCGCTGACCGATAACCTGAATGCGATGCTGGGCAGCAACCGCGCACGTACGGACCGTTACCGTGACGCGCTGGCCGATCTCGCACACAGCCTGAAAACACCACTGGCGGTTTTGCGTGCGAATGCTTCCGGTTCACTGCCGGATGACCAGGGCAGGCCGATCCAGGAACAGCTCGATCGCATGGATGACACCATTGCTTACCAGCTGCAACGCGCTGCCGCTTCGGGAAGGTCGCCGCTCACTGCTCCTGTCTGTGTGCGTGATGCCGCCAAACGCCTGACCGATTCGCTGGCCAAGGTGTATCACGACAAGGCGATCGATATGCAAACCGAGATACCCGCCGATATTCTGTTTGCGGGCGACCCGGGCGACCTGGCCGAAATACTGGGCAACCTCGCCGACAATGCCTGTAAATGGTGTGCGTCGAAGGTGCGCATCATGGCCAGCAACTCAAACGGTGCAGCAGGGCCGCAGCAACTGGTCATGAGCATCGAGGATGACGGTCCCGGTATTCCGGGAAATCTGCAGGACATCGTTACCCAGCGCGGCATACGGGCCGACTCCGGGGCGCCCGGCCAGGGCATCGGCCTCGCTATCGTCCGCGACATCGTGGTGGACGTATACGGCGGTCAGCTTGCTGTAGATGCCTCGGAACTGGGCGGTGCGCGCATCCAGGTGCGTATCTAGGCGCTCTACCGGGAACAAGACGATTGCCTTTGCAGTCCAAGGCCCTACACTTGTAGTTGCCGGGCCAAAAGACCCGGCACCACGGGGGCGACATGGCTTCGACGTGGGTATTGAAACTTTGAGTGCATGCCGAGGGACAGATCACCTCGTAAAACCAGCTGTAAACCTTATAGTTGCCAACGAAGACAACTACGCATTAGCTGCCTAAAAAACAGTTTTAATGCCATCGGCCCGGTACGTGTCTGTGCGTTCGGCCCCCGGTGTTATCTACACAGAATCGCGTAAAGGTATGTTTGGGGCCTGATCGTTAAACTCTTACTAAACTGGCTTCAGGTTTTCCCTGTCCGTTGGGTAGCCCGAAGTAAGACTAAAGACGGAATAAGCATGTAGAGCTTGGGGCGGATAACTTGCGGACGCCGGTTCGATTCCGGCCGCCTCCACCACTGAAACAAAAGAGGTTCCCTTCAGGGAGCCTTTTTTGTTTCAGCAGTCGGAATTGGCAGTCCGAGTCGAAGCGGCGTAGCCGGTTCCGATGTACATGGAAGTACGAGTGCCGCGGAGCACAGGGATGTGGGAGAGCGGCGTTTCCGGCCGCCTCCACCAAAATGAAAGGGGCCCGTCAGGGGCCTTTTCGTTTTGGTGGGAAGAAGGCCTAAAGCGAAGCGGCGCGATAAAGGGGGTCCGATAAAGGGGGTCAGAGTAAATACTCATGATTTTTACACTGACCCCAATACGCATTAAACTAGTGCTATATCTGTTCCATAGGTGCTGACGGGGTACATGCTAATCATCATTTCGTTGCGCGGTAATAATTTCTTCCACCACCTTACTGGGTGACCGGAAGCTTACAAAGGCAATATCGAGGTCAGCCATTTGGTAATCCCCCAGGCACCTGCGAACAGCTTTACTGATCCAGGCTGGATCATTGCCAAACGCGCCGCCCCCTAATAGCGTTAGGTATACCTTGTTATTTCCGGTCTTAACCGAATTTAACAGGGCGACACATAGCGTAGCTTCATAAGCGGCTTCCAATATCAGCCGGGCAAAACCACCCCAAAGACTTGGGGGCAGGTGGGTATAGGATACTGGCAGCGCCGAGCAAAACACCTGGGTCACTACATTATCCGATTTATCCAGTGTTACCTGCGTGTCCCATTGGACGCCCACGCGTAATTTTTTCCTGAGGGTATCCAGGTCATCGTCACGTGCGTTTTCCAGTCTTTCTGAAATCTCGGTCAATCCACTGCGAGATGGCATCATGTATCCATTTTGCATTTTCCACAGGCGATTATCCTCATTCCCCATTGCGGCGCCTATATCAGCAAGGCAATCAATCTGGTTGGATGCCGACTGGCCTACCTGGCCATTCACAGGAACGAAGTAATTGCGATAGATGGTTCCCGCACCTGCCGCTATTGCACAGGCTGGCCCTTGAGTAAGATCGTCTTCATATATATCTACCCCTTCCTCCGGGGTTATGCTGGGCGACACCATTTCAAGTAAATTGAATTGCGATGCGACCTGGAAGGTGGCGCCATTATTTTCTTCGTGTAAATGAAGGCCCTGAACATCAGCAATAACTTCGCGTAAAGAAAGTTGGGCAGGCTGGAGGTCAAGCGATGCAACGCGCCCTCGCAACTCCTTGAGTGTAGGGGTCTCTAGACAGCCCAGTACGTATGCTTGACCATTCTTCAGCGAAAGCAAAGTCGACCCATCAATAACTATGTTATCCCGAACCACGGTTGGCGAGTCCTCGCGGAACCCGGTTAAAGCTTCAAACCACATCAGGTGTCCCGCTGCTCTGCTGCAGGCAGTACAAACCCGGTTAACTCCTCAAGCCCTTGGATATGGACTTCATCCATGTGCTCAAATGGTGAGTAGGCATTCCACAGTTGGTGATACGGGTAACGCAGGGGATGCGGCCTGAGGTGGGATAGGTCCCGTGAGACCAGGAAGCAGTATGGGTGCGGGGTGCTTAAGGGGATCTCCGTTCTATAGTCATCTGTCGCTACGAATGCTTCAGACTGCAGGACCGTGTCCGGATCCAGCAGGGGGAAGATATGTTGGGCGGCCTGCTGCGAGGTGGCTTCGACCCAGAATGCGTCCACCCGGAAATTAGGGGTCGAACCGAGGTTTTAGCGCCTGGCTAGCGTTGAACTAAAACCCTTTTAATCCAACCG
>PBYE01000092.1 GCA_002729495.1 Chromatiales bacterium
GCCTCTTTATAGAGAGAATGCAGAACTATAGCTACGGCTACGACTACAAATACATACATGCGAAGGTAGGCGAATGAAAAAATTGTCATCAGGATAGCGCACGTTCCAATCGAAACCCTTAACGCTTTCGCAAGACTGGTATCGAAGTTTACGATATCAACTCTGCTAATAGGTGAAAGCAGTCTTGAGGCCCGGAACAAATACAAAATGAATGCAATCAATGCAACGATTCCACCCTCCAGCGCAATTCGCAGATAGAAACTGTCCAGGGTATACATACCAACAATCTCTGCAATATTTCGCGCATAACCCCTGCCAAATACAGGATATTCTGCAACGTAGAGAGGCACCGTAATAAACTGCGTCCAGCGAGCTTCTGTGCTGCGCTGATATTCCTCGCCGAAGAGTATCGCTTCGATTAGTCCGCTAGCAATAATATAAATCACAATAGCCACAAGTACGAAGCTGGCACTAAACAAGGCTCTTCGTCCTATACGGCTCATATTGCGGGAAATAGTCCGGTAAAGGTACCAGCTAAAAATGGCAACCGTCGCACCAATGGCTGCTCTTGATCCCGTGAACAACGCGGTAGGAAGTGCCATTGCAACTGACATTGTGGCAAACAGCCGAGTCATCAGGCTGGTTGCATGCACAGACAGAAACATTGCCAGCGGTAAAAACAGGCAGAGTAAACCGGCAAGTTTTAGGGGATTATCAAAAAAACCCATCGTACGATATCGTTCTTCGCGAGACTTTCCCTCCAGCATGGCATCTTCTGTTCGAGCAGTTTCATATTGAATCTCTATACTGGCGGGATATATGGAACCATCAGAATAAAACTCGTAAACAGATGCAAACTGGTTGGCGAGTAGCGAAACAAGCACCAGCGTCAGCAAGTTGAGAATATCTTTCCTGTTGCGGACATAAGTAAAAACAAGTACGGCAATAAATATGCTAAGCAGCATTTCACTTATAAATGCAGCGATTGACCCCACATCAATACGGCCGCTTACAAAATTACCCACAAGCCTGGCCAGGATAAACGCAACAAGCGAATACATGATCGGCTTATACCTGGCCATTAGAGCAAAACCGTGACGTATCTCCGCGGATCCCCAGAGAACGCGTAAAATGTAGATGCCAAAAAGGATAGACAGCATTGCTCGCTGACCGGTTAAGGCAAAGCCCTCACTGGAAAGACCCAGGGACAAAAATTTTGGATAGACGGCGTAAAGCGTAACAGCCAGAAAAACGCCAGCACGATAGTGGACCAGGCTGATAACAGTATGGATACCTACTACAGCAAAAAATATCAGTGTGATTTCCACTACCGGGGCCCTTCCTGCACACTTTTAGCCAGGCCAACCGGCAGGAAGCCAAGACGTTGCCAGACAAACACCGCGGCACTCATATTGGTTGCTACCAAGCTTGCGGCCACGGACCAGGCGGCACCTAATCCACCGTAGGCGGGGACAAGAACAAAGCAGCCCACGAGTATAGTTATGCCCCCTGCCAGGCTTGCGCTGCGATGATCCTGCTCATTTCCTGTCATTAGCAGCAGTGATCTTACCGGCCCGGTCACGACATTAACAACCTGGGCTGCCGCAAGCACCAACAGAATTTCAGCCGCTATCCTGAAATCGTCTCCAAATACGCTCATTATCAATTCCGGGAAAAGCACAATTGCTATAAGCATTGGCGCAGCCACAATAATCATCAACAAAGTTGCCTGCTGAGAAATCCTTCTCAGTGAGACAACATCACCCTCGTGCCATAGCGCCGCCATTTTTGGTGCGGCGAAGCTGTTTACCGGAATAAGGGCAAATGTAACAAGAGCTGCGATACGCCACGCAGCTGCAAACAAACCAGCATCTGTTTCCGTACTCCAGAATCCAAGGCAAATCAACGCAGCCCAGGGTTGCAGTACCTTGTTAACCAGATCGGATGGTATAAGCGTCAAGCCACTTGAAAAGAATTTTCTTGAATCATATTGGGTGCGCGGAAATCCGACAATTTTTGCCCGGCTAAGCCAGACTGTGGCGGCAAGAATTGCACCCAGAACACCTGCTCCTGTGTACGTAATTGCAATATTGCCCAGAGACCAACTAAACGGTAATAGAACAATGGCAATTATGCTAAGTGTCGGTATCAGGGCCGATTGAAAATACAGCGCAAAAGCGATCCTTTTCTGAGATTGTAAATACCGACAGTGCATCATTATCAAAGTGATCGGCAAGATACAAACCGCCAGAGTCTGCAGCGGATCTGCCAAAGCTGGTTTCAAAAACAGGGTTGTTGCTATCCAGTAAGCGCCCGTATAAATCGCTACAGCGAATACCCCCGATATAGCAGAAACCAGTACAATTGAACGCCGATACAAAGCGCTAACATCGCCCCATCGGTCACTGGCAATCGCTGCTGCTGAGTAACGCACGATGGCATTGTCCAGACCCGCGCGACTAAGCACACTTATGGCCGAGACCACCGCAACAGCGAGAAAAAACAAGCCAGAGTCTGCTACTCCAAGGGTACGCGCAAGCAGGACGCTAAACGCCAATACTGCGCCGGCAGACAACACTCGCGCTGCTAATCCGGCAGCCGATGCTTTTACCAGCTCGCTTCCCTGGGCATCCAGATATTTTTTCTGGTGACTGGAGGGTAACGGAGTCAAAGACTAGGCCTTGGCAGCCACTTGCACGGATGGCAGATCAACGGAAAGAACCAGGTATCCAACTCGGCCCTGATGAGCTTAAACGCATAAAGCAGGAAACTGGTAAACACGCCCAGAACAAGGCCGACAGCCAAGCCTACCGTGATACTCAATATTCGATTTGGCCGAACATATCGATCAGCATCCTAGGCATTCGAAAATAAAACCGGCAACAGGTTCTTGTCCTGGATAAACTCGATGGTGAAATTTGGTGAACTTAAAGTGGCCATTCCTTCAGTAACCTTGTCCCTCCGGCCCATCCGGCTTAAACCCCCCAAACCCGGTAAAGATGCAAAACGAGATACAAATGACGAGAGGCCGCCAGCTCCCGCCGAACTCTCGTCGGCTGGTGCGATCAATACTTCTGCCCGATAAACGGGTGCAGAAAGCACTGCAATCAGAACTGCGAGTACGAACGCCGCAGCGGTTATTCCCCCGACAACCATTTTATAGGCCTGAAGAACACGAATAAGTTCGATAAACGTAAGTTCGTCGGCGCGTTTGACACGGCCCGGGGCCGACTCTACCTGATTATCCATTCCTGTTTCCTGACATTTCCAAGCGGACTAATTATTTAGACCATTAACTGCGGCTACAGCGATTGCAAGATTGTAAATAACACCGGTTACGCCCGTCCAAAGTTGCAACCTGCTGACCTTCTGTGTGTCCAGCGGCACAACGATGGTATCGCCTGGCTGGACATTCATTGAATCGCCGCGGCCAAACCAGCCACTCCTGCCCGTGAACACGGCGCCATTGGAACGCACCAGGTAAGCCTGTTTTTCTGCCGCATTTATAGTCATTCCGCCACTCCTATCGATGTATCCATTCCTGTCTAGTCCCTTAACATATAAATGAGAAGTCGGAAACTGCACTTCCCCCAGTACGGTTACTTCCTGGGAAACGTCCGGGATCATTAACTGATCGCCTTCCTTCAGTAGTACTGCAGAATCCGGATCGTCAGGATTGGCCAACATAGCCTGCAGGTCGATAACTAAACGACCGGTAGCTTGCGCACTACGCAGCTTCGATAGTAATGCTCCTCCCGCGCTTTGCGCCTGTTGGACCTGCATATCAGCGTTGGCCGCCTGCAGCGCAAGCGAAGCTAGGTCACTCTCTATTCGCTGGGTAAGCAATTCGATCTGCTCTTCTTCGCGCTCGCGCAGTTGTTCACGCAGAAAAATGCCACCCCTTAAGAATGCTTGTTCGGTCACCCCGCCAGCCCTTTCAATAACGGACGCGAGCGTGTCATTTGGATTGAAGGAATACTTACCTGGGAAACGTACTTCCCCGGTAATCTCGACGCTCAACTGATCGCGCCACTCCTGAAGTTCCCTAATCATCAACGAATCGTTTACATGCAGCAGAATGTCGGCATCAGGATCGCCGGCCAAAGCCGCCTCCGGATTGATTTGTATTACGCGCGTTTGACGTTTCGTACCCTCTACCACTTCGTGTCGTGCCAGTTCGGCGTTCAGCCGATAGGCAGCTTCACTAAGATTAGCACCCGCTCGTATCAAATCACTGACACGCATGCCCTGTTCATAGGGATAAGTACCAGGAGCGCGAACTCGGCCACCGATCGTAACCTTCTCGAAAGGTTTCTGCGATGTAGCCTGCAGATGCAAAGCTTCAAGCAAAGGTTGAATTGTTTCTGACCGGTTCGGGCTGAGGTTGAAAACCGTAACAACGTCACGCGGCTGCAGTAAAACATTGTCCGATGACTCCGGATACTCAATGGCCATTTCCAGATCAGCTGAAAGCGCGCTTACCAGCCTTTCAGGCCCGGTTTCACGACGAATCAGAAGGTAGTTAATGTCAGCTTGTGGCCGTAAATCTGATGGCGAAGGAATCAAATCTGTTAGCCTCATGCCCTCATACCATTCAAAAACACCAGGCCTAAGCACGTGTCGTGCAAGCCGCACACCGCTTATATAATGCTCAAGAATGGGCGGGATCAAAAGGATATCGCCTGTTTTGATTGTAGTCTGCAATCCACTAGACTCAGACAAGTCCAAATTAATGTACCCTCGTTCGAAGTGATCGCTGATTCTTTCAAGTCTTGAAAACTTTGGAAACGCATCTGGCCGAAAACCACCTGCTAGCCTTACAACATCCGCAACTGTTTTCTCGTTTTTCAGCTCATAAACCGCTGGACGTTTTACAAAGCCACCAACTCCTATTGTTGAGCCGATAGTCGGAATAAATATTGCATCACCCGGCTGTAGTCGAACATCCTGCTTTGTATCGCCGTTAATCAAAAGGTCATACAGATCGATAGTTTGTACAAGTTTCCCTTTGCGCTTCAATTGTATGTTGCGAAGAGAGCCTATTTCTTTTACACCGCCACTGACAAACAACGCATTGGTAATCGTGGACAGACCGCTTACCGTGTAAGCGCCTGGTCGACGGGCTTCACCAAGCACGAATACCTGTATAGACCGTAAAGCGCCCATCGTGACTGAAACACTCGTTCCTAAAAGTTTTTCAGCCACGTAATCCAGAATACGTTCTTTTAGCTCTTGAAAATTAAGCCCCATGACATTGAGTGGGCCAACATTCGGAAAATTTATAGTGCCGTCACGAGTAACTACTAAACTATATTGTCTGTTCTCTTTACCAAAAAGCTGAATTTCTACAGTATCGCCTGGGCCCAACAGATATCTTGGCGGGACGGGAATATCTGTTGCGGGTGCAAACGTTGTAGGCACTCCCTCGAAAAGATTGTATCCAAATGGCTCAAGAACGATATCCTGCATATAGAAGCTAATATCACTCGCCAACCAATCTTCCGGCGTTTGTGGCTCTTCGACTTCGAGGAGCTCTAAAAGCTCCAGAGGGCCCAGCCCTTGCAAAGATTGCAATGTGGAAATTGCGTCTTCTTCCCCTTTCGCTGGAAGAACAACCCGAGGAAAGGCTAGCGGTTTATCTTGGCCGTCAACATTGCCCCCATTTAGCAAAGATCCGATCACGGCCTCTCGTTCTTCCGGAGTCAGTCTCTGAAGCGCCTCAAGCTGAGCTTCAGAAATATTTTGACTAACCGCAGTCGAACAGATGAGACAAAAAATTGTCAACAAAATTGACTTGTAATAATTCATTATTGGCATATTGTTTGACGCTACTTTGTGAAGAACATTTCTTAAACAAAAATAAACCTAACGCGACGAAGGTCGGCCGCAAGATTCAAAAATTACTTTAGGTATATTCTCTGCACTCGAAAAATGTAACTTTCTGGCAGAGCATCCGTCGGTGAAATTTCTTTACTATTAGTTACCCGCTCCTTTAAAAAGGCGGACATCTGTAGTTAACTTATCTGCTTTGGCGCCCCAGATTTTTATATTGTCTGGATTGCACACCGGTTTCTATTTTAGCATGGCTACCGTAGACACAGAAACATCCAAAGTGCTGTTTTATAATGTCTTTTGCATACCAAATATTGCATTTTGCTGCATTTTGAAATCAACTCGAGAGGCATACGAAGTTACGCTAACTAGTTGATATTTATCATTTAAACTTGATGTTCGGGCAGTCCTATAAAAGCCATCCTACGGATGCCCGTGCCCCTCAATAGTCGTCCACTCGATCAGGTTAGGCTTCTCAGCATATAACTGGGCTGCCGCCCGCCGGGCGTTCTCGTCGGGAGTGGACCAGGGGTTGAAATGAAAATAGTTGTAGAGCTCGCCGTCTATCCTCGCGAGTGCAATACAGCCGTGTTTCGACCAGAAGCAGCCATGATTAATATACGGAGGTCGCCAGAAATAGCCTCCGGTTGGCAACTCACCAAATTGCATCATCGAGCAGTCACCGTAAATGTGATATGCCTCTTCAGCGCAATCATGATACGAGATGTTGTCCTGCATGAACTCTGGCACCGCTGCGTACAAAAAGGTATTTGCCTTTGTCGCAGGGTCCATGCGTAAAGACTTCACGGTAAAGCCACTCGCCACACCCGGGTTTCGACGTGCCGCACTTAACCAGGGTGCATCAAGGTATGCGTTGAGTGACACGTAGGCTTCGTGTAACGCCAACTCGTGATGTTCGTTGGATTCAACAAAGCTTGGCAAACCATCATTATAAAAAACCAGTGCTTCAAATCCGTCCGGTGATTTCATTGTGTCCTGGGCAACCCCGGCCGGTATAAACCAGTAATGCCCCCGTCCACAGGTCTGGTCGCCGATAATTACGCGGCCGTCGAGAATAAATATCTCGTAATCGGAATAACTCATGCCGGGTTGCCGGTAGTAACCCGCTTCGAATTTCATTTTCAGGCTGCAGGCACCCGTATCTGAGTCCAGGCTTAACACCTTGTAATGGCTGCCTTCCGGGAATCCGGGAAAACTGAAAGCCTTGTAGCCTTCATTCAGTTCTACATAGGGTTCGATATGCGGGCGTGCCATAACTCAGAACACTACCTTGAAGGGTTTTTCAGGCTTTTCGGGCAGTTCGTCTGTCTCAATTTTTCTAAGCGCGTCGCAGTTGTAATTAAAGCCACGCGTCTGAATACGTTCCAGGAATCCGTTTACCCAGCCTTCCCGCTCAGGCGCAAGGGCTTCCATTGCGGCAATTATTTCCTGGTGCCGTCGGGACTGCTCTGCCAGATTCTCATCCATCCACTGCTGCTCAGCATCGCTGCGAGTGGGTGATTGATCCTGAACTTTTGCCACTGCTTTCCCCGTGGATTGCTGAATCAGTGAAGCCTAACGTGTCATGTATCAGCGCGGATAACCAGTTGGATTATCTGTATTGTCCGCCTGTGGATTCGAGTAATAAATAATCATGTGGCTGATTCGGTCGTTACGGTATTCAAAGAAGTTGCAGTTGTACAACTCCTGCGTACCTGCACCCGAATACAGACCATCTGGCTTAGGTTGCAGTCTGACCTTGAAGTAGCAGGCCGAGCGTTGCTGCTCGAGATCGACAAAGTGCTGGAAATCATCGAAGCGGGCATCGTAGTTACCGCAGAGATGCTCGTAGAACTCCATGAGTTCCGTATCGCCGCCACCGGATCCGGCAACAAATTCGCGTACAGGATTATCACCGTGGCGGATAACTACCCTGGCGCCGGACTCGAAACACTCGATAACGGAATCTATATTTCCTTCACTGACGTTGCCAAAATAGCGCTCTTCGACGAATGACCTGATGGATTCATGATTATCTAGGCTCATCGTCATTGATAATACTAGCCCTATTCGCCCTCGTACAAACAGCCGCTTGTACAGGTTTCATTCATAAGTACCTTGCTCAACTCGGGCAGCCGGGGCTTTAGCTGTTGCCATATCCAGCGGGCGAGAATCTCGGCCGTAGGATTTTCCAGTCCAGGAATATCATTCAGATAGTGATGATCGAGCTGCTCCCAGATTGGATTGAAGATACTTTTTACTTCTGAATAATCAACGATCCAACCTGTATCATCTCCGACCGGGCCAGTCAGGAAAATAGTGCACTTGAACGAATGGCCGTGCAAACGACCACATTTATGTCCTTCTGCCACATTGGGAAGCCTATGGGCAGCTTCGAAAATAAATTCCTTATAAATTTCCATATAAATCTCCAGAGTCTGATACGTACCGGCCGCCAAAACTAATGCCGCGGGCTATCCGGCTATCTAAGTGATTTCCGAACACCGGCATTAGCCGGTCTCTGCCAACGGAACAGTTTTGTGCACCCAGTGCCCACTGTCCGCGCGGCCAGGCGAAGGAATAACGAGCACCTGGTCAAGCCTCATGTCGCGTGCTCGCCGTACGTCGATGCAGCCGAGTTGCTTCGCCATTTTATCAGCTTTAACTCGCTGCCCATAGATGACGGGGCCAACGGAGGCTGCAGGTAAGCTATTACTGCCCTGTCTTCATCAAAGCCCCAATCCATTGTTTTTTGCATAGCTTCGTCATGCTCCGGCCCAGTCTGAAAATTTCTGAAATGCAGGTTGAACTGCCGTGTGTGTATCTCAAAATCATAGCCAGGCATGCGAATGCATACCGGTTCTTCTTCCAGTTCGCCAGATGCCGCTGTGATGTACCAGTTATTAATAATTACTCGTCACCTTAGCTGGAAACATGCCCGGGGGTGGACAACCTCACCGAAACATACGCACAAATAAACCTATAGTGTGCGCAGATACTCAACTACCGCATCCACCTCAGGATCTGTCAGCGGAATAAAATTTTTATCTGCCATATACCGGACTGCCTGCCGGAGTTCGCTGAACCTTGCATCGTGAAAGAACAGAGCGTTATCCCAAACATTGACGAGAGACGGTGGTTTGAACTCACCGGCCGACCGCTCGGGCCTTGGTGATGCCTTCAGGCTCGTGAATACTATGTCGTCGGGTTTATAGGCACGGTCGCCAACAACCGCCGTCAACACGGGCCCTCGGACCGGGTCCATCATAAACAGCTTCTGGAATGCTTCACCCATCGCGGCACCGGCGTACCGTGTGCGCGTGCCGACATTGTACAGATTCAGTTCGCCACCGCCATAAGGTCTCGCCGCGGTTGGTCCGCGCTGACCTGCTGCATCTTTATGGCAGTTGGTGCAGTGTTCGCTAAAGATTGCCTTCCCGCGCGCTACCAGTTCTGGATCGGTAACGGGCGCCTGCAGCCGCGGTATATGCCAGGCAAGGTAGTTGGCGAATGCGTCGGCATCACTTTTGTCCAAACCCGTTCCGCCAAGAACTTCGACAGAAGCCGTCGTGACAAGCTCATATGCATCCGGATGAGTCGCCTTGGCATGCAGCCAGCCGCGTGAACCAACGCCGCCACGCAAGGACGGCGTGCGACGTTCACCCTCTATAAGCGGCCACGCCGATCCGTCCATGCCACCCCCCGGGTGACAGTGACTGCACGAACCTTCACGGTGTGCGCTTAGCTGCGGGTATTTGTCCGGATTGGCCGAACTAAAAAGTATCTTGCCACGCCGGACTCTTGGATCCAGTGGGTCTTTATCTACAAGTGCGATCTGCCCGACCTCTTTAATGGGCGGTATTTCCGGTACCTTGCTTACATCGCGCGTGGTATGTGCGGTTGAAACCAGCGATGCATTACCCCTTGGGTCAAGTTCGCGACTCAGCCAGAACGGCACGTAAGAAGGTCGCGGGAGGGCGCCTTCTGTCGCATAACCCTGCAAATCAATTATGGAAATGTACGGACTGTTGTCATACAGAACGTAACCCGTGGCACCGTCGGGGCTTAACGCTAATCCCAGGGGGTTACTGCCGGATAACACGATATGCTCGCGCGACACCGGGTGACGGGTGGCGCCATCTAAAACCACAAGTTCATCCGACGTATAGGCAACCAGTATTGTGCGCCGGCCCCCGCGCGAGTAAGTAACGGAACGAACGTGGCCCGTCTGAAACAGACCAGTCTCGCCGGTAGGCATCGAAGCGCCATCATAGGTCCAGATAGAAGGCCGGTCGGGCTCATGCTCGTAGCGATTTGCAAACTCGACATTTGCGTTGCGGTTTGCGCAGCGCTGGTAAATAAGTGCGCGATCGGGAATTTCGAAAGATGTATCGAGTTGCCTGGCATGTGTCGCTGCCGGAATTCGGGCATCAAAGGACAGGATATTGGCCGTGGTAATGCGGCCGAGCCGCCTGTCGAGGCCCGCCGCCTCCATGTCACCTTCGAAAATCAGGAAGGGCACCGTAACACTGCCGGGCACGAGCAATTCCGTACCACCGGGATTCAGAAATGCGCCCTGAAACAGCGTAAAGGCCCCTTCCATTTGCAATTGCTCAGGCTGCCAGCGCTCGTAAAAGCCGCCCAGCTTGCGCAAACAACCTATGACATCAGGATTACCTCCGTCGACAACCTTTGCCTGGTCGGTCAACAAAGATAAATCTTCGGCTGAATGCACACTCACCCAGCCTTCATTTTGGGGCAGCGCGCCTCGTGGCAACAGATGGGCAACAAATACTGCACTGCTGTCGGGAGCAACCGATATTCCGGTCGGCCGACGGCCGACATCAGCCGTTCCTGAGTGGACAAAGCCATTACCACGCCATTCGAAGGCGGCCAATGTATCACCTACATAACTTGCTACGAACACCCGTGAACCGTCCGGCGCGATAACCACTTCACGTGGCTCGCGGCCAATACCGTCTGCTTCGCCAAAGCGCTGTACAACCTCGCGGCTCTCACGATCAATGACGACAAGCTGATTACAGAGGGGGGCGACAGTTAAGGCGAACCTGCCGTCGGGCGTGATCGCCATCCCCTGCGGTGCGCCTTCTACCGCTATATCGGCGACCGCTTCGCCTCGTTCGGTATCAATGACGACAACCTTGTTGCCATCGGCATAGGGCGCCCATACTTCTGCGCCATCCGGCGTTACCGCGATGCGTTGTGACCTGGTCGCTTCTCGTGTCGTGCGCGTACCATGCAGACCGAAGTCCAGTTTAATCCGGGCGGAGCGATGACCTGTCAGGCTGCTGCCATCGGCAGTACCAACACCTGCGATGAAGCGTGTAACGCCCTCCGGTGCGACATTCCCGATGAATAACTCGGGCGACTCGAGCGGATCTGCCCATATATCCGTGGTCAGGTCATAGATCACGAGTTTGGAGGACAGGCCATTAATACTCAGCGTCAGATTCTTGAATCCGGTCGGTGCATCATTGATAAACAATAACTCCAGCCACAGCAGGTCCGATCGCTCTGACGGTCGCTTAATTCCGATTTCAAGCGACAGGCCATTTACAGCAGGCGATATTTCAGCGATATCAAGCTGCGGTTGTTGCTCGTGAGCTTTTTGGTCAAGATCACCAACCCGAACCCTGGCGGGCTTCCAGAGACGCGGGTCGTTCGCATCCAGTGACACCGAGTACCAAAGGGATACAGGGTCATTGAGGTCAGCCTGCCTCAGCATCGGACCATTCAGTTTGGTATTCAGGGCAGACTGACACGAGGGATCGAGTGCCGGATCTACCCCGGTCAAACGCATGGCAGCGTTATCACCGCCCTGCTCAAACGAACACGCAACCACAGTTGCAACGACTGGTATCAGCAGGAATCTGGTCAACTCACGCATGGTCTCTTGGTTACCCCCTGGCCGACCATTATCCTACCAAACCCTGGCTCACCGGGAAGGTGGGCTATTAATCAGACACATTATGCTTCAGCACTTTAGCTGGGTGGCCGGATGCGGTAGCGTAGACTAACCGTCGTCACAGGTTTCGCCGTCTGCCATATGACTGGTAGCAAAAGAAGGTTGTAACCCGGTGAGGCACCTTATGCGCATACTCGAACTTCTAAAAAATATGACCCTGAGAAGCAGGATTGTCATACCTATGATAGCTCTCTCGGTATTGCCCGCCACCGGAATCGCGATCTTCACCATTGTCAACATGCAGACTTCGATGAGAAGCGCAGCGATCGAGCGTGAGGTAGTTGATACATCCATGCGCACCCGCAAGCTGGAGGAGTTTCTTAAGGCGGTCGAGACTGATCTCCGCTTTCTCAGTAAGGGCCGGCTCCTTAACGATCTTGCTGAAGCGCGCCGCACGGGTCAGCATGAACGAGTGGGCTTGTTGCGCCGGCAGGTGGAGCAGGAACTGATTCTGTTTTCCCAGGGTAAGCGTTCGTTCTATCAGCTTCGCTATATTGATACTGATGGGCTGGAGGTTGTCCGCCTTGATGTGGAAGAGGGCCGTGCAAAAGTGGTGCCTGTTTCACGGCTGCAGAACAAGAGTGGCCGTTACTACGTACAGGAATCATTACAGCTCTCTCCTGACCAGCTCTACACATCGCCAATGGACCTGAACATGGAAGGTGGCCGGGTGGAGGTTCCATTCCGCCCGGTGCTGCGTTTCGGCCTCCCGCTCTTTGGTGAGAGTGGTGAGCGTACCGGTTGTCTGATCCTTAATCTTAATGCCACAAATATTTTTGAACTAATTGAACCCTTGAGGGTTGGAACCGAGGCATTCTTTGTCGATGCAACGGGCAACTATCTTGGCTATGTTGGCCCGGAAGAAGATAAACGTGAGCGCTACAGTCTGGGCAGTGAGCGTGGTTTGGCAGATAATTTCAGTACAACCGAGAGCAGCAGGATCCTCGGGCCAGGCATACAAGACCTTTACCTGGAGACACCCGATGCAGTGATCTCGGTTGAAACGGTTAGCGTGGCTACTGACGATTCAGCTAACCAGTGGAGATTAATCGTCGCCCATTCGATTGACGAGTTCGGTGCACCAATTCGCAGGCTGACCATCTACCTTTCCGTCATCATCGCACTGGTACTCGCTTTGGTCGCATGGATTGGTGTGCTTGTTACTAATAACCTTGCCCGGCCGGTGGCAGAGTTGCGTGACGCCATGAGTCGTATCGCTGCCAATCGTGGTGCCATCAAGCGGGTGGCTTCGCCCGGGCCGGCAAATGAAATTGATGGTTTGTCCCGGGAGTTTCAGATGATGGCTGAGCGCCTCGAACAGACCCAGGACAGGCTGCAGGGCTTGCAGTCCGAGCTGGCCGATGCCGGGAAGTCCGCATCAATGGGCCAGTTATCCAGTGGTCTCCTGCAGGATCTAAGTGACCCGCTGGTTGCTATCAAAAACAAGATTCAGGCTACCGAACCCGGTGAGACTGCCGGAACAATAGCCCTGATACGCAGCCTGCTTGCAGATGTCGAACGTATGGAAGAAGTACTGCAGTTATTCTCTCACCAGACACAGGCACCCCGGCCCGAGGTGATCTCACTGGCAAGCATTGTTAAAAGTGTTGTAGCACTGGTCGGGGCCGAGGTCCGGCATCGGGGCTTGCAGATAGAAGTCGATGCCGACGCCGGCGTACCTCCCATCAAAGGTGATTTCACCCAGTTGCGGCAACTGCTGATTAACCTGATCCTCAACGCAGCGGACGCACAGCCTGAAAGTGAGCACATCATCATTAAGATTACGGCCATGATGTCGGATGATCATGTGGAGCCAGTGGCGGTTGGTGCCATGGTCAAGGTTATCGATGACGGTCAGGGTATTGCGACGGAAAGTCTGATCAAGATATGGGAACCCTTTTACACCACCAAGCAGGATAGAGTTGGCTTGGGGCTCGCCATCTGTCGCCGCATTGTCGAAGAGCATGGCGGCAGGATTGAGGTTTCAAGCCAGATCAGTCATGGCACCACGGTAACCGTTAGCTTCCCGATAGCCTCAACCGAGGCAGATCCATCAGCCTGAACCGGGTTCCGGGCTGATCTTACAGGCTATATATAAGCAGGGTGCTCTGACACGTTTACAGGTTGTCCGGAGGTTCCAGGCTCGGGGGCGGACCGAGTTCCAGTGTGAGCCGGTCAATCAGCGGCACACTTGCATTAGCGAGTAACACCGCCAGCGCTGCACCATCAGGATACGGCGTATAAAAACGGACCAGCATCATCGCCAGTGCAGCAACAACGGCAAATATGATTCGCCCGCCTGGTGTAAACGGCGCGGTGACCGGGTCTGAAAGCATATAGAACGCAGCCAGCAACGTCCCACCTCCAACCAGGTGCAGTAAAGGGTTGCCCAGTAACCATGGAGCGTGACCTTCAATTCGTATACCGGGTGGCAGTACCAGTGCCAGGAATGCCACGGTCGCAAGAAAGGTCAGTGGGATGCGCCAGTCTATGGTGCGCAGGCTGACCAGCATCAGTCCGCCGGCGAGTACCGCCAATGGTGCTACCTGGCCGATCGTGCCCGGTATGCTGCCACTCAACAACCCGGTAATGGTTGGGGCCAGCAGGCCGCTCTCCCTGGCCAGGGGGCTTGCCGTTGTTATGCCATCAATTGTTACTGCTGTTGAAATAAACCAGGCCCCCGGAATCAGCCCCATCAGGATGACGCGTGACAGGGCAGCCGGGTTAAAGAGGTTACACCCAAGGCCGCCAAAGGCATGTTTACCCAGACCTGTTGCCAGCATGCCGCCAATCAATGCAAGCCACCACGGTGCTGTAACCGGAAGCAACAGAGCAAAAATGACTCCCGTAACAACAGCACTGCCATCGAAAGCCTGGCGTCGATCAATGACAAGTTCGGTGAGCCAGGCACCGGCAAGTGCACAGATGACCAAAAGTGCCGCAGCAAATCCAAAACGCATAACTGCTGCAACCAGGCTGGGTGCTAGGCTGACCAGCACCAGTACCATCATCATGCGATTGGTCTTGCCGCTGTGGATTATTGGTCCGATTAACTTTGTCACAGCCACACCAGCGGTAATAAAGTGTAGTAAAGAACTCCGATAACCAGCAGCTGTATCGGCCAGCCCCGTAACCGGGGAAAAATTGCATCTTCCCGCAGACGTGCCAGCAGGGTGTCAAAGAGTCTGTCCAGCAAAAACCAGGCCAGTGCTGCAACAATACTTTCTGTCAGGCTGCTGTACTCAGGTATTACCAGCAACAGGCCTACCGGTGCCCAGCGTGGAGCCAGGGCGACTGCCGCCAGTGCGGTGAGCGGATCACTAAACCTGGCCAGGGGCTCATGGCTGCCGATCAGGTATGCCAGCAGAGGAGCCAGTACGACCAGCCACCAGTACTGCGGCCGGTTTAAACAACGACTGGCCAGCAGGGCTATAAAAACTGCATCGGTGGGGCTCATGGAGCTTTCCTGAATACGGCAAGGACAACCGCTGCAAGCAGAAACAAGGGTCCTGCCTGATGCAGCGTCTCAGGTAGTGGCAGCAGGGCTAGTGCAGCTCCTAACAGCACAGCGCCAAGAGGCCTGCGCCAGCCATGCAGCAAGCGGCCACTGCCGGCGATTGAGGCCATGCTTGTACCCGGGGCAATAACGGTGGCAATCCAGCCGATGCCTACCCAGCGCCACGGGTTGCGATTACTCAGTGCGAACCCGATGAGGAGTGCTCCTGACCATGTCAGCACACCACTCACCGACATATGGCTCAGCACGGGCACCATGCCTGCGACCAGTAAACCGATGGTGGGTGCAGCCCTAACCCGCCCCAGCAAGCCGGCTTCGCGGAGCAGGCGATCCTGCTCTGCCAGTATTTGCTCGCACTGCACCGGTGTAAGCAGCCGGCGATCCAGCATTACGTCACCGATCAGCGTATCAATGCCCGCCGCCCGGAGTTCTTCCCGGGCACCTAGTGCTCGTTCGAGTTCCTCCTCGGTAACCAAACCGAGGTTGAGTGCCACCCTGCCGAAGTGCATCTCCTCTTCGGCCGGTATTGAATGACCCGGAACGCTCATCGGACAGCAGCCCTCCATTGCACGAGACTTTCATTGATAGCATCGGTCAGCAGCTGGCTGGAAATTGATGCGCCACTGATAACGTCTACCTCCACGGGCGCCTTTGCAGGCTGACCCACCAGCGATTGCGCCAGGGTTGGGTCAGAAAATGCATTCTGGTTGATGCCTTCACGTGCTTCGAACAGATGTAATTCACGGATGTTGTCGTCCTCAATCAAAATTGCCCCCCGGATCGGGCCAACATTGCCCTGGTGGTCAAAGAACACCAGCCAGCTCGGGCCGACCCGGAATGCCGGGCCGCTTTCCAGCTCTATGCGTTCGCCATCGGCACCGAGCACACGCTGGGCCAATTGCCGGTGTTGATCAGGAGACGACCATGCCAGGTCCAGTAAAAGTGCAGCCAGCAGTACCGCTACTGTGGTTAGTCGATCACGCCTGCGGGCAATCATCAGTCCCATGCCGTTACAACCGCCTTGGCTCTGCGCAGCTCTTCTATCAGGGGCCTGCGGGCAGGGCAGGTAAACTGACATGCTCCGCACTCGATACAGTCAAGTACCACCTTGTGCGGACTCTCTACCAGGTGAGCCACCGGCAGGTTGTACGGGCAGACTTCCATGCATTGCCCACAACGAATACAAGGTTGTGGCCGGTAATCACCCAGTTCTTCTGCTGTCAGTGCAATCACGGCTCCGGTGCCACCGGTAACAGGTGTTGCCTCGTCAGCAGCGGTACCCATCATCGGGCCACCGGTAAGAATCATTGCCGCTTTCGCTGCATCGATCTCGCATACTTTCTGCAGATGACCAAGTTCGGTACCAATAGGTACCCGGTAGTTACCCGGACGACCTACTGCATCACCATCGACCGTGATGACACGATCAATCAGTGGCCGACCGAGGCATACGGCTTCATGCAGAGCCAGTGCCGATTGCACATTCATCACCAGCACACCCACATCACGGGGCAGACCGCGCTTGGGCACGACCTTTCCGAGGGTGTCATGAATCAGCAGACGCTCGTAGCCGCCCGGATAGTTAATTTCACGATCAACGATCATGCCCTGCCGGGCCCCTACCGCACGCATTGCAAGTTCAGCCCCGCAATTTGCCTGGTCACGTTGTTCTACAAGTACCCGGTGATCACAGGTCAGGTAGGGCTCACTTTCGCAGCCATTAACAAGTACGACTTCAATGGGTGCCGGATGACTCAGCTTTACGTAGGTAGGAAACATACCTCCCCCCATGCCTATAAGCCCTGCCTCGCGGGAGGTATCACGGATTGCTTCGGGTGCAATCCACTCGGGTACGCCATGGGTAAGCGGTGGCCGCTCCGGGAGATCACCCTCAATAATGATGTGGTCCTCACGTACGGCTGTGACGGTGCCTGTCAGTGAAGCATGGATGCGCCGCTGGAAGCGCTCGTTGACAGGGCTGCGAGCGACGAGTTTGCCTCCCTCGATTGCCTGCCCGACCTCAACCACCGGATTCAGCCCATCGCTTAAAAGACGAACACGGCGTGGGGTTGGGATCGTGATAATGGCCGATTCACGGGTGGTCTTTAACCGTGGAACCTGCCGACCATACAACGCTTCACGGGCCGAAGAAAAAACCCAGTCAAGGGAGCTCATGGCGCTACCCCGGGTGCCTGATCGGGAACTATAAGTTGTTCCCACGAA
Source organism: Chromatiales bacterium (assembly GCA_002729495.1). Lineage (GTDB taxonomy): Bacteria > Pseudomonadota > Gammaproteobacteria > Steroidobacterales. The sequence goes on from PBYE01000092.1 coordinate 17,559, forward strand.
CTGGTGCCACGATCAAGCCAGTCCTCTTCAGGGCGATGACACTCGGCACAACGAGTCATGTAGGTTACGTTATGGCATTCGGCACAGGAGTCCTGGTGGTTATTTGCAATACGCATATGTTCATGGGTTTCCACGGTACCAAGGGCCGGATTCTGGAAATCATCCGTGTGCCAGTCCGGCGCCTGGCTGAAATGACAGTCATCACATGACTCCTGGGTATCTTCATGACACCCCTGACAGCTACTGCGGTCAGTCAGCGCCATCGGGCCGTGTTCCTGTTCGACAAAGCTGCGTGTATGTGTCTGCATGGCAGAGCGCGCATGGCATTCGGAACAATCTTCTTCCGCTACATTGCCGTGCTCTGTATTTATAAAGGACCAGTTTATGGCGGCAGCGATTGTTATGGACAAAATAACCACAACGATGAAGCCGCCCCACCACTTCATTAAAATTTCACCCGTATTTGTGGTACACCGAGGTCGACCCAGCGAATTACCTGTTGCAGTTCTTCGGGTGGCAGGAGATTTTCATGCAGATGGCTTGGATCACTGGCAAGTGGTTCAGGCGCCTGGAGTTCGCGGCCAAGCAGCGTCTCGAGCAGAGGGCTGCGAATTGCCAGTGCCTGCCGATAATCTACCTGTTTGCGCAGCTGCGTGAAGGCATTGCCAGCGGCAAGATTCAGTCCGGCTTCTGCCTGGGTACCGCTATGGCAGCTGATGCAGCGGCGGGCAAGAACGGGTTTTATATCCTCCTCAAAACCAACTGAGAAAGGGGCCGTGCGGTACTTCTTTGCGGCGACATCGTAGTTCACCGGAGGCAGAGTTGTGTGCTCCTTGTCGTCCCAGACTGCCATTGTCTTCGAGGCGCTGGTAATGGCATCGGGGCGACCAAAAGTATTGGTATGTTTGCCGGACAATGTGCCGTGACAGCCGGCACAGGTTTGTGTATAGAGCATCCGCGCAATCGAGAGCGTGTGTTTTTCACCGGGCATCGTATAAAGCCAGCGATTGGGGGAACGCAGTGCCATCCGTTCGGCATTAAGCGACTGGATATCAAAATTAACCAACGAAGGTATGACTACCTGGAAGGAGCCGTCCTTTTCCAGCGGCACTTCCGCGATAACGTAACGTTTGGGTGGACCCGCTTCACCTGCTGCCAGTGGTTGCGCACCGATCACACGAGCGTAACTGATCTGATTATCAATGCTGTAGTCTGCGCCACAATCCGTGCAGGCTCCATCCATGAGCCGGCGTTCACCTGTGGGTACGTTCTGCTCAAAAAACACATCCAGCAGGACCATATCGAAGACCACCAGTTGTGCCGGCGTACCCTCACCGTAGCCGGGGAGGCCCTTTTCAGTACCCGGCTTGCCAAAAAGATCTGTCGCCCACTTGGGAGATTTCTTTAACCGTTGCTTCTCCCGTACAACTACCGGCCGGGGCCAGAGTTCACTGCTCTGTTTATTTCCGGTAACCCGTTCGCGTTGTAACGAGCCACCTGTCAGGCCATCCGCCGACTGCAGGGAGGGATTGGCACTCAGGCGGATGATGTCGAAGTCGGGTGCCTGTTCAGGATCGGAGAGATCGACAGGGCCGGGCGCATAAGCAACCAGGATCGTGCCGTCCGGCGCCGGATATGGATCACGGTATGCACCGCCACGGGATATACCATGCGTGGTGACATCGTTATCGAGTGAAACCCAGCCACGAAAAAACCGGTGCATGCCATGCTCGGGCATACCATTGGCAAAGGGGTGATCAAGGTCGTCAGTTGGATTTGCCGGATCAATAGTCGGCCCGAACTGATGATCTGCAACGAGCAGCGCACCCCCCCAGTAGGAGTCTGCATCCCGGCCGACCCGAACCTCGAGTCCGTTTGGCAGTTCATTGTTATCTGACAGTACAGGTACTACCGAGCGGTTGCCGTAGTGAGTATGGAAATTAGAGCCATTAAAAAAGGTGCGAAATACCGCCCCATTGTAGAAGGGCCGATCGGACTGCCAGCCCGTCCTGAGCGTTGTAAACATGATCTCACCGGAACTGCGCATGCTTGGCCGACGGACCTGACCGAGCCCGAAGGTAAGACGTGACAGAGACTCCTCGTAGGTCTCTTGTTCAACGCCCTTTGCTGCCAGATTTATCCGGTACAGGTCATAGCTGGGTGCAAGCCGCGGCACAGCCTCAATTACATAGTGGGTCGTAGCATCGCAGGGCTTTTTGAATGCTGCATCAACCGTAATTTTGCCGCGCTCCTGCCTGGAAATTTTCCGGGTCTGGCCGCGATTAGTGCCGCGAACAATACGGATTACACGACCATCGTAGGTACCAGCCCTGGCAGTCAGTTCGGTATCCAAAATAGTTTTGCGGTTACCGCCTTCGGCTTCACCGAGGATACCTTCGGGGCTTGAGGCGGCCCATTCACCCGAGACATTCGAGACCATAACGAGCGCCATCTCGTTCAGTTGTTCCCCCGAAGAATCTGTGTGATCAGGAATGTACTGCGGATCCTGGAAGTGTATGGCCGGGTCAGCAGAGAAAGTTAGTTGCCGTACTTCGCGTGTATCAAGTTCGACCTCCCAGATATTCAGAGGCTCTTCCTCGTTACGACGCATGGCAAAAACAACCTGGCGGGCGTCGTAGCTCACATCAGGGGTGCGAATATCTGCCGGGCCATCGGGATGCAGGGCAGCGGTCAGGTTTATCTCTTCACCCGCCTGCAACCAGATCAGATCCCCACCGGGCAGGAAATCTTCATCTTCGAAATAACGCTGGGGCAGATTACGCGGACGTCGCACGAATACGATGCCGCGTTCTTCCCCGAGTGCTGCATTTGCCCGCTCTGATGCTTCCTCCTTTTCAAGTTCCAGCCACCTGAGGAGTAGCTCATAGTCCGGGTCACCCTTACTGAAAAAGTTATTGCCACCTTTGTGCAGAATGCCGCCCTGGGAGATTGGTATGTTCTTAAGCAGCTGACGAGACTGCTCAATATCACCGGAGAGGTGGACCATGTTGACCTGGGCGTTGCCACGACCGAGCATGGACAGACGATTCTGGTGGTGCATATCGGCGGTGAAGCGGCCTTCGAGTACCGGTACTCCGGGGTGCAGCTTGAGATCATTGAAAACACCCAGTCCGTGGCAGTTGGACCCGAGACAGCCTTTACGCTCCAGTACGGGCGTGACCTGTTCAACAAAGAAGTGCTCGGGCGGCGAAGCGGGTATCCGTGTAGGTGCTGGTTGCGAATCAATTTCTGCCTGAACCCACTCCTTAAGAAGACTAAAATCCGAGTCCTGAGGTGACGTGAAGGTCACCGGGTGCACCATACTCATTCCCGCGTAGGTCTCAGACAGTGGTGCCAGAAGCAGCTTGCTGGCCAGTGCCGGGTTACCCACATCAATCGGTACCAGTTTGTTGCCTCCCTCTGTTCGGGTTGTGCGGGCGCGTTCATAAGCAACCTTCCGAAACTCCGGGGAGGATATCCGGCCGGTTGTATCAACCGGCCAGCGCAGCAATAGCCTGCTGGCCGGGTCTGCTTCAAGCTGGTCGTATTCCTCAACAGAAACACCGTGGCAGTTGCTGCAGCGACGATCCAGCAAGGTTACAACCTCAGTATCGAAAAGCTGCCTGGAAGCACTGCCCTCCGGCATCGCTGTATCCAATGACCCGGCTTGCCACAGCCAGGTGATTAACAGCACGTACAGAATACACAGGAGCAGAAATATTCTTACCGCGCGCGTGGAACCGATATGTTTCATTGGATGCGCTCCAGGATGCCATCCTTAATCGCCAGGCCTTCAGAGTGGTGCAATGTTCCGTCACTCATTACGAACAGTGCCTCAACGGAGGAGATTTTCTCAACCAGCGCTATACCCTGTTCCGGACCAAGCACAAAAAGACCCGTGGCAAGTGCATCGGCGTCCGCTCCTTTTCCTGCGATCGCAACTACGCTGGCCACGGTCTCGACTGGCCACCCGGTACGCGGGTCGATGATGTGACCGAAGCGTCTACCGTCTGCAAGGAGATACTGTTCGTAGTCGCCTGATGTCGCAATTGCACTGTCGGTTAGTTCCATCGTGGCAAGCAACTCTTCTGTACGCGGATGACGGACGCCGACTGACCAGGGAACGTCACCGCGACTTCCCGACACAACAAGGTCACCACCGGCATCGACAATAAAATTTCTAAAGTTACTGGCATGGAGTTTTGCGGCTGCGCTATCAGCGGCGAAGCCCTTGCCCACCGAACCGAAACCAAGTTGCATCCCGGGCGCGGACAGGTACACCGTACCGTCCCCGAGTTCAACATTCTGGTAACCAACATGGGTCAGGGCTGAGTGAATTGCCTCTGGTGACGGCAATGTCTTTTGTCTGCGTGCTTCACCCCATAGTTCATAAAGTGGACCACCGGTTATATCGAATGCACCCGTTGTCCGTCGTGCCCAGCGCATTGAGATGGTTAGTAGTTCATATAACTCGGGACTCACCGGGACAGGAAGCTGGCCGGCGGCAGCATTGACTTTGGATGTATCACTGTCAATTTGCCAACTGCTGATCTGGCTTTCGAGTTCTGTCAATTCGTCCAGGGCCTCAGCAATGATTGCCGTAGCAACCGGTTCGCGCCCTGCGGCTGCCCAGACTTTGATACCGAACTCCGTCCCCATGAGAGGCCGCATTGAGTCAACAATACTGCCGGCTGCCGGGTCACCGGGTATCGCAATAGCGGCATTTTGCGACTCTGGCAGGCTGCGAACCATATATGCGGCAATCGCAAGCAAAACCAGGCCGAGTGTTGCCGTTGCTATTCGATAGAACGTAAGTATTTTAGTAGGCACTCGATGTCCCAGACTGAAAGATGTGATGTGGTGCCGTGGGTATCAAACAAACCGTCAAGTTCGTTTAGACCCCGCTCCCAGCCTCCCGGCCGGTCGGCCTGGAGGCGTGGAAATGGCATACGCTGTAAAGCAGGATGTTCGGGCGTGCTGATTACTTCACGCAGGCTGATTGCATTACCGTGGTGTAAAAAACGTGGTGGCCGGGCCCAGATATTGTGTAATGAGGGAGCGACAAAGTTGCCCTCATGTTCCTCGTATCGACCGGTATCCTCCTCGTCCCAGTAGCGCATGAAACCATTAAGCCGGTCGAGGTAGTCGGCACTGATCAGGGTATGAATATTATCCCGCGGCACGCTGCTAACCAGTGGGCGAAAGCTTTTGTTCTGGTTGTAAACATGAGTTTTGTCGGTGAAGGTTGGTGCAGGGTGGCAACCTGAGCAGCCAACTTGCGGGCTCTCGAATAACTCACGACCATGGCGAACCATCGGGTCAGACGGGTCCAGGGGGCTGGGTAACATCCGTGGCTCACCAGCCTGGTAGACCCCGATGACGCGTTGCAGATCACGAAAATCCATTTCCTTGCCGAAGTAACGCCCGGTCTGTAGCCGGAAGAATTGTTCCCGGCGTTTAGTAAGGTCAACGAGGCGCAGCTTTGAATCCGACCAGCCGCGGCCTGTGGCAACGACGAGTGCGTCTGCCGACTTGGGGTAGTGTCCCCGTTCGGCATCAGTTGCCACGATGCCCCTGAAATCACCAACCGGTGTTACGCCGCTAAAGTCGACCAGTGGGTTGTGTTCCATCATCATGGTCAGCGGCTCATCCATGGTGAGGGTCCCTTCAACAAAGAAGGGCACCTTGTGAGCCAGTGCACGGAGGTCGGGTACTTCGCGACTGCCTCCGGTGACCTCATCACCTGCCCGGTTCTGCCCCATTACCTGGCTGACGCTCCATTTTTTCCCGTCAGAGGTATCCCGGTAGTGGCAGTGCACGCAGCTTTGATCCTGGTCAACAGAGAAAATACTCGTCTGTACGAAAAATTCTCCGCGCTCAAAGTCATTGGCAGGAAAGGGTTCAGAGAGTCGGCTCAAAGACAGTTGGCTGCTTTCACCGCTGATCAGGTCGATGAAGGTGACAGACTCGTCAAGCTGGTTGGCGACGACCAGGGTATCTTTGCCGGCAATAGTAATGCCCAGCGGCTTGAAACCGGTGGAAAAAACCCGGCCCGGAACCAGGCGTTTTACAGGTGCAGCCTGCGGTTTAACATGCCACTCCTGTACCTGGAAGGTTCCCGCCATCGTGATGTAAAGGCGATCATCCACGGTGACAATCTGCTCGGGGAAAGCGCCGACTACCTGCATGAGTCCAGGCAATACATCCCCTTTTTTATCCCCGGCTAACGCTTCGAACGAGTCCGAGGTGTAGCGGCTAAAGTCCTTATTTGCGCTATAGCTGGCAACACTGGGTATCACCGGATCAAGCAGTACGACATCGTTGGTAATGTCGCGGAATTTTTCCTGTGCCGTGCCATCGACATCATCGAAGGGTCCCAGGGGCTGTTGTTGAGCTAATGGCAGTGGTTTTGGGCTGCCACTACCGGGGTCACGAAATAATGTGAACTCTGCCTCGGGATGGTTGCGGTCGGTACTCTCCCGTCCGGCATGCCGGGCTTTGGGATGCCCTGAACCGACCCCGAGTGTTGCCAGTACAAGTTTCCCCCCGGCCCATGCCAAATCATTAACCGGTGATCGGGTGGCAATCCGACGGTGCTCGCGAAGCGTGCCCAGGTCTATCACCGAAATATCGAGTGAACCCGTGTTAGCGACATACAGGGTTTGCTGATCGGCAGACAGCAGCAGGTCGCGAGGTTTGTCACCGACGCTGATTCCGGGTCCTTCGTAGCCGCCGGCTATCCATGCACGCAATGCGCTGTAGACCGGGTCATTGGCCGGATCGGAAAATATGATGCCCCCCGGATGGTGATAGCCGGTGGTGGAATCGGCCCAGCCGCCGTGCTCTACAGAGGTGACCGCTCTCAGCAGGGGGCTTGATTCCGGATCTTGTGGCCAGGCGTGAACCTTGGCACTGGTAAAAGTCTGGTCGAGGTTTGGACCAGCAGTAAACCCGCCGGTCGGATACATGTGACAGTCTGATGTTCCGCAGCTAAGCCGAAGTGAGGTATAGATTTCCGGAGATGAACCAGGTGATGAATTGATTACATCGCCCTTTGTTGCGCCCTTTGTTGCGACAGTTGGTGGCTCATCATCAGTTTGATCGGGACGCAGCATAAAGTCTTTACGATCAAAGTCCAGCTGTCGCTGCATGCCCGTCAGGGTGTCATCTTCAATGGTCAGGTCAACAATTAGCACCTGGTTGAGAAAGAAATTGGAGACGTAGGCGGTGTGACCGTCGGCACTTAGCGCCAGGTCCTCAGAGTAAAACTCGACAGGAATCTGTGCGACGACCTGATCAGTCGTGATATTGATTACTGAAAGATAATTTGAGAAGCGGTTGGTTACTATGAGCCAGCGGCCTGACGGATGCACCGCAAGTCCGTAGGGCTGGCTACCAACATGAACCCGCGCCAGTTCCCTGCGGGTAGCGACATCGATCACCGCAACCTCGTTACGGGGTGCAATTTCTGTGCCCGCCAGGGTGACGTAAACCTTATCCCCGCCCGGACTTGCGGCAACACGATAGGGTCGGGCGCGTGCAGCCTGTGGTTCTGACTCTGTATCAATATTGGGGACCGGGGCCAGTGATCGGGCCTGCCATGGGGCGACGGTAGCCAGCTCTTTATCGGCTGCCGGCGATATTACGCTTGAGCGTTCCTGCATCCTGATCAGGGAGACCCCCACCCCGAGGAGCAAAACCAGGGTGCAAGTCAGAACCAGGGCCTGATCACGATTCACTAAACTCTCCAACCGCCATCAGGAATTTTTTGACACAAGATAGAGACTCTCGTCGCCGAGATCGAACTACATCGATACGCTGCCCGATGAACCAGTCACTTCCAGTTCGTCTTGACCATTGTTCTGCTCGAGCTTGTCGATCTTGAATTCGCCAAAAATATCCGTTATCCCCCACTTACCTTAAGTCATTTTGTTTCAATATGATTTCGGCATCTTCGGCACGCTCATTTCTCCCCTAGCCGACAGCCTTGATCTCGGGCTTCTTACCTTTCAGCAGCGGCACTGCGGGTAGTACCCAGCCCTTTGCCTGGCGGCGGGCCGGGCTCGGGATGGCATAGGCGATCTCATCCTGATCTGTACGTATTCTGTTCACATCGAGACGCCAGCCATTATTTTCCCATTCCTGGCAGAACTCACGATATCGCCCGATAGCCTTGTCCGCCGGTACCAGGAACTCATGTATATTGTTGCGCGGTATCCGAATCGGATCCATCGGTTCAAGCACGTAGCGATCCTGTTCAGCAACATACAGGCTGCGATCCTCGAATGTCTTGTCGTACTTCGAATCCTGCATAAAGTTGCGCCCGAAAATACCGTACACCCGATCAAGTTTCTCGTGCACCGGCGTATGAAAGGCAAATCCATGAAACCATGCCTGATCGGATATGTGAATATATGTCCAGGTAACATTCGGTCCATGGTTGCCGGAACCGGCATAAGTAATACCGTCTCCTTCACGTCCGGAGCCCTCCCGCATTTCCCGTTGCGGTAGTGGCGGTGATTTCATGGCGTTCATGAAGCCGGTACCCCACTCGGTATCCTCCAGCGTGATCTCATCTACTGTGTAGTCTTCCTTGGTGCCCAGGAATCCGTGCGTGGGGTGGGTAAATTCGTTGTGTGCCGGGTCCATGGTATTTTCGACAGAGCGTTTGTAATCAATATTCCATTCCAGGATGAGTGGAATAAACCGCCAGTCAGGATCGTCGTATTCAGGAGCTTCAATAATGGGTGGGCGCTCTTCCTCAGGCAGGTCCCCCAGGAATACGTGTACCAACCCATAGCGTTCCTCCACCGGGTAGGCATCTACCCGGGTGCGCTCCGGAATCTTTGCATCTGGACCCAGCGACGGCAGGCGCACGCATGAGCCCTCGCCGTTGAAGGTCCAGCCGTGATAAGGACACTCAACGCAGTCGCCGCGGATACGGCCATCAGCAAGTGCGCCACTGCGATGGGTGCACGAATTACTCACGCACTGGATGTTACCCTTGGTGTCACGCCACAAGGCAAAGTTGTGGCCAAGCATCATAACTTTCAGTGGCTTTTGTGCTCCAAAGGTAAGCTCGGAACTCTGGCAAGCGACGTACCAAAAATTGATATACATCGGTTTCTCCCCCTAATGGACGGTTGGATATTTTTTTCCGGCCTGCCTACCGGATATGCTGAACAGTACCGGTGGCTGGGTCTCCTTAATCAGTCTGCTCCCAGCCGGACGGTAACACAGTACGTATAAATACCTAATTAATCCTGATGTTCTTTTTAGCCCCTAATTGCCTGGTTAACAACCCCCGAGAAAACATAATTTCAGGCGTCTTAGCGCGCGACTTTTATTGACCTCCTGTTTGGAGCATCCTTAATCAAGCCTGAAGAATGTAAGAGGTACAACATGACCAAAGTTGCTGCAAAAACAGCACCCCGCATCGTCGGTGATGAGCGGTTGTTGTGTCGCAAGGCTTTTAGTAACGGCCAGTGGATCGATGCAAACGACGGCACCACCTTGAGCGTACTCAACCCCGCCGATGGTAGCGTGGTGGCAGAAGTACCGAACCTGGGTGTCGAGGAAACCCGGAAGACCATCGCTGCTGCCTATGCCGCGCAGCCGGGCTGGGCCACGCTCACCGCCAAGGAACGAGCGACGATCCTGCGTCGCTGGCACGACCTGATGCTGGAAAACAAGGAAGATCTTGCCCGGCTCATGACTGCAGAGCAGGGTAAGCCTCTGGCGGAATCACGGGGCGAGGTAATCTACGGGGCCTCTTTCGTGGAATGGTTTGCCGAGGAAGGCAAACGCATCTACGGCGACGTGATCCCCACCCATGCCGCGGGCAAACGTATCCTGGTCGTCAAGCAACCCATTGGGGTCGTAGCCGCAATTACCCCATGGAATTTCCCCATCGCCATGATTACCCGCAAGGCCGGGCCGGCCCTGGCGGCAGGTTGCACGTTTATCGTCAAGCCAGCCGGAGAGACACCACTGTGTGCCCTGGCGCTGGCAGAGCTGGCAACTCAGGCAGGCATTCCGGCCGGCGTGTTCAATGTACTCACCACCAAAGATTCGAGAACCATGGGCGTGGAACTGACCGGCAATCCGCTGGTACGTAAGTTCTCGTTCACCGGTTCTACCGAGGTAGGCAAGGTATTGATGCGGCAGTGCGCAGATACCGTTACCAAGACCTCCATGGAACTTGGGGGCAATGCACCGTTCATTGTCTTCGACGATGCCGACCTTGACGAGGCTGTGCTGGGTGCGATGGCATCGAAGTATCGCAATGCGGGACAAACCTGTGTCTGCGCTAATCGCTTTCTTGTGCAGGATAGTGTGTATGACGCTTTCGCCGAAAAATTTACTGCAGCGGTCGCGACGTGCAAAGTCGGCTCGGGATTCGAAGAGGGCATTACGATTGGTCCCCTCATCAACACTGCTGCCGTAGACAAAGTAGAAGAGCTGGTGAACGATGCGGTGGAGCACGGCGCGCGGGCCATCATCGGCGGCGAGCGCGATACAGCAAGTGAGAATTTCTATATGCCGACGGTGCTGGTTGACGTGACCCGCAAAATGAAGATCCACGATGAAGAAATCTTCGGTCCGGTGGCAACACTGTTCCGGTTTGAGACCGAGGCGGAGGCGGTCGCACTCGCCAATGACACCCCGTACGGGCTCGCCGCCTATTTCTATGCCCGGGATATCGGACGTATCTGGCGCGTCCAGGAGGGGTTGGATTACGGCATCATCGGCGTCAACGAAGGCATCATCTCCACCGAGGTGGCACCCTTCGGCGGCATAAAAGAGTCAGGCATTGGCCGCGAAGGCTCAAAGTACGGCATTGAAGATTTCATCGAGGTGAAGTACATCCTGCAGGGTGGGCTGACAACTTAACGCATCAACACGGCCGGCTGGTCAAACGAATCTTCTTAGGGGTACGCGCATGCGCAGTCGGATGTGAAAGGATGAACTTCAGCGAAAACCGCTCCAGCGCCGGCACATCGGCCAGAACAGGAAATAGCTGATGCCGTAACGACCCGCAGAACTTATGGTCGTGCAGCCTTCGACGTACGGAAAACAGCCGGGTATATGGCCGTTGGATGCGGAGATCAGCCTCGTTCGCTGACCCGGACGCCGTCCGCCACGGCATCGCTCGGATACAGGATCACCTGTTCATGCAATCGATGTTCGACCTGCAAATACCCATTGTTGTCATTGCAGCGAGCCTGGCGGTGATAGGCGCACTATACGCAATCCTCGGCGGACTTCGTGCGGTTGCGGTCTCGGACACGTTCAGCGGTGTTGGCCTGCTGATCATGAGCATCCTGATCGTGATACTTGCGCTTGATGCGATTGACTTCGACTTCAGCGGGATTCCTGCCGAGCGCCTTTCTCTGATAGGCGACAGTGATTCACCTATCCCATGGCATACATTGTTTACCGGAATGATCTTTATCCAGATCTATTACTGGAGCACGAACCAGACTATTACGCAGCGCGCGATGGCCGCGCCGAATGTGAAAGAAGCCCAGAAGGGTGTGTTCGTTGCTGCCGGCATACGTCTGTTGATCGTGCCAATTATTGTTGTTGTTCCGGGAATATGTGCTTACAAACTCTACGGCGACATCGGCGATGCGACCTACGGACAACTCGTAGGTGATATTTTACCGGGGTGGCTATCGGGTGCATTCGCCGCGATGATGGCTGCTGCGGTACTTACCAGCTTCAACAGCGTGTTGAATTCTTCGGCTACTTTGTATGTCTGTGATCTGCATGAACAGTACATAAACAAACGTACCAACGTGCACTTTATGAACACGGTGATAACCATCGGTTTTGTGCTCACGGCGATTGCGCTGGTGCCTGTTTACAACGGCGCGGACAGCATCATAAACCTGGTGCAGCAGCTCAATGGCTTGCTGAGCATGCCGATACTGTCTGCATTCATTACCGGGCTCATGTTTGCAAACGTGGACGCGAGGGCTGTGATTATCAGTGTCGTGCTGGGCACAGGTCTGTATGCCTTCTTCACCTTCATGTGGACGCCGTTCCATTACATCCACCTGATGCTTTTTACGTTGTGCTTTTGTATCGCGATGGCGCTGATATTGAACCGGGTTCTGTTCGGGCGTCAGGTTTTGTTGGTTTTCGGCAGGGATGTTCCACAGAAGGCTTAGCGGCCCGAATTCGGAGTGAGGTAATGACCATTTACTGCAATCAAAATACCAAGGTGGCATTCTTTATTACCGTTACGCTGGCTGTGCTTGTCAGTTGTGCAACAGTTCAGCAATCCGGCTTCACAGAGTTTCTGCCGCCCCCGCTAAATAGTGAGTGGGAACGTACAGAACCGGTTACCGGCCCCGCCGATACACAGCTGTTTGGCGGTGGCACTTCAACTGCAGCGGATTACTCCAACGTTGAGAATGGCTGCTCACTCCGCATCACCATGACGGGCGATGCTCCGATGATGCAGGCCTTCTCAATGAATTTTTCCAACCCCGCTGCTGCAGGGCTGACCGGTTCGCAAGTTGCCTATGCCGGCGACGAAACGATCGTGATTACGGCATCCGGTGAAGTGCAGACCCTCACAAAAAATTACCTCACCCAGTATGCCGGTGATTGCGATCACGAGACCAAGTTAGCCTATGTAGCAGTTACCGCGTTCGGTGAATTGCAGACTTTCCGGTTACCTTCCACTGCAACACGACACAAGGCTCCACAAGTCTCGACGCCGGGCTTGCAATGGGATGTTGCGTATGGCGGGCCCGCCAAGGACTGGGCCTATGCAATGACAGGCACATATGACGGCGGACTCTGTACAGCCGGACGTACCGCGTCACAGGGTGCCGGTCTGGAGGACGTGTGGATAGTTCGTATCGACGGCAACGGGCAGTTGCTATGGGAAAAGAGCTTCGGCGGTCCGGCTATTGATCGCGGCCGGGCCATCGTGGAAACCCCGGATCATGGACTCGTAATTGCAGGCGCAACTGAATCGAAAGGCGCGGGTGAATTTGACGTGCTGGTGATTAAAGTCGATGCCGAAGGAAAACTTGTATGGGATCGACATTTTGGTGGCAGCGCCACCGACTGGGCCAGCGCTTTAACCGTTACCAGTGACGGTGGAGTGGCGTTGGGCGCTTACACACAGGATGAATCCGGGGGGCCGTACGATTTCTGGGTTATCAAACTGAATGGCGATGGCGACTTGCTCTGGCAACGTCGCTATGGAGGCGCTGAAACTGACTGGAGCAATGCAATTACCGAAACTGCAGATAAAGGCCTGGTCGTAGTTGGACACACCGAGTCTAAGGGCGCCGGCGGCGCCGACTATTGGGTACTTAAACTGGATGCTAGCGGGGAGCCGCTTTGGGACCGAACCTTTGGCGGGGAAAAGACAGACTACGCAAGTGCTGTTACCGCAACTCGCGATGGCGGCGTAGTTGTGGGTGGTATGACTCTGTCGGCAGGTGCCGGCGGCTTCGATATCCGGATACTGAAACTGGATAGCTCGGGCAATGTTATATGGGATCAAACTCTGGGCGGTACGAGTGAAGATTGGGTGCGCGCAGTCGTGGAGACTCGCGATGGCGGCTATGCGCTGGCCGGGTACACCATGTCCCAGGGAGCCGGACTGAATGATGTATGGCTGGTTAAATTATCTGACAACGGAACATTGCTGTGGGAACGCACCTATGGCAGGGAAGCAAACGAATGGGCAAGGGCATTGGTCGAACTGCCGGATGGCGGACTCGCATTAGCGGGTGATACCTACTCGACAGGCGCAGGCGCCTCGGATGTACTGGTGCTAAAGATTTCGGAAGACTGAGGATTTGGTATAGCATTCGGTGATGCAACTATTTTATTGGCGGTCTGGTTTGAATTCGCGGCTCGGCGGCACGTTGATATTATCTGCGTTTGCGCTAATCACCCCGACATCAACGAGTGCCAGTGACTGGCAGCACTACGGCGGTGACAGCGGTGGCTCGCACTACTCATCGCTAACGCAGATTGATAAAGAGAATGTCGGCGAACTGGGGCTCGCGTGGTCGTACCGCACCGGCGACATCGAACGCCACCCGGATCGACGGGCGATGTCGGCGCTCAATGTCACGCCCATCCTGTTGCCCGCAAGTGCCGGTGCTTCGTTGGTGTTGTGCGCGTCGATGAACCGCGTGATAGCGCTGGACCCCGTTAGCGGCGTGGAACGCTGGGTCTATGACCCGGAAATTACGCTTGGGCCGCCGGACAACAAGTTCCTGTGCCGCGGTGTTGTTTACTGGGAAGATGAGGTCGCGGATGCCGGTTCAGTATGCAAACACCGCATCTTTACGGGAACCAAAGACCTGCGGCTGATCGCGCTTGACGCTGTAACCGGAAAGCCCTGTGAAGACTTCGGCGCCTCCGGCACGGTCGATATCCGCCCCGATATTTACGAGGACGTGCCGGACTTAAGGGAAGGCGACCTGCAGTTCTCAGCGCCGCCTGTCACGATCAATGACCTGGTCATTATCGGTTCGGCCGACAACACGAAATTCTGGCGCGCCGATAACCCCAGCGGCAAGGTTCGAGCTTTCGATGCGCGCAGCGGCGAACCTCGCTGGAGCTTCGACCCCATACCGCGCGACCCGAACGACCCGGCTGCGAGTGACTGGACTGAAGAAGCGATGCAAAAAACCGGCGGCGCCAACGTCTGGAGCATGATGTCGGTGGACTACGAACGCGGCCTGGTATTCCTGCCGACGGCAACCGCCGGGCCAAATAATTTCGGCGGCCTGAGGCCGGGCGCCAACCGCTATGCCAACTCTGTGGTTGCCCTGAACGCCGCAGACGGCAGTGTGGCCTGGCATTTCCAACTCGTGCATCACGACGTATGGGACCTCGACATACCGGCACAGCCCATACTGGTTGATCTTAAACGCGACGGTAAATCAATTCCGGTCGTTATCCAGCTCAGCAAGACGGGACTTATTTTTGTGCTGCACCGGGAGACAGGCGAGCCGATATTCCCGGTCGAAGAACGGCCGGTCGAAACTGAAACGGTTGCAGACGAAATGTTGTACCCGACCCAGCCGTTTCCGACCGCACCCGCGCCAGTCGGCAAACTCGTGTACACGCCGGACGACGCCTGGGGTTTCATGTTTTTCGACCACAACGCATGCAGGGAAAAGATGGCCTCGTTCGACCGCAGTGGTATTTACCTGCCCCTGAGTAAAAAGGGCCTGCTGACACCCAATGCGCTGCTGAACTGGAATGGCGCTGCTTACGATCCCGAACGCTCGCTGCTGATACTGCCTGTCTCGCAATTAGCGATGTTCGTGCGGCTCATGCGTTCGGACGAGATTCCGGCCGAACTCATGGACATGCCGCGGACCGGGCCGATCGGCCCGCCGATGGAGATGGCGGGTACGCCCTATTCGTTCCAGTTCTCCCCTCTGATGTCGCCGCTGTTTGCACCCTGCAACAAGCCGCCATGGGGTGAACTCGTGGCGCTTGACCTTAGCGGAGATACGAGCATGCGCTGGCGCTTCCCGCTCGGCACGCTGGACAAACTCATGCCCATTCCGTTGCCGCTGGAGTTCGGCACACCACTGGCCGGCGGTCCTACCGTAACGGCGAGTGGTCTCATATTTATCGGCGCCAGCTCGGATGAAAAGTTCCGGGCCTTCGATATCGACACCGGCGATAAACTCTGGGAAGTCAGCACACCGGCTTCAGCGATGGCGACACCGATGACCTATGAAATAGATGGCCGGCAGTTCGTCGTGGTTGCCGCGGGCGGACACATGTTCAAGGCTTTCAACAATATTTCCGATTACATCGTTGCGTACGCGCTGCCCGAGTAACCCCGGCTATCCACATGTCGGGCAAAGCCACCGGTGGTCTGCCCGCACCCCCGCACGGTGTTAGGCTTTAAGAGAACTGCGCCGGACAGTCCAACCGGATGCCGATTCCAGCGCTATCGTGTAACGCTTTCTAGGGGGAAGGGTGATGCGTTGGATAATAATAAAAGGAAATGGACTGGCTGTATCAGTCCTGTGGCTGGCAACGGCCAGTATCCTGATACCTGTCGGGGGCCGGGCGGCGCCGAAGATCGACGAAATAACAGTTACAGCACGTAAACAAGAAGAGTCGCTGCAGGAAGTTCCCATCTCCATCGTTGCCTTCGGTGAGAAGCAACTGCGGGAACGAAACATCGACAACGCTTATGACGTTGCCGCGTTCACACCAAACTTCAACATGGCTCGCAACCTCGGCCGCCGTCTCGACCGCCCGATCATCCGTGGCCAGTTTCCCCCGGGACGGGGACGGGCCAATGCTTCTTTCTTCGTGGATGACGTTTTCCTGCCGGGCGAGTTCGGCAGTATTGCCACGTCGAGCCTGGACAATGTCGAACGCGTGGAAGTGTTGCGCGGTCCACAGGCGGCACTGTTTGGTCGCGCTACCTTCGCGGGAGCGGTGAACTACATCACGCGGAGCATAAAGGACGTGTGGGAGGGCGAGATCAACGCCCGGGCCGGGGCCGATGAGGATTACAAGCTGTCGGCGTGGGCCAGCGGTCCCCTTATCGAGGACAAACTCAAAATATATGTAGGCGGAGGCTACGAAGGCTGGGACGGTGAATGGCGCAACGACCTGAAGGAGGGTCAGGCAAATACCAAAGGATTTTCTGACTGCGACACATCGCTGGACTGCTTCAGCGGCCCGTTCACATGGTGGGCCAACGTACCGGACATTGCCGGCGGCGAGGCGCTCTGCCCGCCGGGCTACAGGGCTTACCCCGGGGGTACCGACGCCGGATGCCCGCCCCAGCGTGGCGATAATTCCAAGCTGGGTGGCGAGGAACTTCGTAACGCGACCCTGAAGCTGGAGTTTACGCCTACAGATAACCTGCAGTTCAATCTGAAAACTGAATGGGCCGAAACGGACGACGATCACTTCGCACAGATGTATTACGAGCCGGTATTCGCACCCGTCAACGGCATCCAGCTTGCCCCGGGCCTGAACTGCGGAGCGCCCGTGTACGACCCGGGTACACCGCAAACTCTGCCCGACGGAACGGTCCTGGATGGTACCTATATCCCGGCGGCGGGCTGGCACTGCGGCAAAATCAAGTTTGATGATTCCAGGGCCCAGATGAATATCCCCAGCTTCGATGGCGTCGCCACCTGCCCGCCCGGGCAGCCATGTGTACTGCGGGATGGCATGGGCGATCTTGTTTTGGACGACAACGGCAACGTGATTCCCACGATCGTCTCCCGCCCGGCACCTTTCATCGGCGCGCAAACGGAAACCAGGCGCTATCTTCTGGAGGCCATCTACACCTATGAGGATTGGGAATTCCTGGTACGAGGCACGCGAGGCGACTACGACGAAGACAATGTTCGGGACCTGGAGCGAAATTATCCGCTGGGACCGGTTACGACGGGGCTCTTCGAAGGCTACTCAAAAGACCGGGCAGAAAATGAATCATTCGAGTTTCGTGTGAGTTCTCCCACTGGCGGACGAGTGCGAGGACTATTTGGTTACTACTACTATAAACAGGAGGTGAGAGGAAAGCAGCGGCGGTTCAACAGCTTCAGCGACGGCTTCAGGTGGGGCTTCTCACGTGACGAAGATGAAATAAACCATGCTGTTTTCGGAAGCGTCGAGTTTGACCTGACGGACAAGGTTTCTTTGACACTCGACGGACGCTACGCCGAAGATGATCTGATTCAGAGGACAAGCTCGGAATTATGTGCTGACACCGGCTTCTGCAAGGCTGAGGAAAGATTCTACAGCTTCACGCCACGCTTTATTGTGAATTACCACCCCAACGACGATCTCAACTTCTACGCATCGCTGGCCAAAGGCAACAAGCCGGGTGGATTTAACGGCGAGTGGTTCGACGACAACACGTCGAACATCATCATCCAGGCCGCACTCGGAGGGAACTGTGACCCGGACAGTCCTGAATTCGATGATCTCGATCTCAATACCAGGGGTTGGCTGACCATCGTGTGCGGCGACGCCATTGTCAAAGAAGAGGAGACATGGACCTGGGAGGTCGGAGCGAAGACCGTGTTGATGGATGGCAGGTTGATCGCCAATGCCGCACTTTTTTATATCGACTGGACCAACCAGGGTATCAATAACAATCAGTGCGTACCCCGTGAGGACATCGAAGACGCCGACGGTCCGAATGCAGCCTGCGAGGACAACCTCGGCGTAGTCAATGCCGGTGAATCGCGCATCTGGGGCACCGAAGTGGAGCTCCAGTTCGCGGCAACTGACAACCTGACCCTGGGCCTTGGTTACGGGCTGGCCGACACCAAGCTCGAAGACTACATCGATGACGGGCTGGCTAGCTTTAGCTGCAACTGGTGGGATTTCGCGCACGGCAGCGGATTGCCGCCCGACTGCGCGGCACAGGGCGTCGGGGATGCATCTGGAAACGAAGCTGAGCTTGTGCCAAAACATTCGCTGAATCTCTCAGCCATTTACACGAGGCCATTTCGCGGGGACATGGAATGGTTCGTAAAGAACTACCTGAATTACGAGTCTAAGAAATACGTGTCAGTAGCCAACAAGGCTAAAATTGGTGACGTCTGGATGTGGAATGCATCCGTGGGGCTGCAAAATGACCGGTGGGAGGTTACGGCCTACGTCAACAACATCCTGGATGACGAAACTCCGATGATTGTTTTTGATTTTCCGCTGTTCGACTCCAGTAAGACACCAGTTCTGCCAGGCGCACCGTTTCCGTTTGAAAAACCCAACAACCAGACGGGCATGGTGACATCGAATGCTTTCCTGATAACGCCCCGGCGGAGCAGAAATGCCGGCGTCACGCTACGATATCGGTTCGGTGGATAGCACAAAAGATTAATAGGGATTAACAGGGGTCAAACCGGGGTTTTGGAATCAATCGCGGTTCGACCCCTGCTTCGTGCTGCGAACAGGGGGGAACGAATGGACGTACTTGAGGCCATCAAATCCAGGCGAACGATCAGAACCTTCCAGACCGCAGTGCCACCGAAAGCACTGATTGAGGCCTGCCTGGAGGCCGCCACCTGGGCGCCGAGCGCCACAAATCAGCAGCCCTGGGAATTTATCGTGGCCTCCGGTGAGGATCTGCCAAAAATTACCGACATCACCAAACGACACTTTGCCGCGAGGGTCAAAGAGCGGCCGCCGTTTGACCAGGTGCCGGACCACTGCCGGGAACGCCAGAGCGAGGTCTTCGCCGCCATGAATCAGGCTGTGGAGTCACAGGGCATCAACACGCAGGAGCTGTATGCCGATAGCCTGCGGTTTTTCAATGCACCTTATGGTGTGTATTTCGTCACGCACAGGACCCACGATTATCAGTACCAGGTAAGCGTGGCAGCAGCGATAGAAAACTTCCTGCTCGCCCTGGTCAGCCACGGGCTCGGAGGCTGCTGGCAGGGTGCAGCAGTGATTTGCCAGGAAGAACTCAAGCAACACCTGGGGCTCGCGGAGAATAAAATCCTGCTGGCAGGCGTCGGTGTCGGCTATCCTGTCGACGATGCACCGCTGAACAATTTCCGGCGAAATCGTGCGACGGTCACCGAATGCACCACCTGGCTCGGCTGCTAACACCAGTTTCTCGTCAAAGGTTTAGTCCAATGAATCACTTTCCATTGTTTAAGCCAGCGTGGTGACGGTTTAACTTTCTTCTGTCACGGTGGAGTAGATTTGAGTAGTGAGGGTTTATGAAAGTTGGTAAAAAAGACGGCCTTTATGAGTCTTTCCATGAAAACGGTCAACTGGAGTGGAAGGGAACCTGCAAGAACGGAAAGTGGGATGGGCCCTATGAGGAATTCCACGAAAGCGGTCAGCTGAGGAAGAAGATAACCTTCATGAATGGAGAGTGGAATGGGCCCTGGGAACAATTCCACGAAAACGGCCAGCTGTGGTTGAAGGTAACCTATAAGAACGGAAAGCCGGATGGGCTGGTTAAGACTTTCGACAAAAATGGTTGGCTGAAAGAGAAGGCAACCTTCAGGAATGGAGAGTGGAATGGGCTCTTTGAGGCGTATTACGAAAACGGTCAGCTGAGCGCGACAGGAAACTATAAAAATGGAGAGCGGGATGGACTTTGGGAGCAAACCTACGCAAATGGCCAGCCGCAAGAAAAGGGAACCTGCAAGAATGGAAAGCAGGATGGCCCCTATGAATCTTTCCATGAAAACGGTCAACTGGAGTGGAAGGGAACCTACAAGAATGGAAAGGAAGATGGGTCCTATGAGTCTTTCGATGAGAACGGTCAGCTGATGTCGAAGGGTGCCTATAAGAATGGGGAGCGGGATGGCCCCTTTGAGAGGTTTTACGAAAACGGTCAGCTGGGGGCGAAGGCAGCCTACAAGAATGGAAAGCAGGATGGCCCCTTTGAAAGGTTTTACAAAAATGGCCAGCTGCAGGCGAAAGGAACCCTAAAGAATGGGAAGCAGGATGGACCCTTTGAGGTATTTTATGAAAACGGCCAGCTTAAGTCGAAAGGAACCTATAAGAATGGGAAGCAGGACGGACCATATGAGTCTTTCGACGAGAACGGTAAGCTGAAGGGGAAGGGAACCAAAAAGGATGGAAGCTGATTGAGTGACTGGATTAGCGAAATTAATGAAATGAGCAGAAACGGGATCATTGGCGGTGCGCCTTCCAACCAGACGTGAGCTAATCAAGGGTCTTGGCGGACTTGCCGCTGCCGGCGTAACCGCACGGTTGCATGCGGCACCGGAGCGCACCGATGTGGTGATCATCGGGGCAGGTCTCGCCGGATTAAATGCTGCGCTCCTGCTCAGTGACGCCGGCGCCGACGTTAAGGTACTGGAAGCCGGCAGCCGGGTCGGCGGGCGTGTGCACACGGCGGATCAATGGCCGCATCGCCCCGAACTGGGTGCCTCGCAGGTCGGCCCACTGTACGGCCGGGTGCGCGATGCGGCGGGTCGTTTCGACATTGCGCTCGTGCCGTACCCGGTGCAAAGCGAACCGTACGCGTTCGCTGTCGGCGGTCAGTTGATTGCAGCGAGTGACTGGGCCGAGTCACCGTTAAACAAGACCGTGGGTGAAGAGCGCGCTGTTCCTCCCCATGCGTTGCTGCCGTTCTACGTAGCAGGACACAACCCGCTGACCCGTATTGATGACTGGTTTCAGCCCGGTGCCGCTGAGTTTGACATCGCAGCAGCCGACTGGCTCCGGCAGCAGGGTGCATCGACCGAAGCAATGCGCCTGATGAACGCAGGCCTGGTTGCTGATGACCTTGGTCGGGTGTCATTACTGACGATCCTGCAGGAATCGATGCGCCTGCAGATGGCCATTAGCGCGGCGGTCACTGCCGAGCGGGCGGAATCGAGGACTGTCCGGGTCGTCGGCGGCACGTCGCGGCTGCCTGAAGCGATGGCAGCGCATCTGGGCGACCGGGTTCACCTGAACCAGGCTGTGGCCGGCATCCGGATGGACGGAAGCTCTGTTGATGTGACGACGGCCGACGGTCAACGATATGTCAGTAACTTTGTCATCGCCGCCGTGCCGTTTGTCAGCCTGCGCAATATCAGCATCGAACCGCAGATGACCGGTGTGCAGGCCGAAGCGGTCGCGCGTATGCCCTACGGGAATACCAGCCTGGTATTTTTCGCGCTGAAGGATGGCGGTAACTATTGGGAACAGGACGGGCTGGAACCGTCGCTGTGGACGGATGGTACGGTGTCCATGTTTCGCAAGATGACCGGTAAGTCGTTGCTGACAGCAGTTAATGCCGGTCCCAAAGCGGATACGCTGGATCGATTGCCACCGACCGAGCGCGGCGCATTTGTCCGCGCTGAAATGGAGCGCCTGCGCCCGTCGACCCGGGGGCGTGTGGAGTTTATCGGCGCGCATTCATGGCGCCAGGCGCCTTTTATAATGGGTTGCCGCCATTCATACGCGCCCGGGGATGTGAGTCGCTTCGTGCCGGCAATGTTTCAACCGCACCAGCGCCTGCATTTTGCGGGCGAACATACGCGTTTACTGGAGATGGGTATGGAATCCGCAATGGAATCCGGCGAGCGAGCTGCAGTAGAAATCTTGGCGGGCGGATAGAAAAACTGACAATTAGGGGTCGAACCGGGGTTCGATCTTTGTCATTACAGACGGAAAATATTTCCTCTACCGGCAAGTGACCGCTGCTTGAGTTCGGAGCAAGCTATAAGCAATCGGCCAGGGCCATATTTCTTCTGACCCTATATTGGTTTTAGTATCATAAGGGCATAAGCCGGGAGGAGCAGTAAAACATGGCCAATCTGCAGAATAACCTGCATCCCCGATTTAACCTCGCTACCGCCTATTGCTACAGCCATACGTGCCGGTTTTGTTACCCATATGTGGGCAGATATATAAAAAACCATAATTACCAAGCTTAACCACAACCATTGTTGTGATAATGGCAACGACTCCATAAATGCAGCAGTCAAACCTGTAAGGCTGATAGTAACAGCCACAATAATTTCAATCAGTCCAACTACATTAGCCGTTTTTACAAGCACTATATTTGCCGGGTCCGTGGCTGGCTTTACCGCTATCAATACAGCAATCAATACGGAAGTTATTGCCAGTGCAAGAAGCAATAGGCCCGCACCACTATGAGCCAGGCTCAATATAGGATTAACACTCATTAAAAATGCCCAACCTTCTGTTCTTCAATTAAACCAACGGGTCCCGACAATTCTTTAGTTCATTAATCATCATATCAATGTAGAGGATAACTATTCTATATCTGCTATAGAGTTTATGATTTGACGTCATAAGGCCCCGGATAAGCGCAGATAAAGCCATCATGCGATCACCTGGAACTTATGGGGCGCTAACAGGCAAGAAAGTAGTGGCCAGGTGCAGGCATTCGCCGGTTGCTCACCTGTTCTGCCCCTTTATTGATCCAGGTGCATTTTCTGTATCTCATTGAATCCGTTATCCGAATGACAGGAATATACACTTCTGCCTTAAAGAACTTCTTGTATATCAACTGATTGATATTATTTAATGCTTTTTAACAAAAAAGTGCATTTATGCTATCTTTTTGCCATTGTGATCATATCAGGATAGCTGCGCAAACCAGCAGCACAGCATTTGGTCTTCATAAGCTTCAATAAAAGAGAATAATCATGGCTTTCGAACTACCCTCGCTACCCTACGATTACGCAGCACTGGAACCCCATTACGACGCAGAAACTGTTGAGATTCATCACAGCAAGCATCACAACACTTATGTGACCAAGCTCAATGCGGCCGCCGAGGCCGCCGGCGTCAGCGACAAGTCCCTGGAGGATATTCTTACCAGCCTGGACAATATTCCGGAGGACAAGCGCACGCCGGTGCGCAACCATGCAGGTGGCGTCTGGAACCATACCTTCTTTTGGCATTCGCTATCAGGGGATGGTGGTGGCGAACCTGATGGAGCAATTGCTGACGCGATCCAGGGTAAGTGGGGTAGTTTCGAAGCTTTTCAACAGGCATTCGGTGATACAGCAGCCAATCACTTTGGCTCAGGTTGGGCGTGGCTGGTTGCCAATGAATCCGGCGAATTACAGATTACCGATACCCATGACCAGGTATGTCCGCTCTCACTTAATCAGAAACCTCTTCTGACTATTGATGTATGGGAGCACGCCTATTACCTCAAATACAGAAACGTACGACCGGATTGGATTGCTGCATTCTGGAACCTGGTCAATTGGGCAGAAGTCAACAAACGCCTTGCAGGCTGACCCGGTTGGCTTAAACCGCACCGATTCAGACGGCGACTGGATAACTGATGAATGGGAAATTGTCATTTATGGCACTAACCCTGGCAGGGAAGAGACCCGAATACTCCTGAATAATAGTGTCGTGAAATCAGGCGGCAGCCTCGGCCGCTCTTGCAATAGGCTGGCCTACTAGGACTTTTCGGAAACCTAAAAAAGACCACCCATGGTAGATCTATATAGGTGTACGAAATTCAGGCCAATTCGAGTCATCGATAACCCTGGTCTGATCGTGAGCCAACGATCAAACAGTCGCCCAAGGAGAGATTAGATGGCCAATCACGCGAACAGGATGGGAGTTCTCGGTCTGTGCACAGCCGTTTTGCTTGCCGGGCCCGTATTTGCCGAGCCTAACGACGGGGTCGAGGGCCTTAACGAAGAACAGCAGTCGTTCGCCGGGCGCTTTCTTCAGTTCCAGGACGACATGGATGAGAAATTCTTTGGCCGGGCCGGGGAGATCAACGACGGCAACTCATCGGACGTCAAGAAAAATGTAAAGACACCACACGCAGACTACAACGTGCGGGTGGCACGGGGCGATGTGGTGGAAAAGATCGGCCGTATGATCAGCCGGGTCTACGAGCCGCAGTCCGACATTCAGCGTCCGACCACGTTTGGTCGCTATTACGGCCTTGACGTGCACGCCAAATCGCCGCTCATGGGCCACGTTCATTCGGCCATCGTGCTGCAATACTATCCTGACGGCACCGGTGTTATAGGAGGGACGCTAAACCTGCTTAAGGGCGCCGCCCGGGAAGAAGATCGTGAGTATGTTAAGAATGCACTCGATGTCGTATTTGAAAAACACGGTCGCGATCCAGCACCCTACCGCAATCGCGTCTGCAATATGTCGGAAGATGCGGTACAGCCAAAATATCACCGCAAGCTCGCCTGCATCGGCGTAAGTTTCTTCGGCTTCCCCATGATGGAAGTGAATGAAGAGAACTATCTCTTCATGACTGAAATCTACGCAGCGTTTATTTCCTCTTATTTGGATACGGTGGAGGAACGTAAAGATGCACCCTTCACGGCTGAGGATGTCGCCAGGCAGGAAGCCATGCGGCTCAATTGGTTGGAAGACCAGTTTTTAGGTGATCCCTATTCGTCAGGAGTTGTCCCCTATGACGTGTGGGGCCACGCGTTCTTACCGCCGCTGGTGAAGTTTTAGTTTCCAGGTGATTGCACTATAAATGGGGTCACTAGTTTTGTTTTTACTCTAACCCCATTGGTTATGAAGACTAACCGAAGCATTTCTGGGAGGTGCCCATGAGAACACTCGTCAGATTACTCCTCGACAACAAGCTTTCGCGAAGAGACTTTGTAAAAGAAATGACCGCTTTGGGCGTCGCCGTCACTTCAGCCGAAGCACTTTTGAACAGCATCATTCCGGCAGCCCATGCCGCCGAAGGCGAGCGGCCTTATGCTGGCCGGGAGGTGACCGGCAATGGCTCCGATCTTTTGATCGAGTCTCTGTTAGAAGCTGGCGTCACAAATATTTTTCATGGCAATGGAGGGAACCTGGTTTCGCTCTTCGACTCAATTGTGACGCGACCACAGATCAAGAATTTCCTTGCCACGAATGAAGGGCAATGCCTGGCCATGGCAGAAGGATTTCACCTTGCCTCCGGGGGCGAGTTGGGCGTGGCAGTCATCCCCAAGCATGGCCTCGGCAATGCGACCGGCAATTTTTACAATGCATTGTCGGGCCGCTCATCATTGCTCATCATTTCAATGAGTGAAGACGCCGAATATTCTGATCGTGGTGGCGATGCGGCGGACTGGGAGGATGCCATGTCGATCTTTGCCAAGTGGAGCTACCGCATGCGCAACTCCGATCGGGTGCCGGAATTTACGAGGCGGGCCATGAATGTGGCCATGGCGCCGCCGGGCGGCCCCACATTTTTGCAGTTGGATGTGCAGCTCTACAAAGAACAAGCGACGGCAAAGATCCTGCCGCGCGAAAACTTTCAAGTGTCGGCGAAGATGAGGCCCGATCCCGATCAGATAATGGACGTTGCACGCTTGCTCCTTGAATCGGAACGCCCGTTGGTAACCGTAGGACATGAAGTCTCGAGAGCAGGGGCCGTGGAAAATATGACCGAGTTGGCGGAGCTCCTGGCGCTGCCCGTCACCGAAGGCCACAGCGGCTTGACCGATTTTCCCAACAGGCATCCTCTATTTTTGGGAGACTATATGCCCTTCTTGCCGCAGGCAGGGAACGCTGATCTTTACCTGAACCTCGGCTCTGCGATGCCCGATAGAAGCAGGGTACCGCTATTCGGGCCCATTCCTCGACGTGCCAAGGTCGTCCATGCCACGCACGATTCTGAAATTATCGGTATTCCTTACCCCACAGAGGTCAATATTTTGGCGGACGTGGGCGAAGTGATCTCCGACTTGACGGAAGCGGTCAAGAGTCTCGCTACCAAGGATCGGCTCCGCTCAATTAAGAACGCAAGATTCGATACAGTGCGAGAATTCAATGAAGGGCGGCGACAAAGAAAAATGGCTGCAGCGATGAAAAAATGGGATCAGGCACCTATGTCCCTGGCCCGCATCGCCACAGAATTGGATGAACTCCTCGAAGAGGATGCCATCCTCGTTTCGGAAGCGACGCCAATTTATTCCTGGGAATGGTTTGATCTCGGGCCGGGCAAAAAGCAGTTTCTTCGCCCGCCCGGTAACGCAATCCTGGGCTGGGCGACCGGCGCTGCACTCGGCGCCAAACTGGCACAGCCCGACAAGCAAGTGGTGGCCCTAAGCGGCGATGGCGCATTTATGTTCCAGCACGACCTCTGGGGCATGGCGAGATATGACACGCCGGTTATTGTCATCGTTTTCAACAACCACAGCTACAACACCACCCGCGCCTTTAACTGGACTGGCCCTGCAGCGAAAGCCGGGAAGGATATGATCAACTATTTGGGAAATCCTGACGTTGACTTTTCGCTTATTGCAAAAGGCTATGGCGTCGATGGGGAAGTTGTACAGGACACCTCAGAGCTGAGGCCCGCCATCATGAGAGCGATCCAAGCCACAAAGGATGGCAGGCCTTATCTCCTTGACGTGAACTATGAGAGGTCGGGGATGGGTGGGGAGCTCACCTCGCATCCCGATATCTCCATCGCCGGCATGAGAACCAGGAAAATCTAGCCAATAGAGCTCTGTTACCTATATTGGAGGTAAATATGTTTTTTTCCGGATGGCTGAATAGGATTACTGCAATCGGGGCAGGAATAGTGGTTGCTATCCTGCTTGCTATAACTTCTACGTCTGCTGCATTGGCAGAAGACGACGCGCTTTTTACGAGCGATTTTGCTGGCTTGAATGAAGAGCAAACAATATTTGCCGCGCGCGCGCTCGACTTCTTCTCCCAAATGGAGAGCATGTATTTCGGCCGTATAGACAAGATGAACGGTGGCAACGAACATGAAACGCGGGTAATGAGCACGGAGTACGCGGATCACAACGCCAAGGCGGCGCGCGGGCCAGTCATTCAAAAAGGGGGTCGCGCCTACAACATTACAAAAAAGCCGACGCGGGACTTTCAAAAGCAGACGGTCTGGAGCCGATTCTATTCCGTCGACATGCATGCGAAGACCCCATTGGTCGGCATGATTCATGCCGCTTTCGTAATCCAGTTTTACCCGGACGGCGGCAGTTCGATTGGGGGTTTTCTCGATGTTCTGCCGGGGGCAACGCCCGAGGAAGATTTGCTCTATATGAAAGAGGCAATGGATGCGGTTTATGAAAAATATGAAGTTGACCCCAAGCCGCATCGAGAATTGAGTTGCAAAGGCGACGATGAAGCGGCGGCAGCAACCAATAGGCGCTACCGTCGAAAAGTAGCTTGTATAGGAGGTAGTTTCTATGTGCAGCCAATGCTTACGGTGACAGATGGGAATTTCAACTTCGTCACCGAAGCCTATGAAACACTCCTTGATTCATATTTGACGCTTGCGGAAAAACGCGCGGGCGAT
This sequence comes from Chromatiales bacterium, assembly GCA_002729495.1. Classification (GTDB taxonomy): domain Bacteria; phylum Pseudomonadota; class Gammaproteobacteria; order Steroidobacterales. Next base: position 45,313 of record PBYE01000092.1, read on the forward strand.
CCTTTTACGGACGAAGATATTGCGGTCCAAGATGCAATGCGCCTCAACTGGTTCGAAGACCGCTTGTTTTCAGATCCTTTTACGACGGAAGTGGTTCCCTACGAAATTTGGTCGCTTCATAGCTTGCCACCGCATGTCAAATTCTAAAGGGAATAGAATCGCGTTCCGTAAGTAACTGCTGGTGCCGATTTTTTGGGTTCAATTAACGGGGTTTTTACTCTGACCCCATTAATTCGGCCATCCATGGCCTCCGCGGCATTCAGGCATCCTGCCTGTCAGAATCGAACGGTTCGATTCCAACTCATTGACCAAATTAAAAGGCCCCATAAAGGGGCCCTTATTAATTTGGTGGCCAGGGGCGGAATCGAACCACCGACACGCGGATTTTCAGTCTGATTTTGCGCAGATTCAGCAGTATTTGGCTAACAGCCACAACTACAAACTCAGCGCAGTGCTGAATCCGATTGTTCTGCTTGACCGTGGAATAATGTGGACAATTGGATTTTGTTACGCCAAATTTACGCCAAATCTAACGCCTTAAAACCCCATCTATCCATAAACCTTTATCAACTCTACCGCTGACGTAGGTCATCGTGCCTTGCCCGTCGTAATTGCCGTTTCTGAATCCGCCGACGTATTGGTCGCCATTGGCTAAGGTCTTTCTGCCTTGCCCGTTCGGTTCGCCATCCTTCCATTCACCAACATATTGGTCGCCATCGGCAAAGGTATAGGTGCCTTGCCCGTGCTGTTTTTCATCCTTCCATTCACCGACGTATTTTTCGCCATCGGCAAAGGTA
>PBYE01000093.1 GCA_002729495.1 Chromatiales bacterium
CCCGAAGGGATCACAGCGGTCCGTTACCGTTCGACTTGCATGTGTTAAGCATGCCGCCAGCGTTCAATCTGAGCCAGGATCAAACTCTTCAGTTCAAATTTTCGAGCTAAAGATGTAAGACCCCAAACTATTACAAATTGTCATTACTGACATAGGAATTGTTTGGTTACTTACGATCGGTCGTTGTGTGACCGGGACGCAAGTTCCCACACAAATTATCTGTTTTCAAATTTTTAAAGAACGAGATGCCCCTGAATGAAGCTTCAGAGAACACGAAGCCCGCACACAGTGGCGCGGGCAGCCGGAGGATTATACAAGAGCCCAAACCTCCGTCAATACTTGGGGTCAATTAAATTGAATCTATTTTGAGGGGCCTCTCCGGGCTATTTCAGGGTCACCCGGGCGAAGCGCCGTTTGCCAACCTGGCAGACATGGCTGGTCCCGGCCGGTACCTCCAGCCCCTTGTCCGAGACCCGCTCCCCGTCTATGCGGACAGCCCCCTGCTTGATCATGCGGAAGGCCTCGGAAGTGCTCGAAACCAGGTCGGCCTTCTGTAACAGGTGGGCCACGCCCAGGCTGCCCTCGCTGCAATCCAGCACCACCTCGGGCATGTCCTCCGGGACCTCTTTATTCCGGAACCTGTTTATGAAGGATTCCTTTGCGGCCTCTGCGGCCCCGGAATCATGGAATCTGGCAACAATCTCAATCGCCAGTTCAAACTTGATATCCCTCGGGTTTTCTCCATCCTGAACCCTGCTACGCAAGCCCTTGATCTCGGAGAGGGGCCTAAAACTCAGCAACTCGAAGTATCGCCACATCAGCTCATCGGATACCGACATCAGCTTGCCGAACATGTCGTCCGGTGCGTCGGTAATGCCAACATAGTTCTCCATTGACTTGGACATCTTGTTAACGCCGTCCAGCCCCTCAAGCAAAGGCATGGTTAGCACCACCTGGGGTTTCTGATCGAAGGCCTGCTGCATCTGCCGACCCATGAGCAGGTTGAACTTCTGATCGGTGCCGCCAAGCTCAACGTCCGCCTCGAGCGCCACCGAGTCATAGCCCTGCACCAGCGGGTAAAGGAACTCGTGAATAGCTATGGGCTTGTTATCCGCATAGCGCTTGCTAAAGTCATCCCGCTCAAGCATTCGTGCGACCGTGCTCCGCGAGGCCAGCCGGACCAGGTCGGCCGCATCCATCCTGTCCATCCACTCGGAGTTGAAAACGATGCGGGTACGATCAGGGTCGAGGATTTTAAAAACCTGCTCTTTGTAAGTCTCTGCGTTAGCTGCAACTTCATCGGGACTCAGCGGCGGCCGGGTAGCATTCTTGCCCGACGGATCGCCGATCATGCCGGTGAAATCGCCGATCAGGAATATCGCCTCGTGGCCAAGATCCTGAAACTGGCGCAGCTTATTAATGAGTACTGTATGCCCCAGGTGCAGATCAGGTGCTGTCGGATCAAAACCTGCCTTGATGCGCAACGGTCGCCCCAGCGCCAGTTTTTCCTGCAGATCCTCGGCGACCAGTATCTCTTCGGCGCCACGCTCGATCTCGGGCAACTGTTTTTTCACCGGTTTCATTTTCACTTGAGCTTCAACGACCTTTAGCCTGGATCACGTTGCCTGGCTTCCTGACATGAGCATCCTACAAGCGCGCCAAGCATAAACAAAGGGCCACAGGGGGTCGACTGTGACCAGTTTAAGGCAACAGACCGTTGACCCGGGCAATAGAGTTTGCCGATAATTGCCGCTGTCGACGCGTACCCGAAAGCATAGACCCAAGCATCCGTTAATGGGTAAACGGACCGGGTGGAAACACCCGAATGCTGGCCGAACGGTACGCACAAGTCCGGTGTGGGCAAAAGTCAGGATCCGGACGCAAAGCTAAACTGAGGGTACTGTGGCTTCCTACCGACCCGTCATGCGTGACTACAAACCAACGCTGGCAAAACCGCAGCCGCGCGGCCGCTGGCTTTTATGGTTTGTTGCAGGCCTTGGATTACCACTGATTACTGTCGCAGTGATGCTGCCCGACCCGGGCATTAACCCGTTCTCTTCCGATCCCGAAACCGTTAGCAGCCCGGCAGCAGAAAGTGATACACCACCTCCCCTGAATCCTACCTCCGAGATCAGTATGTATGTGGCTGCGCCGGAACCGGAACCTGAGGGGCGGCGCATAGAACTCATCGTCGGGCGCGGCGACAGCCTGGACCGGTTGTTTCGAAAAAATGATCTCAGCTCAGCGGACCTCGCCCTGATAATGCGCGAAGACCTTGCCCGCAAACATCTGCGGCTGGTAAAGCCAGGTGACGAGATCGTGATCTGGCGACAGGACAACCAGATCGCCGAATTGCGGCGTGAAATTGATTTCTCGAAGTCGCTGCAAGTCTGGCGCACATCCGACGGCTTTGACGCCGGTCTTGTGGAGCACGACATCGTGGCCCAACATATCGAAGCCAGGGGCACGATTAATAGTTCGCTCTTTCTGGCCGCTGCGGAAGCCGGCGTCACTGAACGAACGATTATGAACCTTGCCGGGATTTTTGCCTGGGACATAGATTTTGTTCTGGATATACGCGAAGGCGACCAGTTTCATGTCATTGTCGAAGAGCTTTGGCGGCATGGTCAGCGCGTAGCGGAAGGCGATATCCTGGCGGCCGAGTTTGTTAATCAGGGTGAGACGTTCCAGGCTATTCGCTATCGTGACCCGGACGGCAAAGTCAGCTACTTTAGTCCCGACGGACGCAATATGCGCAAAGCATTCCTGCGTGCGCCACTCAGTTTCTCCCGCGTCAGTTCCAACTTTAACCCCAACCGGCGCCACCCCGTCCTGAACACAATCCGTGCCCACAAGGGCGTTGATTACGCCGCACCCAGGGGTACGGCTGTCAAGGCAGCCGGCGACGGTAAGGTTATTTTTCGCGGCGGTAAAGGTGGCTATGGAAATACCGTCATTCTCCAGCACGGCGGCAACATCACGACCCTTTACGCACATATGTCAAACTTCAACCGGAAAGCCCGTAACGGCAGCCGGGTAAGCCAGGGACAGACAATCGGTTATGTTGGTCAGTCAGGTCTTGCGACCGGACCGCACCTGCATTACGAGTACCGCAAGAATGGCGTGCACAAGAATCCCCGTACCGTGAACCTGCCGGATGCGTCCCCCATCAACCCGGCATTTAAAGAAGATTTTCTGCGCGTCGCACAACCACTCATCTCGGTTCTTGATGACAAAGCTGTCGAGATCAATGATTTAACGACTGCCCGCAACACACGGTAGCCGTCCAGCAAAGCGACCGGAACACGAATGGAGAAACCGGCAGAGCTTTACCTTGGTCTCATGACAGGCACCAGCCTGGATGCGGTTGATACAGTACTGGTCTCTTTCTCGCCGGACAGCTGCACGTTGCATGAAGCCCTGGAATATCCGTTCCCTACGCAACTTCGGGACCGCCTGCTGAATCTAATCGAATCACCTGACAACGTTGCACTCGATGAGCTCGGAGCCATTGAACGGGAACTCGGACTGCTCTATGCCGAGGCCGTAGAAGCTTTGCTGCAATTGTCCGGCAGGAATTCTGCCGACATTGCAGCTATCGGATGCCATGGGCAAACCATCCGGCATCGACCAGATGCTACGCCTTCCTTCACCATGCAGATCGGAGATGCGGCGACGCTGGCCAACCAGACAGGTATTACCACAGTTGCAGATTTCCGGAGTGCCGACATTGCGCTCGGTGGCCAGGGCGCGCCACTCGTTCCTCCGTTTCATCAGTGGCTGGTCGGCAGTAAATCCAACACTTCAGTGGTCGTAAATATTGGTGGCATCGCCAATATTTCAGTCTTGCTGCCGGGGCGGGAACCAGTCGGATTCGATACGGGTCCGGGCAACACGCTGCTGGACAGTTGGTGTGCGCGCCACACAAATGAACGCTTCGATAAGAATGGTGATTGGGCGGCGAGTGGCCAGTGTGTGGAAGGTCTTCTGAAATACTTGCTGGAAGATCCATATTTCGGGCTGGCCCCGCCCAAAAGCACTGGTCGCGAGTATTTCAATACGGAATGGCTCGAGAAGCGGATGACAGGTTTCGGTGATACCAAACCGGAAGATGTTCAGGCAACCCTTGCCGAACTGACAGCTGCAAGTATTTCTGCGGCAATACTCTCGCGGGCGCCGGAAGCGAAAGAAATATGGTTATGCGGCGGCGGCGCATTAAACAAAGACCTTTGCCAACGCATTGCTGCGCGGCTACCTGGTGCTTCGATACAACCAACCGACATGATTGGTCTGCCGCCGGCCTGGGTAGAAGCAGTGGCTTTTGCCTGGCTTGCCCGTGCACGACTGAACCTTGATTCAGCCGGCTCGCCAGCGGTAACAGGCGCCGAACGGCCCGGAGTACTTGGAGCGGTGCACAGACCGGGATAAGCCGCACTGAAACGACTGTCTTATGTAAGACATTTTTATACCCGGGACATTCGGCTGATATAGTGACCTATTAACTCCAGGTCGCGCGGTTTATGACATTGCGGCCCGAAGCTGACAAAGATCAGCAGGCAAAAATCGTGGATACAGCCAACCTCAATCTACCCGAGCATCTCATTAACCGTGAACTCAGTGTGCTCGAGTTCAATCGGCGTGTGCTTGCACAAGCAGAGGATGACCAAATACCTCTGCTGGAACGACTAAAGTTCCTTTGCATCATTTCGACCAACCTCGATGAGTTCTTCGAGATACGCGTAAGTGGTTTGCAACAGAGGCTGGAAGCGGGCACACCCCCCGCAGGGCCGGACTCGCTAACCCCGCAGAAAGCACTCACGGGAATAAGCGAATCGGCACAAAACCTTGTTGCCGATCAATACTACCTGCTCAATACGGAACTGATCCCCGCACTGCAGGCTGAAGGCATACACTTCGTCCAGCGATCACGTTGGTCACCGGAGCAACGTGACTGGTTACACTCGTTCTTCCAACGCGAGATAGTTCCTACACTAAGTCCCATACTGCTGGATCCTGCCCGGCCGTTCCCGCGGATACTGAATAAAAGCCTGAATTTTATCGTGGGGCTGGACGGCATACATGCGTTCGGCAAACCGGCGGAATGCGCCATTGTGCAAACGCCTCGTTTGCTACCAAGCCTCATTCACCTGCCTCCGGATCTTGCCAGCACCGGGCCGACCAAATTTGTATTCCTGTCATCGATTATTCATGCCTTTGTTGACGAACTGTTTGCAGGTATGGAAGTTACCGGTTGTTACCAATTTCGTGTTACGCGTAACAGCGACCTCTATGTTGATGAGGAAGAAGTAGACAACCTGATGCGCGCAATTGAAGGTGAACTTGCAACCAACAATTATGGTGCAGCGGTCCGACTTGAGATTGTTCATGACTGCCCTGAAAGCCTTTCAGATTTTCTGCTGGATGTTTTTGACCTGGGCGAACTTGACCTTTACCAGGTCGAAGGACCCGTCAACCTGAGCCGACTGCTCGCCGTGTACAGCATGACCCAACGTGAGAAACTGAAGTACCCGGTCTTCACGCCCGGTTTGCCCATTGTCGCCCGCGACTCGACCGACCCCTTCCGGTTAATCCGCGAGCAGGATTTACTGTTAAACCATCCTTATGAGTCATTCGGACCCGTGCTCGATTTTATCAGCCGGGCCGCACAGGATAATGATGTAGTCGCCATCAAAATGACACTCTACCGGGTCGGTAACGCCTCACCCGTCGTGGACAGGCTGGTCGCAGCCGCGCAGAGTGGCAAGGAAGTAACGGTCGTCGTCGAACTGCGGGCAAGGTTCGATGAAGCAGCGAACATCGCTTTCGCCAACCGCCTCCAGGAAGCCGGTGCCCAGGTCGTCTATGGCGTGGTGGGGTTCAAAACACACTGCAAAATGACACTTATCGTTCGCCGTGAAGGTGACAAGTTGAAACGCTACGTGCATCTCGGCACGGGCAACTACCATCCAGGCACAGCACGCTGTTATACGGACTACGGTTTACTCACCTCCGATGAGGCGCTAACCGAAGATGTGCATCACGTTTTCCTGCAGTTAACCAGCATGGCGCACACTCCGCCATTAAATAAACTCGTGCAATCACCGTTCTACCTGCATGAATTCCTGCTGAAGCTCATTGAAGACGAGATCAGTAATGCGAATTCTGGTGGCACCGGTCACATAATCGCGAAACTCAATTCTTTAGTCGAACCGGAGATCATTAACGCACTGTACAGGGCATCAGCTGCAGGTGTGATGGTTGACCTGATAGTAAGAGGTATGTGCTGCCTTCGTCCGGGGCTTCCCGGCGTGTCAGATAATATTCGGGTTAGGTCTATCGTCGGGCGTTTCCTGGAACATTCACGCGTGTATTACTTCCATGCTAACGGGGAAGAAAAAGTTTACTGCTCCAGTGCCGACTGGATGGACCGAAATGTATTCAGGCGCGTCGAGACTTGCTTCCCGATCGAAAACAAAACGCTTAAGAAGCGCGTCCTCGGCGACCTCGACCTCTACCTTGGCGACACCGCAAGTTCCTGGGAACTGTCATCAGACGGCCACTGGACCCGCCAAAGGCCGGGTGCAGGCCAATACCCGCAAAGTGCACAGGAGACTTTGCTCAATCGATTATCGGAATCAAGTTAGCCGGGAGCCTGGTCCGGGCTTTAGGCCGAGAAAGACGAACCGCAGCCACAGGTGGTTGCAGCGTTAGGATTTCTGATTATGAACTGGGCACCTTCCAGGTCTTCCTTGTAATCGATTTCCGCGCCCATCAGGTACTGGATGCTCATCGGGTCGATTAGCAGCGTGACACCCTGGTTCTCAACCTCGGTATCGCCATCCTGTAATTCTTCATCGAAAGTAAAGCCGTACTGGAACCCCGAACAACCCCCGCCCGCAATAAATACCCGCAATTTGAGATTGGGGTTCTCTTCATCGCATATTAGTGCATCGACCTTCAGGGCCGCCGCATCCGTGAAGTTGACCGGATCGTCGGTCGGGTCGTACTGGTTGGGCTCTATAGTCATCAAATGTTGCCTGGATACATATTGTGGGGTGCGATCTTACCTGAAATTGCAGGCGCCGAAGCTACTTGAGTTCGCAATATTGTCGGCCCGGCACAGATTCAGCTCCCGGCCAGGGCCTTGGTAATGGCCTCGTCGAGGCCGGCAACTTCCTCGGCATGTATTTTGCAGTAGCAAATCCGGTCTGCCCGAATTTTCGCCAGGTAGCTTTCCATATTTGCCGAGTTCAATAGAACGCCGAAATCATCGGAAAGTTCCGCCGCTTCCGGTATCAGGCTTTTGGCGCCCGGGGGATTGGGCGCGTGGCGGCATTCTTAGCGGCGTACTCGTGAGTCGCGCCTGTCTTCACATATTACGGCGATACTCGCCGCCTACCTTGTACAGCGCGGCGGTGATCTGTCCGAGGGATGCAACCTTTACGGTCTCCATCAGCTCGGCAAATACATTGCCACGCTCGCGCGCTACTTTTTGAAGCCGCTCAAGCGCGGCCTCTGTTTCAGCAGAATGCAGTTCCTTGAAATGCTTCAGGGCCTCTATCTGCTGTTGTTTTTCTTCTTCTGTTGAACGCATAAGCTCAATATGATCGACACGCTCTTCCTGACCGGCCTCGGGCAGAAAAGTATTTACGCCGATAATCGGCAAGCTGCCATCGTACTTCTTGCTTTCGTAATAGATGCTCTCGTCCTGAATCTTGCTGCGTTGATACATATTGTCCATCGCACCAAGAACTCCGCCACGTTCGCTGATACTTTCAAACTCGGTATAAACTGCTTCTTCCACGAGGTCCGTTAATTCGTTGATGATGAACGAACCCTGCCAGGCGTTTTCGCAGATATTCAATCCAAGTTCCTGATTGATCACCATCTGAATTGCTACGGCACGCCGTACCGATCCTTCTGTCGGTGTCGTAATGGCCTCGTCATACGCGTTGGTGTGCAGGCTGTTGCAATTGTCGATTAACGCATATAACGCCTGGAGCGTAGTGCGAATATCGTTAAAACTGATTTCCTGGGCATGCAGACTGCGGCCCGATGTCTGGATGTGGTACTTCAACATCTGGCTACGCTCGTTAGCGCCATAATGTTCACGCATCGCACGGGCCCATATACGGCGCGCTACGCGGCCTATTACAGCGTACTCCGGATCCATACCGTTGCTAAAGAAGAAACTCAGATTCGGCGCAAAGTCATCAATCTGCAGCCCGCGCGCAAGATAATACTCGACAATAGTGAAGCCGTTGGCCAGGGTAAAAGCGAGTTGTGAAATCGGATTAGCGCCGGCTTCGGCAATGTGATAACCGCTGATTGAAACGCTGTAGAAATTTCGTATGTTGTTGTCGGTAAAGTATTGCTGCACATCTCCCATTGCTTTCATACCGAACTCAGTGGAGAAAATACAGGTATTCTGCGCCTGATCTTCCTTGAGAATATCTGCTTGAACCGTGCCGCGAACCGTACTCAACGCATCCTTTTTAATGCGCTCATAAATTTTCGGGTCCACCACCTTGTCGCCCGATATACCGAGCAGACCCAGCCCCAGCCCATCGTTCAACTCCGGCCGGTCACCGATATATGCCGGTCTCGGCCGGTCGGCAAAATATTCATCTAAACGCTTATTGGCAGCATCCCAGCCATTGCTTTCCGTCAGATACTTTTCAACCTGCTGGTCAATAACCGTATTCATAAAGAAAGCCATTACGGCCGGTGCGGGACCGTTGATGGTCATCGAAACCGACGTGGTCGGTGCACACAGGTCGAAACCTGAGTAAAGTTTCTTGGCATCGTCAACGCTCGCAATCGACACGCCGGCATTACCGACCTTACCGTATATATCCGGCCTCTCTGCAGGGTCTTCGCCATAGAGCGTTACTGAATCAAAGGCGGTAGACAGGCGAACCGCGTGATGACCGGCCGCCACATAGTGAAACCGGCGATTGGTCCGTTCCGGCGTGCCTTCGCCGACAAACATACGGGTTCCCGCTTCCGCCTTGCGACGGTACGGGTAAACACCTGCCGTATAGGGATAGCCGCCTGGCAAATTCTCTTTCATGAGAAAGCGCAGCAGATCCCCCCAACCGTCAAATTTTGGTGGGGCGATCTTTGGTATCGCGTTTTGACTCAGGCTGTTTTGAAAATTGTTCCCCTTGATCACCTTGCCGCGGACCGTATAGGAGTACTGATCTGCCTGTAGTGCCCGAAAACGTTCCGGCCATCCCGTCAGCAACTTGCGTGCGACAGGGCCCAGCTGATCCAGGGCAGTGTTGTACTCACTGCGTAACAATGCGAATTTTGTGTCGTTGTCGCTAATGGCATCCGACGGATAGGGTTGCAGGTCAGCCGGCAATAACGGATCGGCAATATCCTGCAACACTCCCCGGAAACGCTGCAGACGGTTGGCGACCACACAGATCTCTTCAATTTCTATATTGATGCCACGCCCCTGTTCTGCAATTTCGGCCAGGTAGCGCTGTCGTGCGCCGGGAATCATGGCGGTTGCGCGCGGCTCCTTTTCAGTAATCTGCAGATCCAGCTTCCAGAAATCAGCATCATTCCCGGCTCGGGCAGCAAGCTGCTCGCAAAGATTGGCAAAGAGCCAGGTAATGCCCGGATCGTTAAACTGGCTCGCTATCGTCGGATAAACCGGAATATCTGCCGCCTGGGCGTCAAAATCGACATGATTACGCCGCCACTGTTTGCGCACATCGCGCAATGCGTCATCTGCACCACTCTTTTCAAACTTGTTGAGCACAATCATGTCCGCATAATCGAGCATGTCGATTTTCTCGAGCTGACTGGCAGCACCGTAATCGCTCGTCATGACGTAAACCGACAAATCCACGAGATCGACTATCTCGCTGTCGCTCTGACCGATACCAGCTGTTTCAATAATCACGAGCTGAAAGCCGAGCGACTTCATGAAGGCAATGGCATCGCCCAGCATTTCACTGGTCGCCCTGTGCCGGCGCCGGGTCGCGATTGACCGCATAAATATGTTGTCACTGCGAAGGGAATTCATGCGCATCCGGTCACCGAGCAATGCGCCGCCAGTTCGCCGTCGGGTTGGGTCCACAGCGAGCACCGCGACCCGGATGTCGGGGGAAAACTGCTGCAACAGCGACAACAGTCCGTCAGTAACGCTGCTCTTGCCGGCCCCGCCCGTGCCGGTAATGCCGACTACCGGCACCGTTCCGGCGGCAACCTGCCATTCCTTGCGCAATTGCGATAGTTGGCGATCATCCAGCAAGCCGTCTTCGATCGCGGACAACATTCCGGCTGTCAATATCGGGCTGTCTATTTCAGGCTTGGCGGTAACATCCGGCACACGTTGTGCATCTACAGCCTGGTTGACCAGGTCCCCGATCATGCCGGTCAGGCCGAGGCGCTGACCGTCGCTCGGGTGATAGATACGCTGGACGCCATACTCTTCGAGACTGGCGATTTCCTCCGGAGTTATCGTGCCGCCACCGCCTCCGAAGACCTGGATATGGCCCGCATTCTTTTGGCGAAGCATATCCACCATGTAGCGGAAGTATTCGTTATGGCCGCCCTGATATGAGCTCACGGCAATCGCATCCGCATCTTCCTGAATTGCGGCCCGCACAACATCCGCCACACTGCGATTGTGGCCAAGATGGATAACCTCGGTACCATGCGTCTGGATCAGTCGCCGCATTACATTAATGGCAGCGTCATGGCCGTCAAACAGCGAGGCCGCGGTCACAAATCTGAGCGGACTCTGCTTCCCGCTTTGTGGCGATTTTTCCGCTTCAGTATCGGATACGTTTGTCACGGTTGATTATTGTATAGCAGCCTCACCGTAACCGCGCAGCCGCGTTTACGGTACTCACCCCTTACCATCAGCAAATGGCGGAAGCTATCCGCCCTGTTCTACCGCACCTTCCAGTTCTGCCTCGATGGCTTCGTCTTCTGCTTTTGCACTCGACGTGCGTGATTTCGCGGCGGCAGGTGTGGCCTCGTGGATTAATTTGCCGTTAATTTCGGCACCGGCAGAAATTTCGATGAGGTTGTAATGCACGTTGCCGACAACCTTGGCAGTCGGTCCGAGTTCGGCGCGTTCAGTAACCACGACGTCCCCTTCGACAGTACCGCTCAGCGCCAGTCGGGGAACCGAAACATTACCCTGGACACGGCCATATTCGCTGATACTCAGGTAGGCATCCGGGTCGTTGCCGCCCGCAATGCAGCCGTTAACCAATCCATCAACATGGCAGCCACCCTCAAAGCGCAGGTCACCCTCGATACGGGTGTCCTCGCCAATCAGCGTCTGTATTGCGACGGGCTTGCGCCCTTTATTACCAAACATGTTCTGTCTCCTGCGCCAACCGGTGCAGCCTCGCGCCACCAGCCCATCCGGGGGAATCTAACTGCCGGGGCCACTCTCCGGGGAGGCCCGCTACAGCCAATCTAGCCGGGTTTGACGTCCCAAACGAAGAAGTCTTCCACAGTTTTTGATGTTTTTCCCCGGGGGCGGACTATGACATGAACCCGCTCCGGGGCGAAATCCGGGGGCAGGGACAGGGCTACCTTGAGGTCCTGAAAGTAGCGAAATGAGTAGTTTAGCCGCCCGGCGGCGCCTGTAGGCGACGTGGCAAGCTCCCCGAGGCCCAGGCGGGCCGGTTCGCCGCGCTGCAGCCCTTCGACCACGATTTCCACGGATCCCGAGATCTGCCGGTCAATCCGGAAAGCCTGGGCCAGCACCAGCCGGACAGCGAATTCGTGCTCTCCGAAGCCCTGGAGGACCTCGAAATCCTGTATACGGAGTCCCGTACCGTCGTTCTCATTGACGATGCCCTTGTAGAACTCTATATCTTCCTGCTGCTCCTGGATGCGGCTCTGCAGCGCGATAAGCTCCTCCTCGACCATGCCATATGCCTCCTGGTCTATCTTGGTGGCTGTTTCGAGGACTGCGATTTTCTCCCGGGCACTTTTCAACTCAGCCTGAAGCTCGTCGTTCCGCTCATCGAGTTCCCCGCGCAGGCCGATGGCTTCAATTCGATTGAAGCCGGCCCTGCTAAGTCCCAGCTCGTACATCAACCACGCACCCAACAAGACCAGTCCAACCACAAGCAGCAGCGCCATCTTGTTTTTCAACAAACTTTGATTGGTTACGACAACTTTGTTGCGGCTCATGGTCCAAATCCCGCCTGTACACAATACATAGGCTGTTCAATTAATCCGGGGCACGTTCCGGTTCAGTCAGCCAGTCATCAGGCCACCAGCGTGGCTGCGGCGGCGCATTTTCCGAGAAGAGCAGCGGAGCGAGCTCCTCAAGTGCCGTGACATACACCTGGCGCTTGAAGTAAATCACCTCTTTTACCGGTTGCCAGTAATCAACCCAACGCCAGCGATCAAACTCCGGTAAATCCGTGTTGTCGAAATGCAGCTTATTATCGGAACCAAGAAGTTTCAGTAAAAACCAGCGTTGTTTCTGGCCAACGCACAGTGGTTTGGAATCGCGACGTATAAAACGTTCGGGTAAACGATAATGCAACCATCCCGTTGTCTCGCCAAGCACTTCCACATCGTCCTTGCCAAGACCGATCTCCTCGGCGAGTTCACGGTACATAGCCTCCAGTGGTGTCTCATCAATCTGAATCCCACCCTGCGGAAACTGCCAGCCTGCCTGGCCGGCCCGACCGCCCAGCAACAGGTTGGCATCATCCCGTGTCAGGATGATGCCGACATTGCTTCGAAAACCGTTTGAGTCGTAGTGATCCATCACGAATGATTTGCCTGGTGCGCTGCCATTCTTCCACAATCCCAATTATGCTGTCACGAATCTGAAATCGCGGCGCAGTATCTTTATATCTCCGTGTTTTCCTGCATATGAACCGATATAGCCTTATCCTGATGCTGACCGTGCTCTCCGCTGTCAGCCTGCTGATCGCTTTGTCCACGGGCAGTGTCGGCACGCCCGCCGCTGTCTGGAACAGCCTGACCGGAACCGGAGACGCTACGCTGCGAGAGATCGTTCTCGACTTGCGCTTGCCGCGCGCACTTGCAGCGTTCGGAACGGGTGCAGCGCTGGCGCTTGCCGGCGCGATGATGCAGGTATTACTCCGAAATCCGCTTGCCGATCCTTACATCCTCGGCACCTCGGGAGGTGCGGCCGTTGCGGCACTGATCGGAATTATGCTGGGCGCCACCGGTTTCTTTATAGATGCGCTGGCTTTCACCGGAGCACTCGGCAGTACTCTGCTGGTATTCACGCTTGCGCAAAGTCGCACCGAACGCTCGAGCGGCCGCTTGCTGCTGACCGGTGTTGTAACCGCCGCAGGATGGGGAGCTGCGATAAGCCTGCTATTGGCGCTTGCACCGGAACGCGCGCTTCGCGGGATGCTGTTCTGGTTAATGGGTGATTTTTCTTTTGCCGGAAATCCCGCGTCGGTTTTGACCATCGCCTTTCTTGCGATGGTCATCGGAATGTTGCTGGCACCGACGCTTAACCTGCTGGCAACGGGTGAACGCCAGGCCGCACTGCTGGGCGTCGAGGTCCAACCCGTGCGAAGTGGACTCTATTTCCTGAGTTCCCTGCTCACCGCGGTCGCGGTAACAACGGCCGGAACAGTCGGTTTTGTCGGCCTGGTTATCCCACACCTGATTCGACTGGTGGGTGATGCGGATCACCGCACGGTCATGCCTTGTTCTGCGCTCGCGGGCGGTTGCCTCCTGGTAATAGCAGACACGCTGGCGCGCTCCGCGGTAGCGCCGGTCCAGTTACCGGTGGGCGCCATAACGGCGGTACTCGGTGTGCCTTTGTTCCTGGTGTTATTGCGTCGAACCGGGAGCGACCGGCACTAACGCCCGCCGTCAGACGCGGGCATCAATATACCGGCGGCCGTGCTCCATTAGTTCTACAAAAGCCGCTTCGTCATTTTCGCGAACGCTGGTAGATATTTTTTCGACCGCCGCACGCAATGCCTCGAGCGGTTCCAGGCCGTGCTTGTTCAGCGACTGGATTTCGAAATAAAGCTGTGGATTCTCTCCGGCAACTTTGGATGCAACTGCGAGTTGGGCGTCGAAGGTGGTACTTGACAAGTCTGCGAGTCGCGGCACCGCTTCGCCGCTTTCGGTCAGCACACTTACGAAGGCTATATTCAGCGCGTGTGACAATCCCAGCACGTAGGCAATCAGCCGATCATGCTCCTCAAGCGCCATTTCAGTTTGCTGAACCATGGTTGAATCGAACAGTTCACGGGACGCGCGGGTAGCGGCCGGCACGCCGGCATCCAGAAACAACACATGCTTGTCGGACAGCAGTTCTGCATCAGGCCCAAACATCGGATGCAGCGACGTAACCTGGGCGCCACTCGCAGCCAGCGCCTGCAACGCCGGAATCAATGGTGTTTTCAGAGAACCGATATCGAAGACCAGGCCACCCTGACCGCGTACCGCCATTTCTTCCATTATCTGCGCGGTGGGCTGCAAGGGTGCAGCAACGACGGTTACCGCAAAGTCGGAGCCTGCCTCGCGCCAGTCGGCAACATTGCTGAATTCGGCCACAGTGTTCTCCGGATCGGCCACCGTGATGTCATAGCCCTGCGAATCCAGAAAATTGCCAAACCAGCGCCCCATTTTT
The DNA here is from genome assembly GCA_002729495.1 of Chromatiales bacterium. Classification (GTDB taxonomy): domain Bacteria; phylum Pseudomonadota; class Gammaproteobacteria; order Steroidobacterales. The sequence continues at coordinate 14,624 of PBYE01000093.1, forward strand.
CCGCCACCACCGATAACCAGGGCTTTTAATCCGTCACCCTGCCCCTCGGCACGCACTCTTGCGCGTTCCTGTCTTGTTAAAGAAGTACGGATCAACAGCCGCATGACTTCTTCGACGATATCGGGGGCGATATCCAGTTCCGCGGCATTTGCACGTGCGCCATCGAGCACCTGTTTTTCCCGCGCGTAGTCACGGGTAGCCTGCCCCTCCGCTCGCTTTAATTCACCGACCTGCTCTACCACGGACTGTCGCTCGGCAATCAGCTCTACCAATTGCCGATCCAGCTCGTTCAGTCTTTTACGCAGATTGTTGAGGTTCATGACTATTACTATGCGCGGGTTGAAACCCACAGTTGTTTTACAGAGTCCTGTAATGCGTAGCAAGTAGAATGACGCCCGGAACTGGCCGGCTACGCATAACCCGCCCAAGTCCTTACAATAGACGAGCCGGGTTTGGCCTGGTCACAATACCAAGAAAGCGGAGAACACAATATGAAGGCGCGCGCAGCGGTTGCATGGGAAGCCGGCAAACCACTGGAAATAGAAACGGTAGACGTCGAAGGTCCGCGTGAAGGCGAAGTGCTGGTAAAGATAGTAGCCACCGGCGTTTGCCATACAGACGCGTTTACTTTGTCGGGCGCGGATCCTGAGGGGATTTTTCCGTCAATACTCGGCCACGAAGGCGGCGGGATCGTCGTGGAAACCGGCGCCGGAGTAATGAGCCTGAAGGAAGGCGACCATGTCATCCCGTTGTACACCGCAGAGTGTGGCGAGTGCAGTTTCTGTACCTCGGGCAAGACCAACCTGTGCCAGAAAGTGCGCGTGACCCAGGGACAGGGCTTGATGCCGGATAGCAGCAGCCGCTTTTCTGCAAACGGCAAGACCATTTATCACTATATGGGTACTTCAACTTTTTCGGAGTACACGATAGTTCCGGAAATATCACTGGCAAAGATTAATCCGGAAGCTCCACTCGACAAGGTTTGTCTGCTCGGTTGTGGGATTACGACCGGTATCGGTGCAGTCCTGAACACGGCAAAAGTTGAGCCGGGCGCAACCGTAGCGATATTCGGCCTGGGCGGCATCGGGCTCAGTGTTATCCAGGGAGCTATAATGGCGCAGGCAGGCCGGATCATTGTTATCGACATAAATCCGGATAAGTTCGAGATGGCGAAACAACTGGGTGCTACGGATTGCGTAAACCCTAAAGATCACTCGGTACCTATCCAGGAAGTAATCGTCGATATGACGGATGGCGGGGTGGACTATTCGTTCGAATGCGTCGGCAACGTGGGGCTCATGCGCTCGGCGCTGGAATGCTGCCATAAAGGCTGGGGCGAGTCCGTTATCATCGGTGTAGCGGGTGCCGGCCAGGAAATATCGACGCGACCGTTCCAACTGGTGACGGGTCGCGTCTGGCGCGGTACCGCTTTTGGTGGCGTAAAAGGCCGCACTGAACTCCCGGGCTATGTGGACAACTACATGGCGGGTAAAATAAAGATAGATGAAATGGTTACCCACTCGATGCCCCTTGAAGATATCAACAAGGCATTCGACCTGATGCATGAAGGCAAGAGCATTCGCTCGGTGATTCAATTCCAGGTCTGATCGCCGGCGCCGCCAGAATATAATGGAACAGCTTCCCGAACCTTTGCCGGACAACCCATTGCCGCTGCTAAACGAGTGGCTCGAACACGCGAAAACGGCAGATAATTTGCCCAACCCCGACGCGATGGCGCTCGCAACGAATAGTGAATCGGGTACCGTGTCGGCACGCATCGTACTTTGCAAGCAGCTGATAATAGAGCCGGGCTACCTGGTTTTCTATACAAATTATGAATCGCCCAAGGGCATAGACATGGACTCCGGCAGCCGTGTGGCAGGAGTCTTTCACTGGGATACGTTGAACCGCCAGGTACGTATAGAAGGAGTCGCTATACGGTCGCCGGACGACGAAAGTGACGCGTACTTCGCAACACGCGATAAAGAAAGCCAGATCGGCGCATGGACAAGCACCCAAAGCCAGCCTTTGACAAGTCGACAGGAACTTCGGGACAAGCATGTAGCGACGGCGCGTAAACTGGCCGAGCTGCAGGAAGAGTCCAGCAAACTCGAAATCCCGCGCCCGCCATTCTGGGGCGGCTACCGGATCTGGATAGACAGCGTGGAACTGTGGTGCCGGGGGGAGGCACGGTTGCATGACCGCGGCAGCTGGACGCGGCAGCTGGAAGCATCGGACAAGGGATTTAAGGTAGGCGGCTGGTCTTGTACCCGTTTGCAGCCCTGACACTTGAATGGCCAACCGGGGTGCGATTCTGTCGAAAATATTTACAAAAAAAAGCCGTTGTGGATGTTAAACCCAGCCTATGCACTGCTTTTCCACACCTGGGTGGGACGAGTATGGCGCTCAGCATGGCTTTCAGCACCTTTTTCAGCGCCCTGGTGGGAACTTAACTGCATATCTGGCAGTTGCTTGTAGCGGGTTCCGCAAGAGATTTAGGGGCTTCCAGAGTGTCGATTTTATTTACAGGTCATGAAATTCAGCTAGAAAATACCTGAATCAGTGATTTGTAAACAATTGATTCTAGGAAATTTAGGTGAGATTGGCACGGCTTTTGCTTGTTTTACTACTGCGCACAAAAAAGGTTTCTGTGACGCCGGGCTATTTCGACATCTGAATACAGACATCGAAGCCAGAAGATACGGATCATAAGAAGAACAATAAACAATAATAAGAAGACTCGTAAACAAAAATAATAATCCACCACAGCCCATAGCGCTGTAGCAGAAACCGAATTCGCGACAACAACAATAACCCGTATACCCCCGCTTACCCAGCGGGGTTTTTTTTGCCTGCAGAAAAGTCCTTGCCCGGCAGCATTGTAATGCCTCAAGCTTGGGGTCCTCATATGCGACCTGGAAAGCATTCTCGCCATGGAAGCCAGACTTCAGTGCAATAACCTGACTGTCTCAGTCGCCAATCGGGAGCTTGTAAAAAACCTGTGTCTCGATATCGAGCCCGGATCCTTTGTGTGCGTTCTCGGTACAAATGGGGTGGGCAAAACTCTGACTCTCCACACCCTTGCCGGATTGTGGCCACCGGCTACCGGTGATGTGACGGTTTGCGGTGACTCGCTCGGTACACTGGCTCGCAAGGAAGCTGCACGGCGCCTGGGATTACTATTGCAGATTTATGAAGACGCTTTTCCTCTGTCGGTTATGGACATAGTGCTCATGGGTCGTTATCCGCGTTTGAGCCTGTGGCAGTGGCCCGATGACCGGGACCGTGAGGTCGTTCACACGGCGCTGCAAAAGTTCGACCTGGCCGGCCTTGAAGAAAGGGTTATCACGACCCTGTCGGGCGGTGAACGGGAACGTGTCGCGCTGGCAACGCTATTGGTGCAGGATCCCGTGATCTGGCTCCTGGACGAGCCAATGAACCATCTCGATCCCCATCACCAGCTCAGTGTGCTCGACATACTTAGGGAAACGGCTCACGACGGTCGCATCGTTTTCACCACCCTTCACAATCCGGCCATGGCGATGCGCTATGCCGACCATGCGCTGTTGTTATACGGGGACGGTGAATGGGAATATGGCTCAGCCGCCGAGCTCCTGGAACCCTCCCGGCTGGAGCGGCTTTACCAGACACCGTTTGACTACTACCGTAATACGCGGGGTGAACGCACGCTGCTTATGCCCGCATAGCGAGTTCTGGTAGTACGGTTATACTTGTCGCGGCTATCTCCGAATCCTGTGGATTCTACGAAATAGCTTCCGCCATTTGGCTTTCCGGGACTTGCTGTGCAAGCCCTGGAAGCCCGGCATCAGTTAAAGCCGCTCCTGCAAATATGGGTAACAGACTCAGCAAAATATATACACGCACCGGAGACGATGGTTCCACCGGCCTCGGTGACGGTACGCGCGTAAGCAAAACCAGCTCACGCGTTGAAGCCTATGGTTGTATTGATGAGCTCAACAGCACACTGGGCCTGGCCATTGCAGCAGGTATACCGGAAGAGCTGGCTGCCGTCCTAACGGATATTCAACAACAGTTATTCGACCTGGGTGGCGAGCTGTGTATGCCCGGCGGTAGTACTCTTTCCGCTGCTGACGTAGATCGTGTGGAACAGGTAATGGATCAGTTCAATGAATCCCTGCCGCCACTGAAGGATTTTATTTTGCCGGGCGGCAGCCCTGCCTCAGCAGCTTGCCACCTTGCCCGCACCGTGTGCAGGCGTGCTGAACGACGCCTGCTGACCCTTTCGCAGGCAGAAGAAATTAACAGTGAATCACTACGTTACCTGAACCGCCTGTCAGACTTGTTGTTTGTCGTAGCACGCGTTCTGAACAAGCTGGATAACGGCGAGGAAGTGTTATGGAGGGGCGGGAAACTTAAACAATCCGCTTCGGGGACTTAAGAACTACGGTTTGTTACGCGCCGTATCGAGTGCCGCGCAGATCTGTGCCACCCCTTCGATAATCCTCGGGCCCGGCCGGTTAATGACATCAGGATTGATGCTGTATAGATTCGCCCGGGTAACCGCATCTATGCTATTCCAGTCCTGCCAGCCCTGCTTCCAGCTTTCATCCTCAGGCACAACCGGCGCAATAATGACTTCCGGGTTTTCGGCGATTATGGCTTCGAGGGTAATGGAAGGCGCGAGGCCGGAAATATCGGCAAAAACATTTTCGCCACCACACATATCGATCGCGGCGCTGATCGCATGCCTGCCGGTAATCGTGAAATAGGGGTTTGCCGCGACCTGGTAGAAAACCCGCAGCATGCGCACACCCTCGTACTCCTTGCGCAGCGTCTCAAGCTGCGCACTAAATTCGTCTGCGCGCTGATCAGCAATAGAACCAGTGCCGGCCAGGTCGCCGATCGTGCGCAAATCTGCAGCGACATCATCGAGCACGGTCGCCTCCAGCTCGACAACGCGATAACCCAACTCCCGCAACCGCATGACGATCTCGGCGGGATTGCCTGACTGCCATGCGAGCACGAGGTCGGGTTGCAGAACACTAACGGCTTCATAATCGACCCGGAAGGAGTCGCCGATCCTGGGCACGCTGCGGGCCTCAAACGGATAGTCGCTGTAAGCCACGACGCCGACCAGCCGGTCGCCGGCGCCCGCCGCGTAAACCAGTTCCGTAATGTGGGGAGCGAGCGAAATGATGCGCTCGGCAGGGCCCCCGTCTCCGCGCGGCAAACCGTCACCGGGTGGCTGGCAGCCGGCAATAAGAACGATCCCTGCCGCCAACAGGATTCTTACCGCGTCAGTTGATCCAGCCATAGAGGGTCAGTACCGCGAGCGCCGGGCACCAGATCATCCAAAGAGTCCGTCGCACCAGCTTGAGGGCAATTTCTGCCCGCGTCGCAATATCATCTGCTTCCGATTCGGGCGCAGCACCCCGACCAACGAATCCCAGGCGCTGATCATCCGGACCAGGAAATAGTTCTGTCGTTGGCTCAGGTTGTTCCCGCCATCCCGCGACTGCACCATCGTAACTCCCGGCGAGCATGTAACCGGCCATGAGCAGCCGAGCCGGGATCCACGCAGCGAGACGGTGCAGAACCAGCGTGCCCCTCACCAGCGGCGGTAAATCATCGCCCCCGTTCGCAGCATGTAGCTCGCTGTGATGGATGGCCCTGCGGCGCATCAGGTCAAGCACGCGAAACATCCATGCACCTGTTGGTCCCAGTAGAAAAAACCAGAAGACGACCGAAAAAACGCTGTTATTGGCCTGTGCGTATATCGCCGCTTCGATTTCTGCGGGCGATTCCGATTCGGCACCGGCTTCCAGAAATTCCCTCGAAAGCTTGGCCATTTCCTGCTGGTCGTTATCGGAAAGAGCAATGCGGTAGTCGTTAATCTCTTCCGCCAGATCACGTGGGCCAAGGCAAAACAACAGCACAAGTACAGCAAACGCAAACAGGGGGATTTGTGCCAGCTGATCCTGAAGGCTGAACTCCATAAGCCCGATTGGCAAAATAAGCAGCAACACAATGCCAAGGGTCGCGGCCGGGGCTGCAATCTGAGAGATATTTTTCAGCTTGCTGAACGCCAGGTCGAAAACAGGATCAAGCCAGTGAAATTTGCGCAGGTGAAACAACTGCGTTAGTAGCCGCTCAACCGCCAAGCCCAGTATTAGTGCCAGAAAATTCATTCGTCAGTGGCCAGTCGTAAGTGTCGCCATTCAGGTTTCCGCTGTCAGCAATGATTCCAGAGCCTGCCAGTCAAATGCCTCGCCGGGATCCGTTTTACGCCCCGGTGCAATATCGCAGTGCCCGACTATATCCGCATTTGCCAGTGAAGCGACCGTCCGTCGCAAAGTCGCTATTAATGCGGCAAGACAATAATACTGTGCTTCCTCGTAAGGCGTTTCGTCTTCGCCTTCGAGTTCTATGCCTATCGAAAAATCATTGCATCCCGACTGTCCCGCATAGCTCGAGTCGCCCGCATGCCATGCCCGCCGGTCTACCGGCACGTATTGAACCAGCTCGCCGTCGCGGCGAACAAGAAAATGTGCCGAGACGCACAAATCAGCAATTTCCTCAAAATAGCTGTGGGCAGAAATATCGAGACAATTACTGAATAACTGGTCTATCCACGGACCGCCATAAATGCCGGGAGGCAGGGAAATTCCATGTACGACAATAAGATTAGGCATACAACCGGGTGGACGGTCATCACAATTGGGTGACTGAACCTGGCGGGCTTCAGCAATCAGGCCTGATTCAGTATCCAGCGTGAACATACAAACAAACCTGTCCATTTTGACCTGCGTTACTTTATCACCGGATACGCTTCATTGTTATGTGGCAGTTTGTCTGATTCTGCTACTTGTAGCACGATAGCCGCATGCGCAATGTACGAATCTACATCGACACGGAGCTCAACCAGAATAGTGAGGCCAAGCTTAGTGGCAATGCCGCCCATCATATTGCCCAGGTACTGCGAAAACGAGTGGGTGATCCGCTGGTACTTTTTAACGGGCAGGGTGACGAGTATGCCGCGAACATCATTGCGGTCAGCAAGAATAACGTGCAGGTGCAGGTGGGTAGCTGCAGCACCCCACCAACCGACTCCGGCCTCAACTTATCGCTGTGGCACGGACTTTGTCGCGGCGGTCGAATGGACAGCGTTATTCAGAAGGCGACCGAGTTGGGGGTCCGCTTGATACAGCCAGTACTTTGCGAACGAGGCGTTGTAAAACTTGACAATAAAAAAGGGCACAAGCGTGTCGACCACTGGCGCAGTATCGCGATCAGCGCCTGCGAGCAGTCAGGTCGTAACCTTCTTCCGGAAATTGCTCAACCGCTGCCACTAGCCAACTGCCTCAAACTGCTGGATCCCGCATGCACTGCCGTTTTGCTCGACCCCTCGGGCAAGGAAAACCTGGAGTCGGTTGTCGAGGCGGGAAAACCAACCGTTGTACTGACCGGTCCCGAAGGCGGATTCACAGTTGATGAAATTAATGCTTCCATTGATGCGGGATTCACAGCAGTCGCACTGGGGCCAAGGATCATGCGTACAGAAACAGCGCCGATAGTGGCATTAGGTCTCGTGCAATATTTTGCAGGCGACCTTGGGGCCAGCTGATTCGAATCAGGCCGGGGCTGCCGCCTCCCGCAACATCTGCTCGATCTTCTCGAGATCCGGGACCAGCGCGTGTTCCTGGATAAGGCGTACCTGGCAGATGATGGGCGAATCTGCAGGTGGTTCATAATCGGAATCGGGTTCCACCACCTCCCTGTTGAGTCTGACCATTTGCGGAAAACCTTCGGCCAACAGACCGTAGGGCTCACTCACTTCGCCCACGCTCAGGGGGTGAAACACGACGATGCGCGTACGACCGCCCGGCACCGGTGGTTCAATTCCACACATCCGCTCGAATGAAACCACGGGTATTACACGATTATTCCAGTTGGTGGTGCCCTGCAGCCAACTGGAGTCGTCCGCATTTTCTTCAGCCAACGTATAACGCACGATCTCTGCTACACAAGAGCGCGGCACAATTAACCGGTCCGCTTCCAACGGCACGATCAGGCTATAAAGTTCTTCAGAAATTACCGCCATGCGTTTTTCAAATTCCGTGCATCCATTCAGGACACAACATCGTGCTCCCGGCGTTCCTTTATCTCGTTAAAGCTATCGCCCAGTAGATTTTGCATAGCTTCCAGCATTTCATGTTCCTGGTAGGGCTTGCCCAGATAATCATTTACGCCAAGTTCAATTGCGCGTGCGCGATGTTTCTCACCCGCACGCGATGTCACCATGATGATTGGCAAATCTGCAGTTTCCGGGTTGTTGCGCACGTGGCCCGCAAATTCATATCCGTCCATGCGAGGCATTTCTACGTCGAGGAAAACTATATCGGGAATATGATCCTGCAGCACCTCCAGTGCTTCTATCCCGTCTTTCGCGGTAAGGACATGCATTCCGATCCTTTCCAGCAGGCGCTGGGTTACCCGTCGCATGGTTATTGAATCGTCGACGACGAGTGCCAGGGCAGGCAGGTCTTCTTCTTCCACCCTGGCCGGCTTTTCGGGCACAACTTCCACGACAGCGGATCGCACGAGTGCGCCAGCATCGAGGATAACCACGATTCGGCCATCCCCGAGAATCGTCGCGCCGGCAAGACCGCGTATGGTTGAGAGTTGCGAGCCAATCGGCTTTACAACAATTTCTCTGCTGTCGGCGGCCTCGTCGCTTATCAGGGCCGTCGAACTCTCGCCCGCCTCAACAAGAATGAGCGTAACCTGATCGTCATCCGGATTCAGTCGCGCTGTACCGAGGCCAAGGTAAAGACCCATATACTGTATCCGGTAGTTCCGATCCCCGTATTCGACCATCGGGTCCGGTTCAGCCATATGTTCTTCAAATTCCTTGCGCCCGATCCGCACGACACCTTCAACTGTTGGCAGAGGCAAAGCAAAGGTTTCGCCACCCGCTTTGACGATAAACGCCTGGGTGATGGCCAGGGTGTAAGGCAGCCGCACCGTGAAAGTGCTTCCCTTGCCTGCCTCCGAGTGCATCGCCAGCGTACCGCCCAGCTTCGCGATTTCGCTAACAACCACGTCCATGCCGATGCCACGTCCGGCAGACTGGGTCAGCTTGTCGGCTGTGCTGAGTCCTATATGGAGAATCAGCTGCATGACCTCTTCATCGGTCAGCTCCTGATCCGGTTTGATCAGCCCCTGCTCTGCAGCCTTGGCACGAATGTCATCAAGATTAACGCCCGCGCCATCATCGGAAATCTCGATTAAAACCTGTGAACCCTCACGCCCGAACCGGATGGTAATAACCGCGTCAGCCGGCTTACCGGCTTTCTTGCGAACTTTCGGATCCTCAACGCCGTGAATAATTGCGTTACGAAGCATATGCTCGAAGGGCGGCAGCATTTTCTCCATAACCTGGCGATCAAGTTCGCCTGCACTGCCCTCCACCCTGAGTTCAACCTGCTTGCCACTCTCGACAGCCTGTTGACGCACGAGTCGCGAAAGCCGCGGCACGTGCTGGTCGAACGGCACCATACGGGTGCGCATCAGGCTGTCCTGCATTTCCGATGTCGTGCGCGCCTGCTGCGACAGAATCGATTCAGTATCGGCCGCAATGTTTTGCAGCAAATCCTTGATGCTGCTGACGTCGCTCGCCGTCTCTGTAAGACCGCGCGACAATTGCTGAATCGTCGAATAGCGATCGAGCTCCAGCGGATCAAAATCCTCGTCGTCGGTGTTTATGTCGCCCTGGTGCCGAAACAGAATCTGCGCTTCAGTTTCCGTATCCAGATTACGAAGCTGCTGTTGCAGGCGCCGCACAGTAGTGCCGAGTTCATCAAGATTGAACTGAATGGAATTCAGTTGCTGGTTAAGACGTGAATGAAAAATACTGATCTCGCCGGCATTATTGAGGAGATTCTCGAGCATGGCCGAATCGACGCGGGCTATCTCCCGACGGGGAGCACGCTCCGGAGCCTGCTCTGCTGTCAGCGCCTTCATGTCTTCCGGCAGTAGCGTGAGCTCCCTCGGCCCGGCATCGCGGGTCAACTCGCGTGCAAGTTCACCAAGTCCCTCGGGTTCGGGTACGCTAAGAGCGCGGGTATCTTCAATCGAATCTTGGTCTATATCTTCTTCGGCAAGCGGTTTATCTTCTTCAGAGATAACCGGCATCATCATGGTCGCTTCCACAACGCTCATCAGGCGTCCCACCAGTTTGTCGCCCGGAGGCTCTACCAAACCACCCGGAACCTGCTCACGCATCCGATGCAATTCGTCAATACTGGCCTGCAAAAGACCATAAGCGGATTCGTCCAGACCCATACCGCCCTGGTTGATGCGAATCAGCAGGCTTTCGAGTTCATGGCTGAAATCGCCCATGACGACGATTCCCGCCATTCGCGCGCCGCCTTTCAGTGTGTGCAAATGACGCTGGAGCTCGGCAAGTGGTGCCGAATTTTTGCTGTTTTCTGCCAGGCCGGCAAGCGCGACATCTGCCGCTTCCAGAATCTCACCCGCTTCTTCTATAAAGATTGCGGCAATCTCTGCGTCGAACACCGGAACTTGCGCTGTCCCCTCGTCAGCGTCCCCGGTTGCCTCCGCAAGTTCTTCAGCGGACTGGGTAAATGAACCAACCTCGATTGTTTTATCGAGGTCTATGCCCGGACCGGGGGCTTCAAGCGTCGGCGATTCACCCTGGGCCTCTTTCTCTTCCTTTTCAGCGGCAAGACGCTTCACCATCTCTAACAGATCAGACTGCACCTGCTCTGTATCCGGGCTTTCGCTGGCGGGATCTGCCAGATGCGCGATAATCGCCTCGACAGCATTGGTAGCGTCCTCACACAGTGAATGGTCGGCGGCACTGAGCCCGGTGCCTTGCCGATACAACTGTTCCACCAGCTGGTAGAGCGGGTCGGTAATTACGGCAGCAGTCTGGGCGTCCGCCATCGTGACACTGCCCTGCAACGTGTGGCATGCCCGGTGCATGGCTTCCGTAACCATGAAAGGTTCGTCGCCGGGCCGACAGCTGCCAAGGAACTTGCGAATCGCGGCAAGATGAGTCGCAGTTTCACGGGTCAGTATGTCGAGCAGTACCGGATCCATGCCGGTAGGCTCTTCCGCCGCGACCAGGGTTGCCTCGAAATCCAGCTCTTCGGGTTTTATAAGGGTTAGCTCTGCAGTATCTTCCGCCGGGGCCGCCACTCCAGCATATCGCTCCGCAATTCCTCCTGCTGCAAAACTTCCGGCATCATTTGTAATCGCTTCAAGATCCGCGGTTGGATCCGTGCCTATCTCCAGTTGCTCGAGGAGTTGCGGCAGGGCTTCGACAGCATCGCCGACAAACGCAATTAGTCCAGGGCTTACTTCAACTGTCTTATTGATCACCCGGTTGAGTATGTCCTCCATGCTCCACGAGTATTCCCCGATCTGCTCCGCGCCAACCATCCGCCCGCTGCCCTTCAGGGTATGGAATGAACGGCGCAAAGTGATCAGTGCTTCTTCGTCGGCCTGATTTTCTGCCCAGACAGGATAGTGTCTGCTAATCGCCGCTATTTCTTCGCGGGCTTCTTCGATAAAGGTTTCGAGCAGCTCCGGATCCGGTAGAGCGGTGCCGGTTTGCAGGACCGGCACTTCGATAATGCTCGTCTTTTCAATGTCAGTCACATCGGCTGCAATTCCGGCCAGTGCATCGGGATCAATTTTCAGGGTAGTTGTATGAGAGTGCGGCTCTTCGCTCTCGGTTATCGCGAGCGGAACCGATTCCTCGATTACGTCCAGGCAACGTTCTGCATTGTCCAGCATGTATACCGGTTCCTTACGACCGGTCTGCAGGGTTTCCATGTAGTACTCAAGGCTAACGAACGCGTCGGCCAGTCTGTTCAGATAGGCGGGCTCACGTGCAACCGATTCGTTTTCGACACATTTGCGGATTGCAACACCGATGCGGCCAAGCGTATCCACAGCCCTGGTTTTGCCCAGCATAATCAGGCCGGCACTGATGCCCCTGAACTGGTCGGCAAGACTGTCGACCATCTCCATATCTGCCGAGTTGGCCAGGGTCTGGGTTATCGTTTCCTTGATGCGCGTGAGATTAACAATACATTCACGCATGACTGCTTCAGTTACCTGGTTGAACTCTGCATCGCGCGGTTCCTCGCCTTCTTCATCGCTGTAGACGAGGTTCAGCAGTTCTGTGTCCAGTCGTTGCTCTACGTCGAGCAGTGCGGCCGCGAACGTAATCAGATCCTGTTCGTCTACATCGACTTCCGCTGCAACAAGCTTTGCCAGTTCCTCACTGCGTTGCTGTACAGCTTCGCGCAACGGGCCGAGGCCAAGCACGCCCATGGTGTCGCCAATCTTGCGCAGCAATCCGACCTGCCCTTCCAGGTCCGTGGAATCTTTCATGCCGGTGCGCACATAAATATCCAGCACGTCTTTCGCGTGGCCCAGATCTTCACGAATCGCGTTAGCGACGGTCTTCATCAGTCGGGCGCTGGGAGCAGACAGGTGTTCGCGAAGTTCTTCGACCTGCTCGTCGCCGGGAGCCGCGTCGGACAGGTTAAAGGCGGAACGAATTGCGTCACAGCGTTTGCCGCCAGAGCGCGACCTGGCTACGTAGTAAAGCAGGTTATTGACCAGATCTGTCGGAAGGTTTGTGGCAAAATCTTCTTCACCATTTTCCTGCAAACGTTTGATCTCACGGTCCGCTTGGCCGATGAGTCGCTTGAGCGCAATGCTCGCTTCCAGGCCTTTGTCGATCAAAGCCTCCAGCACTCCACCGACTACCCACCAGAGCTGATGCACTTCTTCTGATTGGGCTGCCCGCTCCAATCGATCGGCTACCGCGACCATGCGCTGCAGGTCCACTTCGCTTTCACTGTTTTTGATCCAGCCAAGCAGGCCCAACTGAAACTGCGGCCTTGCCTTCGCCAGCAGGGACATGATGTCCTCGCCGCTTGAGTCACGCTCGGGCGCCTTTTCTTCACTGCGGGTCGGCGGTTCAAGATTCAGTAATAAAAGTGTGCTCTCGGACAGCAGCGGGTTGCCACGAGCAGCGCGCAGATCATTGAGAAGCGGCAACAAAACAAGCGGAATATCGCGACCGCCGCCCATGATCCTTTCAACGTAGGCGGGCAATTGCACCATTGCGCGGCTGAGGGCTTCGATGCCCTCATCTATCCATTGTTCTTTTTGCTTACCTTCTGCAAGAGACTGGCAGGTTAATTCCATCTCCTCCGCGAGCAGGCTGGCACCATAAACCTCGGCCAACTGCAGGGCTCCGCGTGCGCTATGCAAAAGCGCCACGCACTTATCAAGCCCGTCTGCACCCGAGTCACCGTCGGCAAAACCCTCGAGGGCAATGTGCGCATCGTGGAGCGTAGCAGCTACCTGCTCGCCTACCAGGTGGAATGATTCGGATCGCGCCGTCGTACTCATCAGAATCGCCTAAGCCTCTTCAGGCCATGCTCTGGTCTGCAAATACACCAGATGAATCTTTCTTGGCGTCGTTGTCATCGGGCTCATTGTCCTGAGGACCGTCATCAGATCCATCACCCAACTCTGCCTCCCCGGTTTCATCCTGCGCTTTACTACCTTCCCCGCCCGGAAGTATGAAACCTGACACAGATTCGCGTAAATCAGACGCGAGTGGTGACAGCTTGCTGATAAAGTTACGGGTCGTGGCAGCACTGGCGTCAGTTTCACCACTAATCTCCCGCAGCTTCTGGACACTTTCAAGCACGGTTTTCGCCGAACCGGCCTGTTCACGTGCGGAACCAAAGATATTCTGCACGAGCATGGCGATCTGGTTTGATACCTGTTCAATTTCTTCCAGTGCCGCACCTGCATTCTCAGCGAGCAATGCACCCCCGACAACATCGGTCGTACTGCGCTCCATCGAAACGACGGCTTCGTTGGTGTCGGACTGGATTGTGCTGACCAGCACTTCTATCTGTTTGGTTGCATTGGCCGACCGCTCGGCCAAACGCTGAACCTCGTCGGCAACAACCGCGAACCCGCGCCCGGCTTCGCCGGCCATGGATGCCTGTATGGATGCGTTCAGTGCAAGGATATTCGTCTGGTCGGCAATATCATTAATGAGTTCCACGATATCGCCGATTTCCTGCGAACTTTCACCGAGGCGCTTGATACGTTTCGACGTATCCTGGATCGTCTCACGAATGGTATTCATGCCTTCGATGGTCCGCCGGACAGCGTCGCCACCCTTGTGCGCGATATCAACCGAATGCCTCGCGACATCCGACGAACGCTCTGCGTTACCGGATACCTCGTCAATGGACGCCGCCATTTGCTGCACGACCTCGGAAGCATGTTTGACCTGGCGCGACTGCGCTTCACTGGCAGCTTCCAGTGCGTGTGCACTTGTTTCCGTTTGCTTGGTCGCGTCGCCAACGAGGATTGCACCCTCATTGATTGTCACAACGAGATCACGCAAAGCCTCGATCGCGAAGTTGATCGAATCTGCAATAGCGCCGGTAATGTCGTCACCCACGGTTGCCTGTACCGTGAGGTCGCCGTCGGCAAGGCTTCCGAGTTCATCCAGCAACTGCAGAATCGCCTGCTGATCACTCTCGGTCTGGTGGGCGAGTATGTCGGTCTTGCGCCGCTGCCTTGAATTCTTCAGCCACACGGCCAGCATCACCAGGCCAACAAAGGCTGCTGCACCAAGCAAAGCGAACAGACGCATCAGCTCTGCATCTATTCCGGGGCGCAGTGTCGGATCACCGAAAACAGCCCGGTCCGCTTCCATCGCCAGCACGAGTTCGTCAAGCATTGTGCTCGCATCACGCACGGGAGCGAGGCGGTCGGACAAACTCAGGCTGTCCTTTACCACACCGCCTAACTGGCCCGCCCTGCGACTCAGGCTTGCTACCGCTTCCTCCGTTTCAGGACCTGTTACAGCAACGATACCCAGCTGCCGGTCACCTGCCCGTATGCCGCGTACGATCTGTTGCAATTCCATTTCATTGTCGAGGAGACGACGATTCAAATCGCTGTCACCGGTGATCATGTTCTTACTCAGCGTAGCGAGTGAATCGCCCAACAACCGTAAACGCTCCAGGTGCGCAATGATGACAGGCTGCCTCTGGATCGACAGTTCACCCTGCAACTTGTAGACCGCATCTGTGAACCTGGGCGTCAATTCGTCGAGCCGCGCGACGGCTTCGTTCAACGCCCGAATGTCACCAATGCTTTCGACTATCGTAGTTACACTCGAGCGTACTCTCCCCAGATCCGCGCGTTGCGCATCCGTCAAGCCCGCAGTTTTAATATCGCCAAGTAATTCACTGGTTCGCTCCAGCGCGTCCAGGCTGGCTTCATCGCCTTCAATAGCCATGCGGGTCTGCAGACTGGCTGCCTGTGAATTAACCAGGCTTTCCATAGCTGCCGGCCTACCCGCAGGGCCAAATGTCATGGAATAAAGCCACCACGCGGTTACCCCCAGCGTAATCAGGAGCAAAGCGGCCAGGGCGGGCATGTACCGTGCTTCATTCGAACTACCAGCCATTTCTATGCCCTCCCCATGCTTTCATATGCAGCCTTGCCGATCTGCATCAGGCGGCCGCATTTTGAAACTCGCGTGTGTCGAGCAGTTTGCCCAGGCTCAATACCGGCCAGATGTCTGCGCCTCGTATGCATGCGCCTGCCAGGTAACGCTCGCAACGCAATTCCGTCTCCGGTGCAGTCTCCGTAAATTCATTTTCGATAAAACGCCGAAAACCAAACACTTCATCAACAATAATGCCCACCGGCATTTCAGGGTTGTCAGCAACCAGCACCCGGGCTGTGCGTACACCCTTACTGGTCCCCGCCCCAAGAAAGGTACGCAAGTCCACGACCGGCAATAACTGGCCGCGCAGATTGGCGAGGCCGGCAATCCAGTTTTTCGCGCCCGGCACCCTGGTCAGACTTGCCGGCATCATCATGACCTCGCGAACTTCTGTGCGGGAGACCAGCAACCGGTCCGTGCCCAGCCGACAGCCGATACCGACCCACTCCTGTGCTTCGACATCGAGTGAGGCACCGCCGGCAAGCGCCGCGCGACTCCTGCGCTCCATTTCGCGCAGCAATTCAAACGGCTCATCTTTTAAATCCTGCAAATAACTTACGGATTCGGCATTCATGCGTTCAGCGCAGCCTCGACTGCTGCAATCAGATCGCTCGTTTCGACCGGCTTAACCAGGTACTGGCTGGCCCCTTGCCTCAAACCCCAGATTCGGTCGGTCTCCTGGCTCTTGGCACTGACAATAACGACCGGAATTTGCTTGGTAGACGGATTCCCCGAAAGTTTGCGCGTCGCCTGAAATCCGTTCATGCCGGGCATAACCACATCCATAACAATGACTTCCGGCTGGACCTGTTCCGCTGTTGCAATGGCCTCTTCGCCGTCACTGGCTACAACGGTGTCATAGCCGTGCCGCTCCAATGCCTTACAGAACACGTGCTGTTCCGTTGGAGAATCATCAACAATGAGTACAAGTGTCATCTTTCCTGCCGCTTCAGGCTGTTCGAACCACTTGCTCGGCGATCGCACCGAGCAACTCGTCGCGCGTAAACGGTTTGGTCAGATACTGTTCCGACCCTACGATCCGGCCGCGCGCCCTATCAAACAGGCCGTCCTTGCTGGACAACATGATCACAGGGGTATCACGGAAACTAGAATTGTGCTTGATCAGCGAACAGGTCTGATAACCATCCAACCGTGGCATCATGATGTCGACAAAAATCAGATCCGGGTGGTGGTCAGCGATCTTGGACAATGCGTCAAAACCGTCCATCGCGGTGAAAACGGTACACCCCTCTTTCGCGAGTAAGGTCTCGGCGGTTCGCCGAATCGTTTTACTATCGTCGATTACAAGGATTTTGAGTCCTTGCAAATCAGGTGCCGAATCTTCCACCACACGCGACTCCTGCGGGCTTAACCAGCGTTACACAAGCCCTGAACGCTTATTAACATAATGACTAATGCGCATCTACGGGATGACATCCACTCGGACGGGCGCCCTGACGATACTGCGGACACAGGCCGGAATTCCAGCTGCTCACCACCGTATTGAATACACCGAAAGCTTTCACCCGTCTGCGGCTCACAGGGCATAACCCATACCCGGACACGCGCAACAGCGTTGATAATACCCGTGCAAGGCTGATATTTCAGCAACTCTGGGCCAGAATAGGCGTTCTGAAAGCGCTTTGCCGCCCGGGAGAGAAATTCATGCACAGCATCCGCACCGGCGTCGTTATGGATCCGATTGCCGGTATTGCGCCCGCAAAAGACAGCACCCTGGCAATGCTTCTGGAAGCGCAGGCCAGGGGTCACGAACTCATCCTGTTCGAGCTCGGAGGCCTGTTCATCAGCAATGGTGAGGCTTTCGGTCGCGGCCGGCCGGTAACCGTCAGGGATGACGCACGTGACTGGTACAGCCTCGGTGATATCCGGGACACATCGCTGACAGATCTCGACCTGATCCTGATGCGCAAAGACCCGCCGTTCAATATGGAGTACGTGTATTCCACCTATATCCTGGAACGGGCTGAGCTGGGCGGGGTGCTGGTTGTCAATCGCCCCGCCAGTCTGCGCGATATAAACGAAAAGGCCTTTACAGCCTGGTTCCCGCAGTGCTGTCCCGAGACGCTGGTTACCCGAAGCATGAATGACCTCCGTGCCTTTCGTGATAAACACCGGAAAATAGTGGTGAAACCGCTGGACGGCATGGGTGGAAAATCCATATTCGTGGTAGAGCACACCGACAACAATGCGAACGTGATATTCGAAACCCTGACAGACGACGGGGCGCGCTATGCGATGGCGCAGCGCTTTGTTCCCGAAATCACAGCAGGTGACAAGCGGATCATCCTGATCAATGGCGAAGCACCCGCGTACGCGCTTGCCAGGGTGCCCGGCAAGGACGATAACCGCGGGAATCTCGTCATGGGCGCCCAGGGCGAAATCCGTGAGCTCTCCGACCGCGATCGCTGGATATGTACCCAGGTCGGGCCTGAGCTCAGCCGTCGCGGCGTATTGTTCGCCGGCCTGGACGTGATCGGCGACTTCCTGACCGAGGTAAACGTGACCAGCCCGACCGGGATACGCGAGATCGCGAAGCTGTCCGGAGTCGATCTGGCGGCCGGGTTATTCGATAGCATCGAAAAAGAGTTGTCGGCACGGAGTGCCGCCGCCTGATAGCTTCCATGGTTGATATTCGGCCACAGCAGGCTAAAGATCTTGAAGCGATTGCCCGCATCAATGCGGACGCATTTGCGGAGCATGGCGGTACCGGGTCCTTTGACCGGTTTCGTGAAGAGCGTACCGATATCATCTCGCTCGTTGCAGAAAGCGAAGGACAGCTACTCGGCCATGTTCTGTTCAGCCCCGTTGTGCTGGATACGCCCGACGGCCCCGTGAACGGTATGGGGCTGGGCCAGCTCGCCGTTGATCCCGTGCATCAGAACCAGGGCATAGGAACGAAGCTGTCCGAGGCCGGGCTCGAAAAGCTTCGCGATACGGACTGCCCGTTTGTTATTGTTATCGGACATGCAAAGTACTATCCGCGGTTCGGTTTTGAGAAAGGCGTTACAAACAATTTTGTTTGCCAGTGGGAAGGCATTCCGGATAATTCTTTCATGGTGCTGTTCCTCGACGAAAGCAGGCGTTTGGAACTGGCAGGCACTGCCCGTTTCGACGGGTTATAGCGCGGGTACTCACCACGTGAATTACTGATGGCTGTCGTACCGTATTCATTGGAGTCACGCCCCGACAATCTTTCCACAATGCTGTTTGTGGCGGCGCTGTTTCATGGCGTGCTGATACTTGGCATAAGTTTTACTGCGGGCGGGCCGCCGGAGGCATCGGCGGACGCGGAATCGATGGAAGTCGTGCTCCTGACACGAGACTATGAGAAGCGGCCTGACAGTCAGGATGCCGAATACCTGGCGCAACAGAACCTGGCTGGCGCGGGTAATACAGGGGAAGACGAAGCCTTAAGGGTGGCCTACGGCCGCGACGCCAGCCCGGTAATGCCGGGCCCCGAACAGGATGGTCAGGACAGCATCAAGAGCGACGTGGCCGATGAATCGGCAGGGCAGCATATATTGTATGCGCGGGCCCAGGATGCGGGTGTCATGTCAGACAACCAGGCAGAACAGGTAACCGAGCAACTGACGCTCAGAACCGGGATGCCGGGAACGGCCAACAGTATCGAGATACTGGCCGCGCCCGACACCGAAACGGTGCTCAAGGGAGCCGAACCGCGGCAACTCGTAATCAGTGCCAGCATGCGCGAATCGAGAATTTCGGCTTATCTGGACAGCTGGAAGCGCCGGGTCGAGAGAGTAGGAACCATGAATTTCCCGCGTAAGGCCATCAATCAGCCGGGTACGCATAATCCGGTTGTCGAAGTCACGGTGAGCGCCGATGGCTCACTTAAAGAAGTCATTATCCTCGCCGGATCCGGCAACCGGGAACTGGATATGGCAGCGGCCAATATTCTCAAAATGGCTTCACCTTTCGACCCGTTTCCTGAATACCTGCAAAATGATTATGATGTCCTGAAATTCTCATACGAGTGGCAGTTCACCCGCAGCAGGGTTGGCCGGGTAACGGTTCCATGAGCATCGGGGACACCGGAACCCCTGGCATCGGCGGCTGTCAAAGGATGAGGGCAATCTGAAATGAATAGTACTCAAACACTCGCAGGACAACTACTGGTCGCTATGCCAGGTATGGCCGATCCAAATTTTCGCCAATCGGTTACTTATATCTGTGAGCACAGCAACAGCGGAGCACTGGGGCTGGTGATTAATCAGCCACTCGACATGGTCGTTAGCGAGGTGCTGGAACAACTGGAAATGCGGCCATCGAATGAAGCGTTACTGACGCAGCCAGTTTTGCGTGGTGGGCCTGTGCAGACAGAACGCGGTTTTGTACTCCATGAATCATCACATGACTGGGACGCGACGACCGAAGTCAGCCAGTCCATCTTTGTTACGACGTCGCGAGATATTCTTTCCGATCTTGCATCGGGCAAAGGGCCCGAGCGAATGCAGATCGCGCTGGGCTATTCCGGCTGGGATGCGGGTCAACTCGAGGCCGAAATCTGCCAGAATGCCTGGCTCACGGTTCCTGCTACTGCAGCGATTGTGTTTGAAACACCATTTGAGCAACGCTGGCAGGCTGCGGCAGGCTCTATCGGTATAGACCTGGCGACAATAACTCCCCAGGCCGGTCACGCCTGAGCGGAACATCATTTGAATCACAGCCCGGAAAATCAGCCCCGGAGCCTGCTGGCGCTTGATTTCGGCCTGCGGCGTATCGGCATCGCCAGCGGCTCATGCATCACGGACACGGCTTCCGCACTGGTGACGCTGGAGGCCCGGGACGGTAAGCCCAACTGGGACAAGCTCGATAAGCTGGTTCGGGAGTGGAACCCCGACATTTTACTGCTTGGGCTGCCAACCAGCACATCGGGCGAAGACACTGAAATGACTGCAACGGTACGGAATTTCGCTGACTCACTGAAATCCCGCTATGAAATCCCGGTCGAGTTCGTCGATGAGCGGTATACTTCGGTCGAAGCGGAAGCGCTGCTGAAAGAACAGCGCCGTCTTGGCATAAAATCCCGGCGAGTACAGAAAGCAGATATAGATAGCCTCGCGGCCCGCTTAATCGCCGAAAGCTGGATGCGCGAAAACAAAAGCAGGCCCTGAACCACTGAATGAGCACTGACACAACGTCTTCTTCCCAGTTGACAGAAAACGGGAAGCTCCGTCACCTTATCCGGATCGCCGGATTAAGTCGGGATTTTATTTCCCGGTTGCTCGACAAAGCAGAGTCCTACCAGGTTCCCGTCGGCAAACCGCCGGCCAGAGATACCGTGCTCAAGGGCCATACTGTTGCAAATCTATTTTTCGAACCGAGTACGCGCACACGCGCATCATTCGAACTGGCAGCCAAACGCCTCAGTGCCGACGTGCTGAATCTTGATGTCAACATGTCATCGAGAATCAAGGGCGAGAGCCTGCTCGACACGATTTACACATTACAAGCCATGCAGTGCGACATTTTCGTAGTTCGCGATGCGAGCGCGGGTATTCCGGACTTCATTACCACTAACGTGCAGCCGAACGTGAGTGTTTTAAATGCCGGTGAAGCAGATGTATCACATCCGACCCAGGGGCTGCTTGACCTGCTTACGATACGCCAGAACAAGCAGGCCCTTGATGGTCTTGTGGTCACAGTTGTCGGTGATATTGCACATTCGCGGGTCGCGCGATCCCTTTCCGAGGGTCTGGGCATAATGGGCAATAACGAGCTAAGGCTGGTAGCGCCAAAGGGGCTGGACCCGGACCCCGACTTATATCCGGGGGCTATTATCGGTAACGATATCGATAAAGCGATAAAGGGCGCTGATGTCATCATGGCGCTGCGCATCCAGCGCGAACGCATTAAAGAAAAGTCCAGCCTGATGACCAACCACGAGTACCTGCAAAAATACGGACTGACTGAAGCCCGTCTCGATAAAGCCAAACCCGATGCGATTGTTATGCATCCCGGCCCGATGAATCGGGATGTAGAAATCGCCGGTCCGGTCGCTGACGGCCCCAGGTCGGTTATTACCCAGCAGGTCAACAACGGTCTCACGGTCCGGATGGCGGTGCTGGCCGCAGTCATGGAAGCTCGCACCACATGACCAAAGCCCACCGCGACACAATTTTCGTCGAGGAAGCCCGCGTCATCGCACACCAATCATTTCCGGCGGAGCAGTTTGTACTGCGGGTCACGGCACCCGAGTGCGCACAGCGCGCAACCGCGGGCAGTTTTGCACATATACGTTGCGACGCTGACATACCGATGCGTCGACCGCTGTCGATCATGCGGACGGATCCGAAAACGGGGGTGGTGGAGTTCCTCTACAAGATAGTTGGCAACGGTTTGCGGGCGCTGAGTAATGCCGGCCCCGGCGATATACTCAGCATCATGGGGCCGATCGGTAACGGTTTCGACCCGGATGATTCAAAGCCAAACAAACTGATGATCGGCGGCGGTGTCGGTATTCCGCCGATGGTATTCCTGGCCGAGCAACTGGCTAAAAGCCGGGGCGGTGACGGCCAACTGGTACTCATGGGTTCGGAAGTGCCCTTCCCCTTTGAGCAGGTGAAATCAGCATTACCGGTCAATGGAATATCCCCTGATGCGACCGACACGATGCCTGCTATCGAGGAACTCGGGGTGCCGGCCAGGCTGGCAAGTCTGCAGGGATATGCAGGTTGCTACGAGGGCTACGTTACGGACCTTGCACGTGACTGGCTCAGCTCACTTGGCAGGGACGGCGTCGCACAGGTCGAAATGTTCGCTTGCGGACCAGAGCCGATGCTCGAAGCGGCTGCGGCAATCGCTGCCGAATTCAGCGTGTCCTGCCAGCTATGCCTCGAAGAGTTTATGGCTTGCGCGGCGGGTGGCTGTGCGGGCTGCACGGTGCAGGTGCACGGTGACGAAGGAATTGCCATGAAGCGCGTCTGTGTTGATGGTCCGGTGTTCCCGGCCACAGCGATTTATCCCTGACTATAGGACGGCGGGAAAGCCGTTAGCTGAAGTGGATGCTGGCTTCGAGGTTGGTGCGTGAATCCGCGTTGGCAAGCGCTTCGTCCATGCCGATCTTGCCCTGCTTGTAAAGTTCGAGTAGCGCGGAATCGAAATTCTGCATACCCTGTTCCGAACTCTGTGCAAATGCTTCCTTGACCTGGGTGATTTCGCCACGGTTGATCAATTCAGCTACATGCGGCGTATTCAACATGACCTCAACAGCAGCAACACGTTTTCCCTCGGTGCTGCGAACCAGGCGCTGCGAAATGATGGCACGCAGGTACTGGGAGAGATCCATAAAAATCTGCCGATGCTGGTCCTGCGGAAACATATTAATAATCCGGTCCAGTGTTTCGGGCGAGTTGTTGCCGTGCAGGGTCGTGATAACCAGGTGGCCGGTACCGGCAAGGTTCAGCGAGGCTTCCATGGCCTCGCGGTCACGAATCTCGCCAACGAAAATCACATCAGGTGCTTCGCGCATCGCACTTTTTAGCGCCCGCGCATAACTCCTGGTATCGATGCCGATTTCGCGCTGGTTGATGATCGAACGCTTGTTCGGGTGCAGGAACTCAATCGGGTCTTCAATTGTAATGATGTGCGATGAGGTCCGCTCGTTACGGTAGTTGAGCATACCTGCCAGCGTCGTCGACTTACCGCAGCCCGTTGCGCCAACCATCATGATCAGGCCGCGCCGGAACATGACCAGTTCCTTGAGTATAGGCGGCATGAATAGTTCATCGAGGTCGGGTAAATCGGCACTTATATAGCGCAACACCATCCCGAGGTTGCCCCGCTGGTGAAAAATATTGATCCGGAAGCGGCCCAGTTTGGGCTTGGAGATTGCGAAGTCGATTTCCAGCTCGCGGCCAAGTTCTTCGAGTTGGTCTTCATCCATGAGTTCCATGGCCGCCTGCTTGACCATCTTGGGCGTCAGTTCGAGGTTGTTGACCGGCATGATTTTGCCGTCAATCTTGATCTTTACGGGCGCGAAACAGGTGAAGAAGAGGTCTGATGCCCGCTTCTCCACCATCAATTTGAACAAGGGTTGTACGTTCATCATTATCGTTCCCTGTAACCCCGTGTGCCTGGTAACCTGATAGATGCGCTAAACACCAATGGTTTCGCCCTGATCTTCCTCTACCAGGCCAAGGTCTTCGTCGATAGCATTCGGATCGTTCTCTACACGCTTGCTTTCCAGCTTGATACGTAAGCGCACCTCGTTTCTGGAGTCGGCGTTGCGTATCGCTTCTTCGTAACTGATATGCCCGGCCTCGAACAGGTCGAACAAAGCCTGGTCGAACGTGTTCATGCCCAGGCGGGTCAATTTTTTCATGACCTCCTTCAGCCCGGCGACTTCGCCCTTGAAGATGAGGCCGGAAACCAGCGGCGTCTGCATCAGGATTTCCGTCGCGGCGATTCGGCCTTCACCCGACTCGCGCGGTAACAGGCGCTGCGAAATAATGGACTTGATGTTCAGCGACAAGTCCATCAGCAACTGGCTGCGCTTTTCCTCGGGGAAAAAGTTGATGACGCGGTCGAGTGCCTGGTTCGCGCTGTTGGCGTGCAAAGTGGCGAGGCAAAGGTGGCCTGTTTCGGCGAACTGGATGCCGTATTCCATCGTCTCGCGGTCCCGAATCTCACCAATCAGGATAACGTCGGGGGCCTGGCGCAGGGTGTTCTTGAGCGCCGCGTGCCAGTCTGCGGTATCCACACCAACTTCACGCTGGGTCACAACGCACTGGTCGTGCGGATGCAAGTACTCGACCGGATCCTCGATCGTAACGATGTGGCCGCGGGTATTAGCGTTGCGGTAGCCGACCATCGCAGCGAGCGTCGTCGATTTACCGGAGCCGGTCGCGCCCACCAGGATCACCAGTCCGCGCTTCGTCATGGCGATGTCGTTCAGGATCGGTGGCAGTTCGAGGTCTTCAACCGTCGGGATATCCATCACGATCCTGCGCAGTACCGCACCGACGTTGCCCTGCTGTATAAACGCGCTTACGCGAAACCGGCCTATGCCCTGCGGGAAAATAGCGAAGTTACATTCCTGCGTGGCGTCAAATTCTTTCGCCTGTTTGTCGTTCATGATGGAACGAATAATGATGGCGCTCTGGTCCGGGGTAAGGTTCTGTTCCGCGGCGCGATGGATTTCGCCGTCTATCTTGATGGCAGGCGGGAATCCGGCCGTAATGAAGAGGTCGGAACCGTTCTTGGCAACCATCTTCTTGAGCAGCGTCTGCACCATTCGTGTTGCCTGGTCGCGTTCCATCGCTTGCCTCCTTTAGTCCCTTAAACCTGTTAAACCTTGTACTGACCGCACCTGACCGATCAGAAATCTTCCTTGTTGGCCGCTCGGAAACAGGCCTCTTCCTTGCTGATAACGCCTTTCATCATCAGCTCCTGGAGGTTCTGATCAAGAGTTTGCATACCGTTTGACTGACCCGTCTGAATCGCCGAATACATCTGTGCAATCTTGCCTTCGCGAATAAGGTTACGAATCGCCGGCGTACCGATCATGATCTCGTAAGCAGCCACACGACCGCCGCCGTTACGTTTCAGCAGGATCTGGGATATAACGGCGCGCAAGGACTCTGAGAGCATAGAGCGCACCATTTCCTTTTCGCCTGCCGGGAATACATCAACCACGCGGTCAATGGTTTTGGCGGCTGAACTGGTGTGCAGCGTTCCGAATACGAGGTGACCGGTCTCAGCCGCAGTAAGTGCCAGGCGGATAGTTTCCAGGTCACGTAACTCGCCGACCAGGATAACGTCCGGATCTTCGCGCAACGCCGAACGCAGTGCTTCCGAGAATCCGTGTGTGTCGCGATGCACTTCGCGCTGGTTGATAAGCGAGCGCTGGCTTTCGTGAACGAACTCGATAGGGTCCTCGATCGTGAGGATATGGTCGGGTTTGTTCTCGTTGATGTAGTTGATCATCGCGGCAAGCGTTGTCGATTTACCTGAACCCGTGGGCCCGGTGACCAGCACCATGCCGCGCGGATGCATGGAAATATCCTTGAAAATAGCCGGAGCCTGCAGGTCGTCCAGTGTCAGGATGTCCGAGGGAATCGTGCGGAATACAGCGCCGGCGCCGCGCATCTGGTTAAACGCGTTAACGCGAAAACGGGCCAGTTTGGGTATCTCGAAGGAAAAGTCAGTTTCCAGGTACCCCTCAAAGTCCTTCCGCTGCTTGTCGTTCATGATGTCGTAGATCATGCTGTGCACGTCTTTATGCGTCAGCGGCGGCATATTTACACGCTTGACATCACCGTCAACGCGGATCATCGGCGGCACACCCGACGATATATGAAGGTCTGATGCGTTGTTCTTGACGGAAAACGCCAGTAATTGCGCAATATCTACTGCCATCTCAATTCCCTGAGTTAAAGCATTCCGGTTCCCGTCAGGTAAGATTTACCATAACGGTTAAGGCTGAATGTCAGTATATGTATTGCCTCGGGAGGTATCGTGACGCGTTTCACGAAACACTTAACAGATTTGAAATTACGCATTTGTGAGGCTGCTGCCGCTGCCGGCCGAAGTGAGAACGATGTCTCAATTTTGGCGGTCAGCAAGCGCCATGGCGTTGACGCAGTTCACGAGGCTGTAAGTGCCGGCCTGCGGGCAATGGGAGAAAATTACGTGCAGGAAGCGCTGGACAAGATGCCTCAGTGCGACCCGTCTATCGAGTGGCATTTCATCGGCCGGATCCAGTCCAACAAGACCCGGCAGATCGCCGGGAATTTCAGCTGGGTTCAGACCGTATGCGCGGACCGGGTCGCCCGGCGCCTCAGCGAGCAGCGGCCGGACGGGCTGCCCGAACTGAACGTATGCGTGCAGGTTTGTATCGACGGTGACACGACTCATGGCGGGGTTATGCCGGATGACGTGGCAAAGCTGTGCCGTACCATCGAAGATCTGCCCCGGCTTAAGCTTCGCGGCCTCATGACCATACCCGGGGCGGAAGATGACCCCGGGGCTCAACGCCTTCTCTTTAGGGCGCTCCGGGAATTGCGGGACGAGCTCCTTGCTGCCGGACATGAACTGGACACCCTGTCCATGGGCATGACCAATGACCTCGAAGCGGCGGTGCTCGAGGGCAGCACCATGCTGCGAATTGGCACGGCCCTTTTTGGTCCGCGCCCCGTTTAGGCTACTCTCTAGTCCCTGGCACCCAGGTTCGGGAATCGATATGAGCGACTACAGGCAGGTTCAAATCGGCTTTATTGGCGGCGGGAATATGGCGCAGGCCATCATCCGTGGCCTGCTCACTGCGGGCCACGATGCTAACAGTATCGCGGTCGCCGAACCGGCCGAGTCGCAACAACAGGCAATCGCCGGGGTCAGTGACGCAATAGAAATCACGGGTGACAACGCAAGCATTGCGGCCGCAAGTGAGATGCTGGTGCTGGCAGTCAAACCACAAGTCATGCCGGAAGTTTGCCAGGCACTTGGTGATGCGGACCGCAAGCAGCAGCAAACGATAGTTTCGGTCGCGGCGGGAATTACCCTTGATTCACTGGCAGGCTGGTTCGGCGCGGACAGTTCAATCGTGCGAGTCATGCCCAACCAGCCTGCATTGATATCCGAGGGCATGTCCGGCCTGTGCGCCGGCCCGTCTGTTTCCGACACCGGGCGACAACACGCAGCGTACCTGATGGAAGCAACCGGCAAAACAGCCTGGTTTGGAGATGAAGGGCTGATGGATGCGGTCACGGCCATCTCGGGCAGTGGGCCCGCATATTTTTACCTCGTCATGGAAATCCTGCAGGAGGTTGCCGAGGAATTCGGTTTCGATGCGGGCACGGCTCGCCTGCTAAGCACGCAAACGGGGCTGGGAGCAAGCCGGGTCGCAAGCGAGGATAGTGAATCACTAGCAACGTTGCGGGATCAGGTGACATCACCTGGTGGTACAACCGACGCGGCACTGACCGTGCTTGAGGATGCGGGTATCCGTGATATGTTCAGAAGAGCGCTCATCGCGGCACGCGACCGGTCAGTTGAACTCGGCAAACATAAGGGCAACGATTAACAATATGGCAAATGGACTCGTTTATATTCTGCAATCATTAGTCAGTTTGTACCTCATGGCATTTGTCGTGCGGCTGAGTATGCACTGGGCTCGCTCTGACTTTCGAAACCCGATTGTGCAATTTGTGCTAACGGTTACAAATCCGCTTGTGCTGCCATTGCGCAGATTTGTTCCCCCCGTTTACAAAATTGACTCCGCAACCCTGATCATTTTTTTCCTGTTGCAGTGGGCGACCATGGGCTTACTGGCACCCCTCGCCTGCACAACGTCCCCCGACGTCGTAACAGTCCTTGGGCTGACGGTAATCTCGGGGCTGCGACTAATACTGAGCGTCTACACGGGAGTTATTTTTATTTACGTACTCATGAGCTGGATTGGCGGGGGTGGTTACAACCCGTCACTGGTCATGATCAGTGGGCTGCTGCGCGAACTGGCGGAACCGCTGCTCGCGCCATTTCGGCGGATCATTCCGCCGATCGGTGGCTTCGACCTGTCTCCCCTGCTCCTTCTTCTCGGTCTGCAGGGGCTGGCACAGACACTGGTCACTCCGGCCATCCGGCTTGCGGCGCCCTTTCTCTGCCAGATCGGAGTGATTATTTAGTTCGCTGAGGCTGTGTCTGTCTGCAGGTTTGTATATGGCGTCGTTGCATCCATTAATTCATCAACAGCGGCTTCGGTCGGCGCGCCCTTAAGCGCATGCAACAGCTGTCCATCCGGTGCAACCAATACGATAGTTGGCCAATCGTCGATAGTCAGGCCCGCTGCATCAGCAAACTTAGCCATGTCTTTGACAAACAAAATGCCTGACTGGTCCAGCGGAATATTACCCTCGTAGTCATCACGCATGGCGCGACGAATAACCCCCTTTACAAAAAACGGCGCTTTGATAACTGTGAAGTAATATCCAACCACCTGATCAGAAAACAATCCAAGTGGTTCGAGCTCAGCATGCCACTGCTTAAGCATCTCGCCCTGCCGCTCACCTGCTTCCCGAGTATTACTCATTGAGAGAAAGACGATGTTCAATTTCCCGGCCTGCATGTCATCCGGAAACACAAAGTCTTCCTCGTCAAAAGTTTCTGTCTCAACCTGTGGAAAGTTGCCTAAGCTTTCGGCCTGAACAGCCACCAGCCCAAGCAGACCGAGCGCGACAAAGCCCTTTTTCAGGATCGATTTCATAAACCGCTTACCTCATGCTTTATACGAATGACATCGCTATGCGATACGTACAACAAATCAGCCACCTTGCGAACCAGGAAGTCCTCGTACTTGTCGAGCTTCGTGTCGGTCAGCGCCACCTCCCAGAGCAAGCGGATTACCTCGAGCTTTTGGTTGGCGTCCAGGCTCTGGTGAAGTGCCCGGGTGAAATCAAACAAACATACGGCCTTGTCATTTGCCTCACGTGCGCGGTTCAATAATTCGAGCGCCTGGGCTGATGACAAATCAAAATGCTCCGACAACAAATCGATAATGCGGCTGTGTTCCTCCTGGCTCTCATCGAAATCGGCGCGTGCCATTTCAACCAGTAATGAGGCCAGCGCAAGTTGCTGGCGTTCTTCCGAATCTGCCTTTGTGTCCTTGTAGGCGACGTCGCCCAACAACATATCCTTGATCTTTACCAGCATTCGCCTGCTCCGTTACCAGCCCTATTCGCTAAGCGTGGCAACCAGTGTTTCTCTCAATTCAACCAGGTGTCCATGAAAAAAATGCCCGGCACCCTTTAGCACGATGAGACGCGGTTTCGGTTGTATCTGATTTACCCATTCAACCACATCCCTGTGCGGCACCACCTCGTCCCCATCACCCTGGATGACCAGCCATGGTATAGAAAGCTGTTCCGCAAGTTCCCTGCCTAGTATATTCACTGCCGGCGCAATACTAATAAGCCTTGCCGGTTGTGCCTGCTGCGCGGCCCTTGCCGACACCACTGCCCCGAATGAAAAACCCGCAAGCCACAATTTAGCCTCCGGCCAGCGTTGCCGAATATATTCCGCAACGGCCTCAACGTCGCCGATTTCTCCCTCACCGTCCGCATACTTACCCTCGCTTGCGCCAACTCCGCGGAAATTAAAGCGCAACGAAGCCAGGCCGAGGTCGTGCATGGCCCGCACCATCGTGTGTACAACTTTATTGTGCATCATTCCCCCTTGCCGCGGATGCGGGTGACAAAGTACGGCGACGCAACCGGACGCCCAATCCGGCGGCGTTTCCAGCAATGCCTCCAGCAATCCGGCCGGGCCCGGAATAGTCAGGTTCTCTTTGTCGGGCGCTCGGGCCATATGCTTTTCGTTTCCTTCACTGCCCAGCAGGAAGGGCAATACTATAATGCGGGCACCAACGGAGTGCTCTAATACAATGAAAATTACATCGGAATCATTTAACGACAACGACAGCGTTCCCGGGCGTAATGCTTTCGGAATCCCGGACCCGGACGACCACATGGCGTTGGGTGGAAACCTCAATCCGCAACTGAGCTGGAGTGATGTTCCGGTGGAAGCATGTTCGCTCATTTTGTTCTGCATTGACCCTGACGTTCCCTCCTCCGCGGACGACGTTAATCAGGAAGGTAAGGTGATTCCTGCATCGCTTCCGCGCGTGGATTTTTTTCACTGGATCATGGTCGATTTGCCGGCCTCTGACGATGGGCTTGCCGAAGGCGAATGCTCACAAGAAGTCACCCCCGGTGGGAAAGTCAACCCGGCAGGCCCGCCCGGCACGAGGCAGGGTGTAAACAACTACACCGATTTCCTCGCGGGCAACAAAACAATGGGTGGCGAGTATCGCGGCTACGATGGACCCTGCCCGCCGTGGAACGATGAAATACTGCATCACTACCACTTCAGGCTTTATGCAATCGACCTGGAGAAATGCCCGGTGGAAGATGGCTTCAGGGGCCCCGAGGTCCTCTCCGCAATCGAAGGGCATGTCGTCGCAGAGGCAGAGATCGTCGGGACTTACAGCCTGAACCCTGCCCTGTCCGGCTAAACGCGGAGGCAACGCATAAAAAAGGCCACACTATGGCGGCCTTTATCTTGTGCGAACGGGCACGCAGGCTACCGCAGGTCCAGCAGATCGACTTCAAATACCAGTGTCGCGTTCGGCGGTATATCGGCGCCGGCGCCGCGTGCACCGTAGCCCATGTCCGGCGGAATAATCAGGACACGTTTACCGCCGATCTGCATGCCGGCTACGCCTTCGTCCCAGCCGCGGATCACGCGCCCGGCACCGAGCGGAAATACGAACGGCTGGCCACGGTCGACCGAGCTGTCAAATTTCTTACCCCTGTTTTCAGGAGCGCCGGCCTGATAGAGCCAACCCGTGTAATGGACGACGACGTTCTGGCCCGCAGTCGCGGCCTCACCATCGCCCTCAACCACATCGATGATTTGTAATTCTGTTATCACTTCACTTGCAGCTTCCTGGCTCTCGCCCTCACTTGCCGCCATTTCTGCACCTCCCTGCTGGCCACAGGCCGTCACAAAAAATACACTGATTAAAGTCGTGCTGAAAATTCTCGTAGTATCTTTCACTGATAATTTCATCCATCGTTCCCTTCGTTATCGCCCGCATCGAAATTGAGTGAGGCCGAGTTAATGCAATATCGCTTACCGGTAGGCTGCGATCCATCGTCAAAAATATGCCCCAGGTGGGCGCCGCAGTCCGCGCAGACCACTTCTTCGCGGATCATGCCGTGGCTCGCATCGCGCCGCACTTCGACCCGGTCGCCGGCCAGCGGCAGCCAGAAACTGGGCCAGCCGGTGCCTGAATCGAACTTGTGCTCGGAACTGAACAGCCCGGTGCCACAGCACACGCAAGCGTAAGTACCGTCATCCTTCATATCTACATATTCGCCGCTGAAAGGCGCTTCCGTGCCCTGCTTCTGGGTAACGTGATACTGCTCGGGCGTTAAGCGCTTGCGCAACGCGTCTTCGGAAGAGTCTTTTTTTGACATGGCCGGATTGTAGCCTTGGATGAATCGTGGCTCCTACAAGCCACTCCTACAGCAGTGACAAAAAAATGACCGGAGTTAACCTTTTACTCGCTGAGATCAATCAGCAGCCGGTTCAGGCGTTGCACGAAAGCACCGGGGTCTTTGGGCTGACGCCCTTCGGCGAGCGCTGCCTGGTCAAACAGCACGCGGGCCAGGTCAGCAAAATGCTTTTCGTCCTCTTCACTGTCCAGCCGTTTTACCAGCGTATGGTCCGGGTTGATCTCAAAGATGGGTGGCGTATCCGGCACGGCCTGGCCGCTGGCTTCCATAACCCGGCGCATTTGTTTACCCATGTCGTAGTCATCGATGACGAGACAGGCGGGTGATTCGGTTAGCCGGCCGGTCGCACGGACTTCCTTGATGTCACCGTCGAGCACCTTGCCGATACGCTCGATAAGGTCCTTGTTCTTTTCGTTGAGTTCATCGGCCGACTCATCATCGCCGCCAATATCAAGCTCGCCGCGCCCTACATCAACAAACTCCTTACCGTCGAATTCACGCAGGTGGCCCGTCACCCACTCGTCGATCGGGTCCGATAGCAGCAGTACTTCAATGCCCTTCTTACGGAATACCTCCAGGTGCGGGCTGGCCTTCGCGGCGTTAAAGCTGTCGGCCGTGATGAAATAGATCTTATCCTGGTCGTCCTGCATGCGCCCGACATAGTCCTCGAGCGACACATTCTGGGTCTCTTCGTTCGTATGGGTCGTTGCAAAAAGCAACAAGCCGGCAACCTTGCCGCCGTTAACGGAGTCTTCCGCAGGACCTTCCTTAAGCACCTTGCCGAATTCATCCCAGAAAGCCTGGTACTGATCGGGATCGTCCTTGGCAAGCTTGCGGATCATATCGAGCACACGCTTGGTCAATGCAGTCCGTATCGCTTCTACATGGGCGTCCTGCTGCAGAAGTTCACGGGATACGTTCAGCGACAGGTCACCCGCATCGACTACCCCGCGCACGAAACGCAGGTACAGCGGCAGAAACTGGTCCGCGTCGTCCATGATGAACACGCGCTGCACATACAGTTTCAGGCCCTTCGGCACCTCCCGGTTCCACATGTCGAAGGGTGCCTTTGCAGGTAGGTATAAAAGGCTGGTGTACTCGCGCTTACCTTCGACCTTGTTGTGGCTCCAGAGCAGCGGGTCCTGAAAATCATGTGAGATATGCTTGTAAAACTCGTTGTACTCGGCATCTTCTATTTCGGTACGTGGCCGTGTCCATAGTGCACGCGCCGCATTAACTGTTTCATATCCGGGAGCTTCTTCCACCTCTTCTTTTTCATCGCCCGACAGCATTTTCTGTTCGAGCATCCTGACCGGAAAACCTATGTGATCGGAATATCGGCGGATCAGGTTGCGGAGTCGGTAAGGGTCCGCAAACTCCTTGTCATCCTCACGTAAATGCAGGACGACAGTTGTGCCCCGCTCCGCTTTCTCGATTGTTTCGACGCTGAACTCGCCTTCGCCTTCAGACTCCCAGCGCACGCCCTCACTGACCGGAGAACCTGCGCGCCGGGTAAACAACTCGACCCGGTCAGCCACGATGAATGCCGAATAAAAGCCCACACCAAACTGACCGATCAGTGCTGCATCCGCCCTGTCATCGCCGCTCAGGTTTGCCAGGAATTCAGCCGTACCTGATTTCGCGATTGTGCCGAGCTGCTCGATGACCTCCTCGCGCGACATGCCGACGCCGTTGTCGGTAATGCTCACGGTGCCGGCCTCGGAATCAAAGTCGACGCGAATTTCAAGATCGACATTGTCTTCCAGTAGAGCCGAATCAGAGACTGCTTCAAAGCGCAGCCTGTCGGCCGCGTCGGAGGCATTCGATATCAGTTCGCGGAGAAAAATCTCCTTGTTGCTGTAAAGCGAATGGATCATGAGGTGCAGCAGTTGCTTTACCTCGGCCTGAAAACCCAGTTTCTCGGCGCTACCTGCGCTCTCTACGGTTGCTTCTTGCGTCATTGAATCTGTCCGTTGTTGTGCGGCCACCGGGGTGGCCGGATCATCATTATTCCGAATACGCAGACACGACGCTGCGCCGGTGCCTTTATGGCTCCGAACAGTTCAAATGGGGGTGGCCGGGCGAAATTCAAGGCCCGACGGGAACGGATCAGGTGCCCGAGCGGCGCTCCGGCGATGACCAGGCTACGTATAGATGGCGGCGGCACGTGCCCGTCTCGTGAGGCTTGGCGGCTCCTGCGGACTGCTCCGCATCGTCTTTTTCTTCGCCATCCACGCCCGTGCCTGCCGTTGCCGGATCCGGATCCGGGTAGGCCGTATTAAGGCGACCGCGAACGCTCTCCAGTGCGGAATCGATCCAGGCCCTGCGAACGATGGTGTCCTCGTTCGTGAATGACTCAGTGCGATGTTTCTTGTCTGACATAGGTGTTTCCAATCTATCCCTGTTGGTCCGTAACTTGTGTCTGTAGATAATTTACTGCCTTGAGCGTCTTACCGCCGTGAGTACGGTCACATGCAATCGGCCAATCGTCGAATTCGAGAAAAGGTTCCGATATTAAGTAACTCACCCCCGCAAATACTGGCTGTCAGGGGTACATCCTGTACCGCACCCCGTGACCGACCGCACAAACGTGAGCACAGACAGCAAACTCACGGCCAGCCGCGAATAAACAGAATATGGATAACGGGTTTAGTTAAAAGCGCGTTTTATTCGTCAGCGTCCCAGTCACGACGGATTTTCTCCGCCCAACTGCGGTAGCCTTTCCAGCTAAAGAGAGCCGGATCAGGCAAACTACGACGTTGTTCTGGCGCCTGCACTTTTGTAAGCCAGTTACGGTAAGCATCCCAACTGGTTACCTCCTGGCCATTGGCATTACGCCTGACCGCTTCCCGCTGGGGCTGAGCCCGGGCAGGAGTCTCGACCACTGCCTCTCCTTGAGTACGCGACAATTCTTCTTCGTATTCGGCCGTTTGGTGGCCCGAATGTCCATTTTGTTTTGTATCGCTCATTGGTGTGTCCTTACATCCAACATCGCGAAAATATTAACTTTCGGGGTGCGTACAAGCGAGGAACTGCATCACAGGCAGAACCATTTAACATGCTTATTATTCTACTAGTTAGAGTGCTTTTTATGCCGTCATGAAATGACTTTGTAGCAGGGCTCGTAGGGCTTGCCGGGTAACCGCATACGCTCCTCAACTACAAATGCAGCCAACAAACGATCGAGGTGTTGCATGATTACTTTGTCACCGCGTATTTCAAACGGTCCGTGCTTCTTGATCGCGCGTATACCGTCTTCCCGAATGTTGCCTGCCACAAGACCGGA
Source organism: Chromatiales bacterium (assembly GCA_002729495.1). Taxonomy (GTDB): domain Bacteria; phylum Pseudomonadota; class Gammaproteobacteria; order Steroidobacterales. Next base: position 49,539 of record PBYE01000093.1, read on the forward strand.
AAACGCCCGGCGCAGATTCGCGGCCAGTAAGTGTTTATCCATGTCGCGCTTGAGTTCGAGTCCGGCCATGGATTCGTGTGTGGCGACAAAAGGCCGCTGGAACTCGGGTTCGATATTCAGCTTCCAGTTGTAGTAATACGCATCTTTTTCAGCCTTACGGAAGTCCAGCGCGGAACGAGCGCCGATCCTGGTCACCCGGCCAACTTCTTCCGGATCGTTAATATAAACCTTGTAACGGGCACAGGCCTCATCGCCCAGCGTGGCGCAGATAAACTCGTCTATTTGCTCGAAATAGCGGGCGGCAGACGCCGGTCCCGACAAAATGACCGGCAGCGGTATATCCCGGTTGTCGGGGTGGAGCAGAATCCCCAGCAAGTACAGGAGTTCTTCGAGCGTGCCGACGCCGCCGGGGAACACGATGATGCCATGGGCCATCCGGACAAATGCTTCCAGCCGCTTTTCCATGTCGGGCAGGATTACCAGTTCGGTAACGATCGGATTCGGTGGCTCGGCCGCTATGATGCTGGGCTCGGTCAGGCCTATATACCGGCCGTTACGCAGGCGCTGTTTCGCATGACCGATCGTGGCGCCCTTCATCGGGCCTTTCATCGCGCCGGGTCCGCAACCCGTGCAGATATTCAAACCGCGCAGGCCCAGTTCGTAGCCGACACTCTTGCAGTAGTCGTATTCGGAACGCGCAATTGCGTGGCCACCCCAACAGACCGTAACAGCCCGCTCGGTACCATGACGCAGAGCGCCGGCGTTGCGCAATACGTCGAAGACCAGGTCGGTAACGACCTTGCCTGAGCCGGTATCATACTTCGCCCGGGTAATGAGTTCGTTATCGTTAAAAACGATATCCCGCAATACCGCAAACAGCATTTCGCGGATACCACGAATCATCTCGCCGTCCACGAATGCGCTGGACGGTGCATTCTTTAGCGCGAGGGTGACACCGTGGTCCCGCTGAAGGATGCGCAGTTCAAAATCGGCGTAACGCTCCATCACTTCCAGAGCGCTGTCGGTTTCGCTGCCGCAGTTAAGAACGGCCAGCGCACAGTGCCTGAGTAAATCATGAAGGCTGCCCGCGCCAGTGCGCCGCAGGCTTTCGACTTCCTGCCGCGAAAGCACTTCGAGACTACCTTCCGGCATTACCTCGACAAAAAATTCGGTGTCATCAGGCATGACTTAATGGTGACTGCTATTTGTTCAGCAAAATGTGTGGGACATCCCACTACAGCGAATCAGGGCGTGATCGTAATCGGCGTGTTAATCGTAGTCAGCTGCCAGATATCAACCATCGCAGCATTGGAAACGGCAATACAGCCATCGGTCCAGTCGTAACTGGCGTAGTAGTCCCGGGGCTTCTTCGGTTGCTCCGGCTGGCCATGAATCATGATGTAGCTTCCAGGCTTTACCTTCAAAGCCTTGGCTATCTCGACGTCCTCGGCACTCGGATAAGAAATCTGTATGGCCATAAAAAAGTCAGAATTGATACGCCGGTTGGTCAGGTGATATGAGCCTTCCGGGGTGCGAAAGTCACCTTCCTGCACCTTGGGTCCTTCCGGCATCAACCCCAGTGCTATATCGAATTCACGCAGGATTTCGTTGTCTCGCATCAGGTACAGCTTGCGGTCGGACTTCCTTACCACGACATGATTGGCAAGGCCCTCGTCGGCTTGCAAAGGCCGGCACAAACAGGTTAGGAGGAATATCAGAAACAGTATGGGAGGCGTAGGTCGGGCGTTCATTTTGGCAATCATCCTGACAGCCACGTATTGGAGTTTAGCTGATGTCGGCTAAGGAACGGCGATCCTTTGCTTCCTTTTCTACCCGCTCGATACGAGGAAATACAATTCGCATCCCCGGCCTTACCTGGCCAAAATTTAGATCAGGATTATACTGACGTAACAGCCAGACCGGAACTTTGTACCGCTTCAGGGTTAGCAACCACAAAGACTCACCCCTCTCTACCTTGTGTTCAGTCGTTGCAGTTACCCGGTAATTTGCAAAAAATGCTTCCTGCAAGGTGCGATGGTGCGTAATACGCCGCTTGGTAAATTCCGCGCTTCCTGTTTGCCCAAAGTCCAGCTTGATACGCCGGCCCACCACGACGGGTTTGGACCGGCTCATGCCATTGAGATTGCGTAACTGCTGGGTACTGATGTCCAGCCAGTCCGCATAGTGACCCAGCGTTTCGGCGGGTTGAATCTCGATCGTGTTATCAGCGGCAACGCTGTAATCGTTCGGATCCGCGAGCGATACTTCGAATGGCGCGGGTGACGGCACTGCGACAGCAGGAGGCTGATTCTCATGACGGGATTTTGCAACCGCGAGTTCAGGCGTGGGTATGGATTTTTCAGGCTTATTAATCGCCTGTTTTGCGGCGGGTGTTGGCACTTCTGTCGCCCGCAGGTACAAAACCTGTCCGACATAGATGCGATTCTTGTTGGCAAGATTGTTTAGCCGCATGAGGCTGGATTCGCTCACGCCGGACCGTGAGGCTATTTTGCTGATGCTGTCACCGTTGCGCACCTTGTAGGTTTCTGCGCCCTCTGAAATGGAAACCCCGGCAAACGGCAAGCGCAGCGTTTGTCCTGCACGAATACGATGCCGGCTTTTCAGTCCGTTCAGCGCGACCAGCTGACTGATGCTCGTGTTGTAACGTGTGGCGATCACAGACAGGCTCTCACCTGAACGAACCTTGTGGTGCATGTCCGGCGTCTGCATGGCAAATCGCTGACTCACCGGGATGGCAGCCAGAACTTCACCCGCGGTCATATCTGCCAAGCTTTGAGGGATTCTTAGCGGGAAGCCTTGTGGAATATGCTTGGTCCCTTCCCAAACCGGCTCAAGCAAAGCGGGGTTGTATCGTCTCAGCTTTTTGGTCGACACGCCCATGGCCGCAGCCATGGCTTCCGCTGGGACATAGTCCTTTGTCGTAACGAGCAGGTCTGCACGCGGTGTATCCTGCACTACATCACCAAAATACTGGCTGGCATTTTGCTCAACCTCCAGTGCCGCCAGAAAAGCCAGGTAAAAATTTCGGGAAGCAAACCCAAACGTACGGCCGTTGTATTCGCGATTAATTACCGCTATATCTTCAGTTTTCAGTTTACGCACCGCGCGCCGCATACCTGCCACACCATGGTTATAGGCAGTAATCGCAAGCGGCCACGACTCAAGGATGGAGTAGTTGTATGCAATTAATTCAGCGGCGGCGGCGCTGGACAGGAATGGATCACGACGCTCGTCGACCACGTGATCAATCTCCATGAAGCGTCTTCCGGTGCCACGCGTAAACTGCCATAAACCGGCCGCACCAACATGCGACCTGGCATCCGGGTTAAACGATGACTCCACATGTGGAAGTGCCGCCAGGCCAACCGGAACTTTCGCTTTACGCAGTTGTTCTTTTATATGCGGTTTCCATGCCCCCGATCGTTTCAGCCCCTCGACAAAACGGTCGGCAAGCCCCTGCTGGAATCGGATTCGTTTGGCTGCCTGTTTCAGCTCTTTGTTGCTGATATCAGCCGGCCACAGCAAGAGTATTCGTTTCTCCTCGCCGTTCAGGTTGTTGCGATCGCCCTTCGCTAGTTTGTTAAGTGCCTTGCGATACCGTGCCCTTGCCAGGTCAGCAATACGCCTGCGACGAGTCGGAGTCGCATTCTCGGGGATATGTACGGTCTCATAGACGATATCCAGATGACGACTGTCGTGCAGAAAAGCCTGGTTCGAGTCGATTTCCGCAAAGACCCTGCGCCAGAAACTGATATCAGTTTCTAATTCAGCCGGGCGTTCAAACGGGTCTTTAGCCATTACCGGGGTCGCCAAAAATGTGGCGATCAGTAACAGAAATACCGGTTTATAAATCGCAATTTTCAAAACAAACTCCGAATCCTTTCGTCCCGGGAAATACCGACGTCCACCGCCTGCATTGATCCCCCCGTTTATTTACACAGCCCTGCCACAGTAGCGTAATCCCTGGCCCGGCCGTCAGGAGCGACCAGTTTCATATAATTCAATCTGCAGGCAGCCTTTTTTGCGGCCTCGGGCGCGAAGGGGTCGAGTGCGGCCCGGTCCCGGTTAACCGAAGGGCTTGCCAGCCAATGTCCCCTATTCAGGGTCATTGTTCAAGCGGGCAACGCTACCGGGCGATTTCTGCCGCAGCCGGCACCCCCGAAATCGGGTAGCTGCGCCTGAATAGTGCGAAGTTCGTCTCGTTTACTTAACATCCCGCTATCCGAGCATGCAGGCACCCCTGGAAACCAGCTATCCAAATGAAAGCTTCACTAACACCACTGTACCGATTCTGGCAACCGCGCTACTGGCTCACCTGGGTTGGCATTGGCCTGCTGCGCCTGGTCATGGCACTACCCCAGTCGGCCAGAATGTCATGCGGGCGCGTAATGGGGCGGTGTGTGCGACTCATAAGCAATCGGCGGCCAATTGTCGCGCGCAACCTGGAGTTGTGCTTTCCTGAACTGCCGGCACGTGAGCGGGAGAAAATGGGGCGCAAACACGCTGAGTCGGTGGGGATGAGCGCCATCGAGCTTGGTATGAACTTCTGGTGCAGCGATGCCGAGCTGGAACGCCTGTTCGAATTGCGCGGGACAGAACACCTGCTCGCGGGGCTCGAAGAAGGCCATGGTGTGCTGCTGCTCTGCGGTCATTTCATTTATACGGAACTGGGGTGCCGACTGCTCAAAAAACTGGCCCCCTCCATGGCCGCCATGTACCGTCCCAGCGGTAAACTGCTTAGTGACAATTTAATGCACCGCTGCCGGCGCAATTCTTACGACATCCTCGTATCCAAAGACAACGTGCGAGGGATGCTGCGCTTACTCAAAGAGAACCGGCCGGTCATATATGCACCCGACCAGGCATACACGGGTAAAAGCATGGCGCTGATCCCTTTCTTTGGTGAACCGGCTGCAACTAATACCGCTACCCGGCAGATTGCCCAGATCAGCAAGGCACCGGTCGTGCCCTTTTTCACTTATCGCCTGGAAAACGGTACTGGCTACTGCGTGGAACTCCAGCCCGCACTAAAAGACTTCCCGGGAGAATCTGCCGAAGCGGATGCGCTGACGATCAACCGCGTGCTGGAAGAGCAGATACGAAGAGTGCCGGAGCAATACTATTGGGTGCACAGGCGTTTCAAAGGCCGGGGACCGGACTACCCAGATCCCTACGCTTGAACTACAACTGGCTGTATCCGTTGACCAGGTCCACCCATTCGCGTGGCGTGAATTGCACGCGGCCGGAGCCGCTGATTTTCTGGCACGACCTGTGCAGGCGGGCAAGATTTGAACTGTGCCATTTTCCGGGCGCCCGCCGCCGCCCCCGGTCCCAGTCAAGCAAATAAACCCGGCCGTCATTTGTGATCTGTACGTTGTGGGCGTTCAGGTCGGCATGACAAAAACCGGCTGCATGGAACTCGGCAATACATCGGCCGACGACAGCCCATATCCTGGGGTCCTTTTCTTCCTGTTCGAGCCAGTGAGAAAACGGCGTGACGTCAGGAATCCTGCGGGTAATAAGATCCGCCGTATACCAGATGCCGCGGCGTACATAGCGAGCGGCTACCGCAATCGGCGCAGGCAAGCCAGTGTCCGCTATTTCCTGCAGTAAGTCCCATTCCCGGATCGATCGAACCCGCTCCTGCCCGGTCCACAGGTATTGATCGTTAAGGAAACGTCCCGGTATGCCGCCACGGTAATAGTGTCGCAGTACGCAATCCATACCGGCCAGCTCGATTAGCAGGGTTTCGCCGCGACCGACACCGGCAATAGACTCGGCGGCCTGCCAGTGCTCAGGATCGAATTCCGTTGCACTGATCTGGCTGAGCAATTGGGCATCGTATACGATGGCACTGTCGCCGAGTTGCTTTACCTGTCTTTTCAACGTCATCCCCGTGAATGAAATGTCGCCCAAATCGATCTTAATACTGCGCCTGTCCGCGATCGGCGACTGCTGCAACGCTCTCCCGGTTGTACGTACGCTGCAAGCCACGTATCCGGAGGCACAGATAAGCTGGGTTATCGGTACAACAGAACACAGCTTACTGGAGGGTGCAGATGGTATCGAGTTTATCACCTTAGATAAAAGCCGCGGAATTGGGGGTCTGCTCGACTTACGTAACAAGCTTGGTGGCAGGCGCTACGACATACTCCTGCATATGAATGCGTCCATGCGCGCCAACCTGGCCAGCATGGTAATAAATGCTCGTCGCAGAGTCGGTTTTGATAAAGCACGGGCGCGCGACTACCAGTGGTTATTCACTACCGAGCGTATCCCGGCGCAAGCCAACCAGCACGTGGTGGATGGCCTGTTTGGTTTTGTCGAGTACCTCGGTATCAGTGAACGCACCATGCGCTGGGATATCCCGGTCTCGGAAACAGACCAGCAGAGTGCAACAAGACTGGCGACAAAAGATGTTCCGATCTGTGTCATCAGTCCCTGCAGCAGTCAGCGCGCACGTAATTTTCGTAACTGGGGCATACAACGCTACATCCAACTGGTTAGTTACTTGCAGGAAACTTTTGGAGCCAGGGTAATCCTCACCGGTGCTGCAACGCCTGTTGAGAAAAATTACGGTCATCAAATCGTGAAGGCGTGCGGAGCGGACGTGAGCAACCTGGTAGGCCGGACGAGACTCAAAGAACTGCTCGCAATCATCGAGCGTGCCGATCTGCTCATTTGCCCGGATTCGGGGCCGGCACACATGGCAACCGCGGTCGGGACACCGGTTATCGGACTCTATGCAACCTCGAACCGCTGGCGGACAGGCCCTTACCTGAGTCAACACCTGGTGGTTGACCGTTACCCTGAGGCCGTACAGGCCGAGTTTGCTAAGCCCGTCAGCGAACTACGCTGGGGGCAACGTGTGCGTGACCCCGCAGCTATGGATTTAGTTGCGGTTGATGATGTGAAGGCGAAAGTCGATGAGGCCCTGGGCGGGGGTAGCACTTCGTAGCCTGGTGAAAAACCCTCAGACGAGCGTGATGCAAGGTGAGGATCGGCTGAGAGTTTTTCAATTGGCTGCTAACCGTTATCGAGTGTGTAAGTAGCACCACAGTAAGGGCACATGGCGGTGCCTGTTTCCTCGACCGGCAAAAAAACTTTCGGGTGCGAATTCCACAAATGTGTTCTGGGCATCGGACAGGACAATGGCAGGTCGGCTCCGGTAACCGTATAACCGTTTTCTGCATTTGGCTGGATCAGGCCCTTGTCCTGATCATGTTTCAGTTCCGGCACTTCAGGTAATCCTTAAAAAATCCTGCCTGGATCGGGCGGCGATTATAGCAGCAGATACCCGGTTGATAACGGCTTCAGCTTGTCCCGAAGTGAGTTTTCCAGAGATCAGCAACAGCGGCGCGCTCGGCTTCAAAATCATTGGCAGCCGCCATCCGTGATTCCCCTGCGAGCGACAAGAGATGCATCCGCACCCGGTAGGCGCGATAGGCATCTGCCAGGGCGCTGGTATCTGCGGCGGCCAGTATAGAAGCATCGCGCAAAGCATCGAGCTGACGAATGTTATCCGGGTACTCAATCAAGGCCGGGTACTCGGGCGCGTGTAGCAGCACCAGGTACTGCACCAGGAATTCGATGTCGATAACGCCGCCTATACCCTGTTTAATGTCGAACTGCTCTGCATCACTCTTGTTAAGTTTGGTACGCATTTTGTCGCGCATCTTGATGACTTCTGCCTGCAGGGTATCGCGCTTTACGTACTCGACCAGCACCTTTTTTCTTAACTCTTCGAATTTCGCACAAATGGCCTCATTGCCGGCAACCGCCCGCGCCCGCAATAACGCCTGGTGTTCCCAGGTCCAGGCATCGTCCTGCTGATAGACATCAAGCGCGGCGAGGCTGGTCACCAGCAGACCGGACTTGCCGCTGGGACGGAGCCGCGTATCGACCTCGTACAACGCACCCGTGGGCGTCGGCATCGTAAGTATGTTCGTAATACGCCGCGCAAGCCGGCCAAAGAACATCGAGTTTTCGAGCTGTGTTTCGCCATCGGTTTGCTGCGACTCGCCCTCGGAATCGTGCATGAATACGATATCCAGATCTGATCCATAACCAAGCTCAAGCCCGCCAAGCTTGCCGTAACCGGCAATTGCAAACCCGGCCTCGCGTTTTCTACCGTCAACGACGCAGCATGGAACGCCGTGCCGTGCTGTCAGCTCCCGCATCCCCAGGCGAATCGCCTCATCGAGTACCAGTTCGGCAATGTCAGTCAGGCGATCACTGACTTTCATAAGAGGTAAAGTGCCGCTTAAGTCGGCTACCGCGACACGGAATACTGCGGCCTGTTGAAAGTTGCGCAACGCTTCGAAGCACTGCTCCGCATCGCTTATGTTGCTTGTCTCAAGCCTGTGCAAAAGATCCCTGGCAAGATCATCACGTCCAGGTGGTTCCTGAAATATGCGTTGATCGAGCAGTTCGTCGAGCAGCAGCGGATGGGCGGCAACCTGACGCGCCAGAAAATCGCTGCTACCACAGAGACGAACCAGCCGCTCAAGCGCCGCCTTGTTTTCATTCAGCAGTGCTATATATGCCGACCGGCGGCCAATCTCCTCAATTACCCGCAATACCCCGTCAAGGGCCAGCAGGGGATTTCCGGCAGCACCACATGCAATAAGAGCGGCGGGCAGTAGCTGATCAAGTCTTTGCCGGCTGATCTTGTCCATGCGTTGGTAGCGGGAACTCGAATGCAGCGAGCCGATGCGCCGGTTAACTTCGTGGGGATCCTCGAAGAACTGCTCCGCCAGGCTGCCAAGTGTGCCACTGTCTGCCGGGTCCGGCTCATCGCCTGGCTCACGGTTATCCAAACGCTCATGGTTCAGGATGTCATCAAAATTTGCCTGCACCACGTCACGATGACTGTTCAGCTGTTCGTACAGCTCGCCCCAGTTCCCGGCACCCATCGCAAGGGCCAGTCTCGCCCGGTCCGTTTCGGCGGCTGGCAGTTCGTGTACCTGTCTGTCCGCTATCGCCTGCAAACGATTCTCAAGTTTTCGCAGGTAAATATATGCATCCGCAAGTTCGGTTACGGTCTCTTTCGGCATAAAGCCGAGTTTGCCGAGCTGCTCGAGTGCGGGCAGCAGCCTCCGCTCGCGCAGCGTTTTATTCGTTCCGCCGCGCACGAGTTGCAAAGTCTGCACGATGAATTCGATTTCCCGGATACCGCCCGGGCCCAGCTTGATATTCTCGCGGTTTGCGGCAGCCCGGCCTTCCTGGTCTATAAGCAATTTCATGTCACGCAACGAGCTGAAGACACCGAAATCGAGGTAGCGCCTGTATACAAACGGCCTCAGGACACTGATATAAAAATCACGCGCGCCTTCCCAGATATTTATCGTCCTGCCCTTGACCCACGCATAACGTTCCCAGTCACGGCCGTGCTGAGCGAGATAATCCTCGAAAGCGTCTACGCTGATCGCCAGCGGCCCGCTTTCGCCGAAGGGCCTCAGTCGTGTGTCTACCCGGTACACAAAACCATCCGCAGTGTTGTTGCTGAGCAGGTTTATAAAGTGCTGCGCCAGCTTGCGGAAATACTCTTCGTTGGAAACAGAACGTGCACCATCCGTTTTGCCCGCCGCTGAATAGAAGAAAATGAGGTCCACATCGGAAGACAGGTTTAATTCGCCGCCGCCCAGCTTGCCCATGGCAACAATGACGAAATAGGCTTCGTTACCCTGCGCGTCGCGCGGCACTCCATGCCGTTCCTGCATCACCCGGGTGGAGTAGAGAAATGCTGCACGTATGCATGTATCGGCGAGGGCCGACAGGTCGGCAAGCATTTCGGCACAATCCGACCAACCCGCATTGTCACGCCAGATAATGCGGAGTAACTCCCGATGGCGGAATAAGCGCGACCGTTTCATGAACTGCGTTTCGGTTTCCTGTTCGGCAACGCCCGAAAGAAAAGCCGCATCGAGTTCATCCGCTTCAAGTGACCGGTGTAGCCGACCATCCTTAAGAAGTTCACCCAGAACCTGCGGATAACGAGCGATTACGTCCGCCGAGTACTCGCTGCATGCGAGCAGCTTGTTCAGGGTAGCCGCTGCTTTTGCATCCCCGTCCAGGTTGCCGGGCAAATCGTCGGCGCCGGCCAGCTTGTCCAGCACGGTATTGAGCCCGGGACGTAGTACTTCGGGTATATCTGTGGCTAGCGTATCTGGAGACATTATCAAACCGGGCTAGTTATCAAAGAATACAACCGCCCCGGTTTCGAGCGAGTATTCCGCACCGACTACCAGCAGACCGTCGGTGTTTATCAATTGTTCCAGAATCTCGGAACCTTGGCGCAGCTGATTCACCGATGCATTAATATTTGCCCGCACCGCCTGTTCCATTAGGGCATCCGCGTCCTTAGTATCGCCCAGCTCTTCCAGGGCCGGACGAATGTGATCGACGATAGAGCGCAGGTTCGGTGACAGGCTCTCCGAGGGTCGCTCGAGTTCTTCAAGGGTCGCATGCACAGCACCACAGTGCGAGTGGCCCAGCACCACAACCAAGCGTGTGCCAACCACTGCTGCGGCGTACTCGACACTGCCAAGCTGCGACGGTGCCGCGACATTGCCGGCCACACGAATCACAAACAGATCGCCCAGCCCCTGGTCGAATATCATCTCGGCCGGCACCCGTGAATCTGAACAGCCCAGAATAATGGCAATGGGATGCTGTTCGGGTATCAACTTGAAACCGCTCTGGCGGGTCAGTTTGTGGTCGTTGTGAATATCGGCCACAAAACGGCGGTTGCCTTCCTTGAGTCTTTCGAGTGCTTCCTGTGCTGAGATCATTTGTGATTCATCCTGCTGTACGCCGTCAAGTACTGAATAATATTTAGCCGCTGCGACATCCGCTATGGCCGGGAAGCGCACCGGAACCCGATGTGCCCCGTACTCGAGTACGGTTCTGCCGGCATACGGGCACTGGGCCGGTACCCGGCACAGTAATTATCGCTGCAGAGGTACGAGCCACCCTTTATCAGTCTCTTGGCAATACCGGGTTCGCGCGGATCGAGGCTTTCGCGCTCGCTTACGCCAACAGGGTTGTTTGCCGGGCTGTTTGCGAAGTAGGCCGGATGGTACCAGTCACTAACCCACTCCCAGACGTTGCCGGAAACATCATATAGACCGTACCCGTTCGGCGGGAAACTTCCGACGGGCGAAGTCGCCGCAAACTTGTCCAGATTCTTGTTCTCGTAAGGGAACTCGCCCTGCCAGGTATTGGCCAGTGGTTCCGTGAAATGCCTGGGCTGATCTCCCCAGGAATATTTTTTCCTATCGAAGCCGCCGCGCGCGGCAAATTCAAACTGTGCCTCGGTCAGCATCTGTTTACCGGCCCACTTACAGTAGGCCTCCGCATCCTGGTGGGTTACGTGCACGACCGGGTGATCCTCGCGGCCTTCGATACTGCTGTCCGGACCTTCCGGATGGTTCCAGTTTGCGCCGGGCATGTATTCCCACCAGTTAAGAATATTGTTCATATCCACCGGTCCGTCGGGAGGTGCAAACACTGCCGAACCGGCCACCAGCAGCTCCGGATCGGCGCCCGGATAGTCAGCGGGGTCGGGATCTTTCTCCGAATAAGTTACGAACCCGGTGGCTTCTACAAACCGGGCGTATTGCGCGTTGGTCACCGGGTACTTGTCTACCCGGAAAGTATCAACACTAACCCGATGGGCCGGACGTTCGGTTATCAGCCCTTCGTCGGAACCCATCCAGAAGGTACCGCCGGGGATTTGAACCATGTCCCGGGTTTCTTCGGCAAGAGTTGAAGCACTTAAGGCAAGACCCAATATTATTATCAATAGCAGTCTTTGCATGACCGCCATTCTATATCAGATGACTTTGGCTATCTGCGAAATAAGACTGCACCATCGACTATCCCGATGGCCATGGTCTCCGGTATTTATTGTTTGGCGTGATCAGCCACCCACTTCATATGTACACCCGTGCGCCACCACATGGCACCGTAAAGACAATTCATCATGAAGACCAATGCGGTTGTTTCCGATCCGGGCCGCCCCAGTTCACCCGTCTGTATCCAGTGATAAACGCCGAGGGTAACGAACAAGGGTATAACCGCGCTCACCAGGCGCATAAACATCACGAACGCAAGCGGTACCATATGTGCCAGGAAATTCCTTCCGCTTGTGCCGCCATTTTGTCTGTAACACCAGATGACGCCGCCAATTTTGAAGCCGAAGTACATAACCGCGTCGAGAACATCAACCGGTTTCTGCTCGGTTGCGGGGCCGTTCGCTACAATTTCATACAAGGCGGCAACCAGGATGGCGCCGCCCAGATAGTAGATGAATTCCTGCCGCTGGGTCAGCTCCTCTCCTGCGAGTTTCACCCTGAGTTTTTTGATTTGCCAGAAGTGCATGTCATCGCCCCCTTTATTCTTGGATAATAGTCGAAGTTTCTGTGGCGGGCTGATCGCCGATACCGTCGGATGTACTCGTTGCCGGAATGGAACCAGGTGCCGACCATAACTGCCTGCAGATTGCAGCCTGGTTAGGCGGGGAAATGATTTACCCGGCCCGTACCTGGTACTCACCAACCATTTTCACTCGCGGCCAAGTAACTGCGCCCGGATTGCCAGGTAGGCATCGCCACCGACAGACTTAAATACCTTCTTGGTGTTCCACTGCAAATACTGCCTGGCCTGGGCCAGCGTATAGCCCGAACTGCCCATTTGCCCCGAAACTGCCGGCCCCATGTGGCGCATTAGCGTATAGCGGCCGAACACCCGGCAACCATTAACCAGGTAGGATATTTTCGTAGGCTCGGACGTAAACAAAGCCCGTATGCCGGCCGCCGCTGCAAACTCCGCAACCCGCCGGCTGAAATAGCCCCCCGGAACTGAGGCCACGGTCACCTCCTTACCCAGTATTTCGCTCAGCTTTGCAATACTGCGGGTCCACAAGTAAGCGGGATAGTGTCCGTATTTGGCTGTTTATATTATTTATCTGTTCTCAATTTTGCCGGAACTACAGGGTCCGGTACAGCCGGCAGAAGCCTGATAGCGCTCGTTATGTATAACGCGGGCACAAAAAAGCCCCGCTACATGAGCGGGGCTTTTTGTTTCTTCGGGCTTGAATGCAGCTTTCATCATGCCGCTTATACCACCCATGGCAGGCAGGCTCGGGTAGTAGCCGTCTTAACCCGTTAGAATGCGGCGCCACTAGATAGCACCGGGAAAGAACCATGACCGATCAAACCATAGGGCCTGCTTTCAACCTGTCTCGCTTTAGCTGCCCGAATTGCGGGGAACTGGCGGAACAGGCCTGGTTCAACACCTACGCAAACCAGATCACGAGTCCCGCGGGAGTGCCGCTGCGAATCGCGGGTGCCGACCTCGAGCGCCTCAGCAGGAATCCCTCTTTCTCCCCGGAAGTACGTCAGCAGAAAGTCGCATACTGGAACCGGGTTAACGAAGGCCAGGTGTTCCTCGATCGCTGGACGCCGATACAGTCGGATGTATTCGTTGCCGGAATGGAACTAAGTGCCTGCCATAGCTGCCTGCAGATTGCAGTCTGGTTAGGCGGGGAAATGATTTACCCGCGAGCAGACGTGGTAAAATAGCTCACAGGTATGGCAATCAGGTCTGATTTCGCCATTCCTGTCTACATCGCAATAAGCAGCCACAATATGCTCAAGCTAATTCGAACAGCCCTCGGAGCATTCTTCAAAGCTCTGCCCAGCTGGTTTCGTACACGTTACCTCCGGGTATTGTTGCTGATACCGATAATATGGTACGTGATTACTTATATGCTGGCGGACGCCAACTTCATGGGCTGGAGTAACGCCAGCACCGCCAAAGATTTCCTGGAAATTGTACATCCCTCGCTGCTTGCATCCGGAGTAGCGCTGGGACTGCTCGGCTTTGCTATAACAAAAAATTCCTCGTTGCTATTTATTAGCGTGATGTGCACCTTCGGCCTGGCGCGTGAGATAGGCGGCCAGGGCACCAGTATCATTCTGTACCTTGGTCTTATCGCGCTGATTACTTACGGATACGCCAACCGGGACAAGGTGCAAACCCTGCTCCAGTCACGTTTGGCGTCTTCCTGTATGGCGACAACCTTTATTTGCTATCTCGTTTCCCAGCTACTGGACCGGGGCGTTATCAAGAGAATCGGCTGGCTGTTTATTCAAGACACAACATGGGTGCCCCCCTATTCGTCACAGATTGAGGAAAGCCTTGAGTCCCTTGGTGGCGCCTTCTTGCTGGCGACGGTGGCAGTTTTGATTGTGCTGGCTATACGGCAGAGAAATCGCAACCGATCAGAGTAAGCGAAGCCTGTGGCCCACGCTGTATAGCAGTAGCTGAACGTCAGTTCAGCACAAAAAAGCCCCGCTACATGAGCGGGGCTTTTTGTTTCTTCGAATGGAAGAAGGGCTTACATCATGCCGCCCATTCCACCCATGTCAGGCATCGGAGCAGGTGTATCGTCCGCCGGCAGCTCGGTGACCATGGCTTCCGTGGTCAGCAGCAGGCCCGCAACCGAGGCTGCGTTCTGCAGAGCTGAGCGGACAACCTTGGTTGGGTCGATGATACCGAACTCGAACATGTCGCCATACTCACCGGTCGCGGCGTCGTAGCCGAAGTCACCACTGTTCTCGGCAACCTTGTTCAGGATGACCGAGCTGTCTTCGCCGGCATTGCCGACGATCTGACGCAACGGCTCTTCCAGCGCGCGACGCAGGATGCCGATACCAACATTCTGCTCATCGTTGGTAGCGGTAAGATCGCCAAGCGCGGCATGGGCACGAATCAGTGCAACACCCCCGCCGGCCACCACACCTTCTTCAACGGCAGCACGGGTCGCGTGCAGCGCATCTTCGACGCGGGCTTTCTTCTCTTTCATTTCGATCTCGGTCGCAGCCCCAACCTTGATCACTGCAACGCCGCCGGCGAGCTTCGCCACGCGTTCCTGCAGTTTTTCGCGATCGTAGTCAGAGGTGGACTCTTCCATTTCCTTGTTGATCTGCTCAACACGGCCCTGGATGTCGGAGGCCTGGCCTGCACCGTCGATGATCGTGGTGCTTTCCTTGCTGATCTGGATCTTCTTGGCTTCGCCGAGGTCTTCCAGGGTTGCCTTCTCAAGACTCAGGCCGACTTCTTCGGAAATCACCTGGCCGCCGGTCAGGACAGCAATATCCTGCAACATAGCTTTGCGGCGATCGCCGAAGCCAGGAGCTTTAACACCACAAACCTTTACGATACCGCGGATGTTGTTCACGACCAGGGTCGCGAGGGCTTCGCCTTCGATATCCTCGGCAATGATCAACAACGGACGGCTGGATTTGGCAACGCCTTCCAACAGTGGCAACAGGTCGCGGATGTTAGAGATCTTCTTGTCGAACAGAAGTACGTAAGGATTCTCGAGCTCAGCACTCTGGCTGTTGGCATCCGAGATAAAGTAAGGCGACAGGTAACCGCGGTCAAACTGCATGCCTTCCACGACTTCCAGTTCGTTGTCGAGGCCGGAGCCTTCTTCAACGGTGATAACGCCTTCCTTACCTACTTTACCCATCGAGTCGGCAATGATCTGGCCGACTGCCTCGTCGGAGTTGGCGGAGATGGTGCCAACCTGGGCAATAGCCTTCTCCTCTTCACAAGGCTTCGACAGGTTCTGCAGCTCTTCAACAACGGCGATCGTACCTTTGTTGATTCCGCGCTTCAGATCCATCGGGTTCATGCCGGCGGCAACAGACTTCAGGCCTTCGCGAAGAATTGCCTGGGCCAGGACCGTGGCGGTCGTGGTGCCGTCACCGGCGACGTCAGACGTTTGGGAAGCAACTTCCTTCACCATCTGTGCACCCATGTTCTCGAAATTGTCATCGAGCTCAATTTCCTTGGCAACCGAAACACCGTCTTTGGTAACCGTCGGCGCACCGAAGCTTTTATCGAGAATGACATTACGGCCTTTGGGGCCAAGGGTAACTTTTACTGCATTGGCGAGTACATTCACGCCGGCAAACATCTTGCCGCGTGCATCGTCGCTGAATTTCACATCTTTGGCAGCCATTGAACTGCTCTCCTCTATAAATACAAACCGGCACAGGCCGGTTTAAAAAACAAAAAATAATTAACCTTCGATGACAGCCATGACGTCGTCTTCTTTCATGACCAGAAGATCTTCGCCATCTACCTTGACCTCGGTACCGCTGTACTTGCCAAACAGGACCTTGTCACCTTTCTTAACATCCAGTGAACGGATGTCGCCGTTCTCGAGGTGTTTGCCATTGCCGACGGCGATGACTTCACCCTTAATAGGCTTCTCGGTCGCCGAATCCGGGATAACAATCCCGCCGGCAGACATACGCTCTTCTTCCATGCGCTTTACGATAATCCGATCATGAAGCGGTCGAATATTCATTACAGAATCTCCTGATAATCAATCTAATTAGGCACTAACACCTTGATTTAACGGGCTTAGAGGTCCTTTTTTCTTCTTGGCACTCGCCCTGAACGAGTGCTAATAATAGTGGCTAAATCCGGGATTTCAAGGGGTGATCCAGTCCAATGACATTATGGGTCCCCCCCGCTATGCTGGCCTCGGTTTCTGGGCTGGGCGCAATATGGCTGTAGGGCAGCAATACACAGGATGAGCGAGGAAAACCTGCTGGTACTGTGCACCTGCCCCGACAAGGAGGTCGCCGAGTCACTTGCCACCGGATTGGTCGAGGCAGGCCTTGCGGCCTGCGTGAACCGGGTACCCGGGGTCGTTTCCATATACAAGTGGCAGGACAAGCTGGAAAAGGATGCCGAGGAGTTGCTGCTGATCAAGACGACCGCGGACGCCTGGGACAAGCTGGAAGCTGAGATCAGGCGCCTGCACCCCTATGAACTTCCGGAAATTATCGCGGTCCCCATCTCTGCGGGCAGCCACAAGTACCTCAACTGGATCAGGGAAACGACCCGGTAATGCGCAAGCTTTTTACGACAAAGCGCTTTAGCAACGCGACCGTTCGGCTGAGCGGGTTAGCTTTGCTGCTTGCCTGCTCTGTAGCGACAGCGGCCCAGGACGTCAAACGTCCCGAAGAAGTGTTTCGATACGACACGCGTGTCGAAGACGGCGCGGTGATCGTCGCCTGGGACATTGAAGAAGGCTACTACCTTTATCGCGACAAGATGAGTTTCACCGCCGACAGCGAAACATTACTCGGCGACCCACAATTTCCGGCTGGTGAAATTCATTCGGACGAGTTCTTCGGTGAGCAGGTTATTTTCCGCAACAGGGCAGATGTAGCTATTCCGCTGGAACGAATCAGCAACGGCACACAGACACTTCAGCTTGCTATCAAATCGCAGGGCTGTGCCGACTTCGGTTTGTGCTATCCACCACAGACATGGAATGCAGAGATTTCCCTGCCGAGTCTTATCAGTTCTGCAGCGGCGGCCGAAAGCAATTTTGATTTCCCGTTCGGGGCGACCGCTACGGATGATCAGCCGGTTCCGGTGGATGAAGCGTTCCGGGCGCTCGTTACCACACCAGACCCCTTTACTGCCGATGTGGCCTGGAGCATTGCCCCCGGTTATTACCTGTATCGCAACAGCTTTACCGTGTCTAACCCGGGCGGTGAAGTACAGCTGGGCACGCCCTCGCTTCCGCGCGGTGTCATGGAAATGGACGTGGAATTCGGCGAGACCGAAGTTTATTACGATGAAGTCGTCATGCGCGTGCCGATTTCTCGCGCATCACCTGATCCATTGTTTATCGAGCTGAAACTCGGTTTCCAGGGCTGCAAGAAAGGCAGCATTTGTTATCCGCCGGACATGTATGTTGCTGGCGTCGACCTGCCCCGGGCAACGGCCGAAGACGCAATGTCTGAACGACTCGCGCCAATATCCGAGCAGGATCGTTTGTTCGGTGTCGTGACCGACGCGAGCCTGCCCGCGATGATGTTTATTTTCCTGGGACTCGGTTTATTGCTGGCCTTCACGCCCTGCTGCCTGCCGATGGTGCCTATTTTGTCCGGCATCATCGCGGGCCAGGGGGAGAACGTCACTACTGCAAGAGCATTCTGGTTATCACTCAGTTATGTACTCGGCATGGCCTTCACCTACACCATAGCCGGCGCTGTTTTCGGGGCGGCCGGTGGCCAGATACAGGCGGCATTGCAGACACCCGCGATTATCACCGGTGTCGCAATCCTGTTTATCGTGCTGTCGCTCGCGATGTTTGGCGTTTATGAACTGCAGATGCCCGCATCACTGCAGACGCACCTCAGCGCACTGGGCAGCAAAGGGAAAGCGGGCAGCTTTATCGGTACCGCTGTTATGGGTGCGGTATCTGCACTGGTTGTCAGTACCTGTGTTGCCCCACCGCTGGTTGCAGCGTTGGCAGTAATTGCGCAAACCGGTGACGTCGCACGCGGTGCATTCGCCCTGTTTTCGTTAAGCATCGGTATGGGCATACCGCTGCTTATTTTTGGCGTCTCTGCCGGCAAGCTGCTGCCCAAAGCCGGCGCCTGGATGAACACGGTTAAAGGTATTTTCGGCTTTATGCTGCTCGGGCTTGCGATCTGGATGCTCGACCGCATACTGCCGGGCACCGTGATCATGGCCCTCTGGGCCGCTCTGGCGTTGTTTGCCGGCGCCTGGTCGGGAGCGTTTCAAGGGATGGCGAGACCGGCAAGCGGCGGTACGATATTTGGCAAGCTTGCCGGAATTCTGCTGGCGATTTATGGCGGCCTGCTCGTCATCGGCACGCTGACCGGCGCTACCAACCCGCTGCAACCACTCAGCCGAATTTCGGGAATAACCGATACACATCCTGAACTCAAATTTGAGCGCATAAAAACGGTAGATGATTTCGAAGCAGCCCGGCTGGCTGCCGCAGCAGCTAGTCAGCCACTCATGCTTGATTTCTATGCCGACTGGTGTGTGTCGTGCAAAGAGATGGAAGCATGGACCTTCACGGACCAGCGTGTGCACGATGCACTTGCCAATACGGTACTCGTCCAGGCCGATGTTACTGCCAACGATGACGCCGATCAGGCGCTATTAGAGTATTTCAGTATTTTCGGCCCGCCGACGATCGTGTTCTACGACCGCACCGGCAATGAAGTTAAAGGGCAGCGTGTAATCGGTTATAAAAACTCTGACGACTTCCTCAGCCACCTCGATTACGTATTACGATAAGCCTATGCCGTTCCGGATCCGCCAGTTCCTGCTACTGGTCATGCTGCTTTGCTGCGTGATCATAGGCATGCGCGTGTACATAGAGATTGCTGCCGATAAACGACCGGAGGGTGTCGGACCTGCACAAGAAGTACCCGGGCAGCTTCCCAAATTCGTGCTCAACGATATCTGGGGTGAACCCACACCCATCAGTAAATGGTCCGGGAAACCGTTATTGATTAACTTTTGGGCTACGTGGTGCGCGCCCTGCCGGCGCGAGATGCCCTTGCTGCAGGCGTTGCACAACGAGCAGCCGGAAAACGGGATACAGGTAGTCGGTATCGCGATCGACTGGCTGCCCGATGTCGAAAGCTATATAGCTGAGTCCGGCATCAGCTACCCGATCCTCGTCGGCCAGGAAGACGCCATGGCGGTTAGCGGCCTGTTCGGCCTTGAGGGCCTGGGTCTGCCGTTTTCGGTATTGGCCGGTGCTGACGGGCAAATCCTCACCGTCTACGTGGGTGAACTCGCGGGCGAGCAGATTGCGGCCATGGCAACGATCAGCGCCGAGTACGCCTCGGGCCGGTCAGACCTGGCGGCTGTACGTGAACGCCTGCGCGAGCTCTGAAGCCCGCCCGGGCCCCTGATCCGCAAAAAGCTGTAAAAAGGCCGCTAAAATCCGTAAACTTGCGGCCATCTGCAGCTAAGTCCTACCCCCGATGGCATCAATTCTTCTCATAAACGGCCCCAATCTGAATCTGCTGGGCACCCGGGAACCGGAGCTCTACGGCGCAAACACCCTTGCCGATATCGAAGGCAAGCTGACCGCACAGGCAACGGAACTTGGTCACATGCTTGAGTGTGTCCAGAGTAATGCCGAGGCAGAACTGGTCGACCGGGTGCAGGCTGCCGCTGGTAACGTTGACTTCATCCTGATTAACCCGGGTGCATTTACTCACACGAGCGTTGCATTACGCGATGCGCTGCTCGGCGTTGATATCCCATTTATCGAAATTCACATCAGCAACATACATGCACGCGAAGAGTTTCGTCGCCAGTCTTATTTCTCGGATGTAGCAGCGGGAGTTATCGCCGGAATCGGTCCGCAGGGTTATTCGCTTGCGTTGGAAGCGGCACATGGTTTGCTAAACAGATAGTTGTCAGTCCGTCAGCCAGGAATATATTCAAGCTATGGATATTAGAAAAGTAAAAAAACTGATCGAACTGCTGGAAGAATCTGGCATTGCGGAGATAGAAATTACAGAAGGCGAAGAAGCGGTTCGTATCAGCCGCTATCCGGTCAACGCACCTGTCGCGACAGCAGTACCGGCCGCGGTCCCCGCACCGGCACCCGCGGCCGCGCCTGTGGCGGCCGAAGCGCCGGCCCCTACCGAAGCGTCTGCCGGTGAACCCGCCGGCCACAAGGTTGCAGCACCGATGGTCGGTACTTTTTATCGTTCACCGTCCCCCGAGGCCGAGCCCTTTGTAAAGGTCGGCGATAAGATCGAGGTAGGTGACACGCTTTGTGTTATCGAAGCGATGAAAATGATGAACCAGATTGAAGCTGACACAGCGGGTACGGTTTTATCGATAGAAGTTGAGAACGGGGAGCCTATCGAATTTGGCCAGACCCTGTTTGTCATCAGCTAACTTTGATCCGAAAAGAAAAAGAATGCTAGATAAAGTTCTCATAGCGAATCGAGGCGAAATTGCGCTGCGCATCCAGCGCGCATGCCACGAGCTTGGAATAAAAACTGTAGCCGTGCATTCGACTGCCGATGCACAACTGAAACATGTGCTGATGGCCGAAGAAACGGTATGCATTGGCCCGGGCCCTTCAGCCGAAAGCTACCTGAACATGCCGGCGATTATCGCAGCAGCCGAAGTTACAGACGCCCAGGCGATTCACCCGGGCTACGGATTCCTGTCCGAGAATGCGGACTTCGCTGAACGTGTCGATACGAGCGGCTACCTTTTCGTCGGCCCGTCGCCTGACGTAATCCGGCTGATGGGCGATAAAATCTCGGCTATAAGAGCCATGAAGGAAGCCGGTGTACCCACCGTGCCTGGCTCTGACGGACCTTTGCCGGAAAATGCAGACGAATGCCTGAAGATCGCCAGTGATATTGGTTGCCCCATCATTATCAAGGCGGCCGGGGGGGGTGGCGGGCGCGGTATGCGGGTCGTACATACAGAAGCGTCGCTGATCAATGCGATCAACCTGACCAGGTCCGAAGCGGGCGCCGCCTTCGGCAACGACATCGTCTACATGGAGAAGTTTCTCGAACGTCCACGTCATATCGAATTCCAGGTGATTGCCGACTCACACGGCAACGCCGTGCATCTCTTTGAGCGCGACTGCTCCATGCAGCGCCGCCACCAGAAAGTTATAGAAGAAGCGCCTGCACCCGGTATCACCGAAGAACAACGCATGCAGATGGGTGAGCGGTGCGCTGAAGCCTGTCGTCAACTCGGTTACGTAAATGCAGGAACCTTTGAATTCCTGTACCAGAACGGCGAATTCTATTTCATCGAAATGAATACCCGCCTGCAAGTTGAACACCCGGTAACCGAGATGATTACCGGTGTTGATATTGTAAAAGAACAGCTCCAGATTGCCGCGGGTGAGCGGCTTAGCTTCAAACAGGAAGACATCGAACTGCGCGGTCACGCGATTGAATGCCGCATAAATGCCGAAGACGCGAAAACCTTCGTGCCGTCGCCTGGCCGGGTTGAGACCTGGCACCCAGCGGGTGGCCCCGGTGTACGTGTGGACAGCCACCTGTACAGCGGTTACACGGTGCCTCCTTTTTACGATTCGATGATCGGCAAACTTATCGTCTGGGGCGATTCACGCAATACTGCCATCGCGCGCATGCAGAATGCACTAAACGAGATGGTGATAGACGGCATCAACACGAATATTCTTCTGCACCGCGAGATATTCCAGCACGCTGCCTTTAAGACCGGCGGCACTGATATCCATTACCTGGAAAAACGACTCGGGCTGTAGGAGCGGGTTGCCGGGCAGGAAGCGCCAAGGAGCACGCATGACCTGGCTGCAACTCAAAACCAAACTTGGTCAAACCGATCCCGGGGCACTCGAAGCCGAGCTGGAAAAACTGGGCGCGGTTTCGATCGCACTGCATGATGCAGGCGATGAACCCCTCCTGGAACCGGCCCCCGGTGAAACTCCACTCTGGTCAAAAACACTCGTTAGCGCCCTGTTCCCGCCCGACGCAGAACCAAGGTTACTGTCCGCAGCACTCGGTGACCTCGTTGATACGTCCGAGCTACGCTATTCCAATATTGAAGATGCCGATTGGCAGGCAAATTGGCAGCAGCGACTCACGGCCAGGCAATTCGGTGAAAGGCTCTGGGTGGTGCCGAACAACCATGAACACGCGCCGGCCGGCGCTGCCCTGGTCCGGCTGGAACCCGGGGTGGCGTTCGGGACGGGCGAGCATGCCACTACGGCACTCTGCCTGGAATGGCTGGATTCTGCCGTCAGGGACGGCGATCTGGCGCTGGATTATGGCTGTGGCTCCGGCTTGCTCGCTATCGCAGCGCTGGCGCTGGGTGCGCGGTTCGCGTGGGCAACAGATATTGATACACAGGCACTGGACGCAACCCTTAACAATGCGAAGAATAACGGCTGCGACGATCGGCTGCGTGCCGTTCATCCCGATGTGGTGGATAATTCACAGCAGTTCGATTTACTGGTAGCCAATATTCTGAGCGGAACACTGGTAGAACTTGGCCCGACCATGGAAACACTGATGCGTCCCGGTGCACGCCTGGCGATAACCGGGATTCTTGCGAACCAGGCTGACAATGTGGCCGCGGCCTGGGCGGGCTGGGCCAATATGCAGGTCACTAAACAGATCGGTAACTGGGTACTCTTGACAGGCACGAAGACTGAGATTAGCAACTGATGTACACATGCTGCCCCGAATGTGAAACAACTTTCCGACTGAACGCGGAAGATTTACGCCGTGCGCACGGGCAGGTCCGTTGTGGCGAATGCGACCATGTATTTAATGCGATCGAGTTTCTGAGTGAAGAAAATACCGAAGTCGAAGTCGCCGAGGCAGAAGCAGTCATGGTCGATGCTAGTGACGATTCGGTTTTTGCGCTCGATACCGAGCCCGCAAATGACGCGCTTGCAGAAAATAAAGAAGATAACGATGAAGAACCGGATTATGAGCCTGACAAAGAGCCGGATATTGATGACACGGGCGCGGGGCTCCTGGTAACCGATCCGGATGACGATGAAAGCGACGCAACGAAGGCATGGAATGAACCGGCGGATGGCGAGTACGAGGAGGAAGATGCAGCTGCTGAGGATGAAGCGGACGCTGAGTATGCGCTCTACGACTATGGGGACGGGCTGACTTCTGACGAGGAAGCAGAATCAGAAGAGTTGGCACTGGTTGGCAAGGACGAGGATGAGGATGAGGATGAGGAAGAAGAGGACGACGAGGTAGAGCGCGAGTACAACCGCGACTCCGGGGAGGTGGAAGAAACCGGTTTTGAGATCGGTGGTTATGAAGAAACGCCTGAAGAGGACGATCCTGAAGAGGATGAGATGGCCGAGCCCGAAGCTGATGAAAGCATGGAGCTATCGGCAGACGAGGACGACGATGAGGATTTCGATGACACCGTCTGGGAACGCATTCCGGGAGTAGGCTCGGCCACGTACTACACCGAAGATGAAGACGATGAGCCCGAATCCGAACAGGAAGCGGACAATTCTTTCGAGAACGAGGATGAAGCTGTCAGCGCACTCGGCGATGACGATGAACCCGGAGATGAAGCAGACGAAGATGACGCGGAACCCGCCGATCCGGATGAATCTTCAGGGGAGCAGGACTGGGAGGAGACCACCACCGGCAGCTGGTCAAGCGAGGTACTGACGCCGGGAGGCGTTACTGCCGGCGAGGTATTTTCGGGTGAAGCCACCGAAGAAATCGTGTTGGAGACAGTCGAGCTAAACAAGGTGCTCGAGGATTACGAGACAACGCCGCCATGGCAGCCCGAAAGTGTTGAAGTGCAGCCGGAACAAAACAAACCCTCACGCACCGCTCTGTGGTTCCTGACAGGTGTGTTGTTGTTTTTCGGCTTCAGTACCCAACTTGCGCATTACAACCGTGACAAACTGGCCGCGCACTCATCATTCGGCGGTACGGTGCGCTCTGTTTACAAATCCCTGGGGTCGGGCCTTTATCCCGACTGGTCCGTCAGCAACTATGAAATACGCGGATCCGAAGCCGTGGCCGGAGAGTCCGGCACCGATGTGCTGGATATACGCACTCAAATCGCCGCGATCAGCGATGACGTGACCGGGTTGCCCCAGCTGCGCGTAGTGCTAAGGGATCGCTGGTCCAACCCGGTGGCTGCCCGGCATTTCAGTCCCGAAGAATACATGGACGGCGGTGAATTGCCGGCCGACCGCTTGCTGAGGCCCAACGAAACGATCAGTGCGCATGTAAGTATCGTTGATCCGGGCGCCGACGCGCAGGGGTTTGAACTCGAACTCTGTTTGCCACGACGCCACACCGGGCTTGACTGCAAGTGACAGACCGGGCAATACAAATCGGTTCGCATTCTGTTCGCGGACGCAGCTTACTGGCCCCCATGGCAGGCTTAAGCGACCAGGTCTTTCGCAATATCTGCCGGGGCTTCGGCGCCGCGCTGGCAGTTTCCGAAATGAGCACGGCGGATACCCGTCTCTGGCAATCCCAGAAAAGCGAGAGCCGGCTTAATCTTGCCGGCGACCGGGGACTGAAAGTACTGCAGATTGCGGGCAGCGAACCGGATCTCATGGCCAGGGCCGCGGCGGCGGCTCCTTCCCTTGGTGCCGATATTGTGGATATCAATATGGGTTGCCCCGTGAAGAAAGTCTGCAGGAAACTCGCTGGTTCGGCACTGCTTAGAGACGAATCATTGGTTGCCCGTATTCTGGATGCCGTAGCAAGTGCCAGTAAACTGCCGGTCACTTTGAAAATGCGCACAGGCTGGGATACTGACAACCGTAACGGTGTACGCATTGCAAGAATTGCGGAGGACGCAGGCATCCAGGCGCTGGCCGTGCATGGCCGGACACGCGCATGTCGTTTCGAAGGGTGTGCCGAATACGACACCATACGAGCTATTAAAGCATCCGTATCTATCCCGGTGTTTGCCAACGGTGATATAGACTCAGTCGAGAAAGCTGCCGAGGTGCTCGAGTACACCGGCGCGGATGCGGTCATGATCGGACGCGGTGCGCTTGGCCGCCCCTGGATTTTTTCGGAGATCAACCGCTTTTTTGATAATCCGGCGACAGGTGGACGAAATACTTCTGCACATATCTCAAATGAGTCACGACGTGATATTATCCTCTGCCACTTGAACGACCTCTACAGTCTCTACGGAAAAGAAAGAGGCGTTCGCGTGGGGAGGCAGCATCTGACGTGGTACTGCAAGCACCTAGAAGGCGCCCGAAAATTCCGCGACACGATAGTCCGGGTTCAAAGCGCAAAAGATCAGTTGCAATTAACCGCAGATTTTTTAGATCGGCGTCAGGATTCCAAGTGGATTCCAGACGAAAAGACGTCCGTCCGGATTAAACAGAGTGCCCAAGAAAAAACCACCAACATCTGGAAAGAAACCCGGCCTTAACGGTTCCGGCAAACAGGTACAAAGCCGCAACCGGCTTTTGAAAAACTTTACTGAAGATGCGCTGGGGTCCTATTTCTGCAATCTTAATGGCCATAAGCCTGCGGATATGTATAAACTAGTACTTGGTGAAGTCGAGCCGCCCCTGTTCAGGACGGTTATGGATTATACTAAAGGAAATCAAACACTTGCGGCAGAAATACTCGGTATCAACCGGGCGACACTGCGCAAGAAACTGAAGCAGTACCAGTTGCACAACTAGGCGCCCGGTGCATCGTTCGACGGCATCAAAGGCACCGCGTCTGTCTGGCCTCACATGACGAATTCAATCAGAGCACTAATAAGCGTTTCCGATAAAACGGGCGTTGTCGAGTTCGCGCGCGCGCTTGAGAAACTGGGTGCAGAGATTGTTTCCACCGGCGGCACCGCGACTGCGCTGCGTGATGCCGGTATTGAAGTGCAGGACGTTTCAGAAATTACCGGCTTCCCGGAAATCATGGACGGCCGTGTAAAGACGCTGCACCCGCTTGTACACGGTGGACTGCTCGGGCGCGGCGAGCAGGACAGCGATGTCATGGCCGAGCACGGCATCAACCAGGTAGATGTACTCGCTGTCAACCTGTATCCGTTCGAGAGTACGGTCGCGAAGCCGGACTGCAGCTTTACTGATGCAATCGAAAATATCGATATCGGCGGGCCGACAATGATCAGGTCGGCCTCGAAGAACCACGCACATGTCACTGTTGTGGTTGACCCGGCCGATTATGAATCGGTTGCAGACGAACTTGCAGCGAATAATGGTTCGGTCTCCGACACCACGCGACGCAAACTTGCGACCAAGGCTTTCGCACATACTTCAACCTATGACGCCGCTATCTGGGCTTACCTGCAAAAACAGGGTGGCGGTCAGAATGATTTTCCGGAACGCCTGCCGGTTGGCCTGACGCTTAAGGAAACACTCCGCTACGGTGAAAACCCCCACCAGTCGGCAGCGTTATATACATCTTCCGGTTCTTCGCCGGGTGCGCTTGTCACCGCCGAGCAACTGCAGGGCAAACCGCTGTCATTCAACAATATTTCAGACGCAGATGCCGCGCTGGGGTGCGCCAGGTCGCTGGATGCGCCGGGTTGCGTGATCGTAAAACATGCCAACCCCTGCGGCGTGGCGCTGGATGCTGACGCTGAACAAGCTTACCGCAAAGCCTACGCCTGCGATCCGACCTCGGCTTTTGGCGGAATCATTGCCTTTAACAGCCCGGTCAGTGCTGCGGCGGCGCAGGCTATTGTCGATAACCAGTTTGTCGAGGTTGTCGTCGCGCCGTCCTTCGATAGTGACGCGCTTGAAGCCTTCGCACCGAAGGTTAATGTCCGGGTGCTGGCCTGCGGCGAGCAGGATGCTGCATCAGCAGGCAGCCCTGTGTTGCAGCAGGTCGAAGGCGGCATGCTGGTACAGGACAAGGATGTTGCCTGTGTTAGCCGCGACGATTTAGAAGTTGTGACCGAAAGACAGCCCACGGAACAGGAAATCACGGATGCCCTGCTGGCCTGGAAAATTGTGCGCTTTGTGAAATCGAATGCAATTGTTTACGGCAAGGACAACGCGACGCTTGGCATAGGCGCGGGCCAGATGAGCCGCATCATGAGCGCCGAGATTGCGGGGCAGAAAGCGGCCGAGGCTGAGCTCGACCTGGATGGCGCCGCCATGGCATCAGATGCATTTTTCCCGTTTCGCGACGGCATCGATATTGCAGCAAAGTTCGGTATCAAGGTTGTGATACAGCCTGGCGGCTCGAAACGCGACGAGGAAGTCATCGCGGCGGCCAATGAATATGACATGGCGATGATGTTTACCAAGATTCGGCACTTTAGACATTAGTGAACTTATTGTAGGAGCGGCTGTAGGCATGAACTGCAGATCTCGAAAAAGTGCTGTAGGAGCGCCTTTAGGCGCGAACCCGCCAAAATTAGAACATGGTGCAAATACAGCAAATGTTTATACGAGTTTCGGGCAGAATATCGGACAAACTTTCCACTTCTTACAATTTTGATGCAACAGTAGGTTCGCGGTTAAAGCCGACTCCTACAACAATAAGACAGATTATCCGATGAAGATTTTGGTTGTCGGCAGCGGCGGACGCGAGCACGCACTGGCGTGGTCTCTCGCACGTGCAGCGCGGGTGGACGAAGTCATCGTCGCGCCCGGCAACGCCGGTACCGCTGCTGAGCCAAAGGTGCGCAATGAGAACGTCGGCGCTGAAGACATTAACGGCCTTCTGCGGCTCGCGCAGGACGAGAATGTTGACCTGACTGTTATCGGTCCTGAGGCCCCGCTGGTAGCCGGCATTGTCGATCGCTTCGTTGATACCGGACTGCGCTGCTTCGGCCCGACAGCTGCGGGCGCAAGGCTCGAGGGCTCCAAAGCCTATACCAAGGATTTTCTCGACCGTTACAACATCCCCACCGCTGCGTACGAAAACTTTTCCGATATCGATGCAGCGCTTGCACATGTGGAAAGCTGTGCGCTGCCGACGGTCGTTAAAGCCGATGGCCTGGCGGCCGGCAAGGGCGTGATCCTTGCGCACACGCGCGAAGAAGCCATTGCTGCCATAAACCTGGTGATGGGCGACAAGGCCTTTGGCGATGCCGGCAATGTGTGCGTGATCGAGGATTTTCTCAAAGGCGAGGAAGCCAGCTTCATGGCGCTCGTAGATGGTGAACACATCCTGCCGCTCGCAACCTCGCAGGATCACAAGGCTCGTGACGAAGACGACAAGGGCCCGAACACCGGCGGCATGGGTGCCTATTCACCAGCGCCGGTAATTGACAACGCGATGGCCGGGAAAGTTATGGCTGAGGTCATGCGCCCGACCATCGAAGGCCTGCAGCAGGACGGCGAAAAATACACCGGCTTCCTGTATGCGGGACTCATGATCGGTGCCGACGGCGTGCCACGCGTGCTTGAGTTCAACTGCCGCATGGGCGATCCGGAGACCCAGCCCATACTGTTCCGGCTGCAATCCGATCTCGTCGATTTGATAGAAGCAGCACTCGACGGCCGGCTGAATTCAGTTGAAGCCGAATGGGACCCCCGCCCGTCGCTGGGTGTGGTGCTCGCAGCCGGCGGTTACCCGGAGAGCTACGACAAGGGTAATGTCATCACCGGCCTGGACGCCGATGGCCCTGCGGATCTAAAAATTTTCCATGCAGGTACGAAAGAGCGAGACAACAATGTCGTAACCAGTGGCGGCCGCGTACTTTGCTGCGTGGCGCTCGGCGATGACATCACCGACGCCCAGGCCAAGGCCTATGGTCTGGTCGACCAGATCAGCTGGGACAACATGTATTGCCGAAGGGACATCGGTTACCGGGCCGTGGCCAGAGAACGCTAGGATAAGATCTCGGATTCGTACGGCAATAAATGCCGACGTTCCAGCCATTACCGAGATCTACAACCAGGCGATTGCGCTCGGCAATGCCACGGCTGATACCTCACCCGTCACGGTAGAGAGCAGGCGAGACTGGCTTGCCAGGCATCCTCCGGAGACACACCCGGTCTATATCGCAGAATATGACGGCAAGCTGGCTGGCTGGTGCAGCATCAGCCCCTATCGACCCGGACGCATGGCCCTGAGGCATACAGCTGAGATCAGTTACTACGTGCACGAAGATTATCGCGGTAAGGGCGCCGGCTCGGCACTGGTCGAACATGCTATTGGCGCGTGCTCCGCGATCGGATTAAAAACTCTCTTCGCGATCCTGCTGGACAACAACCCGCGCAGCGTCGCATTACTGAAAAAATTAGGTTTTCAGCAGTGGGGCCACATGCCCGACGTCGCGGACTTCAGCGGTACCGAGGTGGGGCACCTCTACTACGGCCTAAGACTTCCTGCGCCGAATAAAACCTAACCCGACCAGCCCCGAACCAAACAGCCAGACAGCCGCCGGGATCGCCACCGCGGCGCCAACGACGATGTTGTCGACTTCACCCCACAGGATCAGCGAACCCGTCGGCGGCGCTGATGTCCAGGCAGAAATAGAAACGACGTTCAGCCAGTCACCTGCGCCAAAATCAGTTACCGTGCCAAAAATGGTGTCCCCAGCCGCCGTCTCACCCTCGATGAAAGAGAACCCCGACAGGTCCATATCATAAATCGCGAACGCCTGATTATCCTGACGCGAGACACTAATGCGTATTTCGGTTCCGCTGAAAGGCTCTTCCGCGCCACTTATTTCGAACGCCTGTCCCGTGATAATTGCACCATTGACGCACGAAGGAGGCCCGAACTGGCACCCGAAACCCGGCGTACCGAAACCGCTGACCTCAAAATCTCCACTCAGAACCGGCCCGGTATCACCAACGGTGAACTCTTCAAAATCGATGGTATAGGCACCGACCTGAATCGACCAGGCGAGAAATAGTGTGAGAGCGATTATTCTTTGTCATTAGTGCGCCTCCCCAAGCGCTCCGAAAACCCTACGCGGCGGGGCTTTGAGGGTCAAATAGGTTATGTCACTAATACCAATAGCCTGCCACAGCCCGCCATAAGCCACTGATATTTTTGGTATTGGCAAGTGGCTGTAGGAGTCGGCTTTAGTCGCGAACCAGCCGTAAATGAAACGCAGTGCCTATTGCGGCGGCTGTTGATGCGAGTGCGGCACTACCACATTGGATGGGCTTTCCGCTTCGGAAGATACTTGACGGGCCGGTGGGTTCGCGGCTAAAGCCGACTCCTACAGCCACTCCTACAAAGAATGCCGCCGTGCGCCCAACAAGATTACTAGGAGCGTTGCGAGCGAAGGCAGAGCGAGGCGCGCAATGGCGAAAGGAGGGAGTTTACAAACCAGTAAATGACCGAACTTGAGCCATTGCGCAACAAAGCTATGGTAAGCGCAGCAGCTCCTAGCGCTTCATGGCGTCGAAGAACTTCTCGTTGGTCTTAGTATCCTGCATTTTACCGAGCAGAAACTCGACCGCCGCGAGCTCGTCCATCGGGTGCAGCACTTTGCGCAGTACCCAGATCTTCTGCAATTCTTCCGGCTCGGTCAGGTAATCCTCTTTGCGTGTGCCGGAACGGTTAATGTTGATCGCCGGGTACACACGCTTCTCGGAAATACGGCGATCCAGGTGGATCTCCATGTTGCCGGTGCCCTTGAACTCTTCGTAAATTACGTCGTCCATCTTCGATCCGGTATCGACGAGCGCCGTGGCAATAATCGTCAGGCTGCCGCCCTCCTCGATGTTTCGCGCGGCGCCGAAGAAGCGCTTCGGCCGGTGCAGTGCATTGGCATCCACACCACCAGTCAGGACCTTGCCTGACGACGGCACGACCGTGTTGTAGGCACGTGCCAGGCGGGTGATGGAATCCAGCAGGATAACCACGTCCTTCTTGTGCTCGACCAGGCGCTTGGCCTTTTCGATCACCATCTCGGCCACCTGCACGTGCCGGCTGGCCGGCTCGTCGAAGGTGCTCGATACCACTTCACCGCGCACGGTGCGCTCCATCTCGGTGACTTCCTCGGGCCGCTCGTCGATGAGCAGCACCATCAGGACGACTTCGGGATGATTAGCGGTGATTGCCGTAGCTATATGCTGCAGCAGCATCGTCTTACCGGCTTTCGGCGGTGAGACAATAAGGCCTCGCTGACCTTTGCCAATAGGCGCAACCATATCGATGATGCGGCCGGTCAGGTCCTCGGTGCTACCGGTGCCCTGCTCCAGCCTGAGTGCATCGCGCGGGAACAGCGGGGTCAGGTTCTCGAACAGCACCTTGCGGCGCGCATTCTCCGGTTCGTCGAGGTTAATCTCGGCAACCTTGAGCAGCGCGAAATAACGTTCGCCGTCTTTAGGCGGCCTGATCAGGCCGCCAACGGTGTCGCCGGTGCGCAGATTAAAGCGCCGTATCTGGCTGGGCGACACATAGATGTCGTCCGGGCCGGCAAGGAATGAACTGTCTGCTGAGCGCAGGAAGCCGAAACCATCCTGCAGAATCTCCAGGGTCCCGTCGCCGTAAACGCTTTCGCCTTTTGCGGCGTGCACCTTCAGGACTTCAAAAATAATGTCCTGCTTGCGCGAGCGGGCCAGGTTCTCGAGTCCGGCTTCCTCTGCCATTGCCACCAGATCGGTCGCCGGCATGTTCTTGAGCTCGTTCAGATGGAGCAGCTCACCGCCCTTCTCCAGTTCGGCTATGCTGACTACGTCGTCTGCCGTGAAATTTCCGGTCTCTTCGTTGTCCTGACGCCGCCTGCGCGGCTTTCTCTTATTGGACTGACCGTTCCCTGATTTTCCGCGATTACCTGTTTTTGATCGCGTGCGTGCTGAGTTACCCAAGTAGCCTCTCACAAGTTTGTTTCCAGAAAATTTTTGAGCTGCTGCTTCGATACAGCGCCTACCTGCTGGGCCTCAACCACACCATTTTTGAACAGGATCAGCGTAGGAATGCTACGAATCCCGAATTGCTGTGGGGCCTTTGGGTTGGCATCTACATCAAGCTTGGCAATTTGCAGGCGATCCTGGTACTCGCCTTCAAGCTCTTCAAGTATGGGA
This sequence comes from Chromatiales bacterium, assembly GCA_002729495.1. Lineage (GTDB taxonomy): Bacteria > Pseudomonadota > Gammaproteobacteria > Steroidobacterales. The sequence continues at coordinate 81,898 of PBYE01000093.1, forward strand.
GCGATCGCCTTGCACGGACCGCACCATTCTGCCCAGAAATCCAGCAGCACAGGCTTATCTGACTGCAAGACTTCCGTGTCGAAACTATCGTCACTGATATGAACTAAGCTCATAATCCTATCTGTATATATTGATTAAATATCGCTGAAACAGTAAAAAGGGTCGCCGCCTCGATTGGGCCGTGGTCTTCTAACTTCTCCCCGAGCCCGATCCAGGATATAGCTGGACCTCAAGGCACGCACGCAGGGCGCTTGGTTAGCATCCTCTAGCCTGATCTGAATTGCTGGTGGAGGTCGGCGGGCGCAGCTATTGCCGCTGGAATTAAAGCTATTTTGAACCTGTATCACGCAATAATGCAAGTGTTTGTAAACGATTATGACTATGAAAAATTATGTCTGAAACTGAAGAAACACGCTTCGATGCGCTGAATCTGCCTGCCAAACTGCAGGCAGGGGTTAACTCAGCCGGTTTCGAAGTATGTACACCCATCCAAGCCCAGACACTGCCGAGAGCGCTGAAAGGCCACGATGTTGCGGGCCAGGCGCAGACGGGCACCGGCAAAACCGCGGCCTTTTTGCTGGCTACGCTGAATCATCTGCTCGCCAATGCGGATGGCAACGATGACTGCCGTCAGCATCCGCGGGCGATCATTCTCGCCCCAACCCGTGAACTCGCCATCCAGATCAATGAAGATGCCAAGGTGCTCGGTAGCGGCACCAAATTCCGCTTCCAGGTTGTATTTGGCGGTGCCGACTATGAGAAGCAGCGGCGGCGACTCGAAGAAGGAGTAGATGTGCTGATCGGCACACCCGGTCGGTTTATCGATTACTTCAAACAGAACATTTTTAACCTTAAGAACGTCGAGGTCGTGGTACTCGATGAAGCAGATCGCATGTTCGACCTGGGATTCATCAAGGACATTCGCTATGTGCTGCGGCGCTTACCGCCGGCTGACAAACGACTCAACCTGCTGTTCTCGGCAACGTTAAGCCAGAAAGTGCTCGAGCTCGCGTTTGAGCACATGAATGACCCGGAGTCGGTACGCATAGACCCCGACAAGATGACGGTCGACCTGGTCACACAGGCGGTCTATTTCCCGAGTAACAGGGAGAAAATCCCCCTGCTCATCGGACTGCTGCGCAGCATGAATGCGCACCGCACCATGGTGTTCGTAAACACCAAGCGCGAAGCCGAAAAACTGGAGCGCTTCCTGTGTCACAACGATATTGACGCCAAGGCGATTTCGGGTGATGTACCGCAAAACAAGCGTATCCGCATGTTAAAGGCCTTCCAGAGCGGTGAATTACCCGTATTGGTAGCAACGGACGTAGCGTCGCGCGGCCTGCACATACCGGATGTCAGTCACGTAATCAACTACGACGTACCCCAGGATCCCGAGGACTATGTGCATCGCATCGGCCGCACCGCACGTGCCGGCGCAACCGGTGACTCGATCACATTTGCATGTGAAAGCTTTGCGATGGGGCTGCCGGATGTCGAAAAATATATCGGTCATTCGATTCCGGTAAAGTCACTGGAACCGGAACTTCTGGTCAAGATCAGGATCCCGCCGGCGCCTCCCCGCAAGCCAGGGCGCGGTGGCCGCCCGGGCAATCGCTCTGGCGGCAACAGTCAGAAACAGGGCGGCAGGCGCAGGCACCGCTAAGCACTCGTGGGAATGTCTTCTTAACGCGTGCTGAACCCGGGTACGATGCCCTCGTTGATCCGAAAACTCAGCTTGAAGAGGCGAAAGAAGCTGAAATGGCCTCCCGGCCTGCCTTCCTGGAAACGGCCGTTGATTGCGAGCGACTGCCCGCCAAACAGATACTTGAACGCATACAGCAGGGATCCCGATGTCACATGTATATCGCACTCGCCCTTGCCCGCTTCAACAGCATGCAGGCCCGTCGTGAGCCCGAAGCGAAAGGCCTGCTCGTGGTCGTTCAGAAAAATAGTGGTATCCGGCACTCGCGGGAATATTGCGGCAAGAGCCAGTCGCAATGCCCGATGCCAGCGCGGGTAGTTACCGTTTCGGTGGTCTTCATCGCACTGCAGCCGGGCAATATATGACCTTAGAGCGCGCGGAGGAGCATGCTTGGCCAGCTTGGCCTGGAATGACACACATGCCGCCTGGAGTTCATCGATCGCCACCGGTTTGTCGGACGAAAAGCTTCCCGGGTCCTTGCTGCCCACAACTGCATAGTCTGCAACGTAACGCTCGATAGCGGATTCGGAGTCATGCTCTGTTCCGGGCTGCCAAACATCTCCGGGATACATGACGATGGGTTCGGCCACGGTTTCCGTGGCGATATAATCGCGCACATTGTCGATGCGGCTGGCATCATGGTTGAGATAAAAATTATCACGATGGCAGAACCAGACGAAACTGGCGAATGGTATGAGGTAGTCAGCCTTCACGGTATTCGTCTGTAACTGGACTTCCTCCAGCTTTTCCTTTACGTAAGCCAGGCGTCCTGCAACATCATCCACATTGCCCTGCCAGCTCGCGTAGGAAAACTGGGTGAGTAACACATCGACCTTGCCGGCGACAGCGGCTATTTCTTCGGCATCCTCTGCGAGCACAACGTCGCTATCATTCAGGTTGAGTATGGTCGCATCAGGCGTTTTGACGCACAGCCATGAATCCGCACTCCCCCAGCCGTCTTCCTGCGCCTTGCAGTAAAGTTCTACATCCGGGGCCAGTGTTTCCCAACAACCCTGGCGCAATTCACGCACGTCAGCAAAACCGAGCTTCCGACAGTATTCCACAATTTTCTTATCACGGGTTTGCTGGTACAGCACCGTAATATTCTGCAGATGTTCCTGCGGAATACTTTTCAGCGAAGGGATATGGAAGTGATCCGAGTGTTCGTGGGAAAACCAGATATGGGTAATACGGCCAAAATCGTCAGGCTGAAAACGGCTTTCCGACAGCAGGGCCCAGCCGTCATCGAAGGCACGGCCGATTATCCATGGATCGCACAGAATCCTGCATGTGCCGGTATCAATAACCACTGATGCGTGATTAACAAATTCTATTTGCATTAAGCTAGTACCCCAATTTTCTTTTTTTCCTAGCATCCGGCCGGCTGCATGACCGAGACCGTTTTTCGAAGGCCCACATTCTAAGACGTAAATCGCCACAGTAACGCCAACTGCTTAACATTAATGAAGTCAGCCGAATGCCAAAACTTATGTCTAGTAGCTTCAGAGCCATTCGGCAATGCTGTCGATACTTGGGTGCCGACCGGTATCCCGCCCGGGCATACGCGAATCAGGACACCGTATCCCGATTACGCTCCCTATGCCAAAAGCCGCTGCCGCATCAAGTACGGCCTGGCTGTCATCGACAAAAAGAGCAGCGGCAGGATCGAAACCCAGGCCTGCCTGCAGGCGCTCCCAAAATACCCTTTTCTCCTTCGGTGCCCCGATATCATGCGAGCTGACAAATTCATCAATCCAGAGAGTTAGTCCGGCCACATCTTTTTTCATATTCAGGTTTTCCTGGTGCGCGTTAGTCACGAGCACCAGTCGCTTGCCGCTGTCTCTAGCCATTTGCAGAAACTCCCGCGCCCCGGGCAGGAAGCGAATGCGCTGGCTGCTTGCCGTTTTAAGCTCGACGAGATCCAGCTCCAGTTGCCGACCCCAGAAATCGAGACAATACCAGTCGAGCGTACCTTCCTTATCCGCGTAGAGTTCGAATACGTGCTCCCGCGCTCGCCCCTCCGTTATGTTGCGCCGGCGAGCAATTACGCGGGGTATCAGTTCCCGCCAGAAATAATTGTCGAAGGCCAGGTCGAGCAGTGTGCCATCCATGTCCAATAGGATGGTGTCGAAACGGGACCATGGCCTGGTCTGGATATTCACTTTGATATTCTAACTTCACCTATACTTGCGCACCCGCTCAGACCAGGCGGCCCAACACGAACGGAAGCAATAATGAACGCAGAACCAGGCAAGCTGATCCAGCCGGTAATCGATATTGCCGCCCGTGCCGGCGAGCACATACTCGAAATCTACAACACCGATTTCGCAGTTGAAACCAAGGATGACAAATCCCCGTTGACGGCCGCCGACAAGGCATCACATGAATCCATAGTAGAGGCTCTGCAGGAACTTACTCCGAACATACCGGTACTCTCCGAAGAATCGGCGGCTATTAGCTGGGAAGAGCGCTCCTCGTGGGCAGAGTACTGGCTGATCGATCCACTCGACGGCACCAGGGAATTCATCAAACGTAATGGCGAATTCACGGTCAACATTGCGCTGATACAGGGGAATACCGCCATGATGGGTGTCGTCTATGTCCCGGTAAGCGGGCACTGTTTTTACGGCTACCAGGGTGGTGGCGCCTTCGAAACAAATGCTGCAGGCGACACCCGGACGATACACGTGACCGCGGAAGCTCAGAAGCCGCTGCGCGTAGTCGGCAGTCGCTCACACCGCGGTGCATCACTGGACGCCTGGCTCGAAAATGTCGGCGATCACGTGATGGTACCCATGGGCAGTTCGCTGAAAATCTGCCTCGTAGCAAGCGGCGAAGCCGACATCTACCCACGCCTTGGGCTGACCTCCGAGTGGGACACGGCCGCCGCCCAGGCAGTGGTCGAATGTGCCGGTGGTAAAGTTATCCAGCTGGACGGACAGCCGCTTATGTATAACGCCAAGGAAGATATCCTGAATCCCTTTTTCCTTGTTTTTGGCGACCAGGGCCACGACTGGACGAGCTACCTGGAAGAATAGTGACGCGGGACACTGACCCGGCTAGGCAGTCCTGCTAGAATAGTCGCTGAACCTGTCCTGAATCAGGACCCGAGCCGACACAAACAAAATAATGCCGGTTCGCATGCATACCAAGAAGCATCTGAAACCATATATGTCTACCAACATAGAAACGCAGGCTTTTGGCAATCGTGCTCGCCTGAAAGAATTACGGGTAGCCCACCGGGATCTCGACATCGCTATTTCTGAGCTCGTGCATAAGCACGATACAGACCAGCTGCGGATCAGGCGTCTTAAGAAGCGGAAGCTGCTTCTGAAGGACATGATCGTGCAGCTCGAGAGCGAGTTAATTCCGGATTTAAATGCTTGAGTGCCCCGGGCGCTACCGCACTCGACACCCCATCCCTGTAGGAGCGGCTTCAGCCGCAAACCCTCGATTTTGCTAATCCCGCCGGTCGCGGAAAAGGTATCCGATGTGGGCCCGAACCAATTGCGGTGGCAATCACTACTTCGCTTAGGGGCTGTGGGTTCGCGGCTGAAGCCGCTCCTACAGCGATATCGATCGATTGTCGGCAAAACTTACATTACCGGTTTTTCCCTAAGTTGTTGTTTGTTATCGGTATCAGCATCTCGTTCGTGACGCCCATCACATAATGTTCTCAGGCGACTGTCGCGAAGTTTGACAAAAAGGCGTTTCGTGGCTTTTTCAGATTAATCGCACGATTGAACGACCGCGGTCCGACCGCAGTTTTTTTGTGACCCGGTTCACGCTTTTTTCACGGTTTGGAGACTTATGTCATGTAGATGGGGATTCGCGACCAGGTTGGCATGGGACGTGCAACTAATACTGCGAATGCAACAACATTCAACCCATACAACCCATACAACCCATACAACCCAATAACAATAAGAATTGCTCGTCGCAGCACAACAACAAAGAGTCGCAACGACTCAAACTAACAAAGCGGCTACAGGCGAGATTACAACTTTCCGCGCCCATCCAACCGCCCTTCGGGGCGGTTTTTTATTGACGACAGAATTCCAGTCCTCGCGAAGCAGGGCTGGAATTCTAGCGTCGGAAATAACACTGGGGGAGCACAGCTCCCTCAGTATTTATTGGATGACGGCCGAAATCCAGACGGCAGAAATACGCCTGGAATTCGAATGCCGGAATTTATGCCGGGAAAGCACTGCTTTTTCAAAGCCTGTAAGCAGCAGCCTCAGGCTCCAGTGCTTTCCGGCCACAGAAAGATGGCTGGAAAGATCATCCTCCCTACTCTGCCTCCTCCATCCTCTTGTTCAACTCCTCGTTGCGACTATTAGCGATATCCTCGACAGTTCTCGCCTTGTCCATCGTGCCCACCATCGGATCGAACACGCCCTCTTCTTCCTCGGCGGCTTCAACGGTTTCGCTGTCGCTTGCCGACTCCGGGCTCCCGCACGCACCAAGTAACAGAGCACTTACACCCAGTGCCAGGTAATTCAACTTACGCATCACTCATCTCCTTCTCGATCATCGCGAGAAAACCCAAAAAGTAGCGTCCTATATTGTCCAGTGCAGCGGTCAGCCGGTGGTCGCTGTCAACCAGTATGACGCTTGCACCGCCTTCTTCCCCGAAGCACAGGCTGTTCTGCCACGGGACAACGTCATCGTGCCAGCCATGAACTATCGTTACCGGACATTCCGGGCATGCAGGCGTGTGCGACTCGTAACCCTGCATATAAAAAGCTGGCGCCATCAGGAACAGGCCCAAAGGTTTTGCATCTGCTGCTGCTGCGGTGGCGACATGCCCGCCCATGCTGCTACCAACGAACACGTAGGGGTCCGACCTGTCCCTGCACCAGTCAACAAGCTTGTTAACGCGGTCTTGTGGATCGTCCATGCCCTGGTAATCGATAGACTCGACACTCCAGCCCGCCTCTTTCGCCAACTCCGCCAGCGCGTTGATCTTGGTACCCCACGGGCCACTTTCCTGGCCGTGCGAAAAACAAACGGTGCGCCCGGTCATCGCTTGACTTTTTATCCCTGCTGGCGCGGGTCGTGCAGCATGCCCGGGCCCCAGACCAGTTCATCAAGTGTAGGATCCCAGCGGTACTTATCCATGTCGAGCTGCCCGTCGTACACTTCGATGCCTTCCGCCTCCAGCAATTCGACCTGGCGTTTGAAACCGGCTCTGCTGCGCGGGATGGCGATCTTGCCCTGCGCATTCACAATCCTGTGCCACGGCAGTTCCATCTCGCGCGGCGCCGTGCCCACGGCGCGTCCGACCATGCGGGCCCCTCGCCGCGGCAAGCCAGCCAGCTTTGCAATTTGTCCGTAGCTGGCCACCTGCCCCTCGGGGATCAGGGCGGCCTGCTCCCAGATTTTCCGGTAACTGTCTCCCGTAGCCATGTGCGCAGTTTAGCTGAGCCTGCCTGCCAATATCAGACCGGCTGCCGGCTCCTGGCGCCACTGCAATACAATGCGCTTCTTCAAAGCATCGTTTGCGCATACACCATGCAGGACAAAGGCTGGCAATTCTGGATCGACCGCGGCGGCACCTTTACCGATGTCATCGGCCGGAACCCCGAGGGTAGCCTGCACAGCCTGAAGCTCCTGTCCGTTAATCCCGGGCAATACGCAGATGCAGCGGCGGAAGGCATCTATCGTGTGTTATCCGCCCACGATGAAGGCGCAAAGGTCGATGAAATACGCATGGGGACAACGGTCGCGACCAATGCATTGCTGGAGCAGTCCGGCGCCGCCACCGGCCTGCTGATCACCAAAGGCTTTGGCGATGCACTGCGTATCGGTTATCAGAACCGTCCGGATATTTTTGCGTTGAATATACGGCGACCGGAACCCTTGTACACGCAAGTTGCCGAGGCTGACGAACGAGTTGATGCAAACGGCAGGACACTCATTACGCTCGATGAAGGGGAGGTACGTGCAAGCTTTCACGCGTGGCGTGAGCAGGGTATCGAAGCAGTGGCTATTTGCTTCATGCACGCATGGCGCAATCCCATTCACGAACAGCTCGCCATGCGTATTGCGGAGGAAACCGGTTTCGCACAGGTTTCGGCATCCCATGAAGTCAGCCCGCTCGTAAAAATCATCAGCCGGGCAAGTACCACTGTCGCAGATGCCTACCTGTCACCCGTACTAAGCAATTACGTGCAAAGCTTTCAGTCGGCGCTTGCGGAGCACGGCATCAGTTGCCCGCAGATTCTGTTCATGCAGAGTAACGGCGGTCTCGTGAGCGCCGATCGCCTGCGCGGCAAAGACAGCATTTTGTCCGGCCCGGCCGGCGGTGTCGTGGGTATGGCCGCCGCCGGACAAGAGGCAGGGTTTTCGCGACTGATTGGTTTTGATATGGGTGGCACCTCAACCGACGTGTCCGTGTATGACGGTGAAGCAGAACTCAGCAGTGAAACGCTGGTAAACGGCATTTATCTGCGCAGCCCGATGATCCGGATACATACCATTGCGGCGGGTGGTGGATCGATTCTGGAATTCACTTCCGGGAGATTCCAGGTAGGCCCGCGTTCGGCCGGCGCGGATCCGGGTCCTATGTGTTATGGACGGTGCGGGCCACTGACAGTTACCGATGCCAATTTACTGCTCGGCAGAATTCAACCGGATTTTTTCCCACATGTGTTCGGGCCGGATGCTGATCAGCCGCTTTATACAGAATGTATCAGCAAGGCCTTCGGCGAACTCGCGGCGAGCGAAGATAGCGCACAGAAATCACCCGAGCATGTCGCCGCCGGTTTCCTGCGTATCGCCGTCGAAAATATGGCGAATGCACTCAGCCATATTTCTATTCAACGCGGACTTAACCCCGCCGACTACACCCTTTGTTGTTTTGGTGGCGCAGGAGGACAGCACGCGTGCCAGGTCGCTGACTGTCTCGGTATCCGGCAGGTACTGATCGACCCGCTTGCAGGCGTATTGTCAGCCTGGGGTATGGGTATGGCTCCGCTGCGAAGCTACAGGCAAAGTGCTGTCGATCAGCCTTTAAGCCAGGCGACACTCGATGTGCTTGGTAAAAAACAATCCGCCCTGCTCGATAACTGCCGCGGTGAGCTCATGAAACAGGGTGTAACGGATGACGCGATTACGACTAACGCATGGTGTGAACTCAAGGTTAAGGGCAGTGACACAACGTTAACTGTACAGCTTGGATCAACTGCGCAAATGCAAGCAAGGTTTGCCGGGACACATAAGGCGCGCTTTGGCTTTTTACCGGACAAACCCGAACTGATCGTCGAATCCCTGCGTGTTGAGGCCGAGTCCGTTAGCTCCGCTGCGCAGAATCATCAGCATGAGCGTCAGCCGACGTCAGCTGCCGAACCCGTTGCCAAAGCCCGGCTGTATACCGACGAGCGCTGGACAACCGTGCCCGTGTACGCGCGTGAGCGATTACCCGGTGGCACGCGATTGTCCGGGCCTGCGATTATTTCCGAGGCAATCGGCACAACGGTACTTGAGAAAGGCTGGGAGCTGGAGGTAAATAAATCGCTACAGTTGGTGCTGACCCGGGGTACGCAAGCCGCCCGACACGAGGAAGTCAGATTACAGGCCGATCCGATCATGCTGGAAGTTTTCAGTAACCAGTTCATGCACGTGGCAGAGGAAATGGGTGCCGTGCTGCAGAACACAGCCAGTTCGGTCAACATCAAGGAACGGCTGGATTTTTCCTGCGCCGTTTTCAGCGCCGCCGGCGACCTGATCGCCAATGCACCGCATATACCGGTACACCTTGGGTCCATGGATGACAGCGTTAAAGCGGTGCTTGCAGAACATGCGGGCACCCTCGCCGAGGGTGATGTGTTTCTTACAAATGCTCCCTATAACGGCGGCACGCATCTGCCCGACATCACGGCAATTTCGCCGGTGGTCAGTGAGTCAGGGCAGTTGCTGTTTGTCGTGGCGGCGCGTGCGCATCACGCCGACATCGGGGGCATCACCCCCGGGTCGATGCCTCCCCGAAGCAGTCATATAGATGAAGAGGGCGTGTTGTTCGACAACTTCAGGGTCGTCGGAAAAACCGGTTTCCTGGTTTCCGAACTGGAAGATGCGTTGACCGGTGCAAGTTGGCCGGCCCGCAACCCGGCGCAAAATATTGCCGATATCAAGGCACAGATTGCGGCTAACGAACGCGGCCGACAAATGCTCCTGGGAATGATCGAACGCTATGGCCGGGAAACGGTTGCGGCCTACATGGAGCATGTGCAGGACAATGCTGAAGAGTCTGTACGCCAGGTCATATCGAAGCTTGGTGAAGGGTCGTTCGTATACCCCTTCGACAATGGCCAGCAAATTAGCGTTACGGTTTCGATCGACAAGGACGCCCGCTCGGCGCGCATCGATTTCACCGGCACGTCAGCCGCGGCCGATAACAACCTGAATGCGCCGGCCAGCGTTTGCCAGGCTGCTGTCATGTATGTATTCCGGACGCTGGTGCAATCCGGCATACCACTCAATGCCGGATGCCGCAGGCCGCTGGAACTGGTGATTCCGGACGGCTGCATGTTGAATCCCCAGTATCCCGCAGCGGTGGTCGGTGGCAACGTCGAAACATCCCAGTGCGTCGTGGACGCCCTCTATGGAGCCCTCGGTGTGTTAGCCGCATCACAGGGCACCATGAACAACCTGAGCTTCGGTAACGATCATTACCAGTACTACGAAACCATTTGCGGCGGTGCAGGTGCGAGTCCTGACGGTGACGGTGCCGATGCTGTGCAGACCCATATGACAAATTCACGGATGACCGATCCCGAGGTGCTCGAAATGCGTTTTCCGGTTTTGCTGAAAGAATTTTCCATCCGCAAACAATCGGGCGGCGCGGGCACATACTGTGGAGGCGATGGCGCTGTTCGCAAACTGGAGTTTCGCGAAGCAATGAGCGCTGCCATACTGTCCAACCATCGCAAGGTGGAACCATTCGGAATTGCCGGAGGTGAGAACGGCAGCACAGGCAGAAACACAATTCTGCACCATGATGACAGAGCAGAAGTTTATGACGGTATCGTCGAGATTGATGTTGCTAAGGGAGATGTGCTGGTGATAGAAACGCCGGGTGGCGGCGGTTACGGTACCCCACACGTGAAATCGTGACCTGGGAAATTGCACTTGTCCTGAGCATCCTGGCTATTGCCCTGGTACTGTTTATCACGGAAGTGCTGCGCATGGATGTCGTAGCACTGCTGGTACTCGCCGTGCTCGCGGTGACCGGCCTGGTCGACGCAGACGACGCACTGTCCGGCTTCAGTAACCCCGCAGTTATTACGGTCTGGGCAATGTTTATCCTGAGCGACGGCCTGACCCGCACCGGAATTGCTGATCTGATCGGAACGCAGGTGATGCGAATTGCCGGTTCGCAGGAAATCGCCCTGATCGTGGTGATCATGTTAACGGCCGGCGGATTGTCGGCTTTTATGAACAACATTGGTGTCGCCGCGCTGATGTTGCCGGTTGTAATTGACATCTCCCGCCGCACCGAAATCGCGCCCTCCCGCCTGTTGATGCCACTTGCTTACGGATCCTTGCTTGGCGGCCTAACCACCCTGATCGGTACCCCGCCAAACCTGTTGATAGCCGGGGCTCTCGACGATGCCGGTCTGCCGGGCTTCACCATGTTCGATTTCGCACCGGTTGGTGTTGGCGCACTCGTAATCGGAACCCTGTTTATTGCGCTCTTCGGCCGCCTGTTGCTGCCGCAGAAGGATCCTGTTGCCGATACCAAGCAGCGTAGCCAGCGAAACCTGCGTACGCTTTATGGTTTGCAGGAACGCACATTCATGATGCGCATCCCCGAAAGTTCGGTCCTGGTTGGCAAAAGCCTTGCAGCCAGTCGTATTGGTTCGGCCGTCGGACTGATCGTGGTTGCGCTCGACCGAAGTGATCGAATCGAGGCGTTGCCTTCACGCAAAACTATTCTTGAAGGCGGTGACAAACTCCTGGTGCAGGGTCGACTTGATCGCTTCGAAGAATTACGCCGCTGGAGCGAAGTGGTTATCGAGCGTGAAGCACCACTGCTGCAGACCCTCGTAAGTGAGCGGGTGACCCTCGTTGAAGCAACCGTTGCCGAAGACTCTGCGCTGGTAAAGGACCTGGTAAACCACTCGGACTACCGGCGACGCTTTGGTGTAAACGTGCTGGCAATCCGCCGGAAGGATCTTGTGCGCCGGGTCAGTATCTCGAAAGTGCCATTGCGTGCCGGCGACAAGTTGCTCATGCAGGGCAGTCAGGAAGCCATTGCGAAACTTGAAAAGTCGCCTGAGTTTTCAGCAACCGAGCCGGTAGACGAGGAACAGCTTACCGAGGTCTACAGGCTCCAGGAAAGCGTGTTTGTAATTCGCATTCCGCGCAAGTCAGAGCTTGGTGGCAAGAGTCTCGCGCAAAGTCGTATTGGTGACGCGTTCGACTTTCGCCTGCTGGCAACATTTCGGGAAAATACACTGCAGCTCATGCCCGAACCCGATGAACTGTTGCTCGGTGGCGACCTGCTCCTTATGCAGGGACGGCCCGAGGACCTTGACGAACTACGCGGATTACAGGAACTGGAAATTGGTAGCGCGGTATCGCCGCAATTGAGTACCTATGAATCGGACCGGCTGGCGCTTCTTGAAGCGACACTAGCCCCACAATCGCAACTGGCCGGCAGCGCGATCAACGATATCAATTTCCGTGAGAAGTATGGATTAGAGTTGGTCGCTATCTGGCGTTCCGGCCGCGCGATCCGCTCTGATCTTGGCCAGCTAAAGCTCGAATTTGGTGATGCATTGCTGCTCCTGGGTCCGCGCAACAAGCTTGGGGTATTCGCAAGCGAACCAGATTTCATCACGATGACACCCGTCGCGAAGTCATCACCCGATACACGTCGTGCACCCCTGGCGGGACTGATAATGCTGGCGGTAGTAGGTTCTGTTATGGCCGGCCTGTTTCCCATAGCCATCGCCGCAATTCTCGGCGCAACGGCCATGGTGATTTCCGGCTGCCTGAACATGGAAGAGGCATACCGGGCCATCGACTGGCGCGCTGTCTTCCTGATCGCCGGTATGTTGCCACTGGGGATAGCGATGCAGGACACCGGCGCGGCGGCATTCGTCGCCGGCGAAGTCATGGGCCTGCTTGGTGACATGGGTCCGTGGCCCGTTATAGCGGGGCTTTACTTACTGACCGCGGTCGCAACGATGATCGTGCCGACTGCTGCATTAGTAGTGTTGATGTCACCTATCGTGCTTTCGGCATCGGCCGAGATGGGGATAGCACCACAAACTGCGATGATGGCCGTAGCGATGGCCGCCTCGGCCAGTTTTACGAGCCCGATCTCACACCCGGCCAATATCCTGGTCATGGGTCCGGGTGGCTATCGCTTCACCGATTACATCAAGCTCGGTGCGCCGCTGACCGCAGTTATTTTCATCACGGTCATGATACTGCTACCTATTTTCTGGCCGATTACGTCCACCAACTAGCCTGAGGGCTTTTCGAAAGACCGTTGGTTAGTCAGGGCAATAGCAGGGTCGAGCCGGTAGTCTTGCGCGCTTCGAGCGCACGGTGTGCATCCGCCGCATCTGCAAGTGCCCATGTCTGGCCTATCTTGATACTGACCGCTCCCGATTCCAGAACCGCAAACAGTTCACCCGCTGCAGCACGCAGGTCTTCGGGTGTCGATATGAAATCAAACACCGCTGGCCGGGTCAGGAATAGTGAGCCCCGTTTTGCGAGTTCGAGCGGCGAGAAAGCTTCGACCGGTCCGGAGGCGTTGCCGAAACTTACCATCATGCCGTGTGGCCGCAGGCAATCCAGTGATTGAATGAAGGAGTCTTTACCGACTGAATCGTAAGCCGCAGCCACGCCTTTGCCATCGGTCGCTGCACGCACCTGCTCAACAAAATCAGGCGCGTCTGCCATGACTATCTCTGCACAGCCGTGTTGCTTTGCCAGTTCGGCTTTCTCGGGCGTGCTTACGACGCCTATAACATCTACACCGATATGCCGGGCCCATTGCGCGGTGATCAGGCCTACGCCGCCCGCTGCCGCATATAGCAATACACTGTCACCCGGCCTGGCAACGTAACTGCGATGGAGCAGATACCAGGCAGTCAGGCCTTTAAGTATTGCCGCTGCTGCCGTCTGGTCGGATATACCATCGGGCAAGCGCACTAGTTTATCGGCAGGATAAACCCGCTCTTCGGAATAGGCGCCGGGAGGCATGCTGGTATAAGCGACCCGGTCGCCCGATCCCACGTAATCCACGCCGGGCCCGACCGCGATCACCTCGCCGGCGGCTTCCAGCCCCAGCCCGCCCGGTATTTCCAGCGGATAAAGCCCCGACCTCTGATAGGTATCGATAAAGTTCAGGCCAACAGCCGTGTGCCGGATCCTTGCCTCGCCCTCGGCAGGCTCCGGAACCTCGACATCCCGCCACTGCAGGACTTCCGGGCCGCCAAATTCTTCGATGATGATTGCTTTGCTCATACGTTACAGGACCTTTTTGCAATTATTAAACGCAACGCGAGTTTGTGTTTCTGCATAAGTATAATCGCGACTCCCCAAGGATACGCAAACTACATTATCAGGAATCCATATGTCAGGAATGATTGTCATCGCAGGTGCAGGGCATGCGGCCGGACAGGCCGCTGCATCGCTGCGGCAGAAAGGATACGAGGGGCGCATCATCATGATTGGTGGCGAAGCCTGGGTACCGTATCAACGCCCCCCCCTGTCAAAAAAGTTCCTTGTCGGTGAACTTGAAACCAAGCAACTGTATTTCAAACCTGAGAACTTTTATCCGGACAAAGAAATCGAGTTGCGGTTATCGACCCGGGTCGAAACTGTAGATCGCGCCACCGGTAGCGTTACCCTCGACAACGGTAAAACGCTTGAGTACGACAAACTGATAATGTGTATCGGCGGCCGTGTCAGAAAGCTGGTGATACCGGGTAACGACCTGAGTGGCATCCACTATTTGCGCACCATCAATGACGTGCTCGCGATTCAGAAAGACTTTCAGGCCGGTGCAAAGCTTGTCATTGTCGGTGCCGGCTATGTAGGGCTCGAAGTCGCGGCTGTGGCTGTCCAGCTTGGACTCGATGTAACGGTACTCGAAACCGAGGACCGGGCGATGGGTCGGGTTATCGGGCCGGAGGTATCCAAATTTTTTCAGCAACGCCATCATGAAGCGGGCGTAAGGATCGAGTTTGGCCGGATGGTTCAGGAATTTCGTGGCGACAGCTCGATTACTGAAGTCGTCTGCGGTGACGGGTACAAAGTGCCAGCCGACCTCTGCATTGTCGGTATAGGATTATTGCCAAATACCGAAATCGCCGAAGATGCCGGGCTCGAATGTGACGACGGCATCATGGTAGACGAGTACTGCCAGACTTCTGACCCGGACATACTTGCTGCAGGTGACTGCACAAGGCATCCAAGCAGCCTGTATGGCCGGCAGTTCAGGCTGGAGTGTGTGCAAAACGCCATCGAACAAGGCAAGACGGCCGCAGCAACTATTTGTGGCGAACGCACACCCTACAACCAGGCTCCCTGGTTCTGGTCAGATCAGTACGACATCAAATTACAAATTGTGGGCGTGAGTTTAGGCTATGACAAACTGGTAATACGCGGTGATATGGCTGACAACTCGTTCGCCGCATTTTATTTGCGCGACAGCAGGCTGTTGGCAGTCGACGCGATTAACAGTCCACGGGAATTTATGCTGGGCAAAAAACTGGTAACGGCCAAAGCTTCTTTTGATATCGCTGAGCTCGCTGATGAAGGAAAAGACTTCAAGGAACTTGCGACAGCCGCACTGAATGCCACAAGCTGACAGGTCAGTTTTCGTCCGTGAGTAGTCCTATACCAATGGTGCCGGCAAGGCGTTCAGGGTTTTCTTCGTCCCAGCGAAGCTCCTCAACGTAGCGTCTGCCTATTTTCGCAAACGCCCCGCTGCCGCCAATAACATCCCGGACACCGGCCAGCCGGCTGATGCGGAATCCTTCCTTCGCTCGCGAATTGGGAATACCGGCAAACGTAAGCGCCGTATCGCGTACTAGCGACCAGCGATTTTCATTACTCTGCAGAAATAACGTTCCGTAATTCGGCCAGATAATATTTGTATAACTCGACACGCCGATATCCGAGCGCAAAAGGTCGGAGGTTTCTCCAAGCACCGTGATGCGCGTTGCAAGCGCAGCAGGCTGACCGTCAGCATCGGTCAGTATCAACACAGCCGCATTTGCGGTCGAAATGCCGGCCGCGACAAACGGCTGGCTACGCGGGCCTACGGGTAAGCGTGTGAGGCCGGCAGTTCCAAAACTGGCGCCATGAAACTCGGAAGCGCGCCAATCGTAAACGCTGGCTGTCGGCGATATTGATGGTCGGGATGGCTGTAGAGGATTATTGAGCAACAGGGCCAACGCACCAACGGCACCCATAACCAGCCCAAGGATTATCGCCAGCGCCTTCACTGTACGGTGCTCCGCAAGCGTGTGGTCAGGGTAAGTTCGCCATGCACAATGCCTGCCGAATCAACTTTCTCGATATTCATTTTTTCTGCGTAGAACCCTGCGAGTTCGCTGAATTCATCCGTGCCGTGCATCATGATTCCGCTTTTCGGCGCAGGCAAGCCCATTCGGTTGGCCGGCAGTTCTGGTATTTCACCGACGGGCACTCCTCCGCGACTCATTATTAGCGCTCCACGACTTGGAATAACAAGTATCCAGTCTGTCACGCCGGCCGCACCCCTGATCCCGGCTACCGTTCCCGTGATTCGGCTCGCGATTCCTATAACCCGTCCCTCCGTGTCGCGCACCCGGAACAGTTCTGCCACTATCCGGTCGTTACCATCTGATGCGAATGCGGTACGGGGAAATGCGGCGGTTGTGGCCGATCGGGGATTGCCGAGCCGGTCGTCAGGCAGGCGTATAAAAAATACTTCCTCGCGGCCGCCATTGTTGAGCACAGCAGCGCTCGATGGAAATCTGGGTGCTTTCTGGAATGGATAGAAGCTGA
This sequence comes from Chromatiales bacterium, assembly GCA_002729495.1. GTDB lineage: Bacteria > Pseudomonadota > Gammaproteobacteria > Steroidobacterales. The sequence goes on from PBYE01000093.1 coordinate 98,621, forward strand.
TTGCTATCAGGGTCAATACCATACCGAGCGCAAACGCTGCCAGAAACCGCTTTATCACAAATCTTTTCCACTCACCATTCTGTGGCTGATCAGCATGTTAATAGTCCCTCTGATGCCACACAACCGTACGGATTTAGTCACGCATAATAGCGCCTCAGATAAGCATCCAAATCAACATCATCCTGCGATTCTATTTGCTGCTGGCGCTGCAGCGACTCATTACTCTCCGTTTCGAAGAGTTCGTGATGCTGATTAAATTCTTCCCCCAAGCCAAGGAAATAGTCCCGGTAGTCCCGGGCAACGCCAAGACCGTAATCGGCAAAAGGAATATCAACATCACGCAAGTCTACAAGCAGGCGTGCGGAAGGCGTAAGGCCGGGATCATCAATTGCTGCCTGCTGAGCCTGCAAGGAATCCAGGTAGCCGTCGCCCTCCCCTTCATCCAGCATTTCGCAAACCGGTTGCATCTGGTTACAGATACCGCTCGCCCATTCCTGCAGGCCTGTCTCGGTGCCGGCTCGGCGTAATTGCAGACCCGGCTTTCGTCCTTCTCGCGCAACGGCAAGATGATTTGCGCGCATAGCCTGCTGCTCGTTGCCGTCTATAGGAGGGCTATCAATTAAAAGGCAATACAGCAAAAAGGCCTCGAGAAATTTTTGTTGTTGCTGCCCGATTCCAACGGGATCAAACGGACTAAGATCAAGAGCCCGGAGTTCAACGTATTCCACGCCGCCGCGCCTGAGTGCAGTCGTTGGCCGCTCTCCGCTGCGCGCAACCCGCTTGGGACGGATAGTACTGTAGTACTCATTTTCAATCTGTAACTGGTTGCTGTTCAGCTGCAAATATTTACCATTATTCTTAACGCCGATTTCAACGTAATCCGGATTTGGTGTACGAATTGCAGCAGATAAGTCGCGCACATACTCCTCAAGGCTGTTTGTCGACACGGTCAATACCGACTGGTTGCTGTTCTGATAGCCAAGGTCGCTCATGCGCAACGATGTCGCCCATTCACCGTAGCAGGTCCCCGAATCAAACTCGCTCAGGTTGTTCTCCTGCCCCGCCAGAAAACTCTTGCAAACCGCAGGCGATGCGCCGAACAGGTATAGCAGAAGCCAGTCAAGCCGGTGCACATTGCGAACAAGCCCCAGGTAGCTGTCGGACCTTAGTTGCTCCTCTGTCTTGTCTGTCTTTTCTATACCGGACCACGCGGACCAGAAAATCTCGGGTACCGAGTAATTGAAATGGATACCGGAAATAACCTGCATATATTTACCGTAGCGATATCCGAGACCGCTACGATAAATTGTTTTCATTTGCGCAATATTGGACGTGCCGTAGCGAGCCAACGGAATATCGTCCTCCGAATGCAACCGGCACGGCATACTGAACGGCCAAAGCAACTCATCACCAATCGCCTGGTAAATATATTGGTGGATATCGCAAAGAAACTGTGTTGCCGCCCAGGCACTCTTTTCAGGTGGCGTTACAAATTCAAGCAGGGCTTCAGAATAGTCTGTCGTGATGTAACGGTTAGTTAGCGCGGAACCCAGGGCCCGCTGATGCCCGGTCTGCGCAACGAGCCCCGACGGCTCGATGCGAAGGCTCTCTTTCTCTATGCCGCGTTGGCCGCCCGCGATCAGCCTGGCGCCTCCGCTCGTCCTCAATGCCTGCAGCCGCTTTTCAAACTGTGAACTCAAAATAATATTTTTCCGGCCAGTGCTGATTAAAACCAATTGGGTACGAGTCCCGGCGCGCAGCCTGGCAAATATGTAATAAACCGGGGCCGCTGCTGCCGGCCATTATGCAGCCAGCCAGGAATCTGAGTCTGATGCAAGCAGCTGCGCATATCGGATTGAACCGATAGCGCGCCTGTGTGTCAAACTGTTGAATGTGGGAGTAAGCAGAATAAATGCGTGTACCGGTAGCGAAGTCAAAAATAGTCATATCCATTGTCGCGGCCACCGCTATGCTGTTGCCGGCAAGCGTGCTGGCCATGCGCTGTGGAACGGTCTTGATAAGCAAGGGCGACGTTCAGGCAAAAGTACTCCGGTACTGTGGCGAACCTGTTCAGACCAATGAGCGCTACGCGTTGCGCACCGGCTTCTATTCGGGCATAGGACTGGCCTATAACGGCCCGTCAGGGCAATCGATAAAAGCAAAACGCTATTACCCTTACGGGCGATACGAAGTCCTTGTTGAGGGGTGGATATTTAATCTCGGCCCGAACAAACTGATGCGCCAGGTAACCTTCGAAAACGGTATTGTTGCTGACGTTAAAACACTCGGCTACGGTTACCACGAATAATCTGCTGAGGGATTTTCAACAGGCCATTTGGTTTTATGTAGCGATATCCTCTAACTGATGCACAATAAAGTTGTCCAGCCAGCTTGGAATACTCAATGCTTCGATAAAGCCGCAGTGCCCACCCCTGGGTGAAAGAAATACCTTCAATGCTTCGGTCTGATGCAGTTTAGCTAAGCTACGCACCGGAATAACCGGGTCGTCGTCGGCGAGCAATACGCAGGAAGGGACCTGCAGCGTTGCGAGCCGGTCGCCCGTTAATGCATAGCCCCGAAGATAGCTTTGCAGATCGTCATACTCGGTGTAGTTACGCACGAAGTGATCGGTCATTGCTTCTAGCCTGTTAAAGCTGTTCAGGTCACGAAAACGGTACAGATCGGGAAAATACTGCATTTTCCTCTGCAGCGAATCACGCCACTTCCAGATAAAAAACTTCCGGTAAAACACCCAGCCACTGTCCAGCGCTTTCATGGTCTGGGCCGGGTCGAGCACGGGACAAACGGCAACCACGCTATACAGGTTGAGCCCGTGTGCCGGTGCTGCTGCTGCCACGCGCAATGCAAAGTTGCCGCCCAGTGAAAAGCCGGCAAGTGAGAGCCGGGCCGGACGATAGCGCCCGGCAATCCAGCCAATGGCACCGATAACTTCGGCCAGGCGACAGGAGTGAAACAGGCCTTTGTTCAGGTGATGGCTGTCGCCGTGATCCCTTAAATTCAGGCGGAAAACGGCATAGCCGCTCTCGAGCAGTGCGAGCGCAGCGGACATCATGTAGGCGGAGTCGGCACTGCCCTCCCAACCGTGTATGAGTACGACCAGCCCGCCGTCTCCAGGGCCGAAAGGCGGCGAATAGTGGCCCAGGAGCCGCACGCCGTCGCCCGCATCGACAATAACGTCTTCAACGATCGCGGATGACACATGCCAGCGTCTGTCGACCAGCCGGCTCCTGGGCGGCCGGTTTGCCACGATGGACTGCACGTGCGGGTTCGCGAGAAGAAACGCTGGAGCAAATCCCGGGTTATCCATGAATGCCTTGTCGCCTGACCGGTGTTAGAATGCCCGCCCATTTTCGCCGGGACGGACACAAGCCCGTACCGCCAAGATACAAAACAATCCTCCGAAAACCTAACAAGGAAAACCGAATCATGCCCAACGACCCCGTCAGAGTTGCTATTACCGGTGCCGCCGGACAGATTGGCTACCAACTCGCCTTTCGTATTGCTTCCGGCCAGATGCTGGGTACCAATCAGCCTGTAATACTGCAGTTACTTGAAATTCCGCCGGCCCTCGATGCGCTCAAAGGCGTGGCAATGGAACTGGAAGACTGCGCATTCCCGACGCTCGCCGGAGTGGTGGCGACCGACCAGCCTGACGAAGCATTCAAAGATACCGACTACGCCCTGCTGGTCGGTGCCAAGCCACGCGGCCCCGGCATGGAACGTGCTGACCTGCTGCTTGGTAATGCACAGATATTTTCCGTCCAGGGTAAAGCATTGAACGACAATGCCAGCCGCGACGTAAAAGTATTGGTTGTCGGTAATCCCGCGAATACAAACGCACTGATTGCACAGAAGAATGCACCGGACCTGAATCCTGCCAACTTTACTGCCATGACACGACTGGACCATAACCGTGCGCTGGCACAACTTGGCAACAAGCTGGGCACTCACGTGAACAACATCAAGGGCATGATCATCTGGGGTAACCACTCGGCAACCCAGTACCCCGATATATCCCATACAACGGCCAACGGCGATGCGGTCAGTATCGAACAATCATGGCTTACAGATGAATTCATCCCGGTAGTCCAGCAACGTGGGGCAGCGATTATCAAGGCGCGCGGGCTGTCGAGTGCCGCCTCTGCTGCCTCGGCAGCCATCAATCACATGCATGACTGGGTACTCGGCACACCTGCCGGAGAATGGACAAGCATGGCGGTTGCGTCTGACGGAAGCTACGGCATCGATGCAGGGATCATTTATTCCTACCCGGTGAGCTGCAGTAACGGCGAGCATAAAATTGTTCAGGATCTGGCGATCAGCGATTTCAGCCGCGAACTCATGGATGCAACTGACGCGGAACTTCGCGAAGAGCGTGCGGCAGTCGAAGAACTGCTGTAATTACCTATCACACGCTCTATAAACCTGGTCATATCCTGACCGGGCTGTGCGTGTACAAGAGGCGCCCGCGCCAGAAACACTAGCGGCCAGATTGGCATAGGTTATAGTGTGTCAGGCAGACAGGCGCGCCATTGTCATCTGGCGATGACCGAAGTGCACCAGGAGGAAAAAGTGCCTTGACCACATTTTTTGCAGGCCTCGCAGTATTTCTGCTCTTCGCAATAGTGCCGGTCACAATGGCCTATCGCCGCATTGATCTCGGCACTTCTACAGTGGCGATCGCCGGCGCCCTGGTCTGTTACTCACTGATTGGCTACGGACCATTCCTCTGGTTCCTTTTGCTCTGGATACTCCTGGCTGCATTGCTCGCACTGAACTTCACGGATTTTCGCCGGGAAAATATCTCCGCGAAGCTGTTTGAACTGTACAAAACCATGCTGCCCTCCATTTCGGATACCGAGCGCGAGGCACTGGAAGCTGGTTCGGTCTCCTGGGACGGGGAACTGTTCACAGGGCTCCCGGATTGGGGTCAGTTGATGGCACGGCCCGCTCCCAAGCTGACCGATGAGGAGCAGGCCTTCCTGGACGGTCCCGTCGAGAAGCTCTGCGAAATGGTCGATGACTGGCAGATCACGAATGAACTGGGTGACCTGCCCCCGGAAATCTGGGACTACCTCCGGAAAGAACGCTTCTTCGCGATGATTATCCCGAAGGAATATGGTGGTCTGGATTTTTCCGCAATAGCTAATGCGGCAGTCCTTGCAAAGATATGCGGTCGTTCGGTCGTTGCGGCCACAACGGTGGCCGTGCCGAATTCGCTAGGGCCAGGTGAATTACTGAAGCATTACGGTACCGACGAACAGAAACAACACTGGCTGCCACGGCTTGCCGCGGGTGACGAGATCCCGTGCTTTGCACTGACAGCACCTCGGGCCGGTTCGGATGCGGGCGCCATTCCGGACTCGGGAGTGGTCTGCAAGGGCCAGTGGGAAGGCAAAGAGATAACCGGGATACGCCTTAACTGGAACAAACGCTATATAACCCTCGCGCCTGTTGCGACAGTGCTGGGGCTCGCTTTCAAATTGTATGACCCGGATCATCTTATCGGCGACAAAGATGAGCACGGTATAACCGCGGCCCTGATTCCCACAGACACGCCGGGAGTAGAAATCGGCCGACGTCACCTGCCTTTGCATACGCCTTTTCAGAATGGACCAACCCAGGGCGAAGATGTATTCGTACCACTTGATTGCATTATCGGCGGGGTGGAATGTGCCGGGCAGGGCTGGCGCATGCTGATGGAACAGCTTGCCGCCGGACGGGGAATATCACTGCCCTCAGAATCACAGGGCAGCGCACAGGCCGCCGTGTACGCCACCGGTGCTTACAGCCAAATACGCAAACAGTTTAATTTGCCCATTGCTCGCTTCGAAGGTGTAGAGGAAGTGATTGCCCGGATGGCGGGAAAGACTTACATCATAAATTCCGGAGTGAGCAACACGGTTAACGCAATTTCTACGGGCGAAAATCCCTCAGTGCCGTCCGCAATTATGAAGTACCACTGCACCGAGCTTGGCCGGTCGGTTTGTAATGATGCGATGGATATCCAGGGCGGTAAAGCAATTATGGCGGGGCCGGCAAATTATCTTGTCAACACCTACGATTCGATTCCGATAAGCATCACGGTAGAAGGAGCAAATATTCTTACACGCAGCCTGATAATTTTTGGGCAGGGTGCGGTTCGCTGCCACCCGTTCGTGCTGAAAGAAATGGAGGCAGCCGCCAATCCGGATTTTGAAGCCGGGCTGCGTGATTTCGACCACCTGTTGTTCCGGCACATTGGTGCGGCGCTAAGTAACGCGGCCCGCTCTTTTGTAATGGCGCTGACCCATGCACGCTTTACGTCATCGCCGCGGCAAGGTCTGACGCGAAGATACTTTCAGCATATTAACCGCTACAGCTCAGCATTTGCACTGGCATCTGACACGGCCATGCTGGTACTGGGTGGCGATCTGAAACGCCGGGAGATGCTTAGCGCACGGTTGGGTGATGTGTTCAGTTATATCTATCTCGCCAGTGTCGTACTTAAACATCACGAAGACCAGGGCTTGCCCGAAGACGACCTGCCGCTTGTGGAATGGAGTTGCCGCAACCTTCTATATCATGCCCAGGAACAGTTACACCTGCTGCTGCGAAATTTCCCAAATAAAATTGTGGCAAGCCTGTTGCGCATGTGTATATTCCCACGCGGTCGTACCTATTTCCCTCCATCCGACGAACTGGGACAACAAATAGTTGCACTGGTAACCCGACCGACAGAGGCCCGGGAACGACTTTGCTCGGGTATATATAAGAAGAAGGAATCGGGTAATCCGCTGGGTCTGTTGCAGGCTGCCCTGGAAACTGCCGAGGATAATGCGCCCCTGAGCCGCAAACTTCGCGATGCATTGCGCAATGAAGTCATAAGCGGCCGAACAGAAATTGATGCCATCCATGCTGCCCGGGAAGCAGGCGTGCTGACACCGGGAGAGGCGGAGCTGCTGATCGAACAGGACCGGCAGATTATGGATCTGATCAACGTCGACGATTTTGCCCCGGGTGATATCGGCAAGGTGCAGTCATCACCCCGGGCCACTCCGACAGATGCCAAGACCAAAGAGACCTGAAGCGCACCCGGCCACCATGACAGCGGGCACTAATAGGGGTACCATCCCGCACTCTCAGCGTTTCCCGGGGGGCCGGGTTATGGATTTCCGCACAATATTTCTAACAATTTCAAGCCCGGCGCGGGTATTTTTTATAAGCCCCGAAAATAGGTCCACTATGACGTCACCGATCATGATTACAGTCACGGTAGAATAGACGGATAGCCCTTAGAACACGTCCGACACTTATGAGCAAGAACCCCACAGGTATCAGCGGAATCGCCGCCTATGTGCCACCGTATCGCGTAGATTTGCAGGACTGGTCCGGCTGGACCGGCCAGGACTGGAGCAAAATTCGCGATGTGGTCGGCCTCGGCTTCCGCCTGCCCGGTCCGCAGCAAAGCGTCTACACCATGGCCGCCAATGCTGTACTGCGCCTGATAGAAAAATTTGAAATCAACCCGGCGGAAGTTCGTTACCTCGCACTTGGAACAGAATCAAGCACCGATAATTCGGCCGGCGCAGTAATCGTCAAGGGGATGATCGACGAGGCGTTGCGTAAGAAAGGTCTGCAACCAGTGTCACGCAACTGCGAAGTTCCAGAATTCAAGCACGCCTGTCTTGGCGGAATTTACGGCATCAAGAATGCCGTTCGCTTCCTTAATACCGACGGCCAAAGTTCGAAAGCCATTGTCGTATGTTCAGACATCGCCCTGTATGAACTGGGCAGCAGCGGTGAACCCACGCAAGGTGCGGGTGCAGTCGCGATACTCCTGGAAATAGATCCAAAACTGGCAACCATCGATCTGAGCGAATCAGGTTCGGCATCCGATTACCGTGGACTGGATTTTCGCAAACCTATCCAGTACCGCAATGGCAATGGACAAACTTACGCCTCGAGTAATATTCCTGTCTTTAACGGTCGCTACTCGGCATCCTGCTACATCGACGAGATGGCACACGCGTTGGACGACATGTTTACCAGGCGCAAAATAAATGCCGAGGCTTATCAGGACCGGGTCGAAGCAATTTTTATGCACCGGCCTTTCCGCCGCATGCCCGAGAACGGCTGGGGAATGGCGCACCTGTTCGGGCTGGCGGCCAGCACTAATGGCGGGCAGGAACAATTACGCAGCCTCTGCGATGAAGCGGGCGTAGATTTTGGTGAAGTTTTACAGGAAATTAATGGCCCCCGCCAGGTATCGGGCTACGCCGTGCGGGAGAAAATCAGGGATGAAATTTTTCCACTCCTGAGCATAGTGCTTCGACAATTCCGCAAACACAGTGGATATGAGAAATTTGTGCTAGAAAAAATGTCGCTGGGTACCGGCATTATGGAAGAGCTCGGCAACTTGTATTCCGGCGCATTGCCTGCCTGGTTTGCAGCAGGCCTGGAAGAGGCAGCACAAAATTCACAGGAACTGGCCGGCAAGGAAGTATTGCTGATCGGTTACGGCAGTGGCGATGCGGCTGAAGCTATTCCGATCCACATAGTTGCTGGCTGGCGTGACGCAGCGCTGCGCATCGGTATGGAAGAAGCAATGGCCAATGCCGTCGATCTCAACGAGAAACAATATATTTCGCTGCGCCAGGGTGTTTCAGAAGACTCGCTTAAGTTTCAGCCTAAAGATGAATTTGTGGTTGACCGGGTTGGTTCGCTCGATGAGGAAGGCTTTCACGATGCCGGAATCGAATACTACCGGTACATTAACTGACGCCAGCCGGCGTACCTACCTCCATTCCTCGCTCGGTCCAACCCAGGCCGGTGCTTTCAAAACCCGCGTCAGAAATTTGTTGTTGCAACTCCCGCATTCCTTCTTTATCGGTTGAATACATAAGGCCGTAGTCACCGCCGCCTGCCCCCGAAGGCTTGTAAATGGTATTAGACTTTCCTGCAACAGTCTCAAGCTGCAAATGGGCGTCAGACCAGATGCCTATGCGGGCAGCGGTATCCAACTCCTTTAGAAGGCTCGCGTATGCCTCGATCTGAACAAGGAATGCTGCCGGATTACCCGCCTTCCAGCAGGCCAGCGCCTGCGCCGACGTTGTACCCAGCTTGTCCATTTGCTGTGCGTAATCATCGGGTGCTTGCTCCCGATAGTTGCCCAGCCTGTCCAGCATGGCAGGTGTGGATGCCGACCGACCCGTCCAGACCGGGAGTACATGCAAGCCCGTTAACCAGTCGAGCTGACCGACAGATGCAGTACAGTTATCAGACTGTTTGGTAACCACGCCGCCGTACCAGCTGGTCAGAACATCGATACCGCTGCCCTTACCGCTTTGAAACCGGCGGTGGACAGAATTGCAGACACCGAAATCAGGAGTTTGTCCCAGGTAACTTTGCAATGCAGATGTAAGTGCCACGGCAAGAGCTGCGCTGGAGCCTAAGCCTTTTTTTACCTCCGCACCGGATTTATTCGAAGCATAAAAATCCTGTGTGCACAATGTCGCAACGAACGGCGGGGGCACCGATGAGCTCTGGCCAATTATTTGTTGAAGCGCAATCTCCAATAGTGATCCGAAGTGACCTGGTTTGTCCCGCCATTCAGGGATACCGGCGGGCAAGAGTGAAAAGACAAAACTATCACCGGAGTTGTTTATCTGCAGCTCGCACAAGTCGGACGGTGCCGGACACAAACGAACATTTGCACGAGTATCAACCGCAGCGGATAACGCTGTTCCGCCATCAAGTACCGCATACTCACCGACCAGCACGAGTTTTCCGGGCGCGCTTGTCTCAACTACTGTCACGACTCAACCCAGGCGCCCTGGCCCAGGCCGCATTCAATGACGTCCTGCACGCCCTGAACCCTAGCCAGCTCTGCCTTGACCTGCGTAGCGACTTCAGGAAGACAGACAGCTTTCACCTGCGGCCCCGCATCTATAGTAAAAAAAACCGGAACGCCGGAACGCCGCAGTTCCCATACACGCTGCATACACGCCACCGTGGCGGCCGACCAGTAAAACAGGGGTGTTTGTGATGTCATCGCGACGGCATGCATTTTCAGGCAGCTACGTTCCGACAATTCCGCTAGTGCATCGAAATCCTGCTCGCGTACTGCGCCAAGCGCAGCATCGAGGTCGGCCTGATGAGTGTCCAGCCAGGCCTGGTAGTAAGGGGAGGTCTTACGGCTTAGTTCCATTCCCTCGGTTGACCCGATTTCTTTTGCTGCCGATGAGGTTATTACAACCATGACAGCAAGTGGCCAGTTGTCCGGCGCGCTAATTGTCGCGCAGTGAACGCTGCCTGTGGCAGTATCTGATTCCCGGTTTTCCAGGACAACGATGCCGTCGTAAAGAGAACGTGGTGCGGAACCAGAACCGATGCGCGCGACACCCGCCAGCGCGTCGGCATCCGCATCTATACCCAGGGCTGCGGCACCAGCCTTTACCAGCGCAGCAAAACCGGATGCGGACGATGCAAGGCCCGCGGCCGTGGGGAAATTATTAGTCGACTCGACACTGGCACCGGCTTCTATACCGGCCCGTTCGCGCAGTAAATCCAGGCAAAGCCTGGCGCGTGCTGTTGCGCTGCTGTCAGGCTGCCCGTTCAGCACAAGCTGGTCTTCAGTGCTGTCCTTGTCGAGCCATATGGTCGTGCGGGTTTCCAGCCCCGACAGCGTCAGCGACAATGAGCCGACAGCCGGCAGGTTTGTGTCCCTGTCCCGCTTGCCCCAGTACTTGATCAGCGCAACATTCGGATGCGCTATTGCGGTTGCTTGCATTCGTCGCCTTCTAAGACTTTGCCGCCGATGCGGCACCGGTCCATGATTATAGAACGACATGAAACCGCTTGGCCTGAAGCAAATCAGCTACTATGCTTCCGCGTTCGCTAATGAAGCAGACCTTATGAGCTTTGAAAACTACACCAGGGACTGGCTCGATCGGGTCGAAGCCAAGCTGGAGGCTGTATTACCGCTGGCAGACGACTTGCCGGAGCGTCTGCATGAGGCCATGCGCTATTCAGTATTGGGTGGCGGCAAGCGGGTACGCCCGATGCTCGTATATGCGACCGGAATGTCACTCGACGTACCACTGATACAACTGGACGGCCCGGCAGCGGCGATCGAGTTAATGCATGCCTTTTCGCTCGTGCATGACGATCTGCCATCCATGGATGACGATGACCTGCGGCGGGGCAATCTTACGACACACAAGGCATTTGATGAGGCAACAGCGATTCTTGCTGCCGATGCATTACAGCCTCTCGCTATTCATGTATTAGCAACTGACAAGGCGATGGACTGTGATTCAAGAACCCGACTGAAACTGATCGAGTTACTGGTAAACGCATGCGGCTCACAAGGCATGACGGGTGGACAATCACTGGACCTTGGTGCCGAAGGCAAGCAACTGTCCACAGATGAACTTGAGCATATGTACCGACTTAAAACAGGACGCCTGTTGCACGCCAGTGTAATCTCGGCAGTTTTATGCGCTGATCTCAACAATCCTAAATTTCAGGCCCTGGAAAACTATATTGATCACCTCGGTCTGGCGTTCCAGATACGTGATGACATTCTGGATATCGAAGGTGAAACAGAAATGATCGGGAAACAACAAGGTGCGGATATAGAGAGGTCGAAAGCAACCTGGCCCGCGTTGTTCGGAATGGACGCGGCTCGCAAACGTGCGTCAGAACTATTGAACAAGGCGCTGGCGGAAATCGAAATTCTCGGACCATCCGGTGAGCCACTCCGACAAGTCGCTCATTACATAGTCGATCGCAAGCTTTAACGCCCCTGAAGGCGTCCCGGTAAATGGGCTAGAATAGCGGTAAGTTTCCGAAGCGTCTAAATAATGTATACGAGCTTCTTCGGCCTCAACGAGAAACCATTCTCGATTACGCCAAACCCGCGCTATCTCTATATGAGCGAGCGGCATACCGAAGCGCTCGCCCATCTTATTTATGGCATTAAGGACAGCGGGGGCTTCATCCAGCTCACGGGCGAAGTGGGGACCGGCAAAACCACCCTGATCCGCAGCCTGCTGCAACGACTCCCCGAGAATGCAGACATCGCACTGATACTGAATCCACAGTTGTCAGCCACGGAATTTCTAGGCGCCATCCTGACGGAACTCGGTGTACCTCAGCCAAACGATCGCACCAGCCTGAAGGAGCTTACTGACGCCCTGAACAATTACCTGCTGGAAAATTACAGCAAAGGCTGCCGCACGATACTCATCGTCGATGAAGCGCAGAACTTTGCTGTCGATGTACTGGAACAAATCAGGTTACTTACCAATCTTGAAACGGCGAGTCAGAAACTTCTGCAGATTACGCTGATTGGTCAGCCGGAACTGCGCACGATGCTTTCCAGGGTTGACCTGCGGCAACTTGCGCAGCGCATTACAGGTCGCTACCACCTTGAACCTTTAAGCCACGATGAAACCGAAGCATATGTGCGGCATCGCCTTAGCGTAGCCGGAGGTTCCGGCACAATTTTCACTTCCCAGGCCTGCCGGGAGCTCTACAGGCTTTCGGGAGGTGTGCCGAGAATTATTAACGTCATTGCAGATCGAACTTTGCTTGGCGCGTTCACGTGTGAGGAGCACGAAGTCAGTCCACGCATGGTCCGGCGTGCCGCAGCCGAGGTTTACGGCGAGGATGCGGACGAGACGGTGCGTGGCCGTGCGTGGTTGAAAGTAGCCGGACTTGCGGTGGGCGCGGCGGTGCTTACCGGGGCAGCAATTTTTACTTCGGTCAGGTTCGCTACAGAGCAGGATTCACCGTCCGCCGCACAGGTGACGACAGTACCTGCGCAGATCTCTGCCCCCGCGGGGGATATGGTGAGTCCGGAGCCGACGGTGACAGAGCCAGCGCCCGTTGTAACCACGACAGAAGCGGTGGCCAGCGATTTTGATCTCGAACAACTGATACGCGAAAACGCGACGCTGACAGACACCCGAACAGCTTTCAACAGTTTATTTAGCTTGTGGGGAGTTCAATTCGACCAAGGCAATTCGAGGGCATGTGAGCAGGCACAGTCCAAAAATCTCTACTGCTTATTTCAGAAAGGCTCGCTTGCACAAATCGAACGCCTGGACCGGCCCGTAATAATGACGCTACGTGATTATGAAGGCGGCATTCACCAACTTGTGCTGGCCGCCATCGAGGATTCGAATGGAATTATTGCAATAGCCGATATGCAATACGCCGTGCCACTAAGCGAACTACTTGATCTCTGGTACGGCGAATACCTGCTGCTATGGAAACCGCAGATTGGTGCTGTGAAGGCCTTTTATCCGGGCATGCGCGATCCTGACATCGCATGGTTGCGCGAGAGCCTTGCAGAAATCCAGGGTAATCCTATTGACCCGATGAATTCGGATTACTTCGACAAAAATCTGGAAGCAAGGGTGCGTGATTATCAGGTCACCAAACGTCTGAATGTCGATGGACTGGTAGGTCGGCAGACGCAAATCGTAATCAATACAGATTTGCGGGCCGACGCACCGAGACTTGTGAGGGCGAACTGAAATGTCGTTCATCCTGGACGCATTACGCAAATCGGAAAATGAACGCAGGCGCAATGAAATGCCTGGCCTGGCCGATTCTCGCGTGCAGCAAAAAGATAAAAAGCGTGGTTACTGGATTCCGCTGGCCGCCCTGCTTGCAGGCATCAATATCAGCTTGCTGGCTGTCATGTGGCTTACGGGCGACCGGGACACGGATCAGGCCCCTGTGAAACCCGCAAATACGGCAGCTTTATCGCCGGCGAGCCCCGCTGCCGAGCCGCGCAGACTTGAAGATGAACTCGAACCAAAACCGGTTGCCAAGGCAGTGGTCCCGCCTCCCCGCACAGAAACTGTGCCCGAAGAAGTCCCGTCAATTGCAAATACTATGTCGGCCAATCTGCCAACCCTGATGGAATTGTTGCTTGATGGCTCGATCAGCGTAAAGCCCCTGCATCTCGATATACATGTTTATAGTGAAAAATCGGGTGATCGTTTCGTGTTTATCAATACGGTCAAATATCGCGAAGGTGAGCGCATAAGTGAAGGCCCGATGGTTACCGAAATAAATACCGCCGGCGTCGTACTGAATCACCAGGGCAGGGATTTTCTGCTCCTGCGGGAATAAGTCCGTTCACATGGCCGAGGGTGTCCAGTACCTTGACGGACCGCGCTTACAGCGTTGCCTGGTAGCTGGCCTGCAACAACTGATCGGTGAACGCGAACACCTGAACCGGATCAATGTCTTTCCTGTACCGGACGGCGATACCGGTAACAACCTTGCACACACGGCACACGCAGCCAGGCTCGCGATTACCGAGCAGCAAGCCAACGGTGTAGGCGAATTGCTGGTCCGCATGGCAGACGGCGCGCTCGATGGTGCGCAGGGGAACTCCGGAACACTGCTCGCCCAGTTTTTCCAGGGTCTGGCAGACCAGCTCGAAAAATTTAAGCGCATCCGCACCTGGGAACTGGCCGACGCATTTTCGAGTGCCGCCATTTACACGCGCACGGCCCTGGAAAACCCCGAGGAAGGCACCATTATCACGGTGGTCGATGCGACGGCAGCAGCAGGACAGGCCCATCGCAAGTGCGATAATTTTGCGGAACTGTTACCGAAGCTGCGGGATGCCGCTGCCAAAGCGCTTGCGGAGACCACAGATCAGCTCGAAGTGCTCCGCAAGGCCGGGGTGGTAGACGCCGGGGCAGCCGGTTTCCTGGCCATCCTGGAGGGCTGCGTCGACTATTTGCTGCACGGTTCCGTGTACCAGAAACCTGATGTCGAACTCATTGACGACGTCAGCGTCATCAGTCACGACATTGATGATATCGACCTCGATAATCGCTACTGCACCGAGTGCCTCGTCGAAGGCACGGGGCTGGATCCGGCCGCTCTAAGCACGACCCTGAACGCTTTCGGCAACAGCATGGTAATCGCCGGCTCGACCCGGCGGCTGCGCATCCATATCCACACCAACGACCCCGAGAAAGTTTTCAAACTTGTCGCCGGCTTCGGCGAGGTAGCCAAGACCAAGGCAGACGATATGATCGGGCAGGCACGCGCACTGCAGCAGCAGGACAGGGATGTAGCTATCGTCACGGACTCCGCTGCCGACATCCCGGATGCCGTGATGGCCGGACTGGGTATCCACATGGTACCGCTGCGCGTTCATTTCGGCGCCGACAGCTACCTCGACAAGACCGGCATAAGCCCCGCAGAGTTCCGGGCGGAACTCGAAACCAACCCGAACACGCCCGGCACATCGCAACCCACACAGGGAGACTTCCGGCGTATGTACGAATTCCTCGGTTCGCATTTCAACGAGGTGCTGTCCGTACACCTGAGCGGCGGCCTGAGCGGGACATTACAGGCTGCCCGTACCGCCGCAACCCGCAGTTCCGTCACCGACCGCATTACCGTTCTGGATTCCCGCTGTGCATCTGCAGGCCAGGGCCTCGCAGCTAAGCGTGCGGCAGACCTGGTTGCTGCCGGACTGCGCGGCCCCGAACTGAACCAGCAACTTGAGAAAGACATCAGGAACATCCGTTCCTTTGCGCTGGTGGTTGACCTGACGAACGGCGTTCGCAGTGGGCGCGTGAAACCCGCGGTTAAACACATCGCAGACTGGCTCAGGCTTACGCCTGTCCTGATGATGAAAGCAAACGGCAAAGTCGGCGTGCATGGATTCCTGCCGGGACGCTTTCGCCTTGTCGAACGTTTTGCCCGGTACGTCACCCGCACCATGAAAGATTCAAACCGGTGGGAAGTTGCAATAGCGCATGGCGATAACGAAGCGATGCAGGGGCAGATATTGCTAACATCGCTGAAAAAATATCTTGAGCAGGTCGAATGTGCATGGACGACGGAACTGGGCGCGGCCCTTGGGGTGCATGCGGGCATGGAAGCTGTCGTCGTGGCAATGCGTCCGCTGGATAAGGCCGACATCTAGCGCTTCAGTCGTTCAGTCTGTCTACTAATTCCGGCGCATCGTTGACCGGATTGTTGACGCGCCGGCTAACTTTCCACGCATCCAGTTCGGCACGTACGTCCCCCAGCAACATGGCGCTAAGTTCCTCCGCCGGCGCTTCCGGCTGCAACCACTCCTGCATGCCGTCGCCATCCATAATGACAGGCATACGGTGATGCAGGCGCGCCACAAATTTGTTTGCGGGCCGGGTAACAATGGTGCAGGTTTTCAGGTCCTCGCCTTCACCCTTTTCCCAGAGTTCCCATAAACCTGCCATCCCGAATACAGAACGATCTTTGCGCACAATAAACCATGGCCATTTTCCTGAACCATCGGTGTGCCATTCGTAAAAACCGCTCGCAAGCACCAGGCAACGTCGTCGTGAGAACGCCTGTCGATATGCAGGTTTTTCTGCGATGGTTTCAGCCCGCGCGTTAATCATGCGATTACCTATATCGGGGTCTTTGGCCCAGAACGGTACCAGCCCCCAGCGGTAGTTATCGGCCGTCAGGTCTCCTGTCTTATCCAGCCGGATGATGCTGACGTACTGGGTGGGCGCAATGTTGTAACGAGGTCCGGGCGGTTCAAAATCGAGGCCGAAGGCCTCCTGGATCGCTTCATGCGGCGAAAAGAAAGCGAAGCGACCGCACATCCGACCGCCTCTTTACTCCCTGATCCCGATACCGCGGGACAAAAGGTAAAGGCAGGTGCCAAATGCGAGCACGACAAATGCCAGGATAATGATGTATGCCGTAACAATATCGATATCAGATACGCCCAGCATGCCGTAACGAAAGCCATTCACCATGTAAAGAATCGGGTTGAACGCCGACACATTGGCCCAGAACTCGGGTAATAACGAGGTCGTGTAAAAAACGCCCCCCAGGTAGGTCAACGGCCCCAGCACAAAGGAAGGAATAATCGCGACATCGTCGAACTTGCGGGCAAAAATTGCATTGATCATGCCGCCGAGCGAAAAAACTATCGCGGTCAGAATAAGGATGCTGATCGCGATCAGGGGATTCTGTACTTCCAGCCTGGTAAAAAACAGCGCCACTACCGTTACCACCGCGCCAACAGCCAGCCCCCGTACTATACCGCCGGTCACATGCCCGAGAATGATTACGTAACTTTTCATCGGCGCTACGAGCATTTCCTGCAAATGGCCCTGAAACTTGGCTGCAAAGAATGACGACACTACATTGCCGTAGGAGTTCGTGATTACCGACATCATGATCAGGCCTGGTGCCATGTATTGCATGTAGTCAAAGCCGCCCATTTCACCGATGCGACGACCGATCAGGTTGCCAAAGATGATGAAGTACAGCGTCATGGTGATCACGGGAGGAACGATGGTCTGCAGCCAGATACGCAGGATACGCACGACTTCCTTGCGGGCTACCGTGTACAGCGCAATCATTTGCCGCTGGAAGTCCATGTCAGAGCCGCATCTCGGGTTCCGCGATGCGCTCGGTCAATTCCTTGTCCCTTCGATCAACCAGGCGCATGAACAATTCTTCGAGCCGGTTAGTCTTGTTGCGCATACTGCTGACCTGCACGCCCGCCTGCGACAACGCCTCGAATAACTGGTTCAGGTTCCGGTCGCCGTGCACTTCGACTTCGATTTCGTGCTCGTTGACGACCTGATAGTCGAATCCATCCAGGCTGAGCGAAGACGGCACGATGTCGGTCAGGCTCAGCACAAAAACCTCCTGGTGCAATTTGCGCAGCACCGCGGACATACGATCATGTTCAACTATCCGACCCGCGTCAATGATGCCCACATGCCGGCAAAGGTTCTCGGCCTCTTCCAGGTAGTGGGTCGTCAAAATTATTGTTGTGCCCTGCTCGTTTATCTGCCGCAAAAATGCCCACATCGACCGGCGTATTTCGATATCCACACCCGCGGTCGGCTCATCGAGAATCAGCAATCTGGGCTCGTGCACGAGCGCCCTGGCAATCATCAAACGGCGTTTCATGCCGCCCGACAGGTTGCGAGCGGTTTCATCCCTGCGATCCCACAGTTGCAGCTCGCGTAAAACTATCTCGGTGCGCTCACCTGCATGCTTGCGCGCCAGCCCGTAAAAACCGGCCTGGTTGAGTACGCAGTTATGTACGTTATCCCACTGGTTCAGGTTTACTTCCTGCGGCACAACGCCCAGGCACGCCTTGGCAGCCGCAAGATCGGTATCAAGGTCGTGCCCAAATACGCTCACCGATCCCGAGGTCTTGTTAACCAGTGACGTAACGATCCCTATTGCGGTTGTCTTGCCTGCACCGTTGGGTCCGAGCAAAGCAAAAAAATCACCCTCCTCAACCTCAAGGTCGATAGCCTGCAGCGCCGTGATTGAATTGGCATAGGTCTTGGTGAGGTTACAAAGCGACAGGGCAGACATGACCGAGAAGTGTGCATTTGTTGCTCACCGATGGCCATAACGCCGTCCGGCCCTGCCGGTTGACGGTCAGAAGTAACGCGGTTCGCCTGCGCTCGCCGCCGGCAAATACCTGCGGATAATCGACAACTGAATTGCGGCGAGTTGCGATGCAAGTTGCTGCTCGCGACTGCCGCTGCGCACAGACCGAATCAGGTCCGGCCAGAATGTCGGGTGGCGGGACAGGCGCACATGAAGGCTGGTAGCAACGCTGTCCCCACCGCGGCTGATCCCGCTGAAACTCAGTTTGGCAAGTTCCAGCGCCTGTGATTTATCGAGCCCCAGGCAAAAGGCGCTAAGCAGCCGATCATGACGGCTAGCCTGCCAGACGAACGTCAGCAAGCGATTAGCGAAGCCCGTAAGTTCCCGCTGCCAGTCCGGGGGGACATCTTCATCGGCGACCATCCTGTCGGTGCGCTGCGAATATTTGTTATCGGCCTGATCGTCGCCGGGAAAAGGGCTGAATTCAGCCAGCAGCAGCGGCGCTGCAGCAATGCATTCAATCTGGTCGGGATTTAGCTGCCGCAGGCAGCACAAAGTTGCTTCATCCAACCCAAGAGCACCGCCTGTCGCGGCGAGGTGTGGATCGGTCAGCAGTCGCAGGAACTCACGATTGATATCAACGATTTCTGCGATCTCGGTCTGGACTGACGAATCTGGGTGTTTTTGGGGCATTTGCGGCTCCGGATGACATCAGGGCGATTTACTATATATGTGATTTAATGCTCATAAAAGGCAATTAGTGTATATTTTTGGTCGAAAATAACCATTTATGGTAATAGCAGGGAGATTAATAATGCGGATAACTGACAATCGATACGCCGGCGAAATGTCCAAATTCAACTTGGCGGTGCGCATGATCGGCCATGAAGCCCGGACCGGCACGATCCGGGCATGCACCGGGTTTTCGGAAGACCGGATACGAAAAATATACGCAACCTATTTCAAGTCCGGCAAAGACAACCAGGTAAAACGCCGGCGCGGCAAATCACCGACACAGATTGCCGCCTTTATAAGTTCGTCTGGCAGGCAATCCGAAGCAACGGTGCTGGCCTGCCTGTTTTTGTATTGTGGTGTCATGCGACTGAACGACGCGGAAGGGACTGTCGTGCGCAAACATCTGGATCCCGTTGGCCTGGGTGAACGTATCTGTGATGCGTTTGAGACCTACCGGTCTGTTCACCCGAACCCGGGTCTTTGCTTTGAACGTACCTGGAACCTCTTTAACGCGCTCACCCGTGAACAGGAACTGTTCTTTGCCGCATGTGCAGATTGTGGCGGACCCTATATTCAGGATCGCTATGCGCTTGATTACCAGCGCTGCCCGTTCTGCGAAATAAAGCAGGGAGATTAGTTAAGGTTTTGCAGGCAGGTTAGGCTAGCGCTATGAGCCTGACAACTTTTTTCTCCGGCGGAACTATAAAGCGTATGGCCGAACTTCGCGCCGACACCGATTTGCTGGCGTCAGCGCTTAAGGATTCAACTACAGGTTTTATTGCAGTTTGGAAATCCCGTTGCGTGGTAGTTAATAACGCGGCTGCTTTGCTCGATTACGCCGAGCTCGGCACCGCATGGCAACCTGAGACAGGTATTTACCTCGGGCAACTTGACGAGCAACACATCTTCGCCGTCGAGTTACCGGATGACCTGGGCGACAGCGGCCCCGGCGAACAGGCCTTCGAAAATTTTCGGGGGATACTCGGTGACCTGCCCGAAGACGATGCCGCGCTGCTCGCTTACGCGAAGGGCATGGTCGAATGGCACGGCCGGCATCGCTACTGCGGCGTCTGCGGTTCGCCCAACATGTCCGTGGAGGGCGGTTTTGTACTTGAATGCACCGGTCCTGATTGCGATCACCGCAGTTTTCCGCGCCTCGACCCGGCCGTTATTGTACTCACCATCGATGGAGACCGCTGCCTGCTCGGCCGCCAGGTGCAGTGGCCCGAGGGTCGTTACTCCACGATTGCAGGGTTCATGGAACCGGGTGAATCACTCGAGGACTCGGTTCGCCGGGAGGTAAAAGAAGAAACTGATATTGAGGTCGGCAAAGTACATTACATGGGCTCGCAACCCTGGCCGTTTCCGACTGCCGTCATGATCGGTTTCCATGCCGAGGCAGTAAGTAATGTTATCCATCGTAACGATGGTGAACTCGCTGATGCCGGCTGGTTTAAGCGGGAAGCTATCGCGGCAGGCAACATCGTGTTGCCTCCTGTAACATCGATCGCGTTCCGGCTAATCGAACACTGGTTCGACCAGTGGGACGGACCGCGGCTCGCGGACCTTAAATTGAGCGGTGACTTCTCGCGGCGCACCGGCGAGCGCACCTGAACTGTGTGCCTGCTCAGCATAGCTTGGCAAGTTCACCCGGATTATCCGCTGGTTTTTCTGGGCAACCGCGATGAGTTTCATGCACGGCCGACAGCGGCGGCCGATTGGTGGCAAGACAATCCGGATGTACTCGGTGGGATTGACCTCGAAGCGGGCGGTAGCTGGCTGGGCGTGAACCGCACAGGCCGGTTTGCCGTCGTCACCAACCGCCCGGACCTGCCGGCGCCTGGCGCAAGCGCACGGTCACGCGGCGAACTCGTAACCGCGTGGCTCAAAAATGAACCTTCGTCCGCCATCGATTTGCTGCCTGAGCGAAACTTGCTCTACGGTGGCTTCAGCTTGCTACTCGCTAAACCGGGAAAACTGGAGCGTCTCTCCGGCGGGAACGGAACCTCACAACTCGAGCGCACAGAAATACCACCCGGCATCACCGGCCTGAGCAATACTTCACCCGATGATCCGTGGCCCAAGCTCGCCTGGCTGAACCAGCAACTCGCAGACACACTGGACGCCGGCACGCCTGACGAAGAACAACTTATTAACCTGTTGCTGCGAACCGAGCCGGTGTCTGACACGACCGGGCAAGACGTATCGGTATTGCCATTTGTCACCGGTGACCACTATGGTACCCGCAGCGCGACTGTCGTCCTGATCGACAGGCGTGGGGAATGCGTCTTCTATGAGCGTCGATTCGGCCCGGGCGGCCACCCCCGGGGGGACTCCCGTTTCTGCTTCCCACTGGCTGTATAGCCCTCTGAACCCCTTGTTTACCGGTTTTCCAGCCAATCCGGAATAATGGCACTCAACCCCTTGACCTGGGGCGCTGGGATGATAATATGCACAAACTATTTTAGTTATGTGCATATTATTCATATTGAATCATGCCGAGTACTACTGAAATCCGTGACAAGCGCCGCCAGGCACTGCTTGAGATTCTGGCCACGGGCACAGTACGCCTGCAGTCCGACTTCGTTGAGGAACTGAATGCGCAGGGTATTGAGGCGACGCAGTCGAGCGTAAGCCGGGATCTCCGCGAGTTAGGGATCGTAAAACGCGGTGATGGCTATCAGCGCACTGAACAGGAGCAAACGCCTGCTGGTGTTACCGAGCTGCCGGCAGGGTTTGTACGTGACATACAAACGGCTGGCAACAATTTAACGGTCATCAAGACGGCGATAGGGGCCGCGCAGCGTGTCGCAGTGTATCTCGACCGCAGTGGCTGGCCGGAAATTGTCGGCACCGTTTCCGGCGATGACACGATTTTTGTTGCGACGGAAAACGGTCGCGACCAGAAAACTTTACTGGGACGACTGCGCTCGTCCCTGCTGACTTAATTAATCCGGAAACCGAACATGACAGATAATTCACCCATCATCCTTGCTTACTCCGGCGGACTGGATACGTCCTTCTGTGTACCGTGGTTGAAAGAAACCTATGATCGCCCGGTCGTAACCATGTGCATCAACACCGGCGGTCTCGACGATGCTGCGGCTGCAAGTCTCGAGGAACGCGCGATGGCGCTCGGCGCAGAGAAGCACGTGCTCGTCGAAGCACGCCCGGTTTTCTTCGATCGTGTACTTCGGTATTTAATTGCAGGCAACGTCCGCCGGGGTAATCTTTATCCCCTGTGCGTAGGCGCGGAGCGCGGCATACAGGCAACGTTGCTGGCTGAGCTCGCAAGCGAGCGCGGTTCGACCACCGTTGCCCACGGCTGTACAGCCGCGGGCAATGACCAGGTACGTTTCGAGGTTGCGCTGCGGACCATCAACCCGGGGCTCGAGGTGCTGGCACCGGTGCGGGACCAGGGCTTCGTACGGGATCAACAGGTCAAGTACCTCAAGGACAACAACTTCCCGATGCCCCCTTCGGGCGGCGACTATTCGATCAACCGCGGCTTGTGGGGCGTATCTATCGGCGGCAAGGAAACGCTGGATTCGCACGACACCATTCCCGAATCAGAATGGGTCCTGTCGGCGGGTGCATTTGATAATCCAAAAGCACCCGAACGGCTGACTGTCAGTTTCAAAAAAGGTGTACCCGTTGCATTGAACGGAGCGGAACTGGATCCGGTTACGCTGATCGAAAAGCTCGAGACCATCGGTGGCGGCTTCGGCATAGGCCGCGGCATCCACGTCGGCGACACGGTGCTCGGCACCAAGGGCCGCGTTGCATTCGAGGCGCCATCCGCAGAAATTCTTTTAAACGCGCACCGTGAACTCGAGAAACTGACGCTCAGCGCATTACAGGCACGGGTGAAAGAAAGCCTTGCGAACACCTACGGTGATTTCGTGCACGAGGGTAAACAGCTCGATCCGGCCTGCCGCGATATAGAGGCCCTGCTCGAATCGTCGCAGGAATGCGTAACCGGCGACGTAAAAATAATCCTGCGTCCGGGCAACGCCTTCGTCGCAGGCGTCGATTCACCCTACTCGCTCATGGCTGCAACCAAGGGTGTTTACGGCGAGGCTGCCGGCGAATGGACTCCACAGGATGCGCTTGGGTATTCGCGCATCCTGGCGCTGCCGGGCATGTTGCAATCGCGCGCCGGCAAGGCAGACGAGGAACAACAATGAAAACCGTCATAGCAGACAAAATTGCTTCGGTTACCCAGGATCTGCCGCTGAAACGCGAGTTGCGGGTCTCGGCAGATATCCCCTGCGAAGAAGGCGTGATAATCGCGGCCGAGATACTGAACAACAAGGCGACCTATAACACGCTCGAATTAACGAGCGGCCGCATGGCGCAGATAAAACGTGGCGATATCGTGGTCGGTGCGCTCGGGCATCGTAATGCGCTGTTCGGGTACTCCGGACACCTGCCAACCGAACTCACGCCGGGCGACGAGCTGCAGATACTCAACATCGGCGGCGTCATGGGCGTATGCGATTCGGTTAATGCGAACTTCGGCCAGCCCTTCAACGCAAAGGTGCTCGGGACAGTGCTTGATTTTCCGTACCTCGGGGAACGTATTGGTGTACCCGCTCGTGTAGGCGCAGAGCCGCTGCAGGACGACACGCAACTGGAAACCAATGGCGTGCCGGTTGTGGCGCTTGCCGGTACCTGCATGGACTCCGGTAAAACAGCCGCAGCCTGCGCGATCATCGGCCGTTTGCGCCACCTCGGGTATACCGTCGATGCGTTCAAGGCGACCGGCGTTTCCCTGCGCCGCGATATCCTGGCGATGGAAGATGCAGGGGCGCGCAACACGGCAATTTTTACCGACTATGGCGTTGTAACGACGACAACCAATAACGGCCCGGCCGTGACACGCACGATGCTTAACCAGTTGTGCGGTGAGCATCCGGATATTGTCGTTTTCGAACTCGGCGACGGCCTGCTCGGCACCTACGGCGTCGAGGCCATCCTGAAAGACCAGGGCATCAGCGAGGCGTTGTCCTGCCTGGTTTTGTGCGCCAATGACCCGGTCGGCGCCAACGGCGGTGTCGATATCCTCAACAAGGAGTTCGGCATGCAAACCGACCTGGTCACGGGTCCGGCGACCGACAACGAAGTGGGCCGCAACATCATAAAGAGCCGCCTGAATATCCAGGCGATTAACGCGATCACCAACTCGGTCGAACTGGGCGATGCGGTTGCTGAAATTTTAAAACTGGAGCAGCCATGACGGGTACCACGAAAATTTCAGCCGTAGTCCTCGGCGGAACCGGCTACGTTGCCGGGGAATTGCTGCGCCTGATCGCCGGGCACCCGCAGCTGCAACTGGCTGCCGCCGTCTCCGAAAGCCAGGCGGGCGAAGCAATCAACTCCGTGTTCCCGAACCTGCAGAACGCGTTCGGCGAGCAACGCTACATAGAACGCCCGGCTGTAGGCGAACACCTGAATGGCAAGGTTGCGCTGTTCTCGGCGGCACCACACGGCGCGAGTGCAAAACTAATTGCGGAAGTGCTGGAACAGGCGGACAAGCAGGGCTGCGATGTGACGGTCGTGGATGCCTCCGCCGATTTCCGGTATCCGGCTGCGGCCCGGTGGGAAGCCGTCTACGGAGAACCGCACGGTGCGCCTGGACTGATCGAACAGTTCGCGAGCGGTTTGCCCGAGCACATGGACAACCCCGCGCAGCCACACATCGGCCATCCGGGTTGTTTCTCGACGGCGATGTTGCTTGGCATAGTGCCACTTTTACAACTCAAGCTGACAGAAACCGATATCAATGCATTCGGTATTACGGGTAGTACCGGGTCGGGGCGCGCGCCTGTCGAGACCACACATCACCCGTTTCGCCAGTCGAACCTCTACGCTTACAAACCGCTGGCGCATCGTCATGCGCCTGAAGTGACCGGCATCGCTGCCGCTCTGACGGGCTCCGACACAACCCTGCATTTCGTACCCCACTCCGGGCCTTTCGCTCGCGGCATACACATGACGCTGCAGGCCAAGCTTGCAAAACCCATAAGCGCTGAAGAACTGCTTGAACAGTTCCGTATTTTTTACGCAGGTAAGACTTTCATCAAAGTCGTGGACGGCACGCCACGCATCAAAGACGTCGCAGGAAGTAACTACGCGCACATCGGTATCGCGGTTGATGACACAAGTGCTGCCGTTTTTGTAGCCATCGATAACCTCGTTAAAGGCGCAGCCGGCGGCGCGGTGCAATGGATGAACATAAAGCTCGGACTCGATGAAACGGCCGGCCTGACCACACCTGGACCGGGATGGGCCTGAGCATGAACCTTGATTCCTACAACGCGCGCGAAGCCGAACAGCAGCATTTGTTGCAGGTCTATGGGCAGTATGACTTTGAACCGGTCGCGGCCGAAGGCGTGCATATTACATGTCGCGACGGACGCCAGCTTTTGGATTTTTATGGCGGTCATGCCGTCGCGTCGCTCGGCTATGCACATCCGGACGTACTCGAAACGCTAAACAAACAGGCCGCGCAACTATTTTTCCAAAGCAATGCCGTTGCCCTGGAAGTCCGTGCAACAGCGGCCCGTAAACTGGCGGAATTTGCGCCTGCGGGGCTGGAGAGGGTGTTCTTTGTAAACAGTGGCGCCGAAGCGAATGAAAATGCATTTCGAATCGCACTGAAAAAAACCGGGCGCAGCAAGATACTCGCCGTGGAACATAGTTTTCATGGCCGCACCGCTGCGGCCGGTGCCCTGACCTGGGGCGCACGCGAAAAGTGGTACGGATTTCCGCGTACGCCTTTCGATGTCGATTTCATTCCGCGGGACGAATCGGATGCGGCCCAGGCGATGGTGGATAGCGATACGGCAGCCGTGGTTATCGAGCTGGTCCAGGGGATGGCCGGCGCTTACGACCTGGCTCCCGAATTCGTCAAGTCCATTGATTCAGCCTGCAAAAAGCACGGTGCATTGCTGATCATCGACGAGGTCCAGACCGGTATCGGCCGCACAGGCTTTGCTTTTGCCGCCGACCTGTATGGACTGCAACCCGACATGCTGACTACAGCCAAGGCTCTCGGTGCCGGTTTTCCGGTGGGGGCGCTCATGCTGACAGAAAATGTTGCCAACTGTCTTGGCAACGGCGACCTCGGAACAACTTTCGGTGGCGGCCCGCTGGCAAGTGCGCTGATCTCCACGGTCCTGGACGTAATCGAACGTGACCAGTTACTTTCAAATGTACAGAAACTGTCACGGCGACTTCAGGCCGCGTGCCTGACAGGGCCTGTCAACAAGATCAGCGGCAAGGGTTTGTTGCTCGGGCTGCACTGTTCCGGTGGCGCCAAGTCTACCCGCGACGCTTTGCTGGACAAGAACATACTGGTGGGGACGAGTGGTAATCCGGATGTAATCCGGTTGCTGCCACCCCTCGTGTTGAACGATGAACATGTTGATGAACTGGTTGCAGCACTTGCGACTATTTAAAAGTTATTGAGGTGCCAAGAATGAAAGATTTTCATGATCTTGCCGATTTTCAGGCTGATGAAATTAATGCCCTGCTGGAACTGGCTGGCCGGCTCGAAAGTAGCCCGGAGCCCCATGCACTCGCGGGCAAAGTGCTTGCGTTACTTTTCCTCAGCCCTTCGTTGCGAACACTGGCATCGTTTCAGGCAGCGATGACGCGTCTCGGTGGTGGATCGTTCGTCATCTCGCCCAACATGTCGATACACGGACTGGAAACCCGACCCGGGATCGTCATGGACGGGATGGCCGCCGAACATATACGCGAAGCTGTGCCGGTGATTGCATCGTATGCCGATGCCATAGGTATACGCGCGTTTGCCGAGCGTGAAAGCCTGGAAGCCGACCTCACCGACAAGGAGTTCAATTCGATGCGCGAACTCTGCGAGATTCCACGCATCAACATGGAGTCTGCGATCAACCACCCATGCCAGAGCCTCGCCGACTGGAAGACGATGGACGACCTCGGTGTTCCGCGTTCGGGAGGCAAGTTCGTACTGAGCTGGGCATACCATCCACGCGCGCTGCCACTGGCCGTGCCCGCGGCAACCGTGCATATGGCCGCCATGCGCGGCATGGATGTCTCGGTGCTACGCCCGGAGGGGTTTGAGCTGCCTGATGCGATTATGCAGAAGGCTGCTGCGGCCGCAGAAAAATCAGGCGGCTCGGTTGTTGAGACCAGCGATCACGATGCAGCTCTTGAAGGCGCAAACATTATTTATGCCAAATCATGGAGTTCGACCAAACATTACGGCAACCGCCCGGCCGACGAAGAATTTCGTCGTGGACTCGATGACTGGTGTGTTGACGAACCCTGGTTTGAAAAAGCACATGATGACTGCCGCTTTATGCACTGCCTGCCTGTACGGCGCGGTGTAGTCGTCGCCGACCGCATACTCGACGGTCCGCGCAGCATAGTCATCCAGGAAGCGCGCAATCGTATGTATGCACAGATGGCAGTGCTTCACCAGATGCTGGTTAACAGTTAGGCAAGACTTTAATGACCATGAAGATGAACAACCGGGATCGCGATATCGTGGTAGCTGCGCTTAAACATGCAGCTCCCTATATCCGTATGTTCAAGCGCAAGACCTTTGTCGTCAAAGCGGGTGGAGAACTTTTTCTCAGCCCGGCGAATACGCATGCGCTGCTGGAACAGATATCGATCCTCTACCAGGTAGGCGTACGTGTTGTGCTCGTGCACGGTGCCGGACCGCAGTCCACACAGCTTGCACAAGATCGCGGCCTGGTTCCGCGTATCGTCGAAGGCCGGCGGGTAACAGACAAACAGACGCTTGAGGTTATGACAGAGGTCAACTTGGAGATTGGCGCACAGATTCTGGATATCTGTAAATCGATCGAGTTACCTGCGGTTGCCATGGGCGCGTCAAACCCGGGGCCTGTACTGGCATGTAAGCGTCCGCCAGCAGAAATCAAGGGTGAAGGACCCATTGATTTTGGCTTTGTCGGCGATATAGAAACGCTAGACACAAACACGGTCCAGGCCGAACTCGACCAGGGAAATGTTCCGGTAATCAGTGCATTGTCTGCGGATGCCGGGGGCGCATTGCTCAACATTAACGCCGATACGGTGGCCGCTTCCCTGGCTTCCGCCCTGAACGCAGAAAAACTGATGCTGGCCACAGGTACGGCGGGGATACTGGAAAACCTGGCGGATCCAGGTTCGCTGATTTCCTATCTTGACCTTGCAGGTTTAAAGAAACTGCAGGAAAACGGCTCGCTTGCTGACGGAATGCTGCCAAAAGCCAAAGCGATCGAAACGGCTATCAACGGTGGTGTGCCGCGTGTGCATATCATTTCTTATTCACAGCCCGACAGCCTGCTACTGGAAGTGTTCACTAATGAAGGAACAGGCACGCTCGTTGTAAAAAGTATTGAAGCGCTGACGGATGCCGAACAGGCTACCGGAGTCGCCTGATACATGGAGTTCATATGAAACGTCTTTGGGACAAAGGGGAACCGCTGGATCAGCAGGTTCTGCGCTATACGGCCGGCGAGGATCACGAGCTGGACGGCCGGCTTGTGCCCTACGATGTGCGCGCATCAATTGCGCATGCAGCTATGTTGTGTGAGCAGCAGCTTATTGCCGAAGATGATTTTACAGCGATACGAGACGGACTGGAGAAACTTGCGACAGACCATGAGTCCGGCAAGTGGTCTATAGGTCTCGATGATGAGGACGTGCATACAGCGCTCGAGACGCGACTTACCGACGCCATTGGTGGTGCGGGCAAGCGCGTACACCTTGGGCGATCACGAAATGACCAGGTCCTGGGAGCACTGCGCCTTTACCTGCTCGACGCAACCAACGACCTGGAAGCCGTAGCGCGCACCGTGGCACAGGCACTGCGCAAGCTGGCAAAGCGCGAAGGCGATATCGAATTGCCCGGCTACACGCACATGCAACAGGGCATGCCCAGCTCGGTTGCGCTGTGGGCCGAAGGTTTTGCTGCGGAAGTCGATGATGATGCTGACGGCATCGCCGCGGCAGTACGACGGATAGACAAGAATCCGCTCGGCAGCGCCGCCGGATATGGCACCCCGGGCCTGCCTGTTGACCGTGACCAGACTCGCAAAGCGTTGAACTTTGCGGTCGTGCATGAACCGGTGACCGCTGTGCAACTGTCGCGAGGCAAAGCAGAAGCCGGGCTGGTATTTGAACTGTGCATGCTCATGCAAGACCTCGGCAAACTGGCTGCCGACCTGCTGATTTTTTATACGCATGAGTTTGCTTATGTACGCCTGCCTGACAACATGACCACCGGTTCGTCGATCATGCCGCAGAAACGCAATCCTGATGTGCTTGAACTCGTACGCGGTGCAACGGCTACGCTGAATGCGGCGCTCACGGAAATCTTAGGCATAAGCGCGAAACTGGGGTCCGGTTACCAGCGTGACCTTCAGCGTATTAAGCCACCACTTTTTCGCGCTATTGATGTGGCCGGTGCGTCGGCAGACATCATGGCGCAGCTCGTGGCAGGCATCGGGTTTGTGCCTGAAAATATCGAGCTTGACCCGTCAATTTATGCGGCCGAAAAAGCCAATCAACTTGTCATGGATAAAGGGATCAGTTTCCGGGATGCATACCGCCGCGTAGCACAGGAGTTGAACAAAGATGATTGAGCAATGGAAACAAATCACTGCACTTTGTGTCCTGTCTGTAACGCTGTCAGGTTGCGGACTGAAGGGTGACCTTTATATCCCGGTAGAAGGTGAAGCCGCTGAAGCTGCAGTTGGGGATACAAGCGAAACACCCGAATCAGTGGAGACACCGGAAGTGCCGGCCGAATCACCTGGTGCGGTCAATTCAACAGTGGCAACGACGGAACCGGCTGTTGAAACAGGAGGGGATGCCGAAACCACGGAAGATGACGAGCCTACCGACGCCATGCCTGCACCATGACCAAACCCAGTTCGCTGTTGTTGATAGATGGCTCTTCGTATCTTTACCGGGCATTTCACGCACTACCTGAACTGACCACAAGCAACGGCGAGCAAACAGGTGCGATACTCGGTGTGCTCAACATGCTGCACAAGATCCTCAGCGATATGCAGCCAGAACTGATTGCCGTGGTCATGGATGCCCCGGGCAAAACTTTCCGGGACGATCTGTATGCCGAGTACAAAGCCAACCGACCGCCAATGCCCGACGAGCTGCGGGAACAGATCAACCCCCTGCTGACTGCCATAGAGGCCCTGGGCCTGCCGTTACTGCGCATCAAGGGCGTAGAGGCCGACGATGTGATCGGCACCCTGGCCACACAGGCTGCTGCGGAGGGCATTGCGACGGTGATTTCTACCGGCGACAAGGACATGGCTCAACTGGTCAACGAGCACGTCACCCTGCTCGATACCATGCCGCGCGGACCGGGCACCGAACCAAAGGCAATGGATGCCAAGGGGGTTGTCGAAAAGTTCCAGGTACGAGCGGACCAGATCATCGATTACCTGGCCCTTGTGGGCGATAGTTCGGACAACATTCCCGGCGTGCCGAAGGTAGGGCCCAAAACCGCCGTCGCGCTGCTTTCCGAATTCGATTGTGTCGATGAGATTCTTGCCAACCTCGATAAAGTGCCTGATCTCGACATTCGCGGCGCCAAAGGTATTGCAGAACGCATCGAAGCAAACAGGGACGCGCTGCTGCTGTCTTACAAGCTGGCAACTATCGACTGCGACGTTGAACTCGACATGACGCCCGACAGTTTGTCCCGCGGCAAACAGGACACCACCGGATTACGCAAACTGTATGAACAACTGGAGTTGCGCCGCCTGCTTAAGAAGCTGGATGAAACGGATAAAGCGGATGAGCCGGAGCCGGTCGCCAAAGTTCCTGCACAACCACCCGCCGATTACGACGTAATCCTGAGCAAAGCTGAGCTGGACAAATGGATCAAACGGATCAAGGCAGCAAAGTTGGTTGGTTTCGATACGGAAACGACAAGCATCGACTACACCGAAGCTGAGCTCGTCGGCATATCGTTAGCGGTCGACAAAGGTGAAGCCTGCTACCTGCCGCTGGCCCACAGTTACCCGGGCGCACCGAAGCAACTCGACCGGGACAAGGTACTCAAGCAACTGAAGCCCTGGCTCGAGGATGCCGGGGCGAAGAAAGTGGGTCATCACCTCAAATACGACGCCCATGTGCTCGCCAACTACGGGATCGACCTCGAAGGCATGGCTTTCGATTCAATGTTGGAATCCTACGTCCTGAACAGCACCGCAACCCGCCATGACATGGACTCGGTTGCCCGACGGTATTTAGGGCTGGAGACCATTCATTACGAAGATGTTGCAGGTAAAGGTGCAAAACAATTGCGCTTCGACGAAGTGGAACTGGATAAGGCCGCGCCTTACGCAGCCGAAGATGCCGATATCACCCTGCAATTACATCATCACCTCTGGCCGCAAATTAAAGCCACCGGGGAACTGCAAAAGCTGTACACAAATATCGAGCAGCCGTTGGTAAGGGTGCTGCTGGATATGGAAGAAACCGGGGTGCTTATAGACGCCGGGCTGCTGCAAAAACAAAGCACGCAACTCATTAAATCTATGGCCAAACTGGAAAAGCAGGCGCATAAAGAGGCGGGCCACGACTTTAACCTGAGCTCACCCAAGCAACTTCAGCAAATCCTGTTTGAAGAACTGGATCTGCCCATTATTCGGAAGACGCCCAAAGGTCAGCCCTCGACTGCGGAAGACGTGCTGCAGGATTTAGCCGACAAATACGAACTGCCGCGACTAATACTGGAATACCGATCGCTCAGCAAATTGCAGTCAACTTACACTGATCGACTGCCCGAGCAGGTATCGCCACGAACCGGGCGAGTGCATACCTCCTATCACCAGGCTGTAACTGCAACCGGACGGCTGTCATCGTCCGGGCCGAACCTGCAGAACATCCCGGTACGGACAGAGGAAGGCCGCAAAATCAGGCAGGCCTTCATAGCGCCCGAAGGCTATCAGCTCCTGGCGGCCGACTATTCCCAGATCGAACTGCGCATCATGGCGCATATCTCCCAGGATAAAGGCCTGCTGAAAGCCTTTGCGGAGGATCAGGACATACACCAGGCGACGGCGGCCGAGGTATTTGAAACCCGACTGGACGAGGTCACTGCAGAACAACGGCGTTCTGCCAAGGCTATCAACTTCGGACTGATGTACGGGATGTCGGCGTTCGGGCTGGCAAAGCAACTGAACATTGGCCGTTACCAGGCGCAGGACTATGTCGACCTGTATTTCGAGCGCTATCCGGGAGTCCGGGATTACATGGACCACACCCGCAAGCAGGCTAAAGAGCAGGGCTATGTAGAGACCGTTTTCGGGCGGCGCCTTTACCTGCCGGACATCAACGCGCGCCAGGCCCAGAGGCGCCAGTACGCAGAGCGTAGCGCCATCAACGCGCCGATGCAGGGCTCTGCAGCCGACATAATCAAGAAAGCCATGCTGGCCGTCCATGCCTGGATCCGCAGTAATCAGGTAGACACACGCATGATCATGCAGGTACACGACGAACTGGTGCTTGAGGTGAGAGAGGCCGATGCAGAGTCGATAGCCTGCGACGTAGCTAGCCTCATGAATGCCGCTGCGCAGCTAGACGTCGCCCTTAAGGTGGAGACCGGTATCGGCGGGAACTGGGACGAGGCTCACTAGAATTTGCATCGTAATTGAACCAAAAACACAGTTTTGAGTCATAATAGTCGTGGGTGCTTAGGTGCCCCCCGCCATCCTCCCTTGGCGGGTTGGTTTCCGGTTACCCCAAGCCGGTTACCGCCGCCTCGGGCGCTCCCCTGTACTCAGCGCCCGAGGCATTTTTTTAAATAATGATTACGCCCGGAGCTGGCAGAAAACCAGCTCCGGGCGAATCAGAATTTGCTTCGCAAGTAATTGCCGACAGTGACGGCGATTGCGGTCGAAGTCTCAAAAGCCCTGGATTAATTCAATTCAGCCACACCGTCAGTCAGCAAGCATCCCGTCCAACACCACTCTGGCCTCCTCAACCCCGTCTCTCTTGGTCGCCGAAAATAGCTGCAAGGTCATTCCCTCCGGCAATTCCTTACGTACCTGCTGAAAAGTATTGGCGGCCGGACCGCGTTTTAGTTTGTCCGCCTTGGTCAGCAATACGTGCGCGGGGCAACCAATCTGCTCGGCCCAGTCGAGCATCTGCCAGTCGAAGTCACCGATGGAACGGCGAATGTCCACCACGACAAACAGCCCCGACAAGGAACGGCGAGCTTCAAAATATTCGCCCATCAGCTTGCGCCAGTGGGATTGCATCGACCGGGACACGCGCGCGAAACCGTAGCCGGGGAGATCAACAAGACGCTGGCTGTCTCCGAGACTGAAGAAATTTATAAGTTGGGTGCGCCCGGGACTCTTGCTGGTGCGGGCAAAGTTCCGCTGATTGACCAGTGCATTTATCGCGCTCGATTTACCTGCATTGGAACGTCCTGCAAACGCCACCTCTCTGCCCGCATCCTCGACGAACTGCCCAGACTGGTGAGCGCTGGTAAGGAATCTGGCGTCTGGGTAGTGTGACATGAGAGGTCCGCGGCGGCCCTAAAGATAAGGATTTCGGCTAAGGATTTCGTGTAAAATACGCCGCTGCTCCGCAGTGTAGCATGTGGCTTTCCAGGCTATTCCACAACACTAACCAGGGCGGGTCATCTTGGCTCGATATGACGTGATACAAAAAATTAATTGGAGGCACCTGGTTTCTGCACTTCTTATGCGCAATTTCACCGCTTTGCTTAGCCTGGAACAAATAGATGCTGTCACGGCCTATATACAGGGACTCCGGTAGACGGCCGGCTGCACACCTTCAGAGGATCTCGCTATGAATTCGCGCGCCACATTGTTAATCCTGATTGCCTTCTTTCTGGCGGCCATAACGGCATGCGAAAGTCCGGACGAAGCCCAGCCCGAAGCTACGCAAAGCACCGAGGCAGCCCCGGAAGAAATACCGGATATCCTTACTGAAGAGGAAGTCGCCGCCGAGCAGGATGCGATTGACAGTGTCGAGGAAACAGAAGGTCTCGAGGAAGAAGAAGCTGCAACGGACGAAATCGAACTGAGCGTACCGCCGTTTCCGGCCGCTGCAAGCAGCACCAACTGGAAATACTCAGAGGGCGAACACTATCGCAGCATGGCTGCCAGCCAGGGTACCAGCAGCCCACCTGACAAAATCGAGGTAGCCGAGATCTTCTGGTACGGCTGCCCACACTGCTACAACTTTGACCCGATACTCAAAAGCTGGAAACAAAACCTGCCACCGGATGTCGCATTCGTGAGAATTCCGGTTATATGGAATCCGACGAACCAGGTTCATGCACGCATCATGTACACCGCGGAAGCGCTCGATAAGCTTGAAGAAGCACACGCCGCCATGTTCGACGGCATACACCAGAAATTTGCGACCTACACCACTGATGAATCGATCGTCGAGCTTTTCGAGCAGCTCGGGGTCGGTGAGGAAGAATTTCGTGAAGTCTATAGTTCCTTCGGCGTTACCAGTGCGGTAAAACGTGCAGAGAACCTTACGCGGCGCTACGGCATCCGCTCTGTTCCGATACTGGTTATCAACGGCAAGTATGTAACAGAGGGACCGGGTATTAAGTCCTTTGAGGATATGCTGGGGATTACCGGCGAGCTGGTCGAACGCGAACGCACTGGACTCTGACAAAAAAGCAGTTTATTCAGCCATGACTGTGGCCGGGAGTCGCGCAGGCTTCGCAGTTAACCCAACCTGAGTCGCCGCTCGCGTAGTATTCCTTTTTCCAGACAGGAACCCGCTGTTTAACCTCGTCGATAATATAGCGGCAGGCACGGAAGGCCTCGTCGCGGTGCCCGGAACTGACCCCGACCCAGACTGCCAGATCTCCAATTTCCAACTCGCCAACCCGGTGCACACAAACGGCATTCTCGATCGGGAACTTCACCGCCGCTTCGTCAAGGATACGTGCACCCTCCCGGGTCGCCAGTTGCTCGTAAGCCTGGTATTCGAGTTTCAGGACCTCTTGCCCTTCGTTGCGGTCCCGCACCCAGCCCTCGAAAGAGACATAGCCGCCGCAGGAAGGCGCTTCAAGTTCGCTCCGATCCTCCTCCGGTCTTAATTGTGCAGACTGGATACGAAATTCCATCAGCCACCCGCTACCGGTGGAATAAATACCACCGAATCACCCTCATTCAACGGCGTATTCCAGTCGCCAAACTCGTCGTTGATGGCGACCTTAACTGTTTCCAGTTCGGGGAAACCATGTCGCGCAGTGAGCTCCGTGTATAGATCGGCCGGGGTGTCTGCATCAGTCTGCAGTATCTCCTTGTCGGTACCTGCATGGTCGCGAAATATTGCGAAATATTCGATTGCTAAAGTTTTCATTCTTTTTTAAGTAACGGGTTTAAGGCCCCTATGTTTTGCAGATCATCGGCAGTATCCACATCAAATGCCGCCGACGCCATGTCTACCTTACTGACTTTCGAATCTTCGCAAAGCAATGCCTGCGCTCCCCTATCGCCTTCTAACCGCAACAGACGATCCAGGTATATGTCTGGAAAAATCGCCGGTACGCCAATCTTATCCTCATAAAATGCCGCTGCCGGTCGATCCGGTGAATTCTGCCAAACTTCAGCAAGTCGTGCGATATCCTGCTCATCAACAAATGCCTGGTCACAGAGCATGATAAGTACTGCATCAAAGTTCAGCGCTGCAAGCGCGTCCACGCCAGTGGCAATCGAACTTGCCAGGCCCCTCTCCCAGTCGTCGTTGCGGGCGAGTTGCGCCGGATACCCTGCTATCGCATTTTCAACATCAGTCGCCGAGTCACCGGTTACAACCACGAGCCCTGCCCCGCATGAGCTGCCCGCCGCATCCAGCGCATTGCAGATCAGGGGCTGACCATTCAGTTCCACCAGTTGTTTGGGCCGTCCGAGGCGCGTTGATCCCCCTGCGGCCAGGACCATGCCCGCAAGGTTGTCGATTTTTTTGAGCGGAACTGTCACGACTCTGCAGCGATTCAGCCTGCAAACAAGTTGCTGCTGTCACGCATAGCTTTAAACTCAAGTACGTTCCCGGATGGATCTGCAACAAAAAGTGTCGCCTGCTCGCCGGGTTTGCCCGGGAACCGGACAGTCGGTTCGATAAGAAAACTTATGCCGGCTGCGGCCAGCCTATCCGCCAGCGCTTCCCAAGCCTGCCAGTCGAGCACGACACCATAGTGGGGAACGGGCACCCGTTCGCCATCAACAGTATTGACTGCTGCCGGCTGATCACCAGCGGCGTCACTACGATGACATACAAATTGATGGCCATACAGGTTGAAATCGATCCAGTCGGTGTCGCTGCGCCCTTCGGGACAGCCGAGCAACCCACCGTAAAACTCTCTTGCCGCTGCAAGATCGCTTACCGCTATGGCTACATGAAAAGGATTCAGCCCCATATCATTCTCAGTCCGGCTTGTTGTAGGGATCCCAGGCAGGCGGCTGTGTGCTCAACCAATCGCAAAGCCTTGCTAAAAATTTATCAGCAGGGACAGATGAGGCGCATGATCCATTGAGCCTGAGCCGCGGAGCTACTTCGTTGACACCTTCGAATATCCATGCTCCGCCCGCGGTCTCGATATCGCAAAGCTGCTCCGCGAGGCCTGTAAGATCCACACGCGGCAGCGGACGCCTTGATGAAATCTGGAGCCAGCTCTCGTAACGATACTGGGCTTCCAGCGAGTCCCCCTTGATCCAGACCAGCCTGCTGCACTGGCTGATGTTATGCACGGCGAAAGGATGGACTGATCGCTGCCAGCGCGTCAGGTAGCGGCGCACCGTTCTGACCGGCATGTGCTCCGGTATACGAACGATCGCCAGGTCCAGTGCAGGAATTTCATCAATGATGACACTGCCCTGTGCGATCGCTTCTTCACTGTCGCGCACATGCGCATACTCCGCTTCCCAGTACTGCCTGTTCCCAGGTATGTCATTGAGCAACTCGGGTAGCCTTTCAAGCATCGCCGTGTAAAGGCCGGCTACTTGCGCCGCATCGGAACCAGAAAAAATCTCTTTATCCAGCGGACTGATCTCCGGGTCAGCATGCGCTGCCAGCACGAAAGACAGCTTCGCCGCGTCCGGATCCGAACAATAAGCAAAGTCACCGGCCCTTGAAGTTGCGATCATCAGATCACGATGTACTAACGCATTGGTCGGATCCACCAGCCCATACATACTGAGCAATCCATCCTCATCATAGTGACTGTTAGATACCAGGGGGGTGTCACAATGATGCTGCGGTGAATCCAGGTAGGCGAACACAATATCTGTAGACGTATCGCGCATCAGATCAGGCGGTGTTGAATTCCAGGGCCAGTGCGACAGGGTTAAAACCGTTGCTCTTTGCTCCTTGCCATCAACGATGATATTCGGCTGATCGTTCAGCTGGCTGTAAGGACAGTATCGGGCCGGTGATGGAAGGCTTACGCTCATTTATTGTGGTTTTTTGTTATAGCGGTTAGCGGCCCGTGTATACACTGGCCATTAAGTTATCAGGAAAGACAGGAAATATCAGGCGCTACGTGGTGCAAGACCGGTAACACGCAGCAAAAGCACCAGCAGTGTAATTACCAGCATTCCTATAAGCAGGTACTGCGGCGCCGCGATGTACTCAGCACCAGCAGCCACCTCGGCCGGAAACAAACCACGCCAGAGATACCATACGGTTCCATAAACAGCCGGCACGATCGTTGGGGTTATCGCGAGCCATCGTGCCAAAAGGCCGGTGGAGCGACGTAGCAGGAACCCACTTATTATCGCGGCCGGCACACTAATCACGCTGTTGAGAACTGCGATCATAATATAAGTGTCGCCGTATGCGACCCAGACTCCGGAACTGGTAGCGAGTCTTGCACCCGCCATGGCTCCTGCAGGCAGCAGCAGCATTCCGATCAGATTGAGTGTGCCTTGCTTGCTCATGGCAGGAATACCTGACAGTTCTGATTATTGGTGGCGGACATGATACCACCGGATCATTGGCCTCTTCGGGCGGGATTCAGGGCGTCATCCACTGGCTGGAAATACAGGCGGGGGCACATAAATAAACAGCCACCGGCATCGGTATGCCGGTGGCTGTATCTCTGAACTTATCAGGTTCTCTCGTGGGTTTAGAACAATGTGTATATAAACGGTGCCACTGCC
This sequence comes from Chromatiales bacterium, assembly GCA_002729495.1. GTDB lineage: Bacteria > Pseudomonadota > Gammaproteobacteria > Steroidobacterales. Next base: position 136,954 of record PBYE01000093.1, read on the forward strand.
GAACCCTGTGCTACAACAATCAGCACGCCCAGCAGCAACATGACCAGGATGATAGGCGCAAGCCAGAACTTCTTGCGTTCCTTCATGAAGCCCCACAGATCTTTAATAAAATCTATCATCAGAAAGGTTTCTCCAAATTTTTTACCGGCGGCTTGTCGCTGGGCACCCGATAACTTTCGGTACCGTCATCCAGCTTCATGGCCAGCGGATCCTTACCGAAGAGACGCATAATCAGACCCATCGGCATAAACATTGCAAAAAATACTATAAACATTATCAGCGGCGTCATGATGTAGGTGCCCATAAAATGCCCGAACATCATCCAGACTTTATAGACCAGCTTTAAGGTCATCGGGGCAACAAGGCCCCAGGTACCCAGTATGACAAGCAAGTACCATGGCCAACGAGGAAAACCACCGGGGATTTCCCTACCGAGCAGAAACGGTATCAGTAATCCGAATAACCCCGCGACAATGGCGCCGGTCGTCAATGCGAAATCGCGGTAACCCTTGCGATCGAGTTCCGGAATAGGATGTTTTTCATCAGCTGTCATTCCAAAACCCCCCCTAGTCCAGCTCAAATTCTTCTTGCCAGGCGTCTTTTTCTTCCCACGCCGGCTGTTCTCTTTTGTCGAGCAGGAAGTTTTCGACTACCAGGTAATCCATCTCGGTCCGCATGAAGCAACGATACGAATCTTCCGGTGTACAAACAATCGGCTCGCCACGCACGTTGAACGAAGTATTTACGACAACACCACAACCGGAACGCTTGTTGAACGCATCGATCAGCGCGTAGTAACCGGGATTGGTATCCTTGTGAACTGTCTGGATACGTGCGGAATAATCAACATGTGTAATCGCCGGCAGTTCGGATCGTTTCAGATTCAGCTTCTCGATACCAAAAAGTTTATGCTGCTCCTCGGTTAACGCAATGCGATGCTCTTCCTTAACCGGCGCAACGATCAGCATATACGGGCTTGGTGTCGCCTGCTCAAAATAGTCTGCAACACGATAATCTATAACTGAAGGCGCGAATGGCCTGAATGACTCGCGATACTTGATCTTCAGGTTCATTACTGACTGCATCTTTGCGCTGCGCGGGTCGCCGACAATCGACCGTCCACCCAGGGCACGTGGTCCAAATTCCATTCGGCCACGCATCCAGCCAATCACATTTTCATCATCCAAAATTTCTGCCAGGCGCGGGAACAGGTCTTCATCCGGAATTTCCTTGTACACGGCACCCGCCGCGTCCAGTTGTTTCCTGACCTCTTCGGCGTCGAACTCCGGCCCCAGGTACGAGCCCTTCATCTTGTCAACACCGTTAGATGTACGCTCGTTACCGAGGTACTCGTGCCAGATTACTGCAGCGGCACCCAGTGCACCACCAGCATCACCCGCAGCAGGCTGAACCCAGATACTGTCGAACGGGCCTTCCCGCTCGATAATGCCATTGGCCACACAGTTCAATGCCACACCGCCCGCGAGACAGAGGTTCTCGATGCCGGTTTCCTTATGCAGTGTCCGGGCCAGTCGTAACACAACCTCTTCCGTTACTTTTTGGATGGATGCCGCAATATCCATTTCGCGCTGGGTAATATCGGATTCCGACTTACGCGCGGGCCCGCCAAATAATGCAGCGAACTTGTCATTTGTCATCGTCAAACCAGTACAGTAGTTAAAGTACAGCATATTCAGCTTGAAGGTTCCGTCTTCTTTCAGGTCAATAAGGTGCTCAAGAATAATATCGACATACTTGGGCTCACCATACGGTGCAAGACCCATAAGTTTGTATTCGCCCGAATTAACCCTAAAACCCGTGAAATAGGTGAATGCGGAATACAACAATCCGAGCGAGTGGGGAAAATCAATTTCCCAGAGTGGTTGCAAGTCTTTGCCTTCTCCTATCCAGGCTGACGTGGTCGCCCACTCGCCAACACCGTCGAGGCACAGCACAACGGCCTTTTGATAGGGGCTGAAATAGAAAGCGGATGCCGCATGCGACTGATGGTGGCCGGTAAACATCAGCGAAGGCAACTCAGTCGTTTTACAGGCGGCAAGATCAGCAAGTTCCCGCTTCAGAGTGGTTTTCAGATAAAGCTTTTCTTTTAGCCAGATCGGCATGGCTGCCAGAAAGGACCTGAATCCCTTCGGAGCATAACTAAGGTAGGTTTCCAGTAAGCGCTCAAATTTAACCAGTGGCTTGTCATAGAAAACAACCTGGTCCAGGTCGCCGAGGCCTATACCCGCTTCCGAAAGGCAGTACTCGATGGCTTCTTTGGGAAAACGCTCATCGTGCTTCTTGCGCGTAAATCGTTCCTGCTGGGCCGCTGCCACGACTTCGCCATCAACAAGCAACGCGGCCGCTGCGTCGTGATAGTAAGCTGATATTCCTAATATATATGAAGCGCTCAAAACACTCTTCTCATTTTTCGTTGTGTGAGGGCGTGACCCCGGAGAGATATAGAATCCGTTCTTGTTGCTTGACGGGTATACAGGTAATCACTCGCTTATGTTTTAACTGGCAGTTTCAGCCTGAGTCGTGCAAATGTTACGCAGTAGAGTTTTTTCCTTCTGTGATGGTCATCCCGATTTATACCGCCTACTGCAGCCTCGTTTTTTGCGGCCGGTACCTGTTTTCCTATGCCAGTGAGTTACTTATGGGATAGTTAGGTTTTTTCAAACAGCAAATCCTGCGTATCGAAGGGCTATATGTCAATGCCACGGGCCCAAAATTCCCCCCGCGCAAAGCCCCTGGGTGGCCAGCCGCACTGTATGTCAGCAGCAGAGCCGGTTGGCTCCCGCTGCATGCCTGGGGGCCGGTTTTGCCGCGCGACATAAGGCCGGGCTTCAATAAACCAAAATATGGCAATTTCAGCTGCAGCCGGAGACCCCGGGCTAGCCGGCGTCACCGAGCTGAAAATCCTCGAGCTCCTCCGGAATGAAACCGCCTCTGGAGTATATCTCCAGGTAATGCAGTTGACCGTTACGCAGAAACAGGGTGCTACCAGCACCGTCCATCAACTCCGGACTTGATATATGCGGGCAGGTCGGCTTAATCGCAGAATCAACCGGCGGAAGGTCCGGTTGCGGCTCGAAGTAGGTAAAGAACCCCGTCCGCATGTAATCACGTTTCTTAACAGAAGCCGCTTCCAGGTGATCGCCAAGCGCTGCATCGCTATTGTGTGCGGCAATCCAGCGGAGAATTTCCTGGTCCAGTTTTTCCATCATGTCTCCGGTACCGACGAATCCCTATAGGATTGACTAGAGGGTTGATTATCGCCGCTGCTCGCCAACATTACCCGGACACCATAGTAAGCGCCAACTGCCGCCGCTATATGTTTGAGCGTGTGGCCGCTCAACGGCAGCAGCGAGTCATAGATAAACCGGTCCTGCCATTCCAGGAGCTTGGCCACCGTGTACGCGGCAATCACCAGCCATAAGGTCCTTCTTGCAGGAAACTTCTGCGGGTACAACAACAGGAAAAAGATAATTAATAAACCCGGCATAAACTGAACAAGTGCATAAGGCCGCAAATCACCCTGCCCTGCCGCTTCGGAAATATCCCAGTAGATAACCGATGCTACGCCCGCAATCAGCAACGGCGATAGCGCGTAGCGCGTCCTGGCAGAGCCCGTCACCATCACCAGCGTGTAGGCAAAAAAAGCCATAAAGCTGACCGTCATCGTCAGCCGGTCCCAGGTCAGTGTCTCGTTTATCGGCGCGAGGTGATACCAGGATGAGCCTAAACATATCAATACCGCGCCCAGTGAAAAAACTATGACAATCGGTACCAGGTCAGGGCGGCAGCGTCGTGAGCTAAGCAGGCCCCATACACCTACCGCAAGAAATGGCAGATTCGATATAACGTTCCAGAAATTCGTGATGCCAGCCACGCGCCGGCTATCGGCAAAGTCATGATAAGCGGGATCCTGGGCGATAGGCGGCAACGACCATGTCAGCATGATTACGCCTACCGACAATGCAATTACAGTGAATTCACGCCAACTGAGCACGAACCGGCTATTTATTTTCTCCTTCAGACCCACTAATACACCACCGAAGCAGGACACCATGCATTGGCTCAAGTTGTTACTTCGTAGAAAATTCTGCGTGCAGTTTTCTTACCTATCATTTTAGCAATCATGCCCTGTGCCTTGTCCTGCGTGCGTATGTCATCAACCCACTGATCTTGAAATGTGCTGATCTGATTCAGTCTGCCGGGATCCTTAACGGGCACTGCCTGCGCAACCTGATCTGAATAGTAATCAAGGTAATCTAAACAACAATCGCTCAGGTCCTGTAAACGTTCATTCGGAAATAATCCATAAATAGTGCAGTCGTTGCGGTATTTCTTCATCCATTCCGGGTAACGGTCCTGTGTCTCGAACGATGGATACCCGTTCAGCATTTCTACCAGCGGGTCAACCCATTGCGCCCTATACGGTGGATCATCAAAAGGACAGTTCATATTTAGATGAGCAATTACCTTACGTTTCGTTAATAGGCAAAAAAATATGAAAACAGGGATATCATATTCAGGCCGCGGGTAAAAAATTGAGTTAATCTGCTCCAGTGGTGGCAGCTTCACCGAAAACCGCATTCCAAAAATCTTTCTGAACCTTTCAGAAGACCAGTTCCGGTGTTTCGCCGTCAGGACTTTAAGGACTGACCTGGGTTCAGCTAGCTCGGGTGGAATAGTCTGTTCCTCAAGAACCTCACTACGGCCGATACGTTCGATAATGGCGTCGAGCCGTTCATCCTGATTCATCGCCCTTTTCCCTCACACCATTTGTTATGGGCCTGAGTCCACGCATTCGCCGCCTGTATTCTTCGGTACAACCTGAAACCAGTCACTTGTCACGGCAAGTCGTTCCATATCGAATTTGCTCTCCAGTTCTTCCGTTACCTTGTTCGTCACAACAGGCTGTTTGCATATACGCTCAACAACGAATGGCCAATAGTCTTCAACTACACCATGCAGGTAATGCCGACGATTGCGGGCCGGCAATACGATCATGATATCGGGACGGCGCATACTTACCTGCTGGTAATAGTTGAGCACCGTGAACTCACCCCACTTTGCCACAACAATGCTGTTTTCGGGGAACAGGTTTAAGGACTCATCAGCATATTCGCTAACCCGGTTCGAGTGTGCTTCCGCATAGCGCACAGGAAATTGTGCTACAAGGAAGAGTACCACCACCAGTGGAAGCACAGCTAAGCCCGCATATTTTCCGAAATCTCTTGAATTCTGGCGTATCAGCGTGTCAACAGCCAACGCAACCCAGAGTGTAAATACGAGATATGCAGGGCCAACCATAACGTAATAATCGCCGGCGCCGAACAGCGTGAAGTAACCCATATACAGAGCGAACACGAGCGCCAGAAATATGCTGTTTACCCTGTCCCGTCTGGCCAGAATATAGCCGCCGGCAAAACCGGCCGGTATTAATATATATAGATAATGCCGACTGAATATCAGCGCATGTTGAGTGATACGGTCAAGATAAAAACCAGCGCCGGAGATATCGAGCGGATCATGCTCGGAACCTGACATGTATTTAAGCAGCCCGGCAAGTGAGTCAGGGTTAGCCTGTCCAAATGACGGAACATTTGAGGCCAGCGCAATATTGGCACCGGCAATCAGGCATACAGCAACAAATAGTGTGCTTAGGAAAATACAGGAATTTCGAAACCCTTCGGGCCGACCCGCCACTACAAGATAAAAGAATGCGGGAAGCAGTAATATATTGGCAAAGTGCGCGCCCAGTGCCAGGCCGTAAATAGTGGTGAGTATGACAAGTGTTTTGTTGTGGCCTGACTCTCGCCAGCGCAGAGCGCTAAATATGCTTCCACCCAGGAACAACATGCTTAGACTGTAAGTTTCAGTTACAACAGCATTTCCCCAGACCGGAAAACTAAAAGCAAATGCAAGTGCACCGCTAATCGCTACTACCTGCCCGGTACCAAGGACCAACAGGAGCAGGCACGCTATCGCGGCTGCCAGGCTGCCGCCTAACAAGCTGAGTAAATTGGTAGCAGCTACCGGACTACCAACCAGTTGGGTTAGCAGGTAACCCATCAGGGTATGTACAGGCGCACCCGGTGAATGGCTGGCACCCGGCTGACTGGCTCGCAGTGCCAGTTCTGCCGAGTCATGAAAACCGATTTCGGGATTGGTACTCAGGCCGTAAATCACCATCGTGATGATCGCAGTCAGAACGGGCGCAGCCCAGCCGGGGGCGCCCCGGTATGCTGTGGGTCCTGCTTGATCTGATTGACCGGCACCATTGCTCATGGGGCAAGCATAATCAGTGCGCCCGCCTCTTGTCAGCATAACTCCTCAACATAATGCGCCTGCGCTGTCTTGGCGGGCATGCGGCAGCGTGACCATGCACGGCCAAGACTGTACAATCCGTTGTTCCGAGCGCTATCGGCGTCGGGCTTTCGTCAAAGCAATGATCAGCCACCACCGGACACATTCACTATGACCAGTAAGCAACAGGGTTCTGCGCTGCAGGCAACTATCGTTGTGGTCTTGTCGCTTGTCTTTGTCCTGACAGTGGCAGAAATCGGTATTCGGCTGGCAGAAAAGGCAGGGCTCTATCCGACGATGTTCCGGTTACTCGGGAACGCCAGTCCTCCGCTCGATGAGAAGACGGGCCCGGGCATGTATTACCAGCATCCGTATACAGCATATGCCATAAAACCCGGTTATACCCGGGGCGACCAGGAACGTATCAATTCACTGGGCTTCCGTGGTGAAGATTTCGCTCTTGAAAAGCCGGATGATGTATATCGTATCGCCGCTATCGGCGGTTCCACGACTTTTGCTGTTTACCTGGCCTGGGATAAGTCATACCCCTACCTGCTCCAAAAGGAACTACGACGACGTTTTGGAACAGACAAAATTGAAGTTATGAATGCCGGTCTCACCGGGTCGACAACTGCCGAAAGCCTGCATCGGTTACAGTCGCAAATTATTCCGATCGACCCGGACATGGTCATTATCTATCACGCATTTAATGATCTACTGCCAAGAATGTTTGACAACTACTCAGATGACTACTACCACTTTCGACGATCCGATCCGAATAATCCTCCGGGACTGACGCGATTCTATCTCTACCGATTGTTTCTACGTATTTTTAGCCCTGCCGCCTTTCACGAGAATAATAACCTCATGAACCAGGTGTGGAAGACAAAGAATTTCCCGAGCACTGACACCGCGCGTAGCCGGAACTTTCTGGAAAGCTCCAATCATGCCTTTAAGTCAAACATACAGATGATGGCTGTACTTCTTAAAGGACTGGATATTGATGTTGTACTGGCATCATTCGCGATTAAAAATGATATTTACCACTGGACCGAGCATTTACCAGCGTACCTTTGGGAGGTTGGAATCGTCGAGAACAATAAAGCGATCAGAGAAGTGGCAGACGAACTTGATCTGCCACTTGTACCCTTTGCCGATACGCCATTTGTACAGGCCTCTATAACCCGTTTTAAAGTGAAACTATTTGCTGACTCTATACACATGGCTCCGGAGGGTAATCAGCTAAAAGCAGAGATTTTTGCCGACACAATTGCGCCTATTATCGCGTCAGACCTGGGCATGCCTACGCCTGAACCATCGATCTATTATCAGCAGATGCAAGCCCTGCAAACCGGTTCGCCTGCGGAAGTTACCGAAGTCGCGGACAAGTTATAGGAAAATACGATGCTACTCCAAGACTACGCATACTATTTTTTTCGCATTCTGGTCGCGGGGGCGCTGACACCACTAGGGCTCCTGACGATAGCAATGATTCTGGCTGCTATCGCTGTATTCGTTTACTTTGGGCGGAACCGGATAAAAATTCATGCATCGACATCCTGGATTTTGCTTTTCATAGGACTTGCCTGCCTGATCGCGACATTTTACTCAGCTGTCTACGAGTTTGATGAGCAGCCGGAAACGCTGGCATTCGACACCCTGCCGGACGGCGAACCCACCTGCGGCGTCGCCTGGTCGAACTGGATAAAAAGCGGTTACGGATTAAACGGTACTTGCCCGAGGGGTTGTTATCGTGGCCTGGTTACGCGCAAACAAATGCGCATGGGTGGATTCCCACCATGGCCGGAGTATCGCCGTGAATTGCAGTGCTGGACTCGTTAATAGGCAAAACCTGCCCAAGGTTAACCCCCCTGCATGACGCGTCAGAAACACTGTAAAGCAGCAGCCCAGATAGCATACGGTAGTATACTCATCGTAAACTGCTCACCGAGATTTAAGCTTCTTAAGACCCATGATTAGAAAAATATTTTCGAGACTCCTACGTTACTACCGCTGGCTTACAGACCGGCAGGGGTATTTTCTTGCCCGTCGGTTTGGCATACGTATACCGCTCTTTCCCCTGGTTTTCTTACCGGACGGCTTTACGGTCCAGCAGGCAGGAAATAGTGGTATTACCATCGTAGATAATTTTTGCACACGCAAAGAAGCTGATTATCTGATCGAACTGGCGAGGCCAAGATTGCAGGATAGCCGCATTACCATTAACAACAAGCAGATAAAAGACGACTACCGCACTTCGAAAACAGCCATAGTTTTTGGTCCTATCGATCAGGACCCCGCCATACTCCCGCTTCTATATCGTGCCGGCATGCTATTGGGTTTGCCGCATACCCATGTCGAGACCGTCTTTGTTACGCGCTATCAAGGTGGCGAATACTACAAGGCTCACGAAGATTACTACGAGGGCTTCGATGGAGATCGTTTGTACACCATACTGATTTATCTGAATGACCTCACGGAAGAACAAGGCGGAGGAACCGTATTTGAACAACTGAACGTAGGTGTAAGGCCGAAGCTTGGGCGTGCAGTGATCTGGGCGAACCAGGGTCCGGACGGCACCCAACACCCGGAAAGCCGGCACGAAGCTTTACCGGTTGCGCCCGGTGCCGAGAAATGGGCTGTCCAGCTCTGGTTCAGAAACTACAAAATGATCGATGTACCGGAGAGTGCTATTGCCACACCGCAGGCCAAAATGGGCCAGGCTTTGTCTGGAGATGAGGAACTGCCGGAGGGTGCCTGGGCACCCGGCGATATAGCGGCAGACAGTCCCTACGGTAAAGCATTTGAGTAAGGCGACATGAACAAACTGCTACGCAAAATTCAACGCCGCCTGGCGCGCCTAAAATACCGCAGGAATTATTATTTTTCGAAACTATTTCCGGTCCGCACCCGGTTTAGCCCTTTGCGATATATCCCGAGTGGTTTCAGTGTGACCACTTTGGCCAATACGGGAATCAGGGTCATCGACAACTTCTGCACCGCGGAGGAAGCCAATTACCTTATCGAAAAAGCCCGTAAGAGTCTGGCCAAGAGTCGCGTCATACTCGACGGTAAAGCGGTCTTAGAAAAGGGTCGTACCTCATCTCACGCGGTCGTTTTTCATCGTTTTCGCCAGGATCCAAAAGTATTGCCGATAATAGCCCGGGGGGCGATGCTTATTGGTGTGCCTGTGGAGCATGCCGAGCAAATCTACGTTACCCGTTACGGCCCTGGTGAGTTTTACCATGGTCACTATGATTTTTCCGATGACTTCCTGTCCAGTCATCGCCTTTGCACGCTACTCGTCTATCTGAACGACCTTGATGATAGCCAGGGCGGCGCTACCTATTTTCGTGACCTGAATGTCGCGATGCGACCGCAATTGGGGCGCGCCGCGTGCTGGACCAACATAAACCCTGATGGCAGCGTTCATCAGGAAACCCTGCACGCAGCCTTGCCAATCGAAGATGAAGAAGCTGAAAAGTGGGTCATTCAGATTTGGTTCAGGCCCTACAAGATGCATAAAATGCATCAGAAACTTGATTCGCTGCAGTCCCGGCCAGGCCAACCCCTGACTGCGAATGACGAGCTGCCGGAGGGTGCCTGGCTGCTCGACTCGACAAACTGAATTCCTTGCATTAATTCACGGCAATTGATAATCAGATTGACTATAAATGACTATAGTCATGTGTTGCAGCGCCAATTTAACTGATTTTCTATTCTGTTAAATGACGCCTTTTTTATAAGAAAACGCAACATAAATTACTCCAGAAAACCCCGCAAATCCTTAGTCTTTAAGCACTCAGGGGCGATGTGTGCACCCGGTAGAAAGGCTAAGGGATGCGACAGAACAATACGAAAAATTTTGTGGCTTCAATTGTAGGCTCATTAATAGTGGCCTCGAGTCTTTTTGTGGGCGAAAAAACTGAAGCCATGCCGGTTGATCCCGATGCATCACTGCCTGGCATGGCACCGGCGGGCTACCCCAGTTTTACTTTCAACGATGACAAAGATGAATTCGGCAACCGCGTACAGAGCTGGTTTGCCAAATACCTTTCCGTGCGCCCGACGGGTGGAGGATTTGAAATGGTCGACCACAACGAAGGCGACTTTAAGCTCTGGGATTCTGGTAGCAGTTACGTGAGTGGAAACTCAGGAACATTGGATCTGGATGCAATCTTTAATTCCGCCGGCGTACTGCAGAGCGGAAGTATCACCATCCGGGGCGTTCTTCCAGGCCTTGGCATCAACACGATTACCGACCTTGTAACTGCACAGCTAACAACGGGCGGATTCGCATTTGACGGCGACCTCCTTGGATTCACGATCGACAACATCACCTATGCGGTGGAGATTGTCGGCTGTAACCCCAGCGGTATTGAGAGTATTTACTTTTATATCGACAGTGATTTCCCCGACTTTCCGGCACTTTAGAATTCTATCTACCGTACGGCGATGACTACTAAAACGACCGTGCCGGTACCACCCGCGATATGGCTCATGGTGTCTGGCCTGGCCATGCTCGGCGTACGCGCAAAACGCAAAGCAGCCTGAACACAAGCCCGGTTTAGTAAATATAGATTACACCCTGGTAGCTGGTCACCAGCTCCCAGCCGGGGGCTGCCACCGCAAGTTCCTGCCCGTCCATAGCCATGTCCAGGCGCCACCCGAAGTTAATTAGCGACTGGGGGATACTTGGCTTGATGTAAGCGGTCTGGTCCCACGTACCCGCATCTTCCCGGTACGCGTAAGCAGCCCCTGAACCCGGAACCGTATTGAAATTCTGACCACTGTTGATCCCGAAGGACGGACTTGCTTCACCGATCGCTCCAGCAACCAGTGTGGTGCCACCGCTGCTCAGGCGCACGGCGGCGCCTAACTGATCGGGTGTTCCGGTATTGGAAGCTTTGAAGTAGTTGGTTTGCGACCAGACATCGGCCACTTCGGCCACTCGCTCGAACAGGTAGGCCGCGCCGGAGTTGGTTTCGTCGTTATCGCCATCCGCGCCATTAACGCCCGTCGAGCGGCTGTCTTCAAGCGGCGCCCCGACAGCCAGCCGGGTCGCATCGTCATTCAAATCGACAGAACTACCGAAGCAATCGGCTGTTTCGGCATTGGATGCTTTGATTGTTGCAGAGTAAGCCCAGGAACCATCAGCCCGCTCGAACATGTATACGCTGCCCTCACCAGCGCCGTCGCCAGGATTACAGATGCGGAAGCGGCCGTCGATAGATCCCGGTGTGCCTTCTTCGATAGCGCCTATTGCGAGGTATTTACCGTCCATGTTCATCGAGAGTGAAATGCCGAACAGATCGTCCGCGTCTATATCGGGCGCCTTCAGGTAATCCCGGGGTGTCCATGTATCCCCTACCCTGGTATAGGTGTAGACAGCACCCGCGCGTTCGGAGTCGTTGTTATCCTCGTCACCGGCGTCGGCGCTTGCTTCCAGAACCGCACTGACCGCCAGTGCATCGCCATCGCCCGATAGTGTCACGCGCCAGCCAAACAGATCTATTTCCTGGGTGTTTGATGCTTTTATATATTCCTGCAACTCCCAGTCGTCGTCCACGAGCGTGAATACATAGGCTGCACCCGAATCCACGGCCTCGTTATCGGTATCATCCTGTTCACCGCCAACACCGGTGGACGCGCTGTCTTCTGCAGGTGCGGTTACCGCCAAGGTGGTACCGTCATTGCTCAGCCCGATATCCCAGCCAAAATTGTCGCCGGCCTCGCGATTGGGGGCTTCAATCGTCGTGTGCAGGCCCCAGCCCAGGGTGTCACGCGTATAGATAGATACTGCACCCGCCTGTAGCAGGATTTCGGGCAGGGATGTCGGCGGGACGAAATCATCGTCGGGGTCGTCGGGGTCGCCCTCCGGATCGTCCGGAATAATGTAGATGCACTGGATGTTAAAGGTACCGGGTTCCAGCGCATCGAACTCTTCCTGCGTGTAGCCCGTTATATCCAGACAGGTGAAATCGCTGACACCCGGCGATCCGACCGCAAGCGTATTGCCGTCTTCGCTGAGTGCAACAGCTGCGCCAAAGATTGAGTGAAAAACACTGGTGGGAGGTCTAATTATGCCAACCGAAAATACGGAACCGCCGCTCAAAACCTGCTCGCCGAGAATTTCGCATACAGCGTCGATACAACTCTCAAGCATAAAACGTGCATCGGCCCACGAAATATTCAGTGATGAAATTTCGTGAATGTAGAACGGTTCGTCCGTGGGAATAAAGTCCGCCAGAATGGAATACCCTGAAAGGCCATCCGGGTCTATCGAGATGCGGTAATGCGTGGCACCATCCTGCTTTTCCCACTGAAAGAGCAGCTCACCCACGGGAACGGGCAGTACCGTAACAGCCAGCGGATCACATTCATCATCATCTGGGTCTGCAGGGTCGTTTTCCAGGCAACTTTCCAGCAGAAATTCCGCAAGGGCCAGCTTGATCTCCGGGGACGCGAGGGCAATAAAAGTAAATATGTCAACGACATCGTCGAGCAGGATAATCCGTCCCACGAGTTCGACAAATTCCGAAACGCCGTCGGGATTGACAGAAAGTTTGTAGTAATCCTTGCCGACCGGCACATCCCACTGAAAGATCAGTCGGCCTACCGAATTGACGGAAACCTGCAGGGCCGATCCGGATAAATCCTCAACCGGTGGTAAATCAGGATCCGTATCACCACATCCGACAAGCAAAGTAACAGCTACAGCGGCCAGGGCCGCAAGCCAGGGTCTACTACTATTTTTCTCAGACAATCCCAAAACAGCTTCCTCAAATCCGGTTGAACCCGACTTCCTGCCGGGCGGGGTATTTTAGCGCCCTGCCACAAAAGCGCACCTACCCTGTGCCACTATGGCCAATAGGGTATAAAACAGAGATGTCAGGAGAGTTAACCCTGCCGCCAAATGCAAGCCCGACGCCCTTTCTGACCAGCCAGGACGTGCCATGGTTCCCCCTGCGCCGGCCATAGGCTAATGGCAGGCAGGCTATTATCAGGCATGTGAACACCCCTAAGAATACACATAAACGAAGCGCATCAACCCCCGTTGACAGGCCGATACGCAGTTTCGTGCTGCGAACGGGTCGCATGACGAGCGGTCAACGCCGCGCGATGCAGCAACTTTGGCCCACCTATGGCATTGAAAATATTGATGGTTTGCTGGATTTCGCCACAATCTTTGACAACCCGACACCGGTCACACTGGAGATTGGTTTCGGTAACGGCGATAACCTGATCGATATGGCAGCGGCCGCCCCCGGGCAAAACTTTCTTGGCATCGAAGTACATGAACCGGGCGTAGGCCACTGTTTGTTACGGATCGAGGATCTTAAACTTAAAAATGTACGCCTGATCCGCGACGATGCCGTCCATATTCTTAACGAACATATCGCGGACGAAAGGCTGCAACGAGTGAACCTGTTTTTTCCAGACCCGTGGCACAAAAAGCGGCACCACAAGCGCCGTATTGTGCAGCGCGACTTTGCAGAGTTGATTGCACACAAACTCGAAGCTGGCGGAGTATTTCATGTTGTGACGGACTGGCCGGATTACGCAGACCATATCGCGGAAGTTATGTCGACTACACCCCGGTTTGAGCAGCTTGCAGCAGCACCCTCTGATCGACCGGTATCCCGGTTTGATTCGCGTGGCGTGACACTTGGCCATGAAAATTGGGAAAAGGCATGGTGCACCTGCAGCAAATTACCCATTTCGTCCTGATAGGCGTATAAATAAACTGACACTTTATAAATCTACCAATAACAACGTCGGGTGGCCCCGCGTAACCGGGATCAGAAGGCATATAAACATGGGATAGAAGCTCCGGAAATCGGCCGTTGGTATCGTAATCTTGGTGGCAGCCTGTTCGAGGTGGTCGCCGTCGATGATCACGATGGCACCATTGAGATTCAGCACTTTGACGGAACGCTTGAAGAAACCGAACCAGAGGGCTGGATCGCGATGCTGGCAGAACCCGCCGAAGCGCCGGAAGACTGGACAGGTTCAGTCGATATCAACGCGGAAGACTTTCCGGGCAGCAGGCAACCCCTGTTCCTTGACTGGCAGAGCAAACTGGAACAGCTGGACGAACCTGAGCCGAATCCAGACCAACCAGCATAAAAAACAGCTGGTCAGTCTCAATCCAGCTTGCGCATCGATTCAGGTGCGCGCACATCATCGAGCATGGCAACCTGCCATTCAGGCGGGCTCATTTTGCCTGGTCTGACTTAAGATGCCGGTTTACAAAAACTGCCAGCAACACGGCCGGCACACCCATTAGTGCCGCATAGATAAAGAATGACACCCAACCAATTGCATCGACTATTTGGCCTGAATAGCCGCTCAGGATTTTGCCCGGTAATACCATCAGCGACGTAAAGAGGGCGTACTGCGTTGCCGTGTAAGACACGTTTGTCAGGCTGGATAAATATGCGATAAAGACGGTCCCCGTAAAACCCTGCGCCAGGTTATCGGCGCAGATCGTTATTACCAGCAATGGCACATCGGCACCGACCAGCGCCAGCCCGGCAAAGCTCAGGTTGGTTAAGGCGAGGATAATTGCACCGAAGACCAGCGGGCCTCCCAGTCCGAACCGCGCGACTGCAACGCCGCCAATCGCTGCGCCGCCCAGCACTGCCCCCAGCCCAACCGTTTTTACGTAGCCGGCAATCTGCACTTCACTAAAGCCGGTCACAAGGTAAAAGGGGTTGGCCATGACGCCCAGCACCATGTCACTGATGCGGTAAATACTGATGAACAGAAGAATAATTAACGCGTGCTGCGCATTGCGACGAAAAAATTCAGCGAATGGCTGGACAATGGCCTCGTTCACCCAGGCCGCAGGATCATTCGTGAGTGACTGTTGCTGAATGGTTCGGTTCAAAACCCGGGGCTCGGCAACAACCATTACGGTTATCATCCCTACTCCCATCAGCAGCGCCATTGCCTGGTAGGCCAGCGGATAGGAAATCTCGCCTCCAATCAGCAACGCGCCGGCACCGGAAGCCAGCAGCGCGATTCGGTAACCCAACTGATAACTGGCAGCCATTGCGCCCTGCATATCCGGGTCGACCACTTCTATACGCCAGGCATCGACAGCGATGTCCTGCGTGGCCGAGCAAAAGGCTACCAACATGGCAAACCAGGCAAGCAGCAGTAACTGATTGGCCGGGTCGGTGTAGGCCATGGCAACGAGCGCAGCTGCAACACCCAGTTGAGATGTGAGCATCCAGCTACGGCGACGACCGAGTGTACGGGTTAATAGCGGGATTCGAATCTGGTCAACCAGTGGTGACCAGATGAACTTGAATGCATAGAGTATTCCGACCCAGGCAAACATGCCGACCGTCGACATGCTTACCCCCTCACGCGTAAGCCAGGCGGTGAGCGTGCCTGCTGTCAGCGCAAACGGTAGCCCTGCCGAGAAGCCGAGGAAAAGCATCGCCGTGACGCGCGGGTTACGATAAATACCCAGGGCCTGAATCCAGCCCGATCGTTGCCCTGCTTTGCCGGATTCAATCGAAGTCATAATCGATGATCAGTGGTGCATGATCCGAGAATCGTTTGCGCTTGTAAATCGATGCTTTCGATAAACTGGATTTTAGCTTGGGTGTTACAACCTGGTAATCGAGGCGCCATCCGACGTTGTTGTCCCAGGCGCGGCCACGATTAGACCACCATGTGTATTGATCCGGCTTCCTGTTTAGTTCCCTGAAAGCATCAACAAACCCATGCTCATCGAAAACCTGGTCCATCCAGGCACGCTCCTCGGGCAGAAAACCGGAGTTCTTCTGGTTGGCTTTCCAGTTTTTCAGGTCAATCTCCTTGTGGGCAATATTCCAGTCACCACAAATCACGTACTCGCGACCTGATTCCCGAATCTTTTGCAGATGCTGAGTGAACTCATCGATAAAGCGAAACTTTGCTGCCTGGCGCTCCTCGCTTGACGATCCTGATGGCATATAAACCGACACGACGCTGAGTTTGCCAAAGCGCGCCTCAATGTATCTGCCCTCGGCATCGAATTCCCGGGATGCAAATCCACATATAACTTCGTCAGGCTCGTGGCGGCTAAACAATGCTACGCCACTGTAACCCTTGCGCTCTGCCGGCTCATGGAAGCAATGAAAGTTCCGGGGCGTGTAAATGGAATCTGTTATCTGGTCGGGCTGAGCTCTTATTTCCTGCAGACAGAAAACATCGGCTGATTGACGTGGTAGCCAGTCAAAGAAACCCTTCCTTGCGGCCGCCCGTATACCGTTGACGTTCAGACTGACAATGCGCATCTGCTTTGGGAGTCTCCCAGTTTCGGGCGTTATCGCAGCGCGCAAGTATAAGTACGCGCGGGTTTGCGCTACTCTAACAGCCCGGAAACAGTCAGCACCAGTAGAGACATGCAAGCTTATAAAACGGCCTTTATCGAACTCGCGCTGGAGGTCGGAGCCCTTAAATTTGGCGAGTTCGAACTGAAGTCCGGACGGATTAGTCCATATTTTTTCAATTCGGGGCTATTTGCCAGCGGACAGGCAGCGGCAACGTTAGGACGTTGCTACGCGCAGACCATCAAAGATGCTGATCTTGAGTTCGATACCATTTTTGGGCCGGCCTACAAGGGCATTCCACTGGCTGCACTAACGGCCGCCGCCCTTGCGGACCTTGACGGTCGCAATGTGCCGTACTGCTATAACCGGAAAGAAGTCAAAGCGCACGGCGAAGGTGGTGCAATTGTCGGGGCACCGGTTAGCGACAGGGTGCTTATTGTCGATGATGTCATTACGGCCGGCACGGCTATTCGGGAAGCAGATTCCATAATCCGGGAGGCAGGGGGTCAGCCGGCCGGGGTATTGCTGGCCCTTGACCGGCAGGAGAAAGGCACCGGGGAGCTTTCGGCGGTTCAGGAGGTCGAACAAAGCCTCGGGTTGCCGGTTTTCAGTATCGTTCGCCTTGAAGACCTGGTAACGCACCTGCAGAACGCGGCCAGCTCAGACGCAGTGGTGGACTCAGTTCTGGCCTACCGTGAGCGATACGGGGCCTGACCGCTGGGCGGTTACCAGGCATTCCACTCTAAATCTGACCTGCGTCACGGTTCATAGCCTGTGCGGACGCAATAATCCGGTAAGGAAAGTTATTGATGCCGGGCACCGGGGGCCGACTAAAAGGATGGAAATGAAGTCTGTCACTACCCAGATACTCGCGGCCGGACTGGGCCTGTTGCTTGCAGTCTCGGCTGCAGCGGCCGAAGACAACGGCCGGGTATACAGCTGGGTCGATAAAGACGGCGCTACTCACTTTGGCGACCGCGTGCCACCGGAGTATGCATCGGGTGCACATAATGTGCTCAACCGGCGTGGTGTGCAGATAGACCGGGTTGAAGGCGAGAAATCAGCGGAAGAAAGAGCCGAAGAGGCCAGGGTGGCAGCGATCCTGGAGCAGGAACGTAAAGAAAAGGAAGCAGCTCGACTCCGCGACAGGGTTTTACTCAGTACCTATTTGTCAGTAGACGAAATCGAGGCGTTGCGTGATCGCCGCATCGAACTCCTTGCCGGACAGATCCGGGTCACCCAGCTTTACCTGGGCAACCTGCAGGCAAAACTCGCGAAGCTCGAAAAGCAAGCTCAGCGCTTCAGCCCGTATAACAAGGATCCCTCGGCCAGACCGATGGACGAAAAGCTGGCACGGGAACTGTCAGACACACTCGACTCAATCATGCTCTACGAGCAGAGCCTGACAACATCAAAAAATGAGCAGCTGCAGCTGGTCGCAAAATTTGATTCCGACATCCATCGCTTCAGAGAACTACGCCGCCTGAATTAATAATCTGTGATTCAACCGTGACCGGTGTGGCCGAACCCGCCTGCGCCACGCGAACTGTCATCGAATTCTTCTACTACTTCAAAATCGGCCTGCACAACGGGCACTATCACCATTTGCGCAAGTCTTAATCCGGGTTCCAGGACAAACGGGATATCACCACGATTCCAGCAGGACACGTAAAGCTGTCCCTGGTAATCGGAATCAATGAGCCCCACCAGGTTCCCCAGCACGATGCCCTGCTTATGGCCCAGGCCTGAACGCGGCAGGATCATGGCTGCCAGGCCCGGATCCTCTATGTGCACTGCCATACCGGTCGGTATCAACTCGGTCTGGCCCGGCTCAAGATTGAGTGGCTCATCTATGCAGGCACGCAGATCGACGCCGGCGGAACCGACGGTCGCATGCTCGGGCAACGGAAACTCCGTCCCAACCCTGGGGTCCAGAATCTTCAACTGGAATGTCTGGTGGCTCACTTTGGCTCCCTGTTATGCAGCGCTGGCTGATTTTGCGTGCCGGTAGCGCCCGGCTATCACATCGACCAGCCGCCGGGCGAGTTCAGATTTAGAAAGCCGCGGCAACGCTTCCCGGCCTCCCGACCACAGCACTACCGCCTCGTTATCATCGGCATCGAAGCAAATATTCTCACCAACCAGGTTCGCGATGATCATGTCCAGTTGCTTGCGCTCCAGCTTTGACTGCGCATGCTCTTCCAGTTTCTCGGTTTCCGCCGCAAAGCCAACAGTAAACGGCCCGTCATCAAGTGCCGATATCGATGCCAGCAAGTCCGGTGACTTCACCATTTCCAGGGTAAAGGTATCTGCGGATTTCTTGATCTTCTGGGTTGCAGCCTTTCGAGGCCGGTAATCCGAGATTGCTGCCGCGCCGATGTAAATATCAGCCTTATCGATCTGCTCCATAGCGGCATCGAACATCTGCTGCGTTGTTTCGACGTCTATCCGTTCAACTCCGGGCGGCGTCGGAAGATTCACCGGACCCGCCACCAGAATTACAGAAGCTCCCGCGTCAGCCGCGGCGCGCGCCATCGCAAAACCCATTTTCCCGGAGCTTCGGTTGCTGACAAATCGCACCGGATCGATTGCTTCCCGGGTTGGTCCCGCACTTACCAGTATCGTCTGCCCCTCGAACGGACCTGTGGCGCCACCGCGCAACAAGCGGTTCACGATATCGACCGGCTCGGACATGCGCCCCGGGCCAACATCGCCACAGGCTTGCGAACCTTCGTCAGGGCCTATTAGTCGCACATTACGATTTCGCAACACTTCACAGTTATTCTGCGTGGCCGGATCGCGCCACATTGCCTGGTTCATTGCGGGTGCAAGTGCGATCGGCGCCTCTGTCGCGAGACAAATAGTGCTAAGCAGGTTCTCAGCTGATCCTGCCGCCAGCTGCGCAATCAGGTTTGCTGTAGCAGGTGCTATAAGAACCTGGTCTGCCCACCTGGCAAGCTCTATGTGCCCCATCGCGGCTTCAGCCTGTTCATCCCAAATATCACCGCGCACAGGTTCGCCGGATACTGCCTGGAAAACGGTAGGCGAAACCAGCTTTTCGGCACTGGCCGTCAGCACGACACGTACTTCGGCGCCCTGATCTTTAAGGCGCCTGACTATGTCGGGACTTTTGTAGGCGGCTATACTGCCGGTAACACCGAGCAGCACATGCCTTCCTGCGAGCTCGCTCATTTGGTATGGCCAGTTATTGTGCGCGTCCAAGCGCTGAAATCGGCCTCGTAGATTAACCCAAATCAGTGTGATCGTGCCGCTTTATAACGACTCCCGCCAGTTTCACGCCTCGGCTCTGGCCGAGGTTGGAATCAGAATCAGTCTATGTGCAGCTCGAGAATGAATGACTGGCCCGTAGCTAACCGGCCCCGTGAAAAACTATTGCGCGAAGGCGGAACCTGCCTGTCTGATGCTGAGCTGCTGGCCGTCCTGCTCGGCCAGGGGACGCCCGGCTTCTCCGCAGTAGAGCTGGCACAATTGCTTATCAACCGGTTCGGGGGGATGCGGGGCACCCTGAATGCAGCCCAGGCAGAACTTGCTGATATCCCGGGTATAGGGGCCGCCAAGACGGCTGTGCTGTTTGCGGCACGGGAATGCAGCAAACGCTTTCTGAGCGAACGGCTGAAACCTGGCACAACAATCGGGTCACCAACGGACAGCTGCGATTTTCTGCTCGCCAGTCTGCGAGATCGGCCACACGAAGTTTTTTGCTGCCTATTCCTGGACAACCGGCATCGGGTACTGGCCTTCGACGAATTGTTTCGCGGCACTATTGACGCGGCGGCCGTTTACCCCCGCGAAATAGTCAAACAGGCACTGGCCCGAAACGCCGCCGCTGTGATCCTGGCCCACAACCACCCGTCCGGAGTTGCTGAACCCAGCCAGTCCGATCAGCTCATTACCCGCCGGGTGCGGGACGCGCTGGAACTGGTGGACGTCCGGCTCCTGGATCACTTCGTGATAGGCGACAACTGCTGCGTGTCGCTGGCAAGCCATGGCATGTTGTAGGTGCTAACAGGCACGGCACTGGTCTCGGGGAGCTGAAGCCCTTGCCTAGCCGCCCAGGTATTGGTATAAAACGCGGCTCCCGCCACTCTCAGTGGTGTTAACTTATTGAATTTTCAGAGGTCGATCATGTCCCGCGTCTGCCAGGTTACCGGAAAGAAACCGTTGGCCGGAAATAACGTGTCGCACGCGCATAACAAGACACGGCGCCGGTTCCTGCCCAATCTGCACAGCAAACGCATCTGGGTTGAGAGTGAGAAGCGCTACGTGAGACTGCGCGTGTCCCGCAAGGGATTAAGGATTATCGACAAGCTGGGCATCGACCAGGTGCTTAAGAACATGCGCGCCAAGGGCGTCAAGATCTAGTTCGGAGCACTGCAATGAGAGAGAAGATCAGACTCGTGTCATCAGCCGGAACCGGACACTTCTATACAACTGATAAGAACAAGCGGCTGCACCCGGAAAAGATGGAGGTTAAGAAATATGACCCCGTCGTCCGGAAGCATGTGATCTACAAGGAAGCGAAGATCAAATAAGACAGCGCAAATGGAATTTAAAAGGCCCGCATGATGCGGGCCTTTTTTATGCCTGCTTAAACACTAACGGGCTGCAGAGCATAGCCGCGCAGTCTGGACGAAAACTCTTCCAGCGAACGGATACCACTTGATTCTGCTTCGGCACACCATTCTTTCAGTTCAGCGACAAGGCGCTCATTACTAACATTTGCCTCTTCCCAGATCTGAATCAGTTTCTCGCGCAGTTCATACACGGTCTTCAGCGTTTGATTGTTCTCCAGCACGCGAGCAAGCTGGGTGCGCGCAGCTTCATCAAGCCAGTCCGGTCGCCGGATGAGCAGCTTGCGGGCTTTGGCAAGCAATTCATTGCCCTTATCGGCCAGCCGTACCTTTTTGAACTCCGGCAGGGTTACGTCACTCGTATAGGCATGCAGCACATGCATACGGTTGATCAGTACAGCCTGCAAGGTCTGCAGATCGACCTGGCGAGCGCTTACCCGCCTGGGCCGGGGTGCGACACGACGAACGTGACAAAGCCCAAGTGTGCGCAGGATGACGATATACATCCAGCCTATATCGAACTCCCACCAGCGAACGGAAAACTTCGCCGAAGTCGGGAAGGCATGATGGTTGTTATGCAGTTCCTCGCCACCAACCCAGAAGGCAATAGGCATTATGTTGGTCGACTGATCATCACACTCGAAATTGCGATAGCCACTGTAATGGCCCAGGCCGTTAATGACGCCTGCAGCGAATACCGGCATGGAAATAAGCTGTAAGCCGAGAATAATAATTCCCGGTCCGCCGAACAGAATCAGACAACTGACAACCAGTAATACGATTCCCAGATTCGGGTAACGCCAGTAAATGTTTCTTTGCATCCAGTCTGCCGGCGTGCCCTTAGAGTACCTTGCAACAGTTTCCTTATTGCGTACTTCTTCCTGGTAAAGCTCGGCGCCTTCCAGAAGTACTTTACGTAAACCGAAAACTTTCGGGCTATGAGGGTCGCCTTCACGCTCACACAGGGCATGGTGTTTACGGTGCACGGCTACCCATTCATTGGTTTGCTGGCCGGAATTGGCCCACACCCAAAAGCGGAAAAAGTGGCGCAGGAACGGGTGGAGGTCTATCGCACGATGTGCCTGATCCCGATGCAGGTAGAGGGTGACGCCCATCATCGAGGTCTGCAGCATGATTAGCGAGGCCGCAACATACTCCCAGAAATCAAGGTTAAGTATTCCGTAGATAAATGTATTCATTAAATAAAGCACATAATCCATAGCTCATACGCGCGAGGCTATAGCGAAAGGCAGGCCGTCCGGGTAGTCACTGAAACCTGGTTTCATCCGGGAAAGGGTCCGGATGCCGTAATGCGTTATGTTAAATATACACGGAGCGTACGCTTGCGGCCCCAGGGGCTCTAGGCACTACCATAGGCAACCCATGCCGGAATTACCCGAAGTCGAAACCACGCGCCGCGGCATTGCGCCCGTGCTTGAAGGCCACCGTATAACCGAACTTATCGTGCGGGAACGCAGGCTGCGCTGGCCGGTACCGATTGATCTGGAAGAGAACCTGCGTGGCCAGGTTATTCATCACGTTGAACGACGAGCGAAGTACTTATTGCTGAAAACAGCAAACGGCACTGCAATGGTTCACCTTGGAATGTCCGGGAGTATGCGAATTGTTGATAAATATTCTGCCCCGGAAGTTCATGATCACTTCGACATCGTTGTCGATGGCGGTGACGTTGTGCGGTTTAACGATCCGCGCCGATTCGGCTCCTTGTTGTGGGCAGGTCTCACGCCTGCAGAGCACCCGCTGCTGGCAGAACTCGGACCTGAACCATTCAGCAATGACTTTACGGGTAAATACCTGTGGCAGTCGGGCCGGGGCCGTAAGGTTGCTATCAAACAGCACGTGATGAATAGCAAAATTGTCGCAGGCGTCGGTAGTATCTACGCCAACGAATCGCTGTTTCGCGCAGGGATACATCCAAAGCGTGCGGCAGGCCGCATTGCCTTGCCCCGCATGACGAAACTAGCGGGTGAAATTCACGCGGTGCTGGCGGAAGCTGTCCGCCAGGGCGGAACTACGTTGCGTGATTATCGCGGCAGCGATGACAAGCCGGGGTACTTCAGACAGAAGCTCTTAGTGTATGGACGTGCGGGTGAAGCCTGTAAACAGTGTGGCGACCTGATCAGGCACACGGTGCAGGGCCAGCGCGCAACGTATTACTGCAGCACCTGCCAGCGTTAGCCGGGGCAGCAATGGGCCTGTAGTCAGTAAACACGCCCTTCCGCGCGACCGCGCGGATCGGTAGCCGCTTCGACCTTCCCTGAATCAAAGTCCCAGGTCACGACATTCATGTTGCCGAAAGGTCGCCTGGCAGGCTTAACTGTATGGCCCATGGATTCCAGCGTCACTATCTCGGCTTCGCTGATTGCGCCCGGTTCGTGCCTGATCTCATCCGGCAGGTACTGATGATGAAAGCGCCTCATGCTGACCATGTCCCACGCGCTGCCACCCTCATACCATTTAAGTGCAGCCTGTAAAACCATCGTAATAATGCGGCTACCACCCGGGGTGCCAACAATAGCGATACCGCGATCGGATTCAAGAAAACTTGGTGACATGCTGGACAAAGGTCGCTTGCCCGGCACGATCGCGTTCGCGTCATCACCTATCAGTTCGAACTCGTTGGGTACGCCCGGCTTAATTGAAAAATCATCCATCTCGTTGTTCAGTACTATGCCGGTGCCGGGAGACATGAATCCGGCCCCATACCAGGTATTGACCGTCAGCGTGGCCGCAACCCGGTTTCCGTCTGCATCAATGATCGAAAAATGTGTGGTCTGTGTGCCTTCACCGCCGTCGGTATCAATTCCGTCCAGCACGGAACTCGGTGTTGCACGATCACCCCGAACTGACACACGCTGACCTGCCATGTAATCCCTGCTAAGCAGCA
Organism: Chromatiales bacterium; assembly: GCA_002729495.1. GTDB lineage: Bacteria > Pseudomonadota > Gammaproteobacteria > Steroidobacterales. Next base: position 161,103 of record PBYE01000093.1, read on the forward strand.
TGGGCAACGGCATCTCCACGAAGTCGGGATCGCCGAGGTAAATCGCGCGATCCCGGTAGGCGCGCCGCATGGCTTCAACCATGTAGTGTTTCTGCTGTGCGCCATCCAGTTCGGCAAGCGGGTACGTGGATAATAAATTGAGCATCTGCGTCAGCGCTACCCCGCCCGAAGATGGCGGCGGTGCCGTGACTATGCGTAAGTTAGAAAATGTTGTGACCGACGGTTCACGTTCAACAACCCGGTAGCTTGCGAGGTCCTCAAGGCTCCAGATGCCCCCCGCCGCACGCACGCCGTCAACCAGTAACCGGGCAGTATCGCCTTTATAGAAACCATCAAAGCCACCCTCCGCGAAGCGTCTCAGCGTTGCGGCCAGGTCGGGTTGCACAATCAGGGTGTCTTCTTTCGGTAGTACACCTTCCGGATAGAACACCGCGGCAAAGGCCGGCGACTGCAGGAGTGTCTGTTTCCGAAACCTAAGGCCCAACAGCGCGCGTGACTCGATGCGATAGCCGTTTTCGGCAAGCCGTATTGCGGGCTCGAGGAGTCGTTCCAGCGGTAGCCTGCCGTAGTTACCGGCCAGGTGGGCCATGCCGGCCGCTTCGCCGGGAATACCCGCTGCAAGCGGTCCGTCCATAGACGCGCCGCGAACAGGCTGGCCGTTGTCGTCGAGATACATGTCTCTACTGGCAGCGGCCGGCGCAACTTCACGCGCGTCAACAAAACGATAATCACCTTCGTCGGCACGATACAAAAGGAAGAATCCACCGCCACCCAGTCCGGATGCGGCTGGTTCGACAACCCCCAGTGCAGCCGCAACCGCTACGGCTGCATCGAAGGCGTTGCCGCCCTCTTCCAGCACCTCGTAACCGGCGGCTGTCGCCAACGGGTCGGCGCTCGCTATCGCAGCCTTCCCCGGCTGCATAGTGCTGCAGGCTGCCGACAAAAACAGGAGTGAAAGTGTGGAGAGCAGACACAGGTAATTACGTGCGAATCGTGTCATGCGCGGTTTTACCCTTGCACTAGTTATCGAAATGCTCACGCAACGCCTGATTCACGACCGGGTGCACGAAACCGGAAACATCGCCACCCATTCTGGCGATCTCACGCACCAGCGAAGATGACACGAACATAAACTCCTCGGTAGGCGTCAGGAATACCGTTTCGACGCCAGCTTCCAGGTGCCGGTTCATCATGGCAAGCTGAAATTCGTATTCGAAGTCACTCGCAGCACGCAAGCCGCGCACGATTACCCCGAGGCCGTTATCGCGCGCAAAGTCAACGGTAAGTCCATCGTAACTGACTACTTCGATATTCTTCAGATCGGCGAGTGCACTACTGATCAGGTCGATACGTTTTTCAAGATCGAACAAAGGCTGCTTGGACGAACCTGACGCGACGGCCACGACCACACGGCCGAACACCCCTGCTGCACGCTGCACAATCTCTTCGTGACCCCGGGTTAGAGGATCGAATGTTCCCGGATACATGGCGCCTGTAGCCACATTAAGCTCCTTTTATTCACCGCTTTCAGCCAACGCAAAGCGAACCTGTCCCGCGGTTTGTTCTTTTTTAACGGTCCAGCCCGCCGGCAGCTCAGGCAACGGTGTCTTGCGATGCATTTCCATATATATAAGAGCGGATGCACTGAGGCCGCCCGAGCTTTCCAGCAGTGTACACAAATTGGCCAAATCCGGGCCCTGAAACGGAGGATCCAGAAACACGATATCAAAGGGGCCCAGGTTGCCGTAGTGGAGCTGCAGCGCGTCTGCCTTGCGCAGTTCACCGGTGATCCCGAACTCTTCCAGCCGAATTCCAAGCTGCTTGGCCGCCTGCCTGTCCTGCTCCACAAAGGTTATGTACCCGGCTCCACGTGACCAGGCTTCAATGCCCAGCGCACCGGTTCCGGCAAACATGTCCAGACAGCTCGTATCCTGCAAATCGGCCTGTAGCCAGTTGAACACCGTCTCGCGCACACGATCCGGCGTAGGCCTGATACTGTCTGACTCGACAGGAATGCGCCGGCCCCTGGCTCGCCCGGCAATTATGCGGACAGCGGCGGGACGGCCAGGTTTTCGTGTTTTCGCCATTAATGCTGATACTCCGAACCGCCAAGCATAGCCGAGGTACAGCCTTCTTTGCCTGAGGATTCTTTGCTCCTGACTAATTCGTTAACATGCGCGCTCATGGGTAAGCCTGCCGACAAACAAACACCTGATAAACGCCCGGGCTTTTTTGCCCGTCTAAAACAACGGCTCAACAAGGGCGAGGGGCTGGGCCTGCGCTCCCTCAACTGGATGTCGGGCCGCGGGCTTGATGCCGAACTTGAGGAGGAACTTTCGGACCGGCTGCTCCTGGCCGACGTCGGTGTAGAAACTACCACTCGTATTCTCGAAGGTCTGCGTACGCGCGGTGCGTGTGAGGGTGGGGAACTTCAGAATGCCCTCCGCGAGGAATTGCTCGCCATACTCGAACCATGTACCGTTCCGCTGGATATTTCTGCCGAACATAAGCCTTTTGTCATCCTGATGGTTGGTGTTAACGGGTCGGGTAAAACCACCACCATAGGCAAACTTGCACACCGTTTTAAAGGAGAAGGCCGGTCCGTATTGCTCGCGGCTGGCGACACTTACAGGGCGGCGGCAACTGAGCAACTACAGGCCTGGGGGCAACGTAATGATGTTCCGGTTGTGAGCCAGGCGCCGGGCGCGGACCCGGCCGCCGTAGTTTATGATGCGCTCGAAGCAGCACAGGCACGGCAAACAGATATCGTACTGGCCGATACCGCAGGTCGCCTGCAGAATCAGGAAGGGTTAATGCGCGAGCTGCAAAAAGTAGCCAGGGTAGCAGGTCGCCTCGATGAAACATCACCGCACGAAAAGATGCTCATACTGGATGCCGGCCTGGGACAGAACGCAATGGTTCAGGCCGAGCAATTTGATGCAGCCATAGGTTTGACAGGTATTACCATGACCAAACTCGATGGCGGTGGACGCGGCGGTATTCTGCTGGCTATTGCCAACAAATTGAATATTCCGTTCCGGTTTATTGGTATGGGTGAACAGGCTGACGATATGGCACCATTCGATGCACACCGTTTTGTTGATGCATTGCTGGACTTTGGTGACGAGGGACAGCTACGCGAATGATCCGCTTCGATAACGTCAGCAAACGATACGACGGTGGCGGCGATGCCCTGAGTAACCTGTCGTTCGAAATCGATCGCGGCGAAATGGCATTTCTCACCGGCGCATCGGGAGCCGGAAAAAGCACTTTACTTCGACTTATCGCACTTATCGAAAGACCAACCCGCGGGCAGGTTGTCGTAGACGGTCAGAATATCGGACGGCTGTCAAAACGCCAGGTACCGCCGCACCGGCGCAAGCTTGGCATCGTTTTCCAGGACAACAAACTATTACCGGATCGCACGACCTTCGATAATGTAGCGCTGCCGCTGATCATCGCCGGCGTAGGAGACCGGGAGATCCCCCGCCGCGTGCGGGCTGCACTCGACCAGGTCGGATTGCTAAAAAAGGAAAACAAACCACCGCGGACCCTGTCAACCGGTGAACAGCAGCGCGTAGGTATAGCAAGGGCTGTCGTCACGCGGCCGCGCCTGCTGATTGCAGACGAACCGACCGGCAACCTCGATCCCTGGTTATCGCTGGAAATCATGAAACTGTTCGGACGCTTCAACGAGATCGGGGTAACAATGATGATTGCCACGCACGACCTGGCGCTCCTGGACAGGCTGAACGGACGACGCCTGCAGCTCGACAACGGTGTCCTGGTCGAACCCGACGATGAAGCGCTGGTGTTCTGACATGGCGCGTAACAACCCAGGTTTTATTGGCAGAGCCCGGCGCTGGTACAGGTTGCATATACTGAATAGTGCCGCAACGTTGCGCGAACTCGGCAGTCAGCCGATTGCAACGGGCCTGACTGTTACGGTTATTGGTATCGCCCTTGCGTTACCGGCATCTCTAAACATACTCGTGCAAAACGGTCGTAACCTTGCCGGCGGCTGGGAAAGCGTTCGTGATTTTTCGATCTACATGGAACCGGGTACCGCATTAACCAGCGCTCAATCACTGGCGGATGAGCTGGAAGAAATGGAGGCCATCCAATCAGTCAGCGTTACCCCCGCGGATACCGCGTTGGAAGATTTTCGTGAGTCATCAGGGCTCGGCGAAGCACTCGACTCTCTCGGCAGTAACCCTTTACCGCATACACTCGTCGTCAGGCCCGGTGATTCGGCAGGCGCTGACGAGCTACAAGATATCGAAACGCAGATATCAGAAAATGATGACGTAGACATGGTAAAGATCGATACGGCGTGGGTAGAGCGGCTAAATGCCATTCTCGATTTCTTGCGGCGGATAGTGCTGATGGCATCCCTGCTATTAATTGCGGCGGTGGTAATTATTGTGGGCAATACCATACGCCTCGACATACAGAACCACCGTGATGAGATTGAAGTACTCAAACTTCTCGGAGCCAGTGACGGCTTTGTGCGACGTCCTTTTCTTTACGTTGGGTTGTGGTACGGACTGATCGGCAGTTGTATCGCATTACTGGTCCTGTTCATGGGCGGATGGATACTGTCAGGACCGTTACAGCGCCTGATCGGCCTGTACAGCACGGAAATAAACCTGCTGGGTATGGACTGGGCCACCGCGCTGGCCGTTTTCGGCGGCGGGATTCTCTCCGGCTGGGGCGGCGCCTGGACGGCCGTGGCACGCCATCTTTCTGCAATACAGCCAAAATAGGTCTATACCTAACTTACTGATAATAAATATTTTTTTTAAGATTCTGCCGGGAACCAATGTACTCGTTAGCACTCTAAAACCGAGAGTGCTAAAATCGTGAAACTGCGGGAGGAATCATTTATGAGTCAAGTACTGGCAATCAGCAATCAGGACCTGATCCTTTCGGGTCCTACCGGCAGCCTGGAAAGTTATATCCAGGCCGTTAATGCCGTGCCCGTGCTGAGCAAGGAACAGGAACAGGTACTTGCCCGCCGGCTCGTCGATGATGAAGATCTCGATGCGGCGCGCCTGCTTGTGATGTCGCAACTTCGCTTCGTCGTGCACATTGCCCGTGGTTATACCGGTTACGGACTGCCGCTTGGCGACCTCATCCAGGAAGGCAATATTGGCCTGATGAAAGCTGTCAAACGCTTCGATCCGGATGTTGGCGTGCGACTGGTATCCTTTGCAGTGCACTGGATCCGTGCAGAAATACATGAATTCGTATTGAAAAACTGGAAGCTGGTCAAGGTCGCAACAACCAAGGCGCAGCGCAAACTGTTTTTTAACCTCCGGAAGGCCAAAAAACGACTTGGCTGGTTGTCCGCAGAAGAAACCAAAGCGGTAGCCGAGGATCTGGGTGTAAGCGAACGTGAAGTCAGCGAGATGGAACAAAGGCTGTATTCACATGATGTTGCGTTCGATCCGACACCGGGTGACGACGAAGAAAAGCCCTATGCGCCGGCGCTGTATCTGCCCAACCCCGAACCCGATCCTGCTGCAGAGCTCGAAGCGGACGACTGGAACAGTCAGGCAGGAGACGCACTCGTTGAAGCGCTGGAAGGGCTGGATGAGCGCAGCCGCGATATTCTTGAACTTCGCTGGTTGGCAGAAAAGAAAACCACGTTGCATGACCTGGCAGACAAGTACGGTGTGTCGGCTGAACGCATTCGCCAGATTGAGAATAACGCGATACGCAAACTCAGGACGGTGATGGTACCTGCCTGAGGTTAGAATTTTTATAGCAAAAAGCCCCGCGTTGCGGGGCTTTTTTTTGTTTGGCCAAATACCTTAATTTATGCAGTAATCGGCACGATGGTTATTTCCACGCGGCGGTTCTGTTGTCGACCTCCGGCGGTTGCATTCGACACAATTGGCCGAGACTCGCCTGCCCCGACCGATATCATTCTGTCGATTCGTACCTGCTGTTGGCCGAGGTAGGTAACTACACTCGAAGCACGTTGCTGGCTTTTTCCTCGCGGGTGTAGGGATCGATCGTTGTGCATGCTGCCACGATCAGGGTCAGGCAGGTCGCTATTTTATAGTTCGGTTGTATGCTCACGCTGTTTTCTCCTTGGTAACCGCACCGGCATCCCCCGTAGTTTAACGAGTAAGGTCAGGGGAGGTCGAACCGCGGCTCGCGGCAAACCTTCATTTACTGAAAAATGTGACGAATTGAGGCAAAAACGGCTGTGGATGGGTGACTGAGTCGCTATAATCTCGCGCCCCTTAGCCCTGATCCAGATTGAAAATATGAGCAGCAACAAGATCGTGCTGATTCCCGGTGACGGGATCGGGCCCGAGATAACCTCAGTAACCCTTAAAGTGCTTGAAGCGGCTGGTGCAAAAATCGACTGGGTCGAACGTATGGCCGGTGAGTCGGCGCTGGCAGCAGAAGGTGAAGTGCTGCCCCAGAGTACGCTCGACGCTATTCACGAGCATGGTGTCGCGTTGAAAGGCCCCTGCACGACTCCGGTTGGAAAGGGATTTAAGTCGGTCAACGTACAACTGCGAAAGGCTTTCGAATTGTATGCAGCCGTGCGCCCCGTGCGCAATCTGCCGGGTGTCGAAACCCGCTACACCGGTGTAGACCTTATCGTTATCCGTGAAAATACCGAAAGTCTTTACAGCGGGGTGGAAGCAGAGATTACCCCCGGCGTCGTTACCAGCACAAAAGTTGCCACCGAAAAAGGCTGCACGCGCATCGCCGAATGGGCTTTTAATTACGCACGTCAGCGTGGCCGAAAAAAAATCACGGCTTTTCACAAGGCGAACATCATGAAACTCACCGATGGTTTGTTTCTGCGTTGTGCCGAGGAAGTCCACAAGAACTACAGCGATATCGAATACGACACCGCGATTATTGATGCCGCCTGCATGCGCATGGTTCAGGACCCTACCCAGTTCGACATGTTACTGCTCGAGAACCTGTACGGCGACGTGGTAAGTGATCTGGCCGCGGGACTGGTCGGCGGACTCGGAGTAACCCCCGGCGCCAACTTCGGTGACGAGCGCGTAATTTTTGAAGCCGTGCACGGTTCGGCACCCGATATCGCTGGTCAGAACAAAGCTAACCCCCTCGCCTTGTTGATGTCGGGTGTCATGATGCTAAAGCACTTAGCCGCCACGATGAACGATGATAGTTTTGCGAACGCCGCCGAACGCATCAAGGCCGCATATGACGCCTGCCTGCAGGCCGGCGAAAAGACGGGCGACCTGGGTGGTTCGCTGGGTACTAAAGAGTTTGCAGATGCGATAATCGCCAGACTGTAAAGTTTTTGGGAACCACGAAAAAAGCCCGCATTATGCGGGCTTTTATTTATCTTTTTTAACTTGTGCTGCGCCTTCGAATCCAGCCCAACATCCCCAAGCCGGAAGCAAACAACCAGACGGCTGCCGGGATCGGCACTATTGAAATAACGAACGCGCCCTGCGATCCGTCGCTCAGCGTACCGTAACCAGCTATGTTGCCGTTTTCATTCACATCATAAGCTTCGTTCAGCGTTGTGAAATCACCCAGGCCCGTTACCAGCGTATTCAGATCAACGATTGTCTGGCCGCCATCATAAGTAACGAGCGCCCATTTGATATTGTCGGCATCTCTCGCCCAACCCACCGCAACACCGGCATCATTAATCGACCAAAGCCGGCTGCCATTGCCGCCCAGATCGCCGAGTACGGTCAGTACGCCACTGTCCCAGATCATGCCATACTGAGTATTGCTGCCGGACACGCGGCCATTGCCTACGATCACCCCATTGTTATTAATCTGCTGACCGGTGCTGTAAGTGCCTGACGTAGTAACAGAATTCAGCGTGCCGTCGGTTTCCCAGTGTGCCATGTGCTTATCGCTGCTGAAAAAGGTCGTAAGTGAAGCCCGGCCGACGATTTCGCCGGCATCGTTGATACCGTGACCGCGTGCATATCCGTTGTAAACCGATACCGTACCCAGATCGCTCATCGTGCCGCTTTCATATCTGAACGCATGGAACGAACCTACACCGAGTGCAGGCACCGGTTGAAATGCCTGTAATAACGCCGCTCTCATTGATGTCATAGGCGCCGGCAATCGATCCGCCCAGCGTACCAAGGTTGGTGTAGGCACCCGCCTGCCACATGAAAGCTTCACCATCGGACAACAGTGTTGCGGTTCCGGTTTCACCGATGACCACACCGCTGTTGTTGACTGCCCGAGCCAAGCCTTTAACGCCGATCGACACAACGGTGCCGCTCGACCAGACCACGGCTTCCAGTTGCGCAGTCGTGCTGTTATAGGACTGACCGACGACCGTGCCATTATCATTCAGGCCGTACGCCAGGCTATCGCCGCCAGCCGACAGCGACTGTAGTTGCGTCAGGTTATAGGTTGCGGCGTTAAGTGCTGCACTGACCAGAAACAGCGTAATGCCGAGCAGCTTTTGCAATGATCTTCCCTTGGTTGGGTGACCCCGGGTTCTGCCCGGGTGTTATTGCCGAAATTATACCTGCGCCGCAAACACCAGACCTGGATACCATCAGAACAAAAAATTCTATGGAGGCCTTATGTAGAACGTATTTGGTTAGTAGCCATACCCAGGGTCAGGCTGGGTGCCGGCACTGCTAAATTTGGAAACGGGTGTGTAAAAGGATCATTGGACACTGTTTCCCCTACGGGCAATACTAGAAACTTAGCCGCCTTGCCGCTAACACCGCTCCCCCCTTAAGCAAAGATGCCAGTGAACACCGCAGAATTGCAGTTCAACATTATTTATACGCCGGGCACGGTACGGTACCTGACGCCGTTCGTGACAACACTGCTGAAGTGGTGTGACTGCAGCTTTCGGCTGGTCGCCAACGGTTGTTCCGGGGATGAATGCAAGCTGCTCGAGGGCGTTGCCGCCCTTGATGATCGCCTTGAGCTGCTGACCATGCCGGGAAAGCGCATGCTCCCGCACGGAGAAACGCTGGATTTCCTGCATGCCCGGACCGATTCTGAATGGTTCTGTTTCATGGACTCGGACATCCTGGCAGTCGGTCCGTTCATGGACGATTTTCGTGACGACCTTAAAGATTCAGACCTGTTCTCGTCCTGCCTGCCTCTCTGGCACAATGACAAAGATATTACTATTCCAAAATCTTTCCGGCACATGCACGGCATCCACGCCTATACCGATACCGGTATAACCATCGCGTGCGACTACTTCGTTATTTACAACAAGAAAACCGTCGACGAAGCATGCCATGCAACGGGTGTCGGCCTGGCAGTATGTAGCTGGAACGATCTGACACAAGTTAATCAGGCCATATTGCGTGACCTGGGGCAGGAAAGAGCAGACTACGACAGCGCAAAGGCTCTGACCCTGTTAATGGCTGATCGTGGTGCCCGCATACACTACAAACAGAGCGACAAGTTGAAACATATTGGCGGCTTCACGGAAGTCGGAGCAATTGAGGGTGCTTTACTTTATACGCGAGGGCGTATCGACAATCTGGCCGGTAAACTACCCGGAGCATTGGGTCACACAATGTTACGCATTGCCGATGCCTGGTACGCATTGAAACTCGGTCCTGCGGCAGATAGCTGGCAAGAAAATCGCAGCTTCTCCAGCCGCCTTCGTCGTCGTGCAGCCACCGCACGATACTTTTACCTTTTGATTATAGGCCTGATGGATGACAAGCCTGTGCCCAAGGTGCCCAACCTGGGTGATCCGGCTGCTGAACTGCGCGTAGCTATAGTCAGCGACGAAATTAGGGAACTCATTGGACACGTGCGTACTCAGCCAGGGCCCTGGCAAGACTAGAAACTGTCACTTCACAGAGACTGGAAGCGTCTACCAGCCGCGCTTGATACATTCGACCACGTAGTCGCGGTCTTCCTCGTTCAACCACCAGCCATTGGGTATACAAATCATCTCACTGACCAGTTTATCGAGCTGCGGCAAGGGTATTGCGAGCTCAGCAACGCAGGAATGCTTGTCGTTACGCTCATGCACACGGCTGGTCATGATGTTGCAGCCTTTCATGTGGCGCATAAAGTCATCGCGCCGCTCGACCTTAATCGTATGTATCCAGCTGGCCGAATCAGCCCAGTCGTCGCGGTGCATATTCGTGATACCGGCAACACCTTCAAGCTCGCGATCGTAGAATGCTGAATTGTCCTTAAATTTTTGTACGAGGCCATCAATATGCGGATAGTTGTATATACCGATTGTCGCGCTTACATCATTCATGTGAAACTTGAAGCCCCACTCCGCTATATCTTCCTCGCAGCGGAAATCTTCCTTGGGTGCGTCGCGGTCTATACCGTACCACCTCAATAACTTGGCACGCCGGAGCAATGCCTCATTCGGCAGGGTCAGGAAGCCGCCGTCTACGCTTGTAAAGTGTTTGATAGCCTGCAAACTGAAGCAGCATATGTTGCCGTGATTGCCGAGTAACTCGCCCTTGTAGCGAGTACCGTAGGCGTGCGCACAGTCTTCGATTACGACGGGCCGAAAACCGATACGCTGTTCGGCACGGTCGAGAATCTCCGCAACCTTGTCGAGATCGACCGGGTAGCCGCCCCAATGAACAAACAAAATAATCTTGGCCCTATCGGTAATTTTTGACTCGAGATCGGCGAGATCAATGTTGCAGGTGTCAGGATCAGTATCCACCCATTTGATCTGCAGGCTATTTGCCAGCATGGGCCAGTTGGTCGCGGTACAGGTCAGTGCCGAGGTCAGCACCTCGTCGCCCGCCTGGATACCTGGCCAGTTACTTTCGGGTACCGCCTTTTTAGCCATATGTGCCGCGAGGTGCAGTGCTGAGGTAGCGGAATTCAGCGTAACCAGGTTCGGGTTACCGACATGGTCCTTCAGGATCGCTTCGAACTCTTCGACCTTAGGCCCCTGGCCGATGTAACCCGACATGAGCACATCGTTAACGGGCTGCAGGACGTCTTCACTTACAAAGACTTTAAAAAGAACTATTTGTTCACGACTCATGGCGTTGCTGCTACCGGCTCAATGTTGATGCAAAGATAAATTTCTCCATCAGCCCAAACCGTTAACCATTGCTCATTTCAGCCCATGTTAACCGGTGGCCGTACCCAGGGTCAGGCCGGGTGCCGGCAGGATGCTGACACCATTCAGGTATTCATCGATTGCACGGGCGGCGCCGCGCCCTTCGTTGATACCCCAGACTACAAGTGACTGGCCACGGCGACAGTCACCGGCTGCAAAAACGCCCGGCACGCTGGTCTCATACTGACCGTGCTCGGCCTTGTAATTACCCCGGCCGTCCAGATCGATCTCAAGCGGCTCCGAAATATAAGTCTCGGGACCGAGGAAACCCATGGCCAGCAGCACGAGATCAGCATCAAACATTTGTTCGCTGCCGGGAACTTCTATCATTTGCATACGGCCATCGACATTCATCCATTTGACCCGCATGGTTTTAAGACCGGCGACATTGCCGTTGCCGTCGTCGATAAATTCTTTGGTGACTAATGCGTAACAACGCGGATCGGCGCCAAACTTTTTGATGGATTCCTCGTGTCCGTAATCGGTACGCATAATCAGCGGCCACTGCGGCCACGGGTTATCGGCAGCCCGATCTTTTGGCGGTTGCGGCATCAATTCAAGATTGACCATGCTTGAGCAGTCGTGGCGCAACGCCGTACCGATACAGTCGGTACCCGTATCACCGCCACCTATGACGACTACATTCTTTCCCTTCGCACTGATGAAGTTGCCGTTTTCAAGACTTGAATCGAGCAGGCTGCGGGTATGTTCGGTCAGGAACTCCATCGCGAAATGAATACCGTTAAGCTCTCGCCCAGGCACCGGCAAATCGCGCGGTATGGTCGCGCCCGTCGCAAACAACACTGCGTCGAAGTCTTCCTGAAGTTTTTGCGGGGCGACATCCTTGCCTATATCGGTACCAGTCACGAACTCCACACCTGCCACACGCATGAGCTCAACCCGGCGGTCGATAAGCTTTTTCTCAAGCTTCATGTTCGGAATGCCATACATCAGCAAACCACCGATGCGGTCTTCACGCTCATAAACGGTTACCGTATAGTCGGCAGCATTCAGCTGTTCCGCGGCAGCCAGGCCGGCCGGGCCGGAACCGACAATTGCCACGGTTTTCCCGCTGCGGTTTTCCGGGATAGTGGGCTGTACCCAGCCTTCCTCGAAACCGCGATCAATAATGGCGTTCTCGATATTCTTAATAGTTACAGCGGGGTTGTTGATACCCAGCACACAGGCGCCTTCGCATGGTGCGGGACACACACGCCCGGTAAATTCAGGAAAATTATTGGTCTTATGCAAACGCTCGAACGCTTCACGCCAGCGGCCTCGATAAACAAGGTCGTTCCACTCGGGAATCAGGTTGTCTATCGGGCAACCGGTATCGGACTGGCAGAACGGTACGCCGCAGTCCATGCAACGCGCACCCTGTCGTTTGAGCCTGTCTTCGGACGGCTCGGTATAGATTTCGCCGTAGTCACCCAGGCGCTCAATTTCCTCACGATACGGAACCGTTTTGCGTGGGTACTCCATAAACCCCGTGGGCTTACCCATCCTTAGCTCCCTGCCACCGCAAAGGCACCGGTCTGATCGGTGTCGCTGATATCTGCTTCGATTTCCTCGTCATGCCGACGACGCTCTGTAAGTACGCGCTTGTAGTCAGTCGGCATAACTTTCACAAAGTTGCTAAGCACTTCCGGCCAATCGTCGAGTATGCGCTGGGCAACTTCGGAACCGGTGAATTCGAGGTGCAGTTCAATTAGTTCACGCAACTCGGAAATGTCATCGTCGTTTTCTACCGGGTCGAGATCAGCCATGCCGGTGTTGCACTTCGATTTAAACTCGCCATTTATGTCCCAGACATACGCGATACCGCCAGACATGCCGGCAGCGAAGTTCCGTCCGGTCGGGCCAAGGATGACTGCGCGCCCACCCGTCATATATTCACAACCATGATCGCCCACGCCTTCGACAACGGCACGAGCGCCGCTATTACGCACGCAGAAGCGCTCCGCTGCCTTGCCGCGGAAAAATGCCCGGCCACCCGTGGCACCGTAGAGGGCCACATTGCCGATCAGGACGTTTTCTTCAGCTACGAAAGTACTTTCCTTGGGCGGGTATACGATCAGGCGCCCACCGGACAGACCCTTGCCCACGTAGTCGTTACTATCACCTTCCAGTTCGAGCGTTACGCCACGGGTCAGGAATGCGCCGAAACTTTGCCCCGCCGAGCCCGTGAACTTCGTGTGGATCGTATCCACGGGCAACCCGCGCTCACCCCAACGGTTAACAATAGTGTTGCTCAGCATGGTACCGACTGTACGGTTGGTATTTACGATCGGAATTTCGAGCTGGACTTTCTCGCCTTTTTCAATCGCAGGCCGGGCCATCGCGATCAGGCGATTGTCCAGCGCAAGTTCCAGGCCATGGTCCTGCTTGGTAGTGCAGTAAGCCTCGACCTTATCGTGAGGCTTTTGCGCCCGGGTAAGTATCGGGGTCAGATCAAGGCCGTCGGCCTTCCAATGTTTGACAGCATGGCGGATATCCATAACATCGGTACGCCCGATCATGTCGACTATGCGCCGGAAACCAAGTTCCGCCATTATGCAGCGCGCTTCCTCAGCAACCATGAACATGTAGTTCACGACATGCTCGGGCTGGCCCGCAAATTTCTTGCGCAGCACCGGATCCTGCGTGGCGATTCCGACCGGGCAGGTATTCATATGGCACTTGCGCATCATGATGCAGCCGAGCGTAATCAGCGGCGCTGTCGAGAAACCGTATTCCTCTGCACCCAGCAACGCGGCAATGACCACATCGCGACCGGTTTTTAGGCCGCCGTCGGCCTGCACCACAACGCGACTACGCAGGTCGTTAAGGACGAGCGTCTGATGAGTTTCGGCGATACCAAGTTCCCACGGGAGGCCGGCGTGCTTGATACTCGTCAGGGGTGAGGCGCCCGTGCCGCCCGAATCGCCGGAAATAAGTATGTGATCCGAGTGTGCCTTGGCCACACCTGCGGCAATGGTGCCCACGCCCACTTCCGAAACGAGCTTCACACTGATACGAGCACGTGGGTTAGAGTTCTTCAGGTCGTGGATAAGCTGCGCCAGGTCCTCGATCGAATAAATATCATGGTGCGGCGGCGGGCTGATAAGTCCCACACCTGGAGTCGAGTAACGGATACGGGCAATGTTCTCGTCAACTTTGCGTCCGGGTAATTCACCACCTTCACCGGGTTTCGCGCCCTGCGCCATCTTGATCTGCAGTTCATCCGCATTGGCCAGGTACCAGGCCGTGACGCCGAAACGCCCGGAGGCAATCTGCTTGATCGCGGAACGGCGCGAATCGCCCGACGGCATCGGCTCAAAGCGCTCGGGGTCTTCACCGCCTTCGCCCGTATTGCTCTTGCCGCCCATCCGGTTCATCGCGATCGCGAGCGATTCATGCGACTCCTTGGAAATAGACCCGAAGCTCATCGCGCCGGTAACAAAACGCTTCACGATCTCGCTGGCCGGTTCCACCTGCTCGAGCGGAATCGACTTGGACTGACGCGGCGGCAAATCAATAAGCCCGCGCAGCGTGCAATTGTGCCGTGCATCGTCATTAATCTGATCGGCAAAAGCCTGGTAGGCATCGGTATCGTTCATGCGCGCCGCTGCCTGCAGCGACGAGATAGTCGCGGGCTGCCACGCATGTCGCTCGCCTGCGCTGCGCCAGTGGAAATCACCGGGATTCGGCAACTCGGTTTGCCGGTCTTCTGCGCGCTCAGGATAAGCCAGTGCGTGCCGCCTTCCGGCTTCTTCCTCAAGCACCCTGAAGCCCACACCCTGTAAGCGGCTTGCGGTGCCGACAAAGGAACGATCGATCACTTCACTGGCAAGACCAAGAGCCTCAAAAATCTGTGCACCCTTGTATGAATGCAGGGTAGAAATTCCCATCTTTGCCATAACTTTGAGCATGCCCTTCGCAACGGCCGTGCGGTAATTCGCAACCAGGCTCTTGTCGTCGACAAACTTTTTCGGATCGACGAGACCGTCCCTGCGTGCCTGCCACAGCGCCTCGAAAGCCAGATAAGGGTTGATCGCATCCGCACCATAACCGACAAGCAAACAATGGTGGTGCACCTCGCGCGCTTCGCCCGATTCGACCAGGATGCCGATCCGTGTACGCTTGGCCTGTTTAATGAGGTGGTGGTGCACAGATGCGCATGCCAGCAGCGAACTGAGCGCAATCCGGTCCGCGTTGATAGCACGGTCCGACAGCACCACAAAACTAAAACCATCGTCGATCGCCTGTTCGGCTTCGGCGCAGACCCTGTCGAGTGTCGCCGTCATGCCACCCGGGACATCTTTCCGGTCGTAGCTAATGTCGATCGTCTTCGTTCGCCAGCCGCGATGATCCAGCTCCTTCAGTGCAGCCATATGATCATTGCTAAGTATCGGATGCTTCAACGCCAACCGGTGACAATGCTCTTCGGTGGTGTCGAGCAAATTGCCCTCGGGCCCGATGTAACACTCGAGCGACATGATTATCTCTTCGCGTATCGAATCGATAGGCGGGTTCGTGACCTGCGCGAACAGCTGCTTGAAATAGTCATACAGCATGCGCGGCTTGTCGCTAAGGCATGCCAGCGCCGAGTCATTACCCATCGAGCCGACTGGGTCGCGTAATTGATTGACCAGCGGCAATAACATGAATTGCATGGTCTCCTTCGTGTAACCGAAGGCCTGCATGCGCTGGATCAGCGTGTCTGCATCAAGCCCCGCACCTTTACCCGCGCTGTCGAGGTCCTTCAGGATAATCTTCTGGCTCTCAATCCACTTGCTATAGGGACGCCGGGTGGCAAATTCATCCTTGAGCTCCCTGTCGGGAACCAGTTCGCCCTTTTCGAAATCGATAAGAAACATGCGGCCCGGCTCCAGCCGACCCTTGGCTTTTACATTCGCCGGATCGACGGGCACAACGCCGACCTCGGAGGCCATGATCACCCGATCGTCGTGGGTCAGGTAATAACGGCTCGGACGCAGGCCGTTGCGGTCCAGCACCGCACCAATGTACCGGCCGTCGGTAAATGCAATCGATGCCGGACCGTCCCACGGCTCCATTTGCGACGAGTGGTATTCGTAGAACGCCCGCTTGTCTCCCGACATCAGCTCGTTTTTCTGCCAGGCTTCCGGGATCATCATCATCACGGCTTCCTGCAGGGTGCGTCCTGTCATCAGCAGGAACTCAAGCGCATTATCGAATGCGCCCGAATCGGACACATCCTCCTCGATAGCCGGGAACAGTTCGCCCAGTTTGTCGCCGAAGAGTTCGCTTTTCGCCACGCCCTCACGGGCACTCATCCAGTTCATATTGCCGCGCAGGGTATTGATCTCACCATTGTGCGACATGAACCGGTTTGGCTGGGCGCGATCCCAGCTCGGAAAAGTATTGGTCGAAAAACGCGAATGCACCATTGCCAGGTGCGTGGTGTAGTCCTCGCACCGCAGGTCCGGGTAATAGTTCATTACCTGGTCCGGCACGAGCATACCTTTATAAATAATGACCCTGGTCGACAGGCTGCAGACATAAAACATGCCAGCCTGGCCCAGGTTCGCGTCACTGCGCAGCTTGTGGCTGGCACGTTTGCGAATCAGGTAAAGGATGCGCTCGAAGTCGTCACCTTCACACCCGTCAGCTGCGGCAATAAACAACTGTTCGATTTTTGGTTCTGTGGCACGGGCGGTCGATCCCAGGTCGGCGGCGTCAGCGTTGGTGGGTACCTCGCGCCACCCGACAAGTTGCTGCCCCTCTTCTGCGCATATATCTGCAACAGTTGCCTTACAGATTTCCCTCTCAGTGGAATTTACCGGCAAAAAAACTATCCCGGCCGCAAAATGGCCAGGCTCAGGAAGCTGCACACCAAGTTCTTCTTGCGCGACACGGGCAAGAAATTCGTGCGGCAACGCTGTAAGCATGCCGGCACCATCGCCGGTATTTTTTTCCGCGCCCCTCGCGCTACGGTGGTCCATGCGGCAGCCCAGGTGGTCGGCATCCAGGACGATCTGATGACTGCGTTCGCCTTTTATATGTGCAACAAAACCGACGCCGCAGGAGTCATGCTCCATCTTCGGGTCGTAAAGGCCCTGCGCTGAAGGTTTAACCAGCGCTGGCTTTTGCTGCTCGTTGTCAGGGTCCCTTGCAGTCATACTGTCTCGTTAACTCCACATTGTCCGGTTAAGGCGGCTTTGGCTCTTTTTGGCCCTTCTTTCACTAAGCCCGGCCCTGGTGATATCAGGACCACATCCGTTCGTTTTCTTTCCGGCTTATCGAAAGCGGCTATGCAGCCGCTGCCAAGTCGTCAATGACCCACGCCGGTTTCCGTGCCACTATCCGGGCCCCGAAACTCACACATGCGGCGCAAAATCGCCAACAAAGCGATGACTGCGCCCTGTTCCAGGGCAATGTAAATAGCGGGACTCCCATAACTCATTATATTTACAGCTTTTCTTCCCAATTTTGTGCTGTAAGGAGCTACGGCGCCCGGAACTGGCCATTATAGCCGAAAAACGCGCCCCGGCTCAATCTGGCCCACTGTAGCACCGGCTGTAAGCGCTTGAAAAAAAAGGTTTTAGCAGTCCGTCATGTGACCGGGTTCACTTTTGTGGGGGGCCCGAACTGAGATCATGGCCCTGATATGAGTACCGCCCAGATTCAGGAAGTGCTGAGCTTCTGGTTCGCAGAACGCGAACTGGACGAGCCCAACATCGACAGCCGTATGGCCTGCTGGTTTGGCTGTGAGGACGCGTTTGATTCCGAGCTGAAGAATCGCTTTACCGACCTAAGCGAACAGGCGCTTGCCGGAAATCTTGACCACTGGACCAAAACGCCCGAGGGCATTCTGGCACTCATCCTTTTACTGGAGCAGATTCCGCGGCACATCCATGCCTCGGATGAGAAAGCTCTGCGAGGCGATCGCAAGGCACTGAAACTCTGCGAGCAGGGTGTCGCTTCCGACGCGTACCGGAAACTCAGCGAGATCCGGCAGATGTTTTTCTTCATGCCCCTGCAACGTGCCGAGTCCATCAAGGTCCAGCAAACCTCGGTCAAGATATTCAATTCGCTGGCCAAGCGCGTTTCAGCCACCATGCGCGACACTTTTGAGACCGTAGCGCAGTTTGCTGAACTGCGCCGGGATGTCATTGCCGAGTTCGGTCGCTTCCCGCACCGCAATGAGCCGCTTGGCCGATCCAATACCGACGAAGAAGAATCCTTCCTGTCAGTCTGAAGCTTAAACGCTTACCCAGATGCAAATTTCCGCCGGGGCGACTATTGTTAGCCCTGCTGGTCAATGCTGCGATATCCTATTTCGGCTTTCGGGAGTTTCAGATGCACTACCGTGAACCTCGTCGGGTGGC
The DNA here is from genome assembly GCA_002729495.1 of Chromatiales bacterium. Classification (GTDB taxonomy): domain Bacteria; phylum Pseudomonadota; class Gammaproteobacteria; order Steroidobacterales. The sequence goes on from PBYE01000093.1 coordinate 179,523, forward strand.
GATCATCGGCGGCACACGTATCCCCTTTTGCCGTTCCAACACGGCATACGCAGAGTATTCGAACCAGGATTTGCTGACGGCAGCGCTTAAAGGCCTGGTCGACAAGTACGGACTGGTTGGCGAACAACTAGGTGACGTATCCCTTGGCGCTGTAATCAAGCATTCAAGCGACTGGAACCTTGCACGCGAAAGCGTACTGGGTAGCGGCCTCGCACCGGAAACTCCGGCATTCGATATACAGCGTGCCTGCGGCACCAGCCTTGAGGCTGCAATTCTGATTGGCAACAAAATTGCACTCGGTCAGATAGACGCGGGCATTGCCGGCGGGGCGGACACGGTCAGCGACGTACCCATTGTTTATCCCCCCGAATACCGAAAGCTTTTACTCCGCAGCGCGCGAGGCAAATCCTTAAGCGCCAAACTGAAGCCCTGGCTGGGGTTAAGGCCGCAGCATTTCAAACCATCGTTTCCGGGTGTGGTTGAACCATGTACCGGGCTGTCAATGGGCCAGAGCACCGAACTGACCGCTAAAGAATGGAGCATAAAACGCGAAGACCAGGATCAACTCGCGTATGAAAGCCATGTGAAAACGGCAGCGGCTTATGAAGACGGGTTTCATGATGAACTGATCGTGCCGTTTGCGGGAATCAATTGCGATAACAACCTGCGCGGAGATACATCACCGGAAAAACTGGCAGCGCTGAAACCGGCATTCGACAGGTCCAGCAGCGGCACGTTGACAGCCGGCAACAGCACGCCGCTCACCGACGGCGCGGGTGCCGTATTGCTCGCATCGGAAGAATGGGCGCAGCAACGTAACTTGCCGATACTGGCCTTTCTTCGCTACGGAAAAGTTGCTGCTGTCGATTTCGTAGCCAGCGAAGGATTGTTGATGGCACCCGCTTACGGCGTATCGGAAATGCTCAAAGATGCAGGTCTGGGCTTCGGTGATTTTGACTTTTTTGAAATCCATGAAGCCTTTGCGGCCCAGGTGCTGGCAACATTGAGAGCGTGGGAGAGCCCCGAATTCTGCCGCGAACGACTGGGACGTGAACAGCCACTCGGTAGCATCGACCGCAGCAAACTAAATGTTAAAGGCGGCAGCCTGGCGATGGGTCATCCCTTTGCGGCAACGGGTGCACGTATAGTGGCCGGCCTTGCCAAACTCCTTAACGATGCCGGCCGCGGGCGTGGCCTTATTTCAGTGTGTACGGCAGGCGGGATGGGCGTGACGGCGATTGTCGAAAAACAGGCGGAGCGAAAAGGACTGAGTTGATATGGACACTTTTCTTACCCTGGTAAACGCCATCCTCTGGCACGAGTTTGTTCTGTACATCATGGTATTTACGGGACTTACATTTACGATCTGGAGCGGGTTCAGCCAGTACCGCGCACTGACACACGGTGTCGGAGTTATTCGTGGGCGCTACGATGACCCGGACGACCCCGGCGCGATCAACCACTTCCAGGCACTGTCCACTGCATTGTCCGCGACGGTCGGACTGGGAAACATCGGTGGCGTAGCCATAGCAATATCGCTCGGTGGCCCGGGCGCCATATTCTGGATGTGGGTCATCGGCTTTCTCGGCATGGCAACCAAACTCACCGAAGTCACCCTGTCGATGCTCTATCGCAACACGGAAGACCCCGGGAACCCGCACGGCGGTCCCATGTATGTCATCAGCCGCGGACTGCCGTGGCGCTTTCCGAGTATCGGCTTTATCGGAAAGGCTCTCGGCGGCCTGTTCTGTATCACCTGCCTGATCATGGCGGCCACCGGCGGCAACATGTTTCAGGCCTGGAACGTAGGGACTATCACCGAAGAGTATTTCAAAGTTCCAAGCATCGCCAGCGGGATCATGCTTGCCGTGATTGTCGGCATGGTCATTATCGGCGGTATCAAGCGTATCGGCGCAGTAACCGGCCGGCTGGTACCTATCATGGTTGTGCTTTACCTGCTCGCCGCCTTTTATGTGCTGGTAGTAAATTATGCCGAGATCCCCGGCATGTTCGTGCTCATTTTCAAAGGTGCTTTCTCGACACTGGACGCCAGCGGTGCGTTCATCGGGGGCACGATGGGTTACGCCTTCCTGTTCGGCATGAAGCGCGCGATCTTTTCCAACGAGGCAGGTCAGGGTACATCGCCTATCGCGCACTCGGCCGCCAAGACCAGGGAACCGGTCCGCGAAGGTATCGTTGCAGGGCTTGAACCTTTTGTGGATACGATCGTTGTCTGCACGCTGACGGCGCTGGTCATCCTGAGCACCGGTGTCTGGCAACGTGGTGCCGAGGCTGTACTACTGGAGGAACCGCAGGTTCAGCAGACCAGTGAAGGTGATTGGACACTTGCGATGAGCCGGGTATCCGAACGCGACGGCGCTGAATGGCTGACCGGTGAAAGCGTATTTCTGATCGTTCACTCGGACCTTAATGATCGCAGCGACAACAATATGCACAGGCTCGAAGGCAATATTATCGTTGCACAGAACGGCGATTATCTGGTCGACTGGAAGACACTTGCAACGGAATCCGAGCCAGTTATTTATGACCGGGGCATCTACCTGAGTTATGTCGGCGCTACCCTGACGGCCAAGGCATTCGATTCGATGGTGCCGGGGCTTGGCAAATGGCTGCTTACTTTAACGGTCTGGCTGTTCGCTATCTCTACCATGATCGCCTACAGCTATTACGGTGAGCAGGCGATGGTATATCTCGCGGGCGACCGGTCGATCATGCCTTACAAGGTGGTGTATTGCATCCTCGCGGTCATCGCGACAGCAGGCTTCCTGCAAACCGATGCACAACTCGACAACCTGACCGGCTTCGGCACAGGCGTCATGCTGTTCGTCAATGTACCGATCATGTGGTTATTCGGCGCCCAAGCAATGCGTGCCTACAAGGATTACATCAAGCGCTTCGACGAAGGCCGCATGGGTCCCGGTCACGAGCCGCCTTCGCTCGAAGACGTAATCAGCGGCAGGGACGTGGAATAGAGCGTACTCAGCCCATTACGAAATTAAGCAGCAGCGGCAGTGTCAGCAAGGAAATCAGTGTCGAAATAACGATGGAACTTGCCACGACATCGGGGTGACGGTCATAGCGTGACGCCAGCAGGTAATTGAATACGGCCACCGGCATGGTTGCCTGCACAATCACGACACCGCGCTCGATACCTTCCAGGTTGAGCAGTTCACTAACGAGCACGCCGAACAGAAAACCAAGTATCAGCCTTATCAAGGATATGGCCGTCGCCAGACCCGGCCTGACGATACCAAAAGTTCCAAGTGCGTGCCCTAACGAAATAACCATGAGCGGAATCAACATACCGCCCAGTATTTCGAAGGTGTTGCTTAACGCCTGCGGTAATTCGATATCCCAGTAAAGCAGGAACGCGCTCGCCAGCGTTGCATAGATAATCGGCGTGCGCGTCAGGATATTCCAGGTCACTTCGCGGCCCTGTATAAGCGGACTGCCCAGGAACACGACGACGCAGCCGACCACGTAAAAGCCGATAGCCAGGATCAGGCCTTCCTGGCCGAAGGCAAACAGGCAAAGTGGTAAACCCAGGTTACCGATGTTGCCGTTCATTGCGGCGGGCAGAAAACTGCGCAACGGCTGACCCATAACCCTTAGCAGCAGTGCTGATGCCAGACCCATCGCAGCCGTCAGGCCAAAGGCGATGCCGATCATCAGGTAGAAACTGAGTGCCTGTCCGCCAAGGTCAGCGATCCCACCAAGAATCAGGCAGGGAGCCGCAATATGCATGGCCATCCGGGTCACGAATTCGCGCTCGAAGGGAACGCCCGATTTGGCCCAACCGAAGCCTATCGCGATGCAGACAAGCACCGGCAGGATGACCGGGACCAGTTCGCTAAACACGGGGTGCAGGATACGTCATACGGACACGGCTCCCTTTCTTCAGTCCGAAAGGATGAATAGCCGTTAAGCTTGGCCGATTGCCGTCTGTGATACAAGAATGAACATCTGCCGCTTATGGAAAGAAAACCGGGGACGATACAATGAAAACCGAATTCGTTACGCTAACAGCAAGTGACGGCCACGAACTTGAAGCCTACGTCGCACACCCCGAGGGTAAACCCAAGGCCGGCTTACTGGTGCTGCAGGAAATTTTTGGCCTCACCGATCACATTCGCGAGGTTACCGAGGAATTTGCTGCTGACGGTTTTCTTGCTGTCGCGCCCGCCATGTTCGACCGCATCGAGAAGGGCATTGTGCTGGGCTACACCGACTTCGAAGTAGCCCGCGAAGCGATGGGCAAGCTCAACCTGGAGAAGTGCGCGGTGGATATGCAGGCCGCGGCAGATTATGCACGCTCGGCCGGTAAGGTCGGGATTGTAGGTTACTGCTGGGGTGGCGCCATGGCCGACTGGGCAGCCTGCCATGGAAGTGTTGACGCCGGCGTTTCCTACTACGGCCGTGCGACCGTCGAATGGCTCGACAATCACCCGACCTGTCCGATGTTCTATCACTACGGCGAGCGGGACACCCTGATTCCGTGGCAAACGATCGAGAAGATTCAGCGCAAACGCAAAGGCAAGGTGCGCATCTGGGGCGGTGCGGAACACGGGTTTAACTGCAAGGCTCGTCCCCAGTATCACAAAGCTTCAGCGATGCCAGCGCGGGAACTGACGCTGGAGTTTTTTATAGAACATCTCACGTAATGGACAAGCCTATTCCTGCTTGTAGTCAACGATCGGATTACGCAAGACCCCAACCCCGTCAATCTCAACTTCAACCGTATCTCCCGGCTGCAGCCACACCGGTGGCGTGCGTGCGAAACCGACCCCACCCGGTGTGCCGGTGCTGATAACGTCGCCCGGCTGCAGGCGGCAAAAAGTTGAGCAGTATTCGATGAGTGCCGGGATATCGAATTTCAGGTCGCTGATCGGCGCCTGCTGCATAACCTCGCTGTTTAATCTTGTTTCGAGATTTAACACTTTAGGATCCGGAATCTCGTCGCTCGTGACCAGCCACGGTCCGAAACTGCCGCTTTGATAAAAGTTCTTGCCGGCCGTGAACTGGGTCGTGTGACGCTGGTAGTCGCGCATTGAGCCGTCGTTGAAACAGCTATAGCCTGCCACGTAGTCGAGCGCATCGGCTGCTTTAACCCGGTGGGCAACCCTGCCGATGACGACCGCAAGCTCGCCCTCGAAATCAAACTTCTCGGATTCAGGTGGCCGGAGCATCGGCTGCCCGTGGCCGACCTGGCTATCAGCAAAGCGTACAAACAACCACGGATAGTCGGGTGGCTCGCGTTCCATTTCCTTCATGTGGGCCAGGAAATTAATACCTACGCAGAGAATCCGACCAGTATTGGGTATCAGCGGCTCGAAGATGGCATCGCTTACCGGGACATTTTCGGCTACGGCGGTGCCGGCTAGTTCCGCGTAAGCCTCGGCTGCCAGCACCGATTTCAAGTCCGGATACAGCGCCAGAAACCCAGGCTTTGGCACCCGGATACTTCCGTCATCGACATAGCCATAGACGGATTCACCATACAGATTGATGCTTGAGAGTTTCATTAATGTGCCTCTATGCCGTGATTATATTGGTACGGCATACGCCGACATGGTTAACAATATAAATACAGCATCCACGCCGTCATGACGATACAATAACCCACGGGGTTCGCGTTACCCCCCTACCGAGCCTACCGATTGTGTCCCGACTGACTTATACAGGCGACGCCTGACCGAGGCGCCGCTGAACGTGGGTTATTCCTATCCGATTGTGTCCCGTATTTCCGAAAGACAACACCGATGAAACTAGGCAAAGGCAGACCAAAGATGACGGAAGGCCCGCCGGGGCCGACCATTATCGCGCTCATGTGGCCGATGTTCATCGGCATGATAGCGCTGATTTCCTACAGCCTGGTCGATACCTGGTTCGTGGGCCGGATAGGCACGCTGGAACTCGCAGCCGTAGCATTTACCTTCCCGGTCGCGTTCATCATCAACGCGATATCGATAGGCCTCGGTATCGGCACTTCCTCAGTGGCCTCCCGACTATTCGGTGCCGGCGAGATCGACAAAATCCAGCGCATAACGACGCATTCCGCGATGCTGGCGCTGGGTATCGGTCTGATTTTGCTGACTATAGGTCTGAATACCATCGAACCGGTTTTCCGGCTGCTCGGTGCCGATGAAACAACGCTGCCGTTAATCGAGCAGTACATGAGCATCTATTACTTCGGCAGCGTGGCCCTGATCGTGCCGATGATCGGTAACTCCGTGCTGCGTGCGAGCGGCGACGCCAAAACGCCATCGATGCTGATGACGGCGGGGGCGCTTCTGAACGTTCCGCTCGACTATATTTTTATATTCGGCTTCGGCCCTGTTCCCGCGATGTACCTCGAGGGTGCAGCGATCGCCACGGTGATAGCCAATGCACTGGTTGGTAGTGTCTCGTTCGGCATAGTTTATTTTCGTGACCACCTGATACGCTGGCAAAACGAAGACCTGCCATTAATTTTCGACTCGTGGCGGCGGATTTTTCACGTCGGCATACCCGCCATGGCCAGCAGCCTGGTCGCGCCTTTGACCACGGCCTTTATCACCTGGCAGGTCAGCCAGTTCGGCCAGGAGGCGGTAGCCGGTTTCGGTGTAGCGGCACGTATCGAAGGCATGTCGCTGATGGCGCTGATGGCATTGAGTGCAGCTATCACGCCGTACGCCGGCCAGAATTACGGGGCCGGCCAGTATCAGAGGGTCATGGACGGCATGAAATACGCCTACCGCTGGTGCATAGTCTATGGTTTGTTGGTCGCGGTGTGCCTGTTCCTGACATCCGCCTATATCGGCGGCTTATTTACCGAAAGCGAGACAGCGATCAGCACCGTGAACATGCACCTGCGCCTTGTGCCGTGGAGCTACTGCTTCCTCGGCATATCCATGGTGTCTGTCAGTGCCTTCAACGCGGTTGGTAAACCAAAACCTGCAATGCTGATATCCATGACCCGGACTATCCTTATTTACGCACCATTGGCATTTATCCTGGCCGCACTGCTTGGCCTCCCGGGTGTATTTCTTGCGGCGTTTCTCGCTAATATAATTTCCGGGTCGCTTGGTTTCGCATGGTTTCGAACGGTTTTCCTAACTTACCTGGATAAAGAACCCGAAACAGAAGCTGCCTGAGGACAATGGCCCCGCATACCTTTGCCAGCAGAATATCTCAATTTCTTGTTACTGCGATCGTTGTTTGCTGGTCGTCATTATCCTGCGCAGAAGAAGAAACACTGACGCTCGTCAGTAGCTGGAACTCACGTCAGAACTTTACCGCGCACTTCCTCAAGTATGTCGATGCAGTAAACAAAGCCGGCAAAGGCATCGTCCAGATTAAATTTCTCGGCGGCCCCTCGGTCATACCGCAGCGGCAATTGCTGTATGCGTTGCGCAGGGGGGTCATCGACATGGCATTCGGCGGTATGACCTACTACCGGGGCGTAGTGCCCGAAGGCGATGCGATGTTTGCCAGCACCATCACGCCCATGGAAGCGCGCACCAACGGCGGCTTTGACGCGCTGCAGCCTTACTGGGAGGAACGCATAAACGCTCGCCTGGTTGGCTGGATGCAATCCGGCCTCGGTCCAAACTTTTACCTGAGCGCCCCACCGACCTTCGGCCCCGACGGCATCCTGGATTTGCCGGGACGGATAATCAGGACCTCACCGACGAATGTCGAACTTATAGAAAGCGTCAACGCACGCCCCGTGCAGATCGCCGTTAAGGAAATCTACACGGCCTTCCAGCGCGGCGCGGTTGAAGGACTTGTCTGGCCCATAATTGGTTTTCCCGATCTCGGTATCGACGAGTTCGTTCACTACCGCATAGACCCGGATGTACTGCAGCTTGCTATTACGTTGCAGATGAATCTTGACCGGTGGAATGCGCTCAGCCCCGAGGCCAGGCTGATACTTACTGAGCAGGCGATTATTTATGAACAGGTAAGCCGTATGGACCTGTTCGAAATCCGTGATCGTGAAGTTGCCGAACTCGATGCGGCTGGTTTTATGTCGGTAGAGCTCAAACCTGAAGTTGCCGAGCGCTGGCGACAGCATGCGCACCAGGTTGTCTGGGAGCGCTTTGAGTTACGTTCCCCCGAATCTGCGGCAAAACTCAAACCACTGTTTTTCCCGGAAGACCTTAAATGAGTGTTGTCAGTCGTGCGTATATGGCGCTGATCAACGGCCTGGCGACGCTGGCCGGGCTGATTATTGCCGGCGTGTGCCTGCTGATCGTTTACGATGTGGCTGCCCGCAATCTCGGCCTGCAACCACCCTCCTCGACTGTCGCACTCACCGAGTACGCATTACTGTATTTCACAATGTTGGCTGCACCCTGGCTCGTGCGCGTACGCGGACACATAGTCGTGGAAGTTATACATGGACGATTGACGGGTACTGCCAGGCGCTGCGCCGATAAGCTGATACTGATGATCTGTATAGTCGTGGCAGCAAGCATATGTGTGCTCGCCACTATGCTGGCAATCGAGGCCTGGCAACATGGTGAAGTAGAAATCCGCTCTCTGAACATGCCACGCTGGCTGTTATTTGCACCTTTGGCTATTGGGTTCGGGCTGATGGGCACCGAATTTCTGCGCCTCCTCCTGCGCGGCGAAACGGTCGCCGACGGCGCTGCCCAACGCGAGGCGTTCTAGCCATGGTAGCCACAGGTGGTTTGATCTTTGCGCTGGTGCTGTTACTCATGGCGCTTGGTGTGCCTGTGGCCTTCGCCTTTCTTGGCGCCAATCTGGTAGGCGCGATTGTACTGATGGGCAGCTGGGAAGGCCTGCTGCAAATGGTCGACAACTGCACCAGCCTGATTACCTCGTTCACGCTGGTCGCTGTGCCGATGTTCGTGCTGATGGGCGCGCTGCTATTTCACAGCGGGCTGGCCCGACGTGTATTCGATACGCTCGATACCATGCTCGGCCGGGTACCGGCGCGCCTCAGTTACCTGACCGTTGCAGGTGGCGCGACTTTTTCAACGCTGACCGGCTCAACCATGGCTAATACCGCCATGCTCGGATCGCTGATGGTTCCGGAAATGAACCGGCGCGGCTATGCGCCGCACATGTCAATCGGCCCGATAGTGGGTACCGGTGGCCTGGCGATGCTGATTCCGCCCTCGGCACTTGGCGTAATGCTGGGCAGCCTTGCGCGCATTGATATCGGGGCGCTTTTAATTGCAGGCCTGTTGCCCGGCTTGTTGCTCGCATTGCTTTACTGCCTCGTAATCTGGATACAGGTGCGTATCAACCCCGATGCCGCGCCGGCCTACAACAGCGAAGCGGTTGACACCGCGCACAAACTGTACTTGTTTGCCGTCAACATACTGCCGCTCGGGCTGGTTATTTTCTGCGTCGTCGGTTTCATCCTGCTCGGTATTGCGACCCCGTCGGAATCTGCATCGTTCGGTGCATTGTCAGTTGTGGTGCTGGCCGCCCTCAACCGCTGCCTGACCCTGGCGACCCTGAAGAAATCCCTGGAAAGCACAGTTGCAGTCACGGCGATGGTTTTTTTACTTGTCATTGGCTCATCGGTATTCGGTCAGTTGATGGCATTCTCCGGCAGCAGTACCGCGGTCATTGACTGGGCGATAAGTATCGAAGGAGGCGAACTCCTGAAGCTTGTGCTGATGTTCGCGACGCTGTTACTGCTCGGTATGTTCATGGACCAGATATCGATGCTGCTGCTGACGATTCCGATTTTCTTTCCGCTGGCTGCAGCGCTGGGATATGACGCCGTCTGGTTCGGCATTATTGTTCTGCTGGCACTGGAAATGAGCCTGACTACACCACCGTTCGGTTTGCTCTTGTTCCTTATGCAGGGGGTAGCGCCCAGCGGTACGACTTTGTCGCAGGTCGCTTTCGCGGCATTACCTTACCTGGCCTGCGACCTCATGCTGATGGTGTTACTGATTCTGTTCCCGGGCCTGGCGCTGTTCCTGCCCGGATTTATCTGAACCTTCATGCCGGTTGCTACTGGCTTTACGGGCTGTATCGCGTATAGGCTCGGTCGACCCAAATGCGAACTTTAGTGCGCGATATAAGCCACGTGCATAATTACTGAGCGCGATGATGCGCCCGATCACCGCCCCGTGATCGCGGATACTCCGGTGCCGGAATACCGCATTCTGGTCCCTGCCACGCTTTTGTTCAGGTGTCAGTATCGCCACACGCCACGGCAGACAGTTATTTTTTCGTGTGCGTTGTACCGACTGTCGTACCACTTCCATCATATCGTCATAAGAATAACCAAGCTGCTCAATGGCCTCCCGACCCAGTGTGTTCAGGTAACCCTGTGCAAATTCAAGCTGCTGAGAATCCCCGAGGACCTGCCGCCAGCTCTCGGCCCGGCTAGTAGTCGGTCGATCATGCTGGTTGATTCCGGTGCGATCCTGCATGAAACCCTGTACCTTGGGAGTTTTTGAATACTCGAGCATACCCGGGTTGTATTCTAGGCCGATGCGCTCACAAATCATCCGTAAGTTTTCATCCGGTTGTTCGACAAATTTTTCGTAATGCAGAACTATCGCTTTATCGCCAAGCGAGTCGATTCCACGCAGAATCCCCGCCGGTCCGCGTGTCAATTCACTTCCAAAACGCTCCAGTGTGGGCATGTCATGACTTATCTGGGTATTAACAATCGATGCCAGTACCGACAAGGGATTACGAATCAGAAAAATAAATTTTGCAGCAGGAAACAGCTCGATCAGGTCATCAACAATAATCACGTAGCGCGGGGTCTTATCAAGAAACCAGGAGCCACCACCTTTTTTTAACGCATTTGCATAAATTGTTTGTGCAAACGCACGAATGCCATCGTCATAGACCTCGGGCCCATCTGTATAGTTTTCCAGGAACTGGTCTACTCCAAGCTGCGCCCAGTCAGTACCGAAGTCGGTATAAATATTTTTAGCCCCACGGCCATAGGCTGGATGCAACATGATCCATGGTTCCGACGAGGTGCTGATTTCCGGGTGTCCGGCAAGCACCCGCTGCAGCAGGGTAGATCCTGACCGCGGCAGGGAGATGATAAAAATCAGGTTTTCCCCAAGGTACGTTTTGGGCATTTGTCCGGGTGTCATGGTTGCAAAGATGTACAGGTGGAAGTCAGCATAGCCAATAATGGGGGCCCGAACTAGCGATAGCGTCGCACTCCCGTACCGATAGGCTGCAAACGGTTGTGTATCATAATCAGCCTGTAGCATGACCGGTCGTTGGGGGCTGCTGCCCTGACGGGGTGAAAGGATAAAGTGCAGTTTCTTGAGCTAAGCCTGCCTGTGCACGATGTACCCGGGTCACTCGCCTGGTACCTGGCGCTGGGGTTTGCCGAGCATGAAACCCGTGACATACGGGCATATCATTATGCCGTCGTCGGTGACGGCCATTTCTGTATAGGCTTGCACGGTGGAGAAGTCGCCGCGGCCAGCCTGAGTTTTGTGCGCCCCGATGTGGCCCGCTATGTCCGGCAGCGCACAGCGGAAGGCGACCAGTTTGAATTCGCGAAGCTCGGCGAAGACCAGTTCAATGAAGCCGCGCTGGCCGATCCTGACGGCACACTGTTCAGCATTATCGAAGCACGAACCTTTTCATCTGCTGGCATCGAACCCGAGACCGAACCATGTGCAGGAAAAGTCGAAAAACTCGCGCTGCCCTGCCTGCGCCTGGAAGAGTCCATTGAATTCTGGCAACGCAACGAATTTATCGTGGTCGAATCCGAGACTGAAGGCATGGCGGAACTACACGCACCCGGACTGACCGTTGAGCTGCGCGAGGGTACGCGCCAGATTGAACTGATTTTTGAACCGGAGAATATGCAGGACTGTATGCAGGCTGTTGCCACAATCGACCTGACTGTTCGCGCAACCCCGGATGGTCATGAACTGGTTGCGCCGGAAGGCACCCGCCTGCTTATACGTGAACGGTAGCCCTTATCAGGATTTGCCGCGCAACTGATCGAGTATGGCTTCATTTTCGAGCGTTGACGTGTCCTGCGTAATTTCTTCCCCCCGGGCGATCGCCCTTAGCAGCCGCCGCATAATTTTGCCCGAGCGTGTCTTGGGCAGGTTATCGGCAAAGCGAATGCCATCGGGTTTAGCAATCGCGCCCAGTTGCTCACCGACCCAGTCACGTAATTCTTTTTCCAGTGCTTCCTCGTCATCGCCGACAGGCCGGTCACCGCGGAACACAACGTAGGCAAATATTGATTCACCCTTGATCTCGTGCGGGCGGCTGACGACCGCCGCTTCGACCACCCGTTTGTGTGCAACCAGCGCTGACTCGACCTCCATCGTGCCCAGCCGGTGCCCCGAGACATTTACGACATCGTCGATGCGGCCCATGATCCAGAAGAAACCGTCAGCATCGCAGTGTGCACTGTCGCCGGCAACATAAAAACGGTTCTGGAATTTCTCCCAGTACGTTTCGATATAGCGATCGTTGTCGCCCCATATTGTGCGCAGCATCGCCGGCCACGGTTTACGGATCACGAGATACCCGCCGGCATCCGGCGAATCGACGGTGTTGCCTTCCTCGTCGACGATATCGGCAACAATCCCCGGCAGCGGCCGGGTGCAGGAACCCGGTTTGGTTGCAGTAACGCCCGGTAACGGCGTCAACATGATGCCGCCCGTCTCTGTCTGCCACCAGGTATCGACAATAGGGCAGCGCTCCTTGCCGATGACCTCGTGATACCAGATCCAGGCTTCCGGGTTGATCGGCTCGCCCACCGAGCCGAGCAGCCGGATCGACGACAGGTCGTATGACAGCGGCAGTTCGTCACCCAGTTTCATCAGCGCGCGTATTGCAGTCGGCGCTGTGTAGAAAACGGTAACTTTCAGTTCCTGGCAGATCTTCCAGAAACGCCCGCCATCAGGAAATACCGGCGCACCCTCGTACATGACAATGGTCGCACCGGCAGCCAGTGGACCGTAGGCGACATAGGTGTGTCCGGTTACCCAGCCGACGTCGGCCGTGCACCAGAAAATGTCATCATCCTGAAGGTCGAATACCCACTTGCTCGTGAGCCTCGCGTGCAACAGATAACCTGCACTCGAATGCTGTACGCCCTTAGGTTTGCCGGTTGACCCCGAGGTATATAGCAGGAACAGTGGGTGCTCCGCATTGACCGGGACAGGCTCACAGGTATCGGGTTGTCCGTCGACCGCATCGTGCCACCAGATATCCCGGCCCTCGTGCATGGCGACGTCCTGGGCCGTGCGCCTAAGAACAATGACTGTTTCTATCGTGTCGCACCCGTTGGTCAGCGCCGTGTCTGCAGCTTGCTTGAGTTCTACTATCTGCCCGCCGCGATTACCGCCATCCGCAGTGATCAGCATTTTGGCACCGGCATCAACAATGCGATCGCGCAGTGCATTCGCCGAAAAACCGCCGAACACGACCGAGTGCACCGCACCGATCCGTGCACAGGCCTGCATTGCGATTACCGCTTCGGGAACCATCGGCATGTAGATAATGACCCGATCACCTGCAGTTATACCCTGTGCAGTTAAAGCATTTGCAAACTTACAGACTTCGGCCGTTAATTCCGCATAACTCAGGGTGCGCCGGTCTCCGGGTTCACCTTCAAAAATAATGGCCGTCTTGTCGCCGCGCGCATCGAGATGCACATCGAGGCAATTCTTTGAAACATTTAACTCGCCGTCTGTAAACCACGCATAATTAGGTGCGTTGCTGTCATCCAGTACCGTGCTGAACGGCTTGTCCCACTGGATGCCCCGGCGGGCACGTTCGGCCCAGAAACCTTTATGATCTGCCTCCGCTTCCTTGTACAGGGTCTCCAGGTCATCCGGTTTGATACGTGCAGCTTTCGTAAAAGATGCAGCCGGCAAAAAACTTCTTTGCTCTTTCAGTATGGATTCGATGTTCTTTTCATTCATTAAAATATCCTGCTCTACGGTGTGCCTCAGAGTCGTGCCGCCAAGGATTGCAGCATACGGTCTGCCTGCGCAAGATAGTGGCCTCCAAACAGGTTGAAATGATTCAACACATGATAAAGGTTATACAAATCCTGCCGCTGCTCAAAACCCTCGTCGAGCGGCCACGCCGCAGCGTAAGCCTGGTAAAAGCCGGCATCGAAACCGCCGAACAGGCGGGCCATCGCAATATCAGCCTCCCGGTCGCCGAAGTAAACGGCCGGGTCGAATATTACCGGGGTTCCATCATTTAGCATGCCCCAGTTACCGCCCCACAAGTCACCGTGCAGTAGCGACGGCTTTGGTGAATAAGTCTCGAACCATTTGTCGAGATGTGCGAGCAGTTCGGCGCCGGAATCCTGCACATTTTCACCGGCGCCATTGTCCGCGGCCAGCTGTAACTGAACCTTTAGTCGCTGATCGCGAAGAAAAGCAATCCAGTCACCGGACTGAGTATTCTTTTGCGGCGTTCGACCGATGGTATTGTCGCGCGTCCAGCCAAAGGTATCGGATTCAATCCGGTGCATATCCGCAAGCAAGGCTCCGAATTCTTCCGCAGCTCTTGTAGTCGGAGCTTCCAGATCCAGCCACTCGAGCAACAGCCAGGCGAACGGGTCGCCGGCACCGTGGGCAATTGGCTCCGGTACTCTTATTGCAGCTCGGGAAAGTTCTTCAAGCCCGGCAAACTCTGCTGCAAACATGTCGGCAAAGTGCTTATCGTTCAGCTTCAGAAAATATGCGCGGCCGTTACGGTCAAAAACCTGCACGGCCTGGTTTATATCACCGCCGGCAACGCCGGTTGAAGAACCAGGGACAAGCTCGGTGCCCGCCGTGTGATTAATAAGGTCCAGCAAGTCAGCGTAGTCGGCCACGGGCCTGCAGCTCAGAACTGATCAGCGATCCGCTGCGCCTGGCGGCGCAAAGCCTGGCCGAAATCAGCGCGGTCATACAGCTCGTTCAGCGCGTCAAGGTCGGGTGTTGCGCGCGTCAGGTGCTGCCGGCCGGACTCCATCGGAATATCACAGGTGATGCGGCAGAGTTCACGCGACAAGAGCGCATCCTCGCGATGTGCTTCGAGCCTGGCCCCGAGTTTCGCCGCGCCGCGCACGGGCACCCCGGCAACTTCTTCCAGGCGGTCGTAAATACCATCGAGGGAATCGAAATACTGCAGCAACGCCGATGCGGTTTTCGGGCCGACACCCTTTACCCCCGGGACGTTATCTACACTGTCGCCGGCCAATGCGAGGTAATCCACCATCTGTTCGGCCCTTACACCGAAGGATTCAGGCACATCTCTATAGTGTGTGCGCTTCCCGCCCGCGAAATCCCACATCACGTCGCCGGCATCGAGCAGCTGTAAGAGGTCCTTGTCACGGCTGAGTATCGTGGACTTCATCCCCTGGTCACGCATGTTCGTAACGAGCGTGCCGATAATGTCGTCGGCCTCGTAGCGAACTTCTGCATAGTCTTTCAGGCCGAGCGCCCGCGTGACTTCTCGACACCATTCGAACTGTAGTTTCAGTTCGGCAGGGGCCGGATCGCGGTTTGCCTTGTACTCCGGGTAGATATCGTTGCGAAAACAGGTCTTCAGGCTGGTATCAAACGCTACTGCCGCAACATCCGGTTTGGAATGTTCCAGGAAATCGCCAAGGAAACGCGTGTACCCGTACAGGGCATTTACCGGCTTCCCCTCCCCATCGACCATGTCGTCCGGTATGGAGAACCACGCGCGGAAGACGTATACGCTCGCATCAACAACATAGAACATGGGCTGATATTAACAAAAGCCTCAGGCGGCACGATGTGGCGTTAAGAATCGGGCAAGGCTCAGGTGTGCAGGCCGAAGGTTTCCTTCAGCCGATCATGCAGCGGGCTCTTGCGCGGGAAATGCGCGATCAGGAACTCCATCTGGTCAGCCAGGACACGACGGCCCTTCAGGTAAATGTACTCGGCATAAGTAGGCACAAAAGGTACGGCGATTAACTGCATGCCCGCCCCGTCAGGTGTGGCCCCGCCTTTATGGTTGTTACAGCGCCGGCATGCAGCGACCACATTTTGCCAGATATCTCCGCCGCCCTTACTGATGGGCGTTATATGGTCGCGGGTCAGGTCACGAGACATGAAGCGGGAGCCGCAGTACATGCAAACGTTGGCATCGCGCCTGAACAGCGTCTTGTTGTTCAGCGGCGGCACATAATTATCACGCTTTTCCTGGTAACCCGGCTGATGACCGACGGTCGCGATAATCGAATTGACCTCGATGACGCTGCGCAGGCCGGTCTTTGAGCAGATGCCGCCATGTACTGTATACATGGGGATGCCGCAGACATAAGCGACCTGCTCCGTGTGGTAGAGACGCACGGCATCCCGGTAGTCGATCCACTCGAGCGGCATCCCGGACACATCCGTCCGCAATACCTGCTGACTCAGATCGAAAATGTCTATACCGGTGTCCATAAATCAACCGCCTCGGACCCCATATACTGCAGGCTCGGCAAAAAAAATCAATCCGGCAGCTCTCAGAACCTTGCTTATGTTGCGCTATCGGCCATATGTGGCATGATTCCGGCCCATCAGGGGTCGGTTTCCTACCGCCGGAGACAGGGATCCCAACGACCTTAACTCATAAATCTCCTGGAGAACGGACATGCCGGTAACGATTGGCGTCCTCAAAGAAAGTGCGCCCGACGAGACGCGCGTTGCAGTCGTACCCGAAGTCCTCGGCAAATTCAGCCAACTCGGTGCGCGGGTGCTGATCGAAGCCGATGCCGGTCTGGGTGCAAAAATTCCGGACAGGCTGTATGAGGGTGCCGATTTCTCCCCCAACCCGCAGGGAATCCTGACCGAGTGCGATCTCCTGTTTAAAGTTCAGCCTCCTACACAGGACGAACTTGCCGGGCTTAAACCCGGTGCGATAGTTACCGGGTTCATGCAGGCCTACAAGCAGCCCGAGATGCTGCGCCAACTGGTCGACCTGAAGATCACCAGTTTTGCGATGGAACTCGTACCGCGTATTTCGCGCGCGCAGTCCATGGATGCACTCTCGTCCCAGGCTGCGGTGGCCGGTTACAAGGCAGTATTAATTGCCGCCGATGCGCTCGATAAATTTGTGCCGATGCTTACGACCGCAGCGGGCACGATCCGTCCGTCCTCTTTCCTGGTGATCGGGGCCGGTGTTGCCGGACTGCAGGCCATTGCTACGGCAAAAAGACTCGGTGCAATTATCGAAGGTTTTGATGTCCGGTCCGCTACCCGCGAGCAGGTTGAATCACTCGGCGCAAGATTCGTCGATACGGGGATCAGTGCCGAGGGCGAAGGCGGTTATGCGCGTGAACTCACGCCCGAGGAACAGGCTGCACAGCAGGAAGTCCTGAACCAGCACATTGCGAAAGCGGATGTGGTTATCACGACCGCCGCCGTGCCGGGCAGACCGGCGCCAAAAATTATCAGCGCTGCTGCTGTAGATGCGATGAAACCGGGCGCAGTTATCATCGATCTCGGTGCGGAGAGCGGCGGGAACTGCGAACTGACGCAGGCAGGCCAGACAATTGTGCATAACGACGTACGCATTATCGGGCCGGTCAACCTGCCCGCGGAACTGCCGCGCCACGCAAGCGAGATGTATGCACGGAATTTGCTGAATTTTATCCAGCCTGCCATCCAGGAAGGTGAGCTTGTGATTGACTGGGAAGACGAGGTATTCGCCGGAGCGGTGCTAACCCGAGACGGACAGATTATGCACGATCAAACCCGCGAAGCGTTCGAAGACGGAGGCTCATCATGATCGAACTCAGTGCTTTTGCTGCACTCTACATTTTCATGCTAGCCGCTTTCACCGGTTACGAGGTTATCGCCAAAGTGCCGGCCATACTGCATACGCCACTCATGTCAGGTTCGAATTTCGTGCACGGCATAGTCGTTGTCGGCGCCATGGTTGCGCTGGGCGAGGCAGAGTCGACGGCAACACAGGTCATCGGCTTTATCGGTGTCATTCTTGGGGCCGGCAATGCGGTGGGTGGTTACGTCGTAACAGAACGTATGCTGCAGATGTTCCGTTCGAGCGGCAAACCCAAGGATGCCGAGAGCGGAGAGTCATCACAATGAGCGGCGGCGATACAGTCAACCTGCTGATCCAGGTCAGCTACTACGCCGCTGCATTCCTGTTCATCATGGGGCTCAAACGTATGAGCTCGCCGGTCACTGCTGCGAGCGGCATCAAGTGGGCCGGCATAGGCATGCTGGTCGCGACCCTGATCACTTTCGCTTATCCCGACATGCACAACTACGCGCTGATGACGACCGCGATTTTCATCGGCGGCGTACTAGCCTGGTGGACCGGGAAGCGCGTAGCCATGACTGATATGCCGCAGATGATCGCGCTGTACAACGGCATGGGCGGCGGTGCGGCGGGGGCTATATCGGGGGTCGAGTTGCTCGGAGGCGGCGAACACTCACTAGTGTTCATGGTGCTCGCTGTACTCGGCGGCGTCATCGGCTCAATTTCTTTTTCGGGCAGCATGATCGCGTTCGGCAAGTTGCAGGGACTGATCCGCAAGGACTTCCGCTTCAAGGGTCAGAATATCCTGAATGTCACGATACTCGCGGTCATCGCGGTGCTCGGTATGGTAGTTATCGGCGGCGACGGAAATCCGAATACGATTGCACTTTTCTTTGCTTTGGCGCTCGTGCTTGGCGTCACCATGACCCTGCCCATCGGCGGCGCCGACATGCCTGTTGTCATTTCTCTGTACAACGCACTCACCGGCCTGGCGGTCGCATTCGAGGGCTTCGTGCTCGAGAACGCGGCCATGATTATTGCGGGCACGGTAGTCGGCTCGGCCGGCACATTGCTCACGCAGCTCATGGCAAAGGCGATGAACCGTTCACTCGCCAACGTACTGTTCAGCGGCTTCGGCGATTCCGAGGGCGGCACGACCGAGGTAAGCGGCAGCATGAAACCCATCGAGGCGACCGATGTCGGTGTCATGATGGCCTTTGCACAGAAAGTCATCATCGTGCCGGGTTACGGCATGGCTGTTGCCCAGGCGCAGCACAAGGTCTGGGAGCTGAGCCGGTTGCTGATCGACCGCGGCGTCGATGTGAAATTCGCCATCCACCCCGTGGCGGGACGCATGCCCGGCCACATGAATGTACTGCTCGCCGAAGCCGGCGTGCCCTACGACCGCATTTACGATGCCGATGAAATCAATGCGGAATTTGAAACGACGGATGTTGCGTTGGTCATAGGTGCGAACGACGTGGTTAACCCCGTGGCGCGCACCGACAAATCCAGCCCTATTTACGGGATGCCGATACTCGATGCCGACAAGGCTCACAACTGCATAGTGATCAAACGCGGCCAGGGTGCAGGTTTCTCGGGTATCGAGAATGCGCTGTTCTTCCTTGATAACACGCGGATGCTCTACGGCGACGGGCAGGCGATGGCCTCTGAACTGATCTCTGCTGTTAAGGAAATGTAGGAATCAGGCCGTTTTTCGCCGCGGCCAACCCAGGAAACCAAGTGCCTGTTTGTTGTCCGGCGTTCGTTACAGGGCGCTCTCCCGTACCTTAAGTCACGGTGTGCTTAAGCCGGCGGGCAGCTTTTAACCCGGCATTAAGGCAATATAACGAGCCGGCCAGCAGGTCGGTTTACACGTCCGGGGAGAGAATTTGGCGGGCTACTTATACACAATATTGCAGCTGGATTATGGTTTACATGCATATGCGTCGTAGTGGCCTGAAACTTTCCTTTTAAGCTTTTGATTTATAGATAATTAATATATATCGGCTATTTTTTGCTCAAAATATCAGATTTTCGTAACCATGCCGTTTCGAGTTGAATTACCCCGAGTAATCCACACAGTTATCCACAGATTTTGTGGACAACCGGCCTTTGGGCCGGCCGGGGCCGGCCGGAAACTCCCATGATGCCGACCAACCAGGTACTCCGGGTCGCAATTAACACCCCATTGAACCAGTTGTTTGACTATCTGCCGCCCGCCGATTGCACAAACCTGCAACCCGGCCAGCGTGTACGTGTTCCCTTCGGAAAACGCGAACAAATAGGCGTCATCGTCGAACTCGACGTCAAAAGCGAAGTTCCGGCAGACAAACTTCGCATGGCTATCGAGCTGGTCGACACCGAAGAACTGCTCGACGACGAATTACTGCGGCTGCTCGAATGGTCGGCAAGTTATTACCAGCACCCCCCGGGCGAAGTGATCAGCGCTGCCTTGCCCGCTGGCCTTCGCAAGGGCGCGCCGCCGGTGCGCGCAAAGCTTTATGAATGGCTTGCAACTGACGCCGCTAAGTCCGTCGACCTCGATGCGCTGGCCCGCAAAGCAAGCGTACAGGCAAAGCTGCTCGCCGCCCTTGTTCAGAATGAACGCCTGCAGGAATCCGGTCTGCGGGAACTCCATGCGAACTGGCACAAGGTCGTCGCGACATTCGAGGACCGTGGCTGGGTCGAATGTCGCGAGCACGTCAACCGGCCGCAACCAGCGACGACCGACGCCGCTCCGGAACTTACCGCTGCACAAAGTGAAGCACTGGATGCGATACCGGCGACAGGATTCAGTGCGTGCCTCCTGCAGGGCGTGACCGGCAGCGGCAAGACCGAGGTCTACCTGCAGTTAATCCAGGCACAGATGGCCAGGGGCAGGCAATCGCTGGTGCTGGTACCCGAGATCGGCCTGACCCCGCAACTGGTAGACCGGTTTCGCCGGCGTATCGATGGCGAGATTGCGGTGATGCATTCGGGACTAACCGACGTGCAACGCCTGAACGCATGGCTCAGTGCGCGCGACAACAAGGCAAGCGTGATTATCGGCACCCGTTCTGCCATTTTCAGTCCGCTTGCGAAGCCGGGACTGATCGTGATCGACGAGGAACATGATGCTTCGTACAAACAACAGGATGGTTTTCGTTATTCCGCGCGTGACCTCGCCGTCTGGCGAGCCCGGCAACTGGATATCCCCATCGTTCTCGGCTCCGCGACGCCGGCATTCGAAACGCTCAACAATGCGCTGGAGAAACGCTACCTACATCTACATTTGCCGGAGCGGCCCGGCTGCGCACGCCAGCCCGATACCCATCTCATCGACCTGCGTAAGCACAGCCTGACCGAAGGCCTGAGCGAACCGCTGATCATCGCGATGCGCCGCCACCTGGATGCGGGCGGACAGGCACTTATATATCTGAACCGCAGGGGATTTGCGCCCGTATTGCTGTGCCCCGCCTGCGGCGAGACACAGGAATGCCGCCGCTGCGATGCGCGCATGGTGCTGCACCAGAAACGTGGCCTGCTGATTTGCCATCACTGTGGCAGCGAACGCCGTTCAGTCGAAACCTGCGACGAATGTCAGCATGATCTCGTTGCGGTCGGCCAGGGCACGGAAAGACTGGAGAATCATTTACAGGCGCTGTTCCCCGACTACCCGCTCGTGCGCATCGATCGTGACACAACCCGTAAGCGCGGCGAACTGGAACGCATGCTGGGTGAAATCCGCGCAAAGAACACCCGCATCCTGCTGGGCACCCAGATGCTCACGAAGGGGCACGATTTCCCGGATGTCACGATGGTAGGCATTGTCGACTCCGACCAGGGCCTGTTTGGTACCGACTTCCGCAGCAGCGAAAGGCTCGCACAATCCATACTGCAGGTCTCGGGACGTGCCGGTCGCGGGGACCGCCCCGGCGAAGTCTGGATACAGACCTGGTACCCGGATCACCCCCTGCTGACGACTTTGCTGGAACGAGGTTACGACCAGTTTGCCGCCGAGGCGCTGGCCGAACGCCGCGGGGCTGCATGGCCGCCGTACAGCTACCTCGCGCTGCTGCGTGCAGAAAATGTGGCACGCGAGGAAGTTTTCGCATTCCTGCAGAAGGCGCGTAACCAGGCTGAACTGCTCGGAAACGCAAGGATAAATATACTCGGGCCGGCCAGTTCGCCCATGGAAAAACGTTCCGGCCGCTACCGCGCGCAGGTGCTGATCCAGGCGAACAACCGTGCAGAATTACAATATTTCGTAGCCGGCTGGCGAGCCGCGATCAGCAAGTTGCGCGAAGCACGGCGCAGCCGCTGGTCGCTGGACATAGACCCGGTCGAGTTGTTCTGAATGCCCCGGCCGGGGCCAATTGCAGTGACAACCCGGTTAGAATGCGGCCTCCCGTGAAAACTGAAATCGAAAACCTCTTAAGCAAAGCAATAGGCGAAGTCTTTACCGCAGGTGATGCGTCCCCGCCGCTCGAAATCGAGCGCACACGTGATACCCAGCACGGGCATTTCTCGTCCAATATAGCCATGCGCCTCGCCAAAATGCTGGGTAAATCACCGCGCGATATCGCCGCCGATATTGTCGAGGCGCTGCCCGAGTCCGACCAGGTTGCTGCCGTCGATATCGCGGGACCCGGCTTTATCAATTTCCGCCTGGCTCCCGACGCCTTTCATGCCGAACTCCACAAAATCATCTGTGCGGAGGAGAAATACGGTAACAGCGACCTCGGTGGAAAGCGCAAGGTCAACCTTGAGTATGTCTCTGCTAACCCGACCGGCCCATTGCACGTCGGCCACGGGAGGCATGCAGCCTACGGTGCATGCGTCGCCAACCTGCTGATCGCGACCGGCCACGATGTTCACCAGGAGTACTACGTGAACGATGCCGGGCGGCAGATGGATATCATCGCACTGAGCGTCTGGCTGCGCGCACTGCAGGCACAGGGGCAGAAATTCAATTTTCCGGCCGGTGCCTACCAGGGCGAATACGTTCAGACTATAGCCGCAGAGTTGGGCAGCGCGGAAATGCCGGACGGACTGTTCGAAGCGTTGCCCGAAGACGGGGACGCACAACTGGACCTGCTTATACAAAGAGTATGCGAAGCGCTCGGCGAGGAGGGATTCGATGCCATCCTGGAAGTTGCGCTGGATAACATCCTTGCTGACATACGGGACGACCTCGGTGAGTTTGGCGTACACCCGGATGAATGGTTCTCGGAAAAGAGCCTGACGAGTAGTGGTGCGGTCGACCGGGCCCTGAAACTGCTCGCTGAAAACGACGTCACCTACGAGAAAGACGGTGCAACCTGGTTCCGTGCGATCGATTACGGGGACGAGAAAGACCGTGTCGTTGTGAGGGATAACGGCCGCACTACTTACTTCGCATCAGATATCGCGTATCACCTGCATAAACGTGAACGCGGTTTCGAGGACCTGATCGACATCTGGGGTGCCGACCACCACGGCTACGTAGCGCGCGTGACTGCGGGGCTGGAAGCGATGGGACAACCGACCGAGTGCCTGCACGTGGAGCTGGTGCAGTTCGTCGCCCTCTACCGCGCCGGCAAAAAGGTGCAGATGTCTACGCGTTCTGGCGATTTCGTAACCCTTCGGCAGTTACGCGAGGAAGTCGGCAACGATGCGGCACGACTGTTCTTCGTGATGCGCTCAAACGAGCAACACCTGGACTTTGACCTGGACCTCGCCAAGTCGAAGAGCAACGAGAATCCGGTTTATTACCTGCAGTACGCACATGCGAGAGTTTGCAGTGTCATGGCCCAGCTCGCAGAACGTGGACTCTCGTGGGATGACGAAACGGCACTCCGGGCGCTGCCGCAACTGGTTGAGGAACACGAGCAGAGCCTGATGCTCACACTTACACGCTTCCCGGAAATCGTTGAGGCCGCGACGCTGCAACGCGCGCCGCAGCATGTGGTCCACTACCTCAAGGAACTTGCACAGGAATTCCACGCTTATTACAACGCACATAAATTTATTGTTGATGATGACGGCCTGCGTAATGCACGGATAATGCTGGTACTGGCAACACGCCAGGTTATGCGTAACGGACTTGGTCTCCTGGGCGTTACCGCCCCGGACAAGATGTAACGATGGCGAAAAAGAAACGCCGCAAAGCAGGAAAGCGATCTTCCGACAGCCTTCCCGGCTGGATTTACATGTTTGTGGGACTGGCTATCGGGCTTGCGGTTGCGGCCGGCATCTATGTAAGTGACCGGCGGCAGCCGCCGGGAACGCTCATACAAACTACTGAACCCGCTTCTCCCGAGCCAGCTCCAAGTGAGCCGGAGCCCGCAGCACCTGAACCACAGGCCGGTATCAGTTATGACTTTTATGACATGCTGCCCAACCTCGACGTCGAGGTATTCGAAGATGCACGGCCCCCCACTCGTGCGACCCCGCCGCCGGCCCGTGTAGAGACCCCGGGAATTTATATCCTGCAGGCAGGATCATTCTCACAGCTGGGCGATGCTGACCGGCGCAGGGCTGAACTGGGTCTGCTGGGCGTGCGCTCGGAAATAAAAAAGGGTAACGCGAATGGTCGCACGGTCTACCGCGTTTATACCGACCCGATGGAAAACCCGGCTGAAGTGAACAGGGTCAGGGGGCAATTGACGGGCGCTGGTATAGAAATCCTGCTAAAACGGGTCAGTGACTGAACGAAGGCCATTCGCATGTCTTGTTACGGCCGCCCTTTTAGTAAGCGGCTGCGCAGCTTACCAGCCGCCTGCAAGGGAAATATCGCTACCCGCCGCCACCCAGCCCGTGACAACCGCGCCACCAGCCCCGGCGGAACGGGTGCCGGACTACGCGGCTATGCGCGTAAGCATCGCAGGCACCGGCGATATTATGCTGGGCACTGATTTCCCCGAAAACCATTTGCCGGATGATGACGGAGTTTCTTTCCTGGAAGCGGTCAGCCCTTTATTGAAAAGTGCCGATATCGCGTTCGGCAACCTCGAAGGTGTCCTGGTAGATGGCGGTGAACCGGTGAAGCAGTGCAAAGACCCGCAAGCCTGCTACCTGTTCCGATCGCCCGAACGTTACGCTTACCTGCTACGCGCCGCCGGTTTCGATGTCATGAGCCTCGCCAATAACCACGCGCGTGATTTCGGCGAAGCGGGTCGCGACGCAAGCATGGTGGCCCTCACCAGGGTAAATATCCTGCACTCCGGCCGCGAAGGCGATATCGCAAGTTGGCGACAGGATGATTTAAGTTTTGCGCTGATTGCTTTTTCACCGACTGTTGATTCATGGCCCCTGCTCGAAATTGATGTTGCAGTCGAAGCGATCACAGAGCTGGCTGCCCGTCACGATATCGTTATCATATCGTTTCACGGCGGCGCAGAAGGCTTTGATGGTGCCGAGCGAATTGGTTTCGGCATGGAATACGCCTACGGCGAGCAACGCGGTAATGTAGTTGCATTTGCGCATGCTGTCATCGATGCAGGGGCCGACCTTGTACTCGGGCACGGACCACATGTACCCCGTGCAATGGAGCTCTACAACGATCGCCTGATTGCCTACAGCCTGGGTAACTTCGCAACTTATTACGGGATTGGCGTGACCGGTGCAAAAGGTTATGCGCCTGTTGTCACCACAACACTCGATGGTTTCGGCCGGTTTGCCGGCGGACAGATACATTCAAATATTCAGATTCGTCCCGGTGGGCCGAAGCCGGATCCCGAACAGCGGGCGATGATCATGATTCGTGAGCTCACCAACCTGGACTTCCCCGAAGGGCAGCTTGTGATCGGCTCAGACGGCAGCCTGAAGAAAAAACTTGTGGGTAACTGAAATGGACCGGCCCCTGTACAACACTTATCCGGAGCTAAAAGAAAACCTGCCTTTCATCCCGCTGGCCGAACTGCCGACACCCGTAACGCCTGCAATCGGCCTGGCGAACGAGCTTGGCCTGGATGAGTTGTGGATTAAATGCGATGACGTCAGCGCTCCGGACTACGGTGGCAACAAAATACGCAAGCTTGAATTCCTGCTTGCCGCTGCCCTGGAGCAGAAATGCACGACGGTGATTACTTATGGAGGGATGGGTTCCAACCATGCGATCGCAACCGCGATCAATTGCAGGCGCCAGGGGCTGGAGTGCATCGCAATTCTCACTCCCGAACCTGTTACGGACACGGTACGCCGTACCCTACAATATCACCAGTTGCTCGGTACGCGCCTCGAACTCGCCCGCTATGGCGCCGAGTTGCTGGGAACGGCAGACCGGCTCAAGCAGGAGATCGGGGTGGATCTGTGTTACGAAATTCCCTTCGGCGGTTCGTCTTGGGTCGGCGCAACCGGGTTCGTGAACGCAGCGCTGGAACTCAAAGAGCAGATCGATGCGGGTTCGTTGCCGTGCCCGGACGTTATTTACCTGGCATGTGGAACCGCTGGCAGTGTGTCCGGGCTGGCGCTTGGCCTTGCGCTTGCCCAACTCGATATTGCAATCGAAGCAGTTCGGGTCACGCCCGAGAGCCTGGATCTGCAAAAACTCTTCGAAAGCCTGTTTACCGAAACAAATACGGAACTCGGAGAGCGCGCGAAGGGTATACCTGTTTGCGATGCAGCCCTGGCTTCTGTCCGTTTACGCAATGATCAACTGGGAGACGGCTATGCGATGCCGACCGATGCTGCCCGCGAGGCAGCACGCTTGATGGCGGAACATGCTGACATGGGTGCCTCACTGACTTACACCGCGAAGGCGATGGCGGGACTGATGTCTGATGCAGGGTGCGGCCGGCTGGCCGGCAAACGTGCGCTCTTCTGGAATACCTACAACTCTCGGCCTTACCCCGGGTTCGACGGCGAACTCAACGTCGCTGCACTACTGCAAGATTTTCAGCCTTTTTTCAGGCGCTAGTGTTCCGTACTTCCCCGCTTGAAGTCGATGTTCAACGAGCGGAGTTTACGATACAGATGCGTACGTTCCATTCCTACTCGTTCTGCAAGCTTGCCGACCTTGCCGCCACACAGAGCCAGTTGCTGTTGTAAGTAGGCACGCTCGAACTGTTCCCGGGCCTCTCTCATGGGTAATGCCAGCAAATCCTGTTTTACCAGCGGTTCCGAATCGGTCCGCGACAATGCCAGGCTGCTTTCCAGTTCGCTCAGATCCACCTCCTGCTCGCTGCCGACCAGCAATAATTTTTTGACCAGTGCTTTTAGCTCTCGCAGGTTGCCGGGCCAGGGATAGTTGCGCAGCCTGTTCTGTGCAGCGACATCAAATCGCCGATACTGTAGCGCCTCGGCATCAACGCACTTGCCGACATAAAACTGCAGTAAGCCTGGTATATCTTCGTTGTAATCGCGCAGAGGCGGTACGCTAAGCTGCATGACTCCAAGTGCAGCCAACAAGTCAGCCCGCAGGCCCTCGCCCCCCTGAAGCTGTGCCGAGGCCATCAGCCTCATATTGACTTCTTCACGTCGGGCATGGCCGGGCCGCATATAGGTACCCTGCTCGATCACCCCAAGCAAAAAGCTCTGTGCCCTGGGTCCCAGGCACTGCAGTTCGCTGATGAACAGTGTGCCGCCTGCAGCCTGCTGCAATAGCCCCGGCTCCTCACCGTGGCTGCTGTTCGTTCCAACCAGTTGCTCGACCGCGTTGCCATCAGTTAAAGATGCTCCGTTTACGAGCAAAAAAGGTTTTTCGGCACGTGCGCCCAGGTCGTGTATGTACCGACCAAACGAATCACGCCCCGCGCCTGCTTCGCCCGTGATCAGCGTTGGTACATCGTACCGCGCGATTTCCTGCGCCTGTTCGCGCGCGGACTCAATCAGCGGGCTTCTGCCCTGTGGCACTTCCAGTTCTGCGGCAGGCGGCAAACCACTGCTGTGTGATACGACAACGGCCGGGCTTTGCAGTGCTGACTCCACCGTTTGCAGCAACTGCGCCAGTGACAGCGGCTTCTCGATGTAATCGACCGCGCCAAGGCGGGTCGCCTCCACGGCAGTTTCGACCGTGCCATGTCCTGACATCACCACGACGGGGCACTTCAGGGAACCCTGATCAGCCCAGTGCTTCAGCAACGTGATGCCATCCATATCGGGCATCCAGATATCCAGTAACACAAGATCAGGTTGTTCTGATTTGTAAAACTCGCTGGCCTCGGTCGCATCAGCCGCAGTTTTTACTGCATAGCCTTCGTCGGAAAGAATCTCATGTATGGTCGAACGAATTACGGATTCGTCATCGACGACCAGTATGGATGATGAGTTCATGCACTTTTCCTCCGCCCGACTGACTCGCCGGACATCTCCTTCTCGCTATCTGACATACCCGTATTTGAAACAGGCAGGACTATTTTCACGTGCGTCCCTTCGCCAGCCTCGCTGTAAATAATGACTTCGCCGCCATGTTCTTCAACCAGCTTTTTAACAATGGCAAGGCCCAAGCCGGTGCCTTTTACTTTTGTTGTCACATAGGGATCAAATATTTCTTCCCTGTACTCGGGCGGCAGACCGGGACCGTTATCGTCAACCGTGATCTCTATATGCTGTACGCTATCAGTTTTGACTAAACGCGTCGCAACAATAACCTGTCCGTCTTCCTGTTCACCAAGTGCCTCCAGCGCGTTACGTATAACATTGTGCAGCACTTGCCGGATACGTACGGCATCGACACTGATATCCGGCAGGTTTTCTTCGAGGTCCAATAGAACCGTAGGCTGATTTTTCTGGCCAAGATACAACTCGGTGACCTGGCGGATCAGCAGGTTCAGATTGATGTCTATGAGGTTCATTTCCGGTGCACGCGCATACTCACTGAATGCATTCACCATGTCTCGCATTGCTTCGACTTGTTGCACAATCGTGTGGGTGGCACGTTCTAGAAACTCCGGTGACGGTAACTGTTCTTCACCAAGATATTTACGGCGGATGCGCTCAGCCGAAAGCTGGATGGGGGTTAGCGGATTTTTGATTTCATGCGCAAGGCGGCGGGCGACTTCGCCCCAAGCGGCATCGCGCTGCGTCTGCAGGAGTTCGGTAATGTCGTCAAAGACCACCACGAGCCCGCCACGACTCCGGTAACTGCCGGGAAGTGCAGTACATGCGCAAACAAGTACCCGGCGACCGCTTTCAGACTTAAGAACAATCTGTTCACGCCACTCAAATTCATTATTGTCCAGGTGTCCCGTGAGGACGCCAAAAAACTGTTTGACAGAAATATTCCCCTCCACAAGGTGCTCGATTTGTTCGCCCTCCCGATTACGGAAATCCAGATCAAGAATTTTGCCCGCGGCTTCATTTGCCGTGCGCAGGGTAAGATTTTTCTCCAGCGCAATAACGCCCGTCGACAACCGGGCAAGTATTGCTTCGAGGCTGGCACGTTCGTTTTCAACCTGTGCTTTGCTCCGGCGGGCATCAGACCTCGCTGTATCCAGGCGTTCGATCATGTCGTTGAAGGAGTCGACCAGGAAACCTATCTCGTCACGCTTGGCGCTCGGCAGACGCGTATCGAAATCGCCCTGTGCCACTGCGCGTGTACCGGCGATCAGGCTTTGTACAGGCGCGACAAGTCGACGTGCAAAAAAGAATGCACCGTAAACCGCTATAAGAAGCGATACGAGCACGATAATTGATAAAGAAAGTATGAAACTGCTTTTCAGCGGTTCGCGTAAAAACGATAGCTCGGAATACCTCGTCACTGTCTCTTCAACCGAGCCGGCAAGCGGCCCCATGCGCTTGCCTAGCGGATAGAGTGCCTGAAGAATCCGCAGCCGACCGCGTGAACGACCGGGAAGTAGTACCGCGGTGCGCACCAGGTATCTGTCGTCGGGTCTGATTTCAAGGCCTACAAAAAAATTGTTGCGCCGCAGGCTCAGAAGCATTTCTTCCGTTGGCAACAACGGCATAGTGTCCATCGGGTTGGCAGAACTGGTAGCGATGATGCGCGAACCCCCGGAGAACACTGTTAATTCCTGGGCATCGACATTGACCCTGAGTCGCGGCAGGAGTTGATAAATGTCCCCATCGGCCACACTGATCAGGTTGTCCGCAAGCTGACGGGTTCGGCCTATGTTGTCCCGCATGCGCATATCCAGAGCTGTACGGCTGAGTTCCAGGGCATCGCCCAGCCCTTGCTCTACGCGGATGTCAAACCAGGAGTCGATGCCTTCATTCAGGAACTGGATAGAGTACAGGTACACGACAGCGACCGGGGCGATAACGAGGACAACAAATGCGTTTACCAGCCGCATTTTCAGGCGTGCACCCGGAGCATTACTGCGATAGTCGCGGAACGACCTCACCAGGTTTACGCCGATAATAATGACCAGCAAAGCGGCGCCCAGGGTGTTAACCAGCAGGATGGCCTGATAAAGACGGCCAAATTCCTCGGTGTTGCGGGTAAGTTCGCCGAGCAACACAAGCCCGCCGAATGCAAGCGCAAGTGCGGCAAATATAGCCACTGTCGTTATGCGGCGGCGAACTACCTTGGTATCCACTTGTACCATTCGCTCTCTAAACTAAAATCACCACGCCAGAAGGCGAGCATCTGTAACGGACCCGGCAGTTCCTCCTGGTCCAGCACCACACGCATGCTCATCCAGTAACGTGTATCTGCTTTCAGTTTGGATGCCTTAACAAAACGGAAATCCTTAATCTGGCTCAGGCTGCGAAGTGCCGAATAAAGGGTCGCATAACTGGCTTGCTTATCACGGGTCAGGTCACGAACAACATAGCGCTGGCTTAGCGACAGGTACTGGAGTTCAATATTTTGATTTCTGTCGGAAATGGTTTGATCAACCCAGAACCGGTGATGGCGATTAACCTCGTACTGCATCTGGATACGCAACGTAACGCCATTTTCAAGCGCTTCAATTGCCTCACGACTGAGTATCAGTTCCAGCCGCGCATCAACCAGCCAGTATTCGTTCTCAAGCCGTGAACTTGCACTAATTACTTCGAATTGCCCGTCTGCTGCAGACACGGCTGGCAGCATGAGCATAAAGAGCAAACTTAATACCGACGTTGCGCGCCAGCCACCCGACCTTTTCACTCCGATCTCCTTACAACAAGCTGTTTCTGTAGACACTCCGGGCCACATCCTGCATCACTGTTGTTTTTATGCCATTAGCTTTCTCGCCATTAGAGCATAATAAAACCCGTCGGTATCGCCATCCCCGACTCCGGGCAGCAGTTGCAGGCCGCAAACCGCGGGCAGTGCGGACTTTGGGCCGCCCGCCCGCACCAGGTCGAGGACTTCAGCGTCCGCTGTGCGGGACAGCATTCGGGTAACCACCGCGTCATTCTCCTCACGCAGCACCGAACACGTGGAATACAAAAGACGGCCGCCCGGTTTTAGCAATGGCCAGAGTTGCTCCAGCAACATCTCCTGCTGCGTCGCCAGCGCCTGTATATCATCGGGCCGGCGCAGAAATGCGATATCAGGATGGCGGCGTATAACACCGGTCGCGGAACAAGGCGCGTCTAGCAAAATCCGGTCAAAAGGATCGCCATCCCACCAGCCTTCCGGATTCGCCGCATCGCCCCGGGTAATGGTTGCCCTCAGCCCGAGGCGGTCAAGATTCTCCTGCATGCGCTCGAGTCGCGGCAACGACTGATCGACTGCAACGAGTTCGGCAATATCCGGACAGCACTCAAGAATATGTGTTGCTTTCCCGCCCGGCGCTGCGCAGGCGTCGAGTACACGCATGCCCGGTTTCGCATGCAGCAATGGTGCTGCAAATTGTGAAGCGGCATCCTGTACGCTGACTTGGCCGGAAAGAAACCCCGGCAGTTGCGTGACACCAACCGCCTGATCGAGTACCAGCGCCGCGTCCAGTTCAGGATGCGTGGCCGCCTTTGCGGCCCCACTCGCCGAAAGCTGTTCCATCCAAGTATCGCGATCGGTCCGCTGCAAATTCACGCGCAACCACATGGGTGCTTGCCGGCTGCCGGCATCCAGCAGCGCTTCCCAATCATCCGGCCAGTCGGCGCGAACCCGCTCGATTAGCCAATCAGGGTGCAGCCAGTGTGCGTCCATATGCTCGTCTGCCTCGGCGAGCACGCTGTCCTGTTCACGCAGGTAACGCCTCAGTATTGCATTCACCACTCCGCGCATGTGGGGTTTACCCAGGCCGGCAGCGGCATCCACCGTCGTCGATACGATCGCGTAGTCCGGCCGGCGTGCATCGGCCAGCGCATAGAGGCCCGTCGAAATAAGTGCGGCAATAAGGCTGTCGCGACGCCTGAACGGTCGGTCGGCCAGCAGATCCAGTACTCGTTGATTCCGGAGCTGGGTACGCAGGGTGCCAAATACCAGGGCACGAACCATCGCGCGGTCAGCTTCATTGGTTTTATCTATGCCAGCACCAGCCAGCGCATCGTCCAGATTGCGGCCCTTGTTAAGGACTGCATCGACGGCGGTCGCTGCCACGACCCTTGCAGCGACACTACCCTGTGCGTCCATAACAACCTGATGCCAACCAATTATTTGCCAAGTACGGCACCGTTCATATCGCGTGCCCTGCCAAACTCACCCGCGGCTACCTGGTTGCGGCCGGACTCCTGCACACGAGTCAGCAGCAAAGTCCCGTCGCCGGTCCGGACCGTGATGCCCGCACGCGTAGCGGCCAGCACGCTGCCGGGCACAGACGTGCCGGACGCTATTTCATCGGCAATATCGCCTGTCAGTTCCGCTGACCAGCAGCGCAACAGTTTTCCGTGCAGGCTGGTTTGTGCCACCGGCCAGGGATTAAAAGCCCGGATGCGCCTGTCGATTTCCACCGCGCTCCAGCTCCAGTCGATAATGCCATCAGACTTATTAATACGCGGCGCATAGCTAACACCGTCATCCGGCTGTACGTGGGCAATGAGGCTCCCGTCGAGAATGCCATCAAGACTGGCCCCGAGCAGCTCCGCAGCCAGTATCGCCAGCCGGTCATGCAGCTCGCCCGCAGTTTCGGTTTCACCGATCGTGACCCGACTCTCGGCATAGACGGGCCCGGTGTCGAGCCCCTCATCCATCTGCATCAGGCAAACGCCCGTTTCACTATCGCCTGCAAGTACGGCCATCTGGATGGGTGAAGCGCCACGCCAGCGCGGTAACCTGGACGCGTGCAGATTCACGCACGCAACCCTGGGCAACGCGAGCACTTCGGACGGTAGCAACAAACCATAGGCGACAACGACCATGAGATCGGCATCCAGACCACGGAGTGCATTTTGTATCCCGGCTTCCCCAAGTGACTCGGGTTGCAGTACCGGGATCGCGGCATTCCCGGCCGCAAGTTTTACCGGGCTTGCGCGCAACTCTCGTCCCCGGCCGGCCGGCCTGTCGGGCTGAGTCAGCACTGCAACTACTTCATGCGGGGATTGCAGCAATGCCTTGAGGGCAGGCGCTGCAAAATCCGGCGAACCGGCAAAAATGATCCGCGCTTTATTGGTCATTGGATTTGCACGGCGCTATAACTACTACTTAGCGGCGACTCAGATTGCAGGCGTTCGGCGGGCAACCGGCGGCTCGCCGGCATCGCGTTTACGGACTTTGGATGCTTTCTTTTTAAGCCTCTGTCGCTTCAGTTCAG
The DNA here is from genome assembly GCA_002729495.1 of Chromatiales bacterium. Taxonomy (GTDB): domain Bacteria; phylum Pseudomonadota; class Gammaproteobacteria; order Steroidobacterales. The sequence goes on from PBYE01000093.1 coordinate 212,804, forward strand.
ACAAATAGTCGACGAACAGTTTACCTTCCAGATGGTCCATTTCATGCTGAATGCAAACCGCCAATAGCCCCTCGGTCTCAAGTTCAAACTCGTCACCGTCGCGGTCGAGCGCCCTGACACGGATGCGCTCTGCGCGCTCCACCTCTTCATAAACTTCCGGTACCGACAGACAGCCTTCGTCACCGGACACGGCACCCTCAGCTTCCAGGATTTCCGGGTTGATAAAGACCAGGGGCTGATCCCGCTCCTCGGATACGTCCATCACCAGAAGGCGCTGATGAAAATCGACCTGGGTGGCGGCCAGGCCAATACCCGGTGCTGCATACATAGTCTCAAACATGTCATCGATCAGCCGCTGCAGATCGTCCGTGATGTCGGTCACAGGCGCCGCGACCGTACGCAGGCGCTTATCCGGGTACTCCAGTATCTCCAGTAATGCCATTGCCTTTCCCGCTTCGGCAGCTATACAAGCCTGTCAAAAACTACCATTATTATGTTATATCAGCCCCCTGGACCGTGTTCAGGGCGAATGCACATGGCCGGAACCGGTTCACATTATCCAGCCGGACTGTTGTGCAGAATTATAGCAGCGTCGGCTTACCGGCCGGCATGCTGATTACTTGGGATGGAGCGCTGTTGAAAACCTGGCTCACCGCTGCAGGACGATCGAATGCCCTGCGTAGTTTATTGATTGCAGCCTTACTGGTTATGGCTGCGGGTTTTGTTGCTGCCCAGTCAGACGGCGTCGAACTCAACCCAGCTCACCCGGACAAGTATGTCGTGAAACGCGGCGACACCCTCTGGGACATTTCAGGCATGTTCCTGCAGGACCCCTGGTACTGGCCGGAGATCTGGTACGTCAATCCCCAGGTTGAAAATCCGCATCTTATATATCCCGGCGACCTTTTGACGCTCGTTTACATCGACGGCCAGCCGCGCGTGAAGCTTACCCGCGGCAGCGGAACCGACAGGCTGTCGCCGTCGGTACGTTCACAGGACCTGGATGAAGCGATCAGCACGATACCCTTTTCTGTCATCCAGCCATTCCTGAGTGGCGGCATGATTATGAGCAAGGAGGATGCTGAAACGCTTTCGTATATCGTTGCATTGCGGGATCACATGATTGCAGGCGCCGGCAACGAAGTTTATGTCAGCGGTCTGGACAAAAATGCCGGGAACAACACTGAGTACACAGTACTCAGAATAGACGATGAACTGAAGGATCCGGACACCGGCAAAGTGCTGGGTTATGAAGTCCTGTTTATAGGCAATGCCGAACTGCGCGCCAAGGGCGCGGAGGGCGAAGCCGATACCTTATTCCTCACCAAGTCAGATCGGGAAGCCTATAAAGGTGATCTCATCCGGCCGGTCGATCTCAGGCTGCCGATGAACTTCTTCCCTCACGCCCCGGGTGAAGACGTCGAGGGACGGATCATCTCCGTCGTCGACGGTGTCTCGCGAATCGGTCAGTTCCATATGGTCATCCTTAACAAGGGCAGCCGGGACGGGCTGGAAGCGGGCAGTGTCCTGTCTGTCTGGCAGGCCGGGGAAACCATTCGGGATACCGTCGGAAACCTGAATAGCCGCAAGAAAGTCAACTTGCCGGATACTTTCGCTGGTAATGTAATGATCGTTAAGGCGTACGAAGACATTGCCTATGCACTGGTAATGGAAGCCGTATCCGAGATGCGTGTTTACGACAAGGTGCGTAACCCCTAGACCTGTCGGCCGGCGCGCTGAGTTTTTGGCGCGCTTTTCCCTTTCTCTGCCGGATAGCGTGCTGCCATTTGGCGGGGCGCGGGAACCTGAATGTCAGTTGAATCCTGGCTTACTCTTTGCATAACACCCGGCCTGGGTGCTGCCGGTACATACCGGCTTCTCGATAAGTTCGGTACCGCCGACGCAATACTGGGTGCATCGGCTGCCGACCTCAAGACAGCCGGACTCGACAAAACCGTTCGCGCGTCTATCGCCAACCCTGACAAAGAAACACTGCTGAGTTCACAGGATTGGGTCGAAGGCGACAACCACCACCTCCTCCACTGCTGCGACGATCGTTATCCCGGTCTGCTGCTGGAAACAGGCCAGGCGCCTGTGTGCCTGTTTATCGCAGGCGACCCGGATATTCTGAGCATGCCGCAACTCGCTATAGTCGGGAGTCGCAATGCAACTCCCGGCGGTTGCGAAACAGCGCGCGAATTCGCTGCACACCTTGCCCAAAGCGGGCTGACGATTACCAGCGGTCTGGCAACCGGGATCGATGCGGCTGCACATCGCGGCGCAATTGAAACTACTGGCAAGACCGTGGCCGTACTGGGCACCGGACCTGACACGGTGTATCCGCCACAAAACCGTGAGCTTGCAGGACAAATCAGCCGAGAGGGCGCGCTTGTATCCGAGTTTCCGCCGGGAACGCCGGCCCGGCGCGATCACTTCCCGCGGCGTAACCGGCTTATGAGTGGTCTGAGCCTGGGTACACTGGTTGTCGAAGCGGGAACGCGCAGTGGTGCACTTATAACGGCTCGATACTCGGGTGATTATGGTCGCGAAGTATTTGCAGTACCCGGCTCTATACACAGTCCGCTCAGCAAAGGATGTCACCGGCTGATCCGGCAAGGCGCAAAACTGGTCGAGACTGCCGCGGATATCGCAGATGAGCTGGGGTCGCTGGCCGGATCAATGCAGAGCTTGCCGAAATCTCCTGCAGACCGACAACAATGCAGTGCACATAAAGATCCAGACTATGCAAAACTGCTGCATAGCATGAGTCATGACCCGGTCAGCGTGGGCCAGCTCGCCGAGCGCAGCGGATTGACGGCAGAAGAGCTTTCCTCCATGCTCCTGATCCTAGAACTGGAGGGTCGGGTAGATTCCTTGCCCGGAGGACGCTTCCAGCAACGTGTTAAGGTGGATTAGACCTTATGAATGAATCAGTACTCGACGTGCTTATGTACCTGTTCGAGAACTTCTCGGATCAGGAATACGAACATGCCCCGGACCAGATGGTTCTGAGGGAGGAGTTGCTGCAGGCCGGATTTGGTGAGCCCGAGGTCGATCGCGCGCTAGACTGGCTCGAGGAACTTGCGACTACCGAAGCCGAGCCCTTTGCCAACAATCCTGAGAAACGTTCTGTCCGGATGTTCAGCACCCGTGAACTGGCGCGTCTTGATACCGAGTGCCGTGGTTACGTGGTGTACCTGGAGCAGATCGGCATACTCTCACCGATGCAGCGCGAGCTCGTACTGGACCGCCTTATGGCGCTCGATTCAGTCGATATTGATGTGGAGCAGGTTAAGTGGGTCGTCCTGATGGTTCTGTTCAGCCAGCCGGGTCAGGAAGATGCGTTCGCGCGTATGGAAGACCTGGTGTTTGAAGATGTAGGTGCCGTGCACTGACTAACTATATATAAGTATAGGAATCACTTAAGCCGCGGCCATGCCCGCGGTTTGTCTTATATAGCTACGGAAATTTTACCGCCACAATCCTGAAACATGAGTAGCAGTGTCGTAGTCGTAGAATCGCCCGCCAAGGCCAAAACTATCGAAAAATATCTCGGTGGCGGCTACAAGGTGCTGGCTTCCTATGGCCATGTCCGCGACCTTATCCCCAAGGAAGGCGCGGTCGACACGGAGAACGGTTACACGATGCGTTACGACGTGATCGAACGCAACGAGAAGCATGTCAAGGCGATATCCAACGCACTGAAGAAAGCCGATACCCTCTACCTGGCAACTGACCCTGATCGCGAAGGCGAAGCTATTTCCTGGCATCTTTATGAACTCCTAAAGGAACGGGGGGCGCTCAAGGACAAAGAAGTGCGCCGCGTTGTTTTCTATGAAATTACCAAGCGCGCAATCCAGGCGGCCATGGATGAACCGCGTAAATTGTCGAACGACCTGATATCTGCCCAACAGGCACGACGGGCGCTTGACTACCTGGTTGGTTTTAACCTGTCGCCGTTATTGTGGAAAAAAATCAAGCCGGGCTTGTCGGCAGGAAGGGTGCAAAGTCCTGCTTTGCGGATGATTGTCGAACGCGAGGAAGAAGTAGAGGCATTCAAGCCGCGTGAATACTGGACGCTGGAAGGTGATATCAAGGCCGAAGAAGGCATCTTCAACGGCCGGCTTGCTGAGTACCGTGGCGAAAAAGTGGAACAGTTCACTTTCGAGGATCAGGCCAGCGCGGAAGCCGCCCGTGATGCGGTACTCGCTGCGGCTGACGGCAAGGTGCTCGTGCAAAAGATCGACCGCAAACAGCGCAAAAGGAATCCTGCTGCACCCTTTACAACATCAACATTGCAGCAGGAGGCTTCGCGCAAGCTGGGCTTTAACACCCAGCGCACGATGCGGACCGCACAGAGCCTCTATGAAGGCATCGAAACCGATGAAGGCACGGTGGGCCTGATTACCTACATGCGTACAGACTCGGTGTCGCTCGCTGCAGAGGCAGTTGAAGAAATACGTAGCCTGATCGCAGATCGTTACGGCGCGGAAAACATCCCCGCCGAACCGCGGGAGTACAAAACCAAGTCCAAGAATGCCCAGGAAGCACACGAAGGCGTGCGGCCGACCAGTGCACTGCGCACCCCTGAAAGCCTTAAGGACCGGCTGGAACCCGATCAGTTCAAACTGTATTCACTTATCTGGAAGCGTGCAGTTGCAAGCCAGATGGTACCGGCGATATTTAATACTGTTGCTATTGACCTCATGCCCGAAACGAAGCAGGAAGAGGCGCGGCTGCGTGCCAACGGTTCGACACTGGTCGAGCCGGGGTTCATCGCAGTTTACCAGGAAGGTAGCGACGACGTTAAAGATGACGAAGCCGACCGGACCCTGCCGCCGGTCGAAGAAGGCGAGGTACTGAAGCTGACCGAATTTCGTGCTGATCAGCACTTTACCGACCCGCCGCCCAGGTTTACCGAGGCCAGCCTGGTCAAGACACTCGAGGAGTACGGCATTGGCCGGCCTTCGACCTATGCAAGCATTATTTCCACACTGAAAAATCGCGAATACGTGGAGATGGATGGCAAACGTTTTTTGCCGACTGATATCGGTCGTATTGTCAGCAATTTCCTGACCAACCATTTTACGCAATACGTCGATTACGACTTCACTGCGCAACTGGAAGACGTACTTGACGAAGTTTCACGCGGTGAGCGCGAGTGGGTGCCGGTACTCGAGGATTTCTGGGGGCCGTTCCATACCCTGTGCGAAGACAAGGAAGAAAGCGTCAGCCGTGAAGAAGCAGCTCAGGCACGGCAACTCGGCACCGACCCCAAATCCGGTAAACCGGTCAGCGTGCGCATGGGACGTTATGGCCCATTCGTACAGATCGGCACCAAGGATGATGAAGACAAGCCGAAATTTGCCGGCCTGAAACCGGGCCAAAAGATTGCCGAGATCACCTTCGAAGAAGCGATGGAGCTCTTCAAGCTGCCCCGCAAACTGGGCGAAACCTCCGATGGTGAGAAGGTCTCGGCGAGCATCGGACGCTTCGGCCCTTATGTGCGTTACGACAACAAGTTTGTCTCGATACGCGGTGAAGACCCCTACACGATTACGCTCGAATCCGCACTCGAGTTCATCAAGCAGAAAAAAATTGACGATGCCAACAAGTTAATCCTCGATTTTCCCGATGATGGCATCCAAGTGCTCAATGGCCGTTATGGTCCTTACGTAACCAACAAAGAAAAAAATGCCCGCGTACCAAAAGACCGTGAACCAAATTCGCTGACGCTCGAGGAATGCAAAGAGCTACTCGAGAAAGCCCCGGCGCGCGGTAAACGTGGCAAGAAAAAAGTAGCTGCAAAAAAGAAAGTAAAGAAAAAAACCAAAAAGAAGAAGAAAAAGAAGTCTAAGAAAAAGACAAAAAAAGCCGCTGCAGCAGAAGCTGAACCGGTTGCCGGCGTCGAATCCGACGCCAAGTCCGACTCCGATACACCAGGCAAAGCTGCCAACACCTGAGCCAGGCCCGTCATGCAGTCAACGTTACTACGCCGTGCCGCTCACGTATTACTGAAAGGCGGTGTCATCGCTTATCCGACCGAGGGTGTCTACGGCCTGGGATGCCTGCCGGATTACCACGAATCGGTACAGCACATACTTAACCTGAAGGGGCGCAGCCAAAGTGCCGGCCTGATACTCATCGCGCCGGACAGCGACCAACTGCTGGACTGGATCGCGCCCACTAAAACCGAACTAAAACGCCTCAACAGCAATACCGATCACCCGATGACCTGGCTGGTAACTGCCCACGAGCATACGCCAGGCTGGTTGACAGGTGGACGCAACACGCTGGCGGTGCGGGTAACCCGGCATCCCATTGCGGCCGCTTTGTGCCGGGAGGCTGGTAGCCCGCTCGTCTCAACCAGTGCGAACCGAAGTGGAAGACCCCCGGCGAGGACAGCGCTGCAGGCTCGCCGCTGGCTCGGGAGTGAACTGGACACTGTGGTTGCGGGTCCGCTGAGCGATGCGCCCGGACCTTCTGAGATCCGCATGGCACAAGACAATCGGGTCATCAGGGCCGCAGCGGGCACGATATCACGCTGAAAGCTGTAAAATAGCGCGGGAATCGCGTGAATAATCGCTGCCAACCCGCTGCTAATAAATAGAATTACCGGGTGGTTTATCGCTTCGCAAAACCGAGCACAAATTCGGCGGGCCCAACAACATGGACCGTTACTTAACACGCAATATCGCACTGGCGGGATTCCTGAGCCTGACCGTAATGGTCGGTCAGGCCGGTGTTCGTGAAGTATCCGATGTCCGGGTTCAGCGTAGCTCACAAAATGAACCGGCCGACGATAAGCGACTGTACATCGTACAAATGGACGATCCGCCCGCACTTGCCCTGCACGAAAGCAGATTGCATTCCGGTGTGCAGGCCAGCGGCCTGGGGAAGCGACTTAGAAAACGCTTTGATCCGACTGCACCGCGGGTCAAACGCTATGTAAGTCAACTGAAATCCCGCCAGGCCGAAATCCTGCGCACGGTCGGGGCCGAACACAAACAGATATACAGCTATCGCTATACCTTCAACGGTGTGGCAGTAAAACTGACTCCGCAACAAGCAGACAAACTACGCCTGCGTAAAGGCGTCAGCAATGTCTGGGAAGACCGGCGCCGCAAAGTTGCGACGAGCCACAGCCCGGCTTTTCTCGGGCTCTTCAATTCTGATGGCGGGCTCCGCAGCGACCTGGGATTGAATGGCGAAGACGTAATCATCGGCGTGATCGACAGCGGTATAGCGCCCGGGCACCCGAGTTTTTTGGAACGCGAACAGATAGACCGGCGCACGCCAAGGCTGTGCAGGGGTAGTTTCGGCGATTCGATACTCGGCCTTATTTTGTGCCGCAAGTACCGCCGGCCATTACCGATAGTTTATGACCCACCTCCGGCGGAGTGGAACGGCATCTGCCAGACAGGTGAAAACTTTGACACCGACGATTGTGACAACAAGTTAATCGGCGCGCGTTTCTACCGCGAAGGAGCAGACATGCTCGGCGGTGTTGACCCTCAGGAATACGACTCGCCAGCGGATGCTGACGGGCACGGCACGCACGTAGCTTCGATTGCGGCGGGCAATCCCGTGGATGCCGATGTGTTCGGACGCAAGGTCGGGCGGATCAGTGGCATGGCGCCCCGGGCGAGAGTCGCCGTATACAAAGCCTGCTGGCTGCCGCCGGGCGGTGCCCGTGCTTCCTGCAGCATCGCGGACTCACAGAAAGCGATTGAGGATGCCGTCGAGGACGGTGTCGACGTCATCAGCTACTCGATAGGCAGTATAGATAACAGCCTGACGGATCCCGATGACCTCGCGCTTCTTGCCGCTGCCGATGCCGGGATCCTCGCCGTTACCCCGGCCGGTAACGACGGGCCGAATCCCGGTTCTATAGATTCGCCTGCAACGACGCCCTGGGTTATCAGCGTGGGTGCATCCAGCCGTACAGGCAACCGGGTTGCCGAGGGCATCCGTGTAAATAAACCCGAGGCGATCGCAGGTAACTACGAAAGTAAGGAGGCTACATTTACGCCCAAACTGGAAGACCGCGGCCCGATAACCGGCATCCTGGTACTGGCTAACGATGGCGAGACGATTACGCAGGGCGAAGTTGGCACCGTGTTTGATGCCTGCAGCGCATTAACGAACGGCGACGAGATCAACGGCTTTATCGCTTTGGTGCAACGGGGCGGGTGTAACTTTGACGTTAAGCTGGGCAACGTCGAGGACGCCGGTGCCGTTGCGATGGTGGTGTTCAATAATGATGCGGGTGTGGTGCTGATGTCCGGCAACCCTATTGGTGCGATCATCCCGGCCGTGATGATCGGCCAGGCCGACGGCCTGTTACTGCGCGACCGGATTCAATCCGATGAAACTGTCGAGATAACGCTGGACAAGGCCATCTTTATTACATTTGCCGAAGTCGGGGATGTAATGGCCGGCTTTTCCGGACGCGGGCCAAGCTTCGGCGACCCTGATTTTCTTAAACCCGATGTCATTGCCCCGGGGGTAGAAATACTGGGCGGGCAGTCGCCCGATGCGGCATTCGGATTTCCGGGGGAGAAGTTTCAGTACCTGACGGGCACTTCGCAATCAGTACCGCATGTTGCCGGAATCGCAGCGCTTCTGAAGGAATCAAATCCCGACTGGACGCCGGCAGAAATCAAGTCCGCGCTCATGACCTCGGCGCGCCAGGACATACTTAAAGAAGACCAGGTCACGCCCGCCGATTCCTTTGACATGGGCGCCGGGCACATCGTGCCGAACAGTGCAGTCGCTCCCGGCCTGCTGTTCGATATCACAACCGATGAATACGATTCCTACCTGTGCACGGTCGGGCTGGAGCGCATTACCGCGGACCAGTGCCAGGCGCTGGTTGACGGCGGACTGGACCTCGACGCGCACGACCTGAACCTGCCGTCCATAGCAATCACCGAACTGGCGGCCACTGAGACGGTCACGCGCAGGGTGCGTAACCCGGGTGAGCCGGCAGATTTTACGATGGAAATAGAGGCGCCCGACGGTGTGGATGTCGTCGTAACGCCCGATAATCTTTCACTGGGCACTGATGAAGTAGCGGAGTACACGGTGCGTTTCGACAGCGACGGTACGGTCCTGTTCGACTGGTTGCTCGGCAGCCTGGCCTGGGGCAGTGAAACGTCAACGGTCTACAGTCCATTCGCCGTTTTGCCGGTCGAGATGGCGGCCACCAATGAAATCCTTGCGACCGGCGCGACCGGTACCGCGGGGGTGGATGTACGCTTTGGCTATTCAGGCATGTACGGCGCGATACCCATCGGCCTGGAACTCCCCTGCGTGCTGCCCGATAACACGCCGGACGACAGCATCTGTACAGACACAACCACTGCCTCGGTCACCAACGATCCCTTCGACAGCTACGAGTTTAGGGACTCTACGCCCGATTGGGTGACCCGGTTCATAGTGGAAGTCGCACCGGATGATCCGGCAAACGTCAACACGATCTTACGTATCGCGATGTTCGACGAACTGACCGACGGCGACGATGATCTCGACATCTACCTGTGGCGCTGCATAGACGTTGATGATGACGACGTTTGCGAAGATGTCATAGCCGAGGACGACTGGAAGAGCCAGCACGACGAATCGTCCGATGAGCTGATCACCGTGTTCCATCCGGAGTCAGGCGACTACTTTATTGATGTGCACGGATTCAATACCGAAGGGACTGACGGTGCGAACTTCAACGTATACGTCTGGGCGCTGGACAGCGGCAGCGACGCCGGTAACCTGGCCCTGAGCAACGTACCCGCCAGCGCCGTGGCCGGAACCAGCGCAATGATTGACGTCGACTGGGCAGGCCTGGCCGACGGCCTGTGGTTAGGTGGTATCAGTCACAACGATGCGCCGGACAGGAGCCTGGACGTTACGGTGATCGAGATCGACAATAATGCCTTCCCGTCCCCGGGGCCCTGATTTCCGTTAACCCGCCGCGAGCTCCCGGCATTCCCTGTAGCGGTAACAACCGGTGATATGGTCATTAACCATCCCCGTCGCCTGCATGTGCGCATAAATGATCGTGCTGCCGACAAACTTGAAGCCGCGTTTTTTCAGGTCTTTGCTTAAGGCGTCCGAAATCGGCGACGTGGGCGGAACCTGTTTCTGTGTACGCCAGCGATTCTGCACCGGCTCACCGTCGACGAAACCCCAGATATAGGTACAGAAACTGCCGAACTCGGCCTGCACTTCGAGGAATGCATGCGCATTACCAACTGTCGCTGCTATTTTCAGACGATTGCGGATAATGGCGCTGTTCTGGGCGAGCTTCTCAAGTTTTTTGGGCGTAAAACAGCTGACCTTCCGCACATCGAAACCGGCGAAGGCCTTGCGGTAACCCTCACGTTTATGCAGCACGGTCGACCAGCTCAGGCCGGCCTGCGCACCCTCCAGGATCAGGAACTCGAACTGCCGCTGGTCGTCCCATACCGGCACACCCCACTCGCTGTCGTGATAGTCCAGGTAGCTATCGCTTACACCCTCGCTCCAGGGGCACCGCTTCCTGGTCATCCTGCTTGTCATTGTATTTACCGCATCCTGGCCAGACGGCCCGCCACAGGGAGTGTAAACCGGCTGTTTCAGTGCTGCCCATACCTAAAAGTTTGGAAGGCGCGCAGAATTAAGTTAAATTCCCGCACACACAGGAAGCTTAACCATGGCCGAGCCAGACCGCTACGCAGTAATCGGGCATCCGATCGCGCATAGCAAATCACCGATCATTCACCAGTTGTTCGCCGAACAGACCGGGGAACACTTGCGCTATGACGCCATGGATGTGCCGCCCGATAAACTCGGCGACACTATTAATGAATTTGTGTCAAAGGGCGGACGTGGACTGAATGTCACGGTGCCGCACAAGCAGAATGCACTCAAACTGATGGATACGCTTACTGAGCGCGCGCAACTTGCCGGTGCGATCAACACCATCAGCCCTACCGACGACGGCAAACTGGAAGGTGACAATACCGACGGGGTCGGGCTCATCGCCGATCTACGCGACAACCTGCACGTCGAACTGATCGACGCAAGCATACTGATACTCGGTGCGGGTGGTGCAACTCGGGGTATCATTCCGCCGTTAATGGAACAGAAACCGGCCGAACTCATGATCGCAAACCGCACGGCCGAGAAAGCCCGCAACCTCGCTACCGCATTCGCCGACTTGGGCAATCTGAATGCACGCAGCTTCGACCAGCTCGAAGACCGCAACTTTCATGTGATCATTAATGCGACTTCGGCAGGGCTCGAAGGCGAAGTACCACCATTCCCCAACTCGCTGATTGCGCCGGACACCGTGTGCTACGACCTTTCGTATTCGATGCACGAGACACCGTTTATCGAATGGGCCAAGCGAAATGGATGCAAACAGTGCTTCCAGGGCTGGGGCATGCTGATAGAGCAGGCCGCGGAGTCTTTCGCTATCTGGCGCGGCGTGCGGCCGGACACCCTTTATGTGCGCAATCGTTTGCCCTGATTAAGCAGTCTCGGCAAATAGCTCAGCGCATCGTCACGAGTTCTTCAGCAGAAGTCGGATGGATTGACACTGTGTCGTCCAGGTCCTGTTTGCATGCGCCCATTTTTATGGCCACGGCAAAGCCCTGCAGAATTTCATCCGAACCTTGTCCGGCCAAGTGGCAACCAACAACTTTCTCATCATCGCCGACACATACCAGTTTCATGTTGGCGCGAACTTTTTCGTCCAGCACACCGTAGTACAGCGGGACAAAATCTGAGGTATAGATCCTGACGGCATCATCGTACTGTTCACGAGCCTGCGCCTCGGTTAACCCCACCGTCCCGATTGGTGGATGGCTGAATATTACTGTTGGAATATTCTTGTAATCGAGGTAGCGGCCTTCCATGCCGCCAAACAACCGATCACTGAGCCTGCGTCCGGCGTCTATCGCGACGGGCGTTAGTTCAAGTTGTCCGGTAACGTCACCGATGGCGTACACGCCCTCGACATTTGTTTCCTGGAGTTTGTCGACGATGACATAGCCACGCTCATTGGTTTCGATGCCCGCGTCGGCAACGCCAAGTTCTGCAGTCAGTGGCCGACGGCCGATGGCCCAGATGAGCGCATCGAACGGACCATGTTGCTTGCCGTTTTCGGTTTCCAGCATGAGCTCGTCGCCATCGCGCGATACGGACGCCGGGATCGAGTTCAGTTTTACCTTGATGCCGTGTTGTTCGAGACCGCTGATAGCAGCTGACTGCAGCATATCGTCCAGCGTGCGGAGGATGCTGTCGTAACGGGCGAAAAGCTGGACATCCGAACCGAGGCCACCGAGCACTCCTCCGAGTTCAACCGCGATATAACCGCTGCCAACCACGGCCACACGCTGCGGTCGTTCGATGCTTTCGAAAAAACCATCCGAGCTAATACCATGTTCCGCGCCCGGCAAATCCGGCACGATGGGTTCGCCGCCGGTCGCCACAATGACATGAGGCGCTTTGTACTCGGTACCGTTAACGTCTACGGTGTGCGCATCGACAAGACGCGCTGTACCACGTACCCAGTCGACGGACTCTTTGTCAAGGTTATGCTCGTAGATACCGTTCAGCCGCCGGATATAGTTCCCCCGGCGCTCGACGAGCTGTGCCCAGTCATGCCCGGGCTGGGTTACATCGAAACCATAGTCGGTTGCCTCCCTGAATGCCTGCGCGAGTTCCGCCGCATGCCACATAACTTTTTTCGGAACACAGCCGACATTCACGCATGTGCCGCCCATTGCGCCGCGTTCGATCACCAGCGCCTTGGCGCCGTATTCGGCTGCCCGCCTGGCCGCAGCCACCCCCGCGCTGCCGCCGCCGATGGCAATCAGATCATAATTTTCCGCCATTTTTTTACCTGCTGTTCTGAGATGTGCATAGTACGTCAGCCCGCAGCCGACGCCCACAAAGGATTTGACGCCTGTTCCATGTGTTAGGATGGCGCGCTGAAAAACAAGTCTGCTATCACTTTAATGACAAATCCATTGCTTGCTGAAGGCGGCCTGCCCAGCTTCAGCCAGATACAACCCGACCACGTCGAGCCGGCCCTGGACGAAACCTTGCGGCGCAACCGCGAGGAGTTAGAGCAGCTCCTCGCAAGCGAGGTCGAACCTGATTTCGTGACCGCAATCGCGCCGCTGGAAGAAATGCAGGACCGGCTGCACCGCACGTGGGCACCCGTCAGCCACCTGCAAATGGTCAAGACCTCGGATGAGCTGCGCGAGGTTTACAACCGTTGCCTCCCAAAACTCGCGCGCTACGCGACCGAAATGGCGCAGGATAAAAGGCTGTTCCGATTGTACAAGACGGTGAACGACAAACTGGACGGTGCAAACAACACTCCCGAGGGTAAATTACTCGAACACGCGTTACGTGATTTCCGGCTTGCTGGTGTGGATTTACCCGACGAACAAAAAAAGCAGTTTGGTAAAATCATGGAGGCACTTTCGCAGGTGCAGGCAAAGTTCGAACAGAACCTGCTTGACTCGATGGCTGCCTGGTCGCGCCACGAAACGGACGAGAAGAAACTTTGCGGTATTCCGGCCGCGGTGCTGGATGCTGCCCAAACTGCAGCTGCAGATCAGGACATGGAGGGCTGGTTATTGCTGCTCGATCAACCGACCTATATTGGCGTTATCACCCACGCCGACGATGCAAGTCTACGCAAGGACTTTTATACCGCCTGGGTAACGCGCGCTTCTGACCAGCGTTCGGGTTCGAATGAGTTCGACAACACCGGGCTCATGGAAGAGATCATGGGCCTGCGGCATAAGGCCGCCAAACTGGTCGGCTTCGATAACTATGCCAACTACGCACTGGCGAGCCGCATGGCCGGATCGGTGGCTGAAGTTACCAAGTTCCTGGGGCAGCTCGCAAAGATTGCAAAACCAGTTGCCATCAACGAATTCAATGAGTTACAGGCCTGGACAGGCAGGGAACTACAGGCCTGGGACGTTGCTTACTACTCGGAGAAACTGCGTCTGAAAAATTTCTCGATTTCGGATGAAGAGCTGCGGCCGTATTTTTCGCTCGAACGGATTATGGATGGCCTGTTCCAGGTTATGCAGCAGCTTTATGGTTTGACTGCGCGCGAAGAACAGGACGTCGATCGCTGGCAACCGGAGGTCCGATACTACTCTTTGATCAATGACCAGAATGAACCTGTCGGCAGCTTTTTTATTGATCTTTACGCTCGGCGCAATAAACGTTCGGGTGCGTGGATGGATGAATGCGTGCTGCGCAAACGTTCGAACTCCGGCGTGCAGCTTCCGGTCGCGCATCTTGTTTGCAACTTTACCTGCCCTGCTGAAGATAAGCCTGCGCTGCTAACACATGAAGAAATCGTCACATTGTTCCACGAGTTCGGGCATACGCTACATCACCTGCTGACCCGCGTCGATTACCCGAGTGTTTCGGGCATTAACGGCGTGCCGTGGGATGCAGTGGAGTTACCCAGCCAGTTCATGGAAAACTTTGCCTGGGATCCTGATGTCGTGCGCAATATGTCGTCGCATTTTGAAACTGGCGAACCGTTGCCAGACGATCTGCTTCTAAAGCTGCAGGCATCCAGGGTGTTTCATTCCGGTATACAGATGGTTCGGCAAATTGAGTTTTCCTTGTTCGACTGGCGCATTCATTCGGAATACGATCCCGAGCGGGGTGCTCATATTCGTGAAACGCTGGCCGAGGTGCGCAAAAGCTGGTCCGTAATCGAGACACCTGAGTTCAGCCGCTTCGAGAACAGCTTTGCGCATGTGTTTGGTGGTGGTTATGCCGCCGGTTACTACAGTTACAAGTGGGCCGAGGTGCTTGCTGCCGATGCCTTTGCGGCATTCCGGGAAGTGGGTCTTTTTGATCGCGGTGTCGCCAATCGTTTCCGCGAGACGATCCTCGAAGTCGGCGGTACGGCCGATATTGGTACGGCCTTTCAGGCTTTCCGTGGACGAGCACCGCAAATCGAACCGCTGCTTGAGCAAGCAGGGATTGTCAACAGCAAAAGCGCCCGACCATGAGAGTTGCAAGCTGGAACGTAAACTCTATTCGCGTCCGACTGGAACAGGTGCTGGAGTGGCTTGATGGTGAACAACCGGACGTACTTGGGTTACAGGAAATAAAAATGCAGACCAATAACTTCCCGGTCGATGCATTTAGGGAAGTTGGCTATTACTGTGCTGTCGATGGTCAGAAAACTTATAACGGCGTGGCGCTGCTTTCAAAAGTTGAGGCGCAGGACGTACACCGGGGTATTCCTGACTTGGAAGATGAACAAAGACGAGTGATCGCAGGCACTTTTAACGGCAGCCGCGTGATTAACCTGTACGTACCTAACGGCCAGAGCGTGGGCTCTGAGAAATATGAATATAAGCTTGGTTGGCTTAAAGTATTAAGGGCATGGCTGAAAGATGAACTAGCTGAGCATGAAAGACTGGTAGTCATGGGGGATTTCAACATCGCACCCGATGACAGCGATGTGCATGACCCCGAGGAGTGGGCCGGCAAGATCCTCTGCAGTGATGGTGAGCGCGAAGCTCTACAGGCTTTACTGGCGCTTGGTTTACAGGACAGTTTCCGGCTGTTCGATCAGCCCGAAGCTACATTCAGCTGGTGGGATTACCGCACTGCCGGTTTTCGCCGCAACCGTGGCTTACGCATAGACCTGTTGCTGGTGAGCAATGCGATCGCAAAGACCTGCGATGCCAGCAAGATAGATAAAGAGCCTCGAATGCTCGAACGGCCGTCGGACCATGCGCCAGTGTGGGTTAGTTTCTAGCCGCTTTGGCCAAAGTTTTTTTGTTACCTGAAACTGGTTACCGTTTGCGGCTTAACTATCAGTTCCAGGTATTCGGCCTTCATTGCTTCCAGTAACTCCTGGTTATCCGGATTATTAATCAAATCTTTTGTTTCTCCCGGGTCAGTGCTCAGGTTATAGAGCTCCTTCCAGTGAAGTTCGGACAAAGGATCGGCGTTACTTGAAACTACCGATAGTTTCCAAAGGTCACCTTCCGAATCATGCTTATAGAACGCCCTATCGACCAGGTTTATGTTGGCGCCATTCGCAGATGTAGGGCTGCCCTGTATTATTATGTGCTCGCGAAGGGGAGTCGTTTCAGATTGGTTGCCAAGTAATACCGACAGAAAACTTTTGCTGTCATTAGCCTGGTTAACAGGTCGTTGTTGGCCCAGCATCGAGTAAAAGGTTGCCGATAAATCGTGCAGGCCCAGCAACTCTGAACTACGCGTACCTGGGGCTATTACCGATTGGCCTGTAGCAACATTGCCCCAGCGCGCGAGTAACGGAACCCTGTGGCCGCCCTCGTATATAAGGCCTTTGTATCCCCGGAGCGGAACACCGCCATCAGCCCCCTGCGGGCTGAAGCTTTCAAAGCTCGGCAGCCTGAGCGGGCCGTTATCGCTGCTGAAAACAATCAGGGTGCTTTCGAGCTGACCTCGCTCTTCGAGAAAATCGATAATTGTGCCGACTATTAAATCAACTTCCCGGATCATATCGAAGCGTGGCAAAAAATTGCTGGCACCTGCAACCGGGTCACCTTCTGTCGCCGGTTCCATATCATTGGTATCCGTCACATTAAAAAACTCAGGAGGCGAATACGGGACATGTAGCTGTGGCGGCGCAAAAAACAGAAAGAATGGTTTAGGTATAGACGATGATTCATTTTCGCTAATTGCCTGATCTAAAAAATTGAGTGCTTTTCGCGTCAGAATGCTGCCGGCTTTCCGGCTATCATAATTATCAATAGCCCAGCCTGAAGCGCCGATAAGTCCGCCATTATGGTTTTCTCTCCAGCCCTTGCTTATGTGAACAAAACTCTGATGCGCATCATCGTTATTGATGAATGTTTCGTAATTGCCACTGCTCGAGTCAAATCTTACAAGCTGGTCATTCTCAAAATAAGCATATAATCGACTGCTAACGCCGCCGGGTAAAAGGAAGGAATAGTCAAATCCAAACTGTGTTGGCCCCCTGTCGAATCTGCGGGTGAAATCAATCTCGCCGTGGTAATTCGCGTAGTCACTTCCTGTCCTGTTCCAGAAAGCGGCGCCATTGTGTAATTTACCGACGAACCCGGTTTTATAACCAGCCTCGTCAAAGATATTCCCCAGGGTTGCCTGGCCGGGAATTATCATTGTGGAAGGCTCGTACGTATTCCATACCCCGCTGGAGAGGCGTCCCCGATAAGGATGATTGCCCGTCAGGAGCGAATATCTTGATGGTGAACAGGTAGCCGCCGTGGAATGCGCCTGGCTGAAAGTAATTCCGGCATCCGCCAGGGCTGCAAGATTAGGTGTATCGATGGCTGCGCCACTATTGTATGCACTAAGGTCGCCTTGGCCCAGGTCGTCGACAACTATAACTACAACATTAGGGAAGGTGATCAACACCAATACAGCTTCGGATACATTCTCGCCATCGGATGCCTGGTAGCTAAAAGAATCGTACCCGGTAAATTTATATGTTGGCGTATAGGTAAAAGATCCGTCTTCTTTGAGGGTAACTGTCCCAAACCTCGTTTCATAAACCAGGCTGGCAGTTAAACCTTTACCCGCATCCCGATCATTCGCCAGCACGCCAGGAGCTGGCTGGTGCAAAACCATTCCCGACGCGATCCTGTACGAATCAGTCATGCCAGATAGCACGGGTGACTTTGAAGCCGCCGGGTCGCTATTTCTATCGCACGATGCGATGAACGAAAAAACAATAACGATGAATAAGGTGCTGACTAAACGCATAAGGTATCTAAAGCCTGTTGATAGGAATTATATCCTACAATTAGTGTCGAATTTCTATTCGAGATAGTGCGACTGGAATATGCGAGCGGCTGGCATCATTTCAGGTTTTTGCAGCCCATTATTTCAATACTGTCCACCCTGTAGACTTAGACTCTTTCTTTGACTACGAACGTCTTTCACGCTCTTTATCGGTACCGCTTCTACATGGGAAAATCACCGCCGTTCGGGGCTTCCCTCTTTTTGGATCGCATTCGTGAGCCGGATTCCCCGCAGGCACGATTAAATGGGCGCGCAGGTAGCGGATATTCAGGGCAGCGGTTCGGCACCGCAGGTCCGGAGATTCGATTACGACGTAACCAACACGGTTAACGTCAGTTCCATCAGCGCGGTCCGCGACGAGACAGAAGACCTCTTTATTGATCTCTGGCCGGGCGCGAGCCTCGATGAACTCTGGCTTGCCTTCCACGATTTTGAGCGTCTGTTTGAAGGCAAGATGCCGGGCTACGAAGGCTGCGACACGGTCTATCACGATATCCAGCACACACTGGACATGACGCTGGCCATGGCACGCCTGGTTACGGGTTACGAATGTACGGTCGAAGCACCGGAGCAACTCGGGCCTGATCGCTCGGTGCTCGGAATCATCTGTGCGCTGTTCCATGATTCGGGATATATCCGTGACAGCGGCGACGACCGGCACCGTAACGGTGCCGAGTACACGATGTGGCATGTTTCACGAAGCGCGGAGTTTTTGCGGACCTACCTGCCACGAATAGGGTTACGCGACTCGGCGAACATCGCGGTCGAGATGGTGCATTTCACGGGCTATGAAAAGAAGTTTGCTGACATCAGGCTTGATGATCCGCTCGACAGCATGACCGGCCATCTGCTGGGCACGGCTGACCTGATCGCGCAGATGGCGGACCGGTGCTACCTGGAAAAATGCCGTGACCGCCTGTACCTGGAATTTGTACTTGGCGGCATTGCTATAGAAGACGAAGGCAACGGCCTGCAGCGAGTACGTTACCAGTCAGGCATCGATCTGCTGCTGCAGACGCCAACCTTCTACAAGACTATTGTGAAAAAACGGCTCGATGTGGATTTCGACAAGGCCTTTCGCTACATCGAAGCCGTGTATAACGGGCGCAATCCCTATCTTGAGTTCATCGAGCGCAATATCGCATACCTGGAGCACGTCATAGAGACGGGCGAGTGGCCTGCATTACGGCGCTCACCACCGTGCTTTACCGTGAATGACAATCCGGTATTGGAAGCCAATGCACTGGTCAATCAAAGGATACTTGCGCTTCGCGGCAGCCCGGTGCTGAGCGAAGCGTCCGCCTGATTGTGTAAAAAAATATAAATAAAAAGGTTCCTATTGGTGCGATACACGCTGTTTGAGACTTAAGGCCCCAAAATTCTTCCGCTTCAGTCTTCTCCTTCCCAATAGCCCACCGGGTTCAGTCTGTAGAACCCGCTTACACCTGCGTCATCACCGCTCCAGAAATCTTTTGAGCCCAGCACTCCCAGCTTGCCCGAATC
>PBYE01000094.1 GCA_002729495.1 Chromatiales bacterium
TCGCAGAACCCATGACCTACGTGACGGAGGCTCTTCTCCTCGCCAATATACCAAAGGTTACCCCGGTTCACAAAGAAAACACAAGAGCACCACCAAATAAAAACAAGTCAGGATCAAAGTCGGTGAGACGAGCCCCGGACAAACCCTGTCAAGCCCCAAACCCTCTCAAAGACAAAAACCATCAACGAGGGTGTATCGAACATCGATCCGGCCCTACTTGGCCATGCCACTTATCTCTAGCCTAGCCGCCGAGCGTGTCTGGTCACATACACAGCCAGCCGGTGGGAAGTTGGGACCGTCGAAGCCCTGTTCTTTAACAACGGGCGCCTTGTGAAATTTCATTGCATGAAAAAAGGCAGAAAGCCCGCGGCCAAGGCGAACGACCTTGCAAGACAACGCCGGCGGATCACTGTACAAACGGCAAACATCAGAGAAACCTGCCCTCGCGAGTGCGACTTCGCGAAATCAACGGTTACTCTCCGGCAACCGACTGCGACCCAAGTGAGATTCCCGCGCTCGCCACAACAAACAAAAGAATGATACGATAACGGAATTCGACCCACATTCTCCAAACGGAAGAAATTCACGGGTTCCGGAACTCACAAGTTCATTCCGCAAAGTAAACGGGATCTTCCAAACGAAGCGCGACCCACGTCCTTCGCGAGGGCGACACTCCTCGGCGACCTGCTGCCGGCACCGCCTGTGTGCCAATGCTCGTGTCCCCTGCCCTGTGCAACCACAACCAGAAAGACCCTGAATTACATACGGACCGCCACCATGACGTCCGGACCTGCCAGGACACAACACAATGATGCACCGAACTCGCCGAGCGAAAATGCGAGAACCTTGAAAGGGAACTATCGCCGAAAAGCTAGTAAATAAACACAATACGAAATAATAGGGTCCACGACACACCCGATTGCCGAAGGGTGTCTCCAAGTACTAGCAAGCCACCAACCCCTGCCACCTTCCGCGACGTTGTAGACAACGTATCACTCACTCAGGCGCCGAGCGAACTGCTCTGGAACTGAAATGGATATCGCCTGCGAAACCTGCATGGCGGAGCCAGCGGCCACCACATTGACGAGATCACGCAACTAGATATCGCAACGCTCCCTACGTCGCTACTGCATATGCTATCTTAGGTCTTTGGTGTCAGCAAGTGTGACGAAGGTCACATTGGACGGCGCTCGAGGTCAAACTACACATAAGACCAATATTGCACCGCTGCGGCTGGCCACAATGTGTGACTAAGGCATAAAATCATTGCACACCACTGCGCCAGCTCCCCGGCACCGCAGGGCACACACGCTCGCAGTCGCACGTCGCTATTCCAAATTGGGAGATGCCGGTGCCTGCGAGTGGAAAAATGGGATCCATAGCCACGGCTATCCCGATTCCTCCGCGCCGTTCAGGAAAAGCGGTAGTCGCAAAATAACGCCTACTAACCCCGATGACATGTGCCGCCCATGTCGGCATCCCCATCTCAACTCGTAAGGCCCCAAACCGCCAGCGACGTAGGGCGCTGCTCCAGCGCACTCATGGATCTCTTACCAAGCCAAACACGTAGCTTGGTTGCAATCCCAATCGCCGTGGGTGCAGCGCGACGCAGCCCACCGAAACACAGAAAATGCATGCCGAACCCGGAAAATACATGTCGCAACCCGGGCCCCGGCCCGAAAATAGCAACCCCAACGGAAAAACCTACGCACCATCAAGAGGACTCTACACGATAACCCGGCCTGAAGGCTCGCCTGCGTGCCCAACTGAGCCCCAAATGGGATCTCCCAGAGCAAGAATAAAAGGCTACCATGTCCCTAGCCAAAGGCTAATGCCAACTCAGAAACAATTGCACGCCAAAATAGAAACTCCGAGCCCTGAAAAACAAACAACGCCACAAGTGGCTCCATAACCGCTATGATGCCGTCCAACGACAACCAACGACCTGCAAAATTGAAGAAAGACGTCGCACCCAGCATGACGCAAAACCGTTGAGAACAACGGACAAGCCTGGCACGAACACGAAGCTACCGCTCGGTGGACTTCCCCACGCAACAATACGGACGGGGATCTCTTCCGACGCTCAATAAACAAACCCGCTGGCATGATAAAAATAACACCTTGATTCCTCAAACAAACCAGCTCTGCGCCAACAACCGGGCAACGTGACGGCACTAGAAACTTGCAACTGCGCACGCAATAAAAGCCGCGCAGAACGAACCATCAATTGTTCTAATATGCGACCACAAAGCAAGGTTGCACAGTGACGTGACAAGGAATCTCAACCATCCTGCATAACGACTTCCTACGCGGCAAGATGAAAAAGACCTTGTAGGGACCTGCTTGTTCTATGTCACATAACACGCGACTCACAAAAGTCAGACATGGCTGAGCAGCTGATCCCAACGAAGAACAACAGCACACTGGAATAGCTCCTAAAGCTATCCCCGAAAAACCGTAAACGCAGATGCATTGTCCATACAGGGGCGGGTCCCGGTTGTACTGCTCACAATGGCAACTGCACGTCGCTGGGAAACGAATTACTCGTGAGAATCCTCCTCATACCTTCAGAATGCTGAACGCGTCTCCGCCAACATCGCAGAAAACTGAAGTCCGCCAGATGGAAGCCCTTCGGTGCCAGGCGGAAATGCACGTTGGGTCTATGCTACGCCCCATGAGTTCTTTAGCTACCAAATGCCCGCCAGCCTTCACCAATACTCCAATAGCCTCGGGCGGAAGAAACATCGTCAGTCACACTACAAGTGCCGGACTAACCGAGCCAAAGAGATACTGATAGCGACACCCGGCCCCGAAGCCACTTCGGGGAACAGCAACTCAATGAATAGAGCAGACACAAACCGAAGGAAAGTCCCAGTCGAACTGTCGGCCTTCCTCATGTTGCTGCCCTCACGGCCATAAAATAAGGCGCCCTCACATGATGACAGCCAAAAGAACCTTGCGCGACTAACTCGCGACAAGTGCGAGGGCCCCCAGGCGCCTAGTGGTAGCAAACATCAAGCGAAGAGTGTGGGCCAGGCTCTCGTGCCATCAAGGAAGGCGAACTCCCGTTGACCCACCAAAACGAGAAACCCTCGCCGCTTTCCAAGAAACGCATCCATAGCAAGAGCCATGTGCCTGCCTCCTTGCGTGCATTAGCGCTATGCGAAACCTACCAATTCGTTCCTGCAAATACTCATGGAAAAGTTCGAGTTGTAGATCCACATAGACGGAAAAAACAAAGAAAGGACGCCTGACAAAACGAGCCATCCAGAAACATGTAACACAGCGTCAACCCAAAGACCGCCAACATGCCCCCAAAAGCAAGAACGACACGTTATCCACATGATGACGTAGAGTAAGGACCCTGAGGCCAGAATGTTAACACCGCACGTCGCAACGAGCCCACAGAACAACAGCCTGCAAAACAACCGAAAGTTACTAGAGCAAGCGAAGCCAATCCCGCACAAAACCGAGCCACCACAAAGATAAAGACGACCAGTAAAAAGGACTGCCAGGGAAACCCCCTCAAAAAAGAAAACTGACGAACTCGACGTTTACGAAGCACAAGGAACCTTCCAAGAGCTGAGACCTAGCCGCCTCAAAAGAGGAACCTGAGCGATCCAAACAACACGGCCCTTGCTGAGTCGACTCTGCTGGTAGACTTCGTCATCGGGCGCCTGGGCCTGCGAGCTGGGAGGGGGCAACTACGGCCACGCCATAGACTGCGGGAGCAAAGAAATCGCCCCCGCCCATAGAGGGTGAATACCCGATGACTGTGCGCCTCTCCGAGTTTTTCAGTCTACAGTCGCTGGGTGAGTCCACGCCGGTGTCGCCATGCGAAAAAACCCGCCCGGGATTATGCGCCATACGCCCAAAATCCACCACAAGAAGAAGTCGGCCAACATGCCCAGAACTTGCCTCCAAAGGCAGAGGAAAGCCACGCGCTCCAGACCTACGCACAGCGCAGGAAAACCGACTCGACACCAACCCAACGACGTCTTGGCCACCTGCACCAACGTCCCTCTGCGACGCTTACCGCATTCTTCGCAAAACCGGACGTCAGTCTGACAACAACACTCGTCAAAAATCCGCATTGCCACCTGCGTCAGTCTGTCCGGAGATAAACTGCACCACGCCGGATTCTGTCGACCTGCACAACCTGTACGCCTTCGGGGATGAAACCAGAGACCCCTGGGCCATTCTTCCAACTAACGAACGAGAGGGAACGGTCGCTGGAGCCAATCTTTGTAAATTCTACACGATGTCGAGGCTGGCAAACACAAGGGCTTCTCAAACGTCGCCATCATTGCACGACGCTATCACAATCCCCCCGGGCCCGAGCTAACGCCGCCAAACGCACACCCGGTGGTCCTTTGTCGATCAACGCAAATGGTCGGACGGCTCTGCCGGGCCCCACCGAGACGGGAAACTAGTCGACGCGCGCCTCATCAGCCCGGCTATAAAACTAGGCCTACTGTACACACGCCGAGACAAGAGACTGGGCCACTTACCCAGGACTGGCCACAACAAAACACTGACCTCCATTCGGCCCCGACGCAGAAACATGACCCACGCCCAACGCAACGCGAGCTCGACATCGCCCCACACAACGCTTAGTCAACGCGCAACGAGATGCTCCTGCGGCGCCATTCGCTATCCGCACCATGCTAGCCACCATCCTCACATGGGCTGCCTATGGACAATGATGAGGAACTCGAAAAAGCGCCCCTTCGCCAGAAAAAGCTCGTCAACGCCGGAGCATTTCATCCCAGCAATGCTCGTCAACGGCGCCCGCCGCCACCTGCGGTAGCTCCTAGTAAGCCATGCCCCCGAGCATGGAAAGAAGACTCTCAGCCACCAACAATCGCCAATGAAAAAACCCTGTGTGTGTCAACTTGGATACCATGCTCCGGGAATATCACCCCGCAGAGAGCAGGCGTCCGGACGCCAGCCATCACAACGTGCTCCGGCCAAGCCTCGGGACACGCATGTGCTGCCGCGCCTCGCAACCATGCCCCTGCAATATCTGAAGACTTCTTACAGACACCTCGCGCTGCTAGCCACCTTCTGCGTGAAACAATGCTACGCGCCTGCGCGGGGGCGCCTCCGGCAACGTAACACCAGCAGCCACTCGTCCACAAGCAACCATCCATCTGGCGCAAAAAGTAGCCTTCCGTTCAAACCAAAATCCCAAGAATTTGCCGAAATTTTGCGGTTCTGCCTGGACATTGCTCTGCGCCAACATGCGGGCGCCGCCGGCAAAGCCTCGCAACACGCCACTCGCCTAAAGAGCTAACATCGAGCACAAGAAACAGCTTTCCCCTCAAAGCCGGAAAGTGACGGCGCTTCGGCAATCTAGGTGAAAGGAGTGTTTTCCCCTAACAAGCGTCCCTTTCAGCCGCGAGGAACAAAATCATCGCCAGCATTGGTCGTCACCGACCCTTGACGCCCTCTGCGCAAGAAACCATTCATCAGCCCCACTTGCACTCGTAGTCGCAACCACAACAGAATCAGAGAGTTTCGGGGTTTCCCCGGCAGCTGCTGCAGAGGCGGCAAAGAGATACCTAATCCTCAGACAGGGCACCCTGCCACCACTAAAACCCCTCGTCGACGACGCCTACCGCCATCTGCGGTAGTAAACTTATTGGTAAGCCGTGCTCCATACTGTGCGCGAAGGTGTCTGGGCCTCCAACATCCAAAAACCTCTGTGTGTCCACTTGGACATCATCGCTCGGGACTGCCATCCTGCTGGTAGCGATAGGACGGCGTCCCGGTGCCGGCCGTCATAGTGCGCTCCGGCCAACCCTCGGGGCCCACACCCGTCGCCACGCCTCTCAACAATGCTACCGCAACATATGCGGACGTCTTTACCTAGGGCCTAGCGTTGCTGCTGTTAGCCACTGCCTACGCTCCACGATGCTATGTGCCCGCACGCGGGCGCCTGCGGCAAGACAATACAACCTGCCATCCGCTCAAAAAACTACCATCTGGCGCAAATGACGGCTTTCCACTCAAACCAGAAAACCCCAAAAATCTACCGAAATTTTGGGGTTTTGCCTGGACATTGTTTCACGCCAGCGCGTTGGTGCCTCCGATAGCGCCCTGCAACATGCCGCCTGTCCAGAAACTACCGTCGGGCGCAGGGGATAGCTTTCCACTCGAACCAGAAGCCCCAAGGGGTAGCCACAAATTTGGCCATGTACAGCGCCAGCAACGCCGCGCAACCTGCCGCTCTCCGAAAAGCTACCATAGCTGTCCTTACTGGCGAGAAAACCCTGAAAAGCGCCAAAGAATTAGGGTATTACCTGGGCGCCACCGCGCCCCACTTGTCCAGCAGACCGCGTCTCCCGAGGAGCCACGCTGACGTGAATCGGGGCGACAGCGCAGAAGGGCTGCGCCAACCCGAGTCCGCCTCGTAGTAACATGCCACTGTGGCCCATCCCCAGCCGCGCTCTACTGGAGTCAACACCTGGTGGCATTCCATTGGACTCACCCCCTGTGGAGACGTGGCGCCAGCTCGAGCGCCACGTCCGCCACCAGCAGCATCAGCCTAAGGCAACGCCAGCCAGACCAGCTCGCAGGAAGGCCAGCTCGAACCAGCGCCAGCCCAGAGCAACATGAGCCCGACGCAGCATTAGCTCACACCAGCATCAGTCCGCAACAGCAGCAACTCAAAACACTTTCCGCGGAAAGCCGCCACCTGCCGCAAATGACAGCATTCTACTCGAACCAGAAAGCCCCAAAAATTGCCGAAATTTTTGGGGGCTCTGCTTGGACATTGTTTAGCGCCAGCGCGCGGGCGCCTCCGATAGCGTGTTACAACGTGTCGCTCGCCCAGAAGCTACCGTGAGGGGCAAGGAATAGCTTTCCTCTCAAACCAAAAGCCCCGACAAGCCGCCAAGATCCTGGGGGTAGCCTGGGCCATGCTGAACGCCAGTACGCGGGCGCCGTCGGCAGCGCCACACAATCCGTCACTCGCCAAAAAGCTCACTAGCCGCCCTCTCACGCAAAAAACATATAAACCCTAAAGGCCGCCAAATATTTAGGGTTTTGCCTGGGCGCCACCGCGCCACGCTTGTTGCCGAACAGACCACTGCCGAGAAGCCACATTGGCGCGAGTCGCGGCCACAGCGAAAATGACTGGAACCAAACCCGAGTCCGTCCCGAGGTAACATGCCACTGGGGACAATCCCCAGCCGCGCTCCGCTGGAGTCAACCTCCGACAGCATTCCACAGGAGTCACTCGCCAGTGGAGCTGAGGCGCTGGTTCGAGCGACACCTCCGCTGCGAGCAGCACCAGCCTGAAGCAACGTCCCCTCGACCCGCACTAGCTCGAAGCAGACTCAGTTCGAACCATCGCCCGTACGGGGCAGCAGCAGCTCGAAGCACCGCCAGCCCACATCTGCATCAATCCGAAGCAACACCATCCCCAAACAACATCAGCGGAAAGTTGCCATCAGCTGCAAATGACAGCTGTCCACTCGAGCCCCAAAAACCCCAAACATCTGCTGAGGTTTGGGGGTTTTCCTTGGGCATCGTTGCGCCAACGCGTGGGCGCTTCCGGTAATGCCCCGCTGCACGCCGCCCGCTCAGAAGATACCGCCGGGATGCCGCCAGGCGCAAAGAGCAGCTCGCCTCTCAAACCCAGAACCCCAACGAGTCGCCAAGATTTTGGGGCTTAGCCTGGGCCGCGCAATGCACCAGCGCGCGGATGCCGCCGGCGACGCTACGCAATCTGCCACTCGCCCGCAAGCTACCATAGCTATCCTCACTGACCAGAAAACCCTGCGACCCGCAGAGGACGCCAGGTCAAACACGGGAGAGAACTCACGTGCCCAAAGGAGCCAAATGCCCACCGTCCGATCAAACACGGGCGAGGGGCCACATGCTCCGAAGAACTGCCGCGGCTTGCGCAACATCAGCTCGAACGACGCCAGCCTCCACTACGTTTCCACAAAATCGTCCCGAGCAGCACCAGCCTGGAGCAATGTCAGCCCGAGCAGCATTAGCTCGAAGCGACAGCAACCCGAATCGGCACCAGCACGAAGCAACATCAGCTCACAGCTCGAAGAAATGCCCGCTCGAAGAACCGTCAGCTCGCAGACACGTCAGCTCGAAGAAACGTCAGCTCGCAGCACCGACCCTGGGCCGGGCCAGTGTCAGCTCGAAGCACCAGCAGCTCGAATCAGCATCAGCGACGTTGTCTCGAACGTCGCCAGCCAGAGACAATATCAGCTCGACCAGCGCCAGCTCGCAGCAACGCCAGCGCCAACGAAGGGGAAAGGAGCCAAACGCTCAACCCCCGAGCCAAATGCCCACACCCCCGAGTCAATCTCGGGGGGACAACGGGCCAACCCACGCCCCCGAGTCAATCTCGGGGGGATCACAGGGTACACGCTCGCAAGGAGCCACATGCCCACACCCCCGAGTCAACCTCGGGGGGACAAAGGGCCAACCCACGCCCCCGAGTCAATCTCGGGGGGATCACAGGGTACACGCTCGCAAGGAGCCAGATGCCCACACCCCCGAGTCAACCTCGGGGGGACAAAGGGCCAACCCACGCCCCCGAGTCAATCTCGGGGGGATCACAGGGTACACGCTCAGCACGAACAACTCAGGCAACATCGACCGATGCAACGTCAGCTCGAAGAACATCAGCTCGCGCAGCATCAGCTCGGATCAACACCCGTCCAGATCAGCGCCAGCTCGGATCAGGAACGCCCGCAGCAACATCAGCTCGCAGCAGCCTCAGCTCGAAGCACCGACTCTGCGACGCTTCCGCAACACCAGCTCCATCACCAGCACGGATCTGCATCGGCCCAAAGCAACCTCAGCTCGAAGCAGCACCAGCCCGAATCGACGACAGGTCGAAGAGCACCTTCACAACGCCTCCGTAACCTGCAACGAGTTCAACTCCACAAGGCTTCGGCACACTGCAAGTGCTACAAGATCAGCCAGCGGTGCCCGCTGCACGCATGGAAACTATAACGCGCCATATGGAACCACTATCTCGAAAAACTCACAAACAACCAGCTAACACTACGAGAGAAAACATCATCGCCGCGGCCAAGAGCAA
>PBYE01000095.1 GCA_002729495.1 Chromatiales bacterium
GAAGGTGAAACGGGATGGCCGTCGCAAAACAAGGATCGTTGCCTGCGGCAACCAGCAAGCCCGTTCCAACGGAGAGGTAAACTACTCTCCGGCAACGTCCGGTTCGGTCGTTCGAGCGTTAATTGCAGTGGCTCAGTTGATGCCGTTGTCAATTATCGGAACACTCGACGCAGACGAGGCGTTCATGCAGGCAACGTTGAGACAGAAGATAGCCATAACGTTGCCGAACGACTGGCGTCACGACTTATCACCGATCGTTGTCAACGGTGTTAAGTACGATCCGAACAACTCGTCCCGGGGACCACCAGTTTTGCTGCTAACGCGCAGCATTTACGGCCTCCGTGCGGCGCCCCGTGAGTGGTTGAACCACGTAAACAACGGACTCCGTATTCGCGGGTCCGTTAAATCCGGGAGCGACGCAACAACGTTTGCGTTGTATGACGAGAGCAACGGCAAATTCGTTGACGTAACAAAGTCAACCAAGCTAAAAACCGGCGTTTACACGCTGCGGAAGAAAGTGCGTTTTTCTGTTCCAGAAGCGCGTTTTTATCCGAGCGAGGAGCCGGTTCAAAACAACGGCGACACAAGCAACTTGCAGCGAGTTCTCTCCGTTCAGGAGGGTTCTCACAGCGAAGCGTTTCAAGCGTCGTTCGATCCTGAAGGGAAAACGGTGTATGAAGAACATGACCCGACTGTTGTCGCAGGGACACCGTTAGCAGTAATCACCGTTTACGTAGACGATATTTTAATCGTTTCTCCCAACAGCGAATCGTTCAAGAAAGCCGTTGCGCTCGTAAGCTCCGTTGCGAAATGCAAAACGCCCGATGTTATTGCCGAACCATCCGGCAACGGAACCGTCAGTGCGGTTGATTTCCTCGGGATTTCGCACGTTCGCAGCAACAAGCGGGATATCGAAGCGTCCGTCGAAGAATGCCGTTCCAAAGTGCTCAAGTTCAACACTGAGCCGTACGCGTCGGTTCCCTGCCCCGCACGCGTCGTTGCGTTCACGGGTGAGGAAAACGCGCTTGGAACCGCGAACACGTTCAAGCCGCACGAAAAACAGCCGCCGTGGAGAACTGCCGTTGGCATTCTTCAGTACTTGTCAGACGTACTCTGGGTTAACACCAAGTACGTTTCCTGGCAACTCGGCAAGGTTTCCGCGTCCCCACGCGAAACCAACAGACGTGCGTTTGAACAAGCGATTGGGTATGTGCAACAGCACACCACAACGCTCGTTTTTCCGTTCTTGTACGCGCTGTCAGCGATAGTTCCCGACGAAGAACGAGACGTAGCGCGGGAAGCAACTGCTCGTTGGTACGACTACGTCGGTTGCGACCTTTCCGGCACGAAGAATGCGTCAGTTGATTACACGCGTTGCGGATACGGAGCTAAACCGCGCCCCGTGCAGTTGCGCGTTTACTCCGATTCTGATTGGTCCGGGGAACCGGACGGGAAATCAACGTCCGCGTTCTTCATCACGCTTGACAAGGACCGTTCATCCTTGCCACGCGTGCGTTTGGACCAACAGCAGTGCAAACAGTACCTGAGCGCTATCCCGTCCCAGTCGCTGAACAAGACCGAGAACCGCGGCTCGTTAATTTCATGGTCGTCCCGTCGCCAGAACGGGCTTCCGGCGTTGTCATCCGCCGAGGCAGAACTGCATGCGTTAGTCAGTGCCTGCAAACAGGCACTGTACCTGCAGCAGTTCTTAGTAGAAACCCGTCCGCTGCATGGCAGAGACGTTATGCCGATCGCAGTTCACGGGGACAACCAAGCCGCGAACACTCTCGTCAACCGAACCAATGTTTCCAGAACCAGGCATATGTCCTTGCGCGTTTCCTGGTCTCGAGCGTTGTTCGAGACCGGATTAGCGTTTGTTTCTCACATAGGAACAAGGGACAACCCTGCCGACGTTTTGACGAAGCCCTGCACGTCCAGCGATTACAACTCGCGTTTCGAGGCCGTTAACCTCTTCATTAAGAGGGTCAACGACCCTCCGAAACGTCGGAAGGAAACAACGCCCGCAGCCGTCGCGCGCGTTCTCGACTGGTCCTCGTCGAACCTCAAGGCCGTCGCCGGTCTTGCCGACGGCCAATCCGTCGAAACGCCGTTCGTCAAGAACGACAAAAAGAAAAGCCGTCCCCAACGAAGGGAGCAACGGCTCGGTTTTGTTCAAGTGTAAGCGAACAGAACACTCGTTGTCATATACTTGAGTTCCGTGTTTCTCGTCTTGGAACAGTGTATGAACAACAACTAGAAAATTGTCGACTACTAACTACGCTTGGTTTCACACTGCTGTCGCGTTTCTCGTTAAATGACAGCAGTGTTCGTCACTAAACATGTCGATCGAACTAGTCAGTTTTCAGCGTCGTGAGGTGTAACGCGTATGTTCTAGTTCGTGATAAAACATGTTCTTCGAACGGGCTCATTTCGAGCGTTTTTCTTTTAAGCACACCGTGCTTGATCCCGTTCATTCCATTTTGTTGCATGAGATCCGTAAATGTTCCATTCAAACGTGAGTTCATCCCAAAACAACGTCGTTCAAAACAAGAATCAGGTCGTCAGTACGGGGGAGTTTGAATGAAACGGATCTTAACTCGTTGTAGAAACCCATCGTCATGGGCGTTGTCGTAGAATCGATTGGTTGAGTAGAACATGTTCGGTAAACATGGAGAGCAAAACAAGAGTTCATTTCGTTCCAAATCTGAACAAGAAGTTTAACGAGAGAGTCATGACGTTCCGGATCAAATTCGTGTTGCGTGAACCGTGATGTTATCTAGGGTTAGCTAGATCTCCAACTCTCGTTTTCATAAACTGATATTTGCTCCTCAACTTTTCGCAGAAACAGGGACAAACAAAGAGAAAAACTTGTGTTTACAGTTTTTCTTAAAAATTTTGAAATAAACTTTTGCGTTAAAACGAACCTTCGCGATGTCGCTGTCCGTCGAAGCCAAACCGCAGGCTCCGGAACTGCCGCCCGTTCCCGCCGCCTCTGACGACGGCGTTATCGTCGTTCCGGCTGGCGAAACTAAGGACGTTCCTGTATGGTCTGATCGATCCGAACTTCTCGGTAACAACTATACACCGTCGACCGCGGTTATCGATCAGGAACGTCCAAACAATGTTGATATCGACGTCGGCGTTCTGATTCCGCCCGTTAAGGCGGTCTCGCCCGTCGCTCTTCTGAAACCGAAGGTCAACAAGGTCACGGTCCGTTACCACGAGACCGACTCGCACCGTCCGTCCGAAGTGGCGTCGGACGTTTCCGTCGAGTTCGCCGTTTCCGACAGGCAGTGGACGGAGAACGAACTATAGACGTTCCTGTAGGGTTCATCGATTTCTCGTTGAGAATATTATCCCGTTAACCCCGGACTATCAAAACAGGAAAGTTTAGTCGTGGAACGCGAGCAGCACCGTTGCAAGAAGGAAGTCGAGAAGACGGCCCGTCTGCTCGAACAGCAGGAAGCCGAACGCCAGGAGTTGGAGTTCATCAACTTCAAGAACGATTGCAACCGTGGCAAAAGTATTTCGAAAACGATTTGTCCGTCGGCAGAACTTGTAGAAGAAGAGAGAACGCCTTCCGTTCTTTCCAGTTCTAGGAGCAGCGGTGCAACTCCTAAAAGTCCGTTGAATGAGTCGATAACTACTTTTCAAGTTTTGTCGGTTTCCGTCGCGGAAACAATACAAATGTTCCTGTTTTAGTTCGCAAAACAGGAACATCCATTGAACTGTTAAATCCGTCAGCGTTGTGCTCCTCTCTGAACTTCGCTGGGCAGATGATAACAGTTCACTCTAAACTAGCGAACGCGTTGAAGGTTATTAGAACTATCGATTCTCCCGTCAAGAAACTCGGTAACAAGAACTACTCCACTCGTTCTCGCGAACGAGGTGAGGAGAACGATTTTTCGTGTCCGTTCGAGGCCGTCAACTTCATGAATCAGTTCGTTTTCGACAACTTGAAACCTGACATGATCCGTTTCGCTAGCAAGTTCAATAACTTCCGTTCAATCTCCCTCACTACAGTGTTCAGCGACGTTCGCCTCAAGAAGTACCAGAACGAAGCCGTCAAGGCCCGTCAGGCGTTCAAGACGTACATCCTGAACGAGAACAAGTACCTGGAGAACACCGTTGTGCTGCCTGCCGTGGCGACCCCGAACCACACCTCCGTTGTCGAGATCCGCAGCGACAACCAGAAGTTCTCGGTTATCCGCAACGTCGACTACCTCGAGAACGTGTGCGCGGTTCCGGTCGCGTCCATCAACACGTTTCAGAGCCTCCGTGCCGATCCGTTGATGCAGAACGTGGGGTTGGAGGACGCTCTCCGTTCCGACGTCGAGTTCTCGATCTACGCCGCAGCGCCGTTCGAGCAAAACAGTCTCCAGAGAACCATGTTCCAGGTCGAACGGCACCAACATGCGTTTTCTGTCGACGAACTCGCCGACGCGGTCCGTTCGCGCGTCGACAGCCGTTCCACCAACGTCGGTATCGCTCCGTCGTTCTCCGTTCTGGAGTTTCTGACGACGGTGTTGTGCTTTAACACCGGCGGTGAGAACAGGCGCAACTTCCGCGTTTCCGAGACCCGTTGCACGCCGTTGCTGTTGCGCATCAAGAGCCAGAACCCCGTTTCGGCGACCGTTTACCGCGACTTCGAGGACGTGTTGCGCCAGAACTCGAAGGCGACCGGTGTTCACCACGGTTTCGAGGGCGGTGAAAAGAAACGCCTGGCGTTGAACACGCAAGCCCTCCAGTTTTGGATGCAGTCCGTCACGGGGATCGATTACAACGTGATCGTGTACCCGAAACGCGTCAAAGTGCTGTTGGACAGCCTGACCGTGAACATGACGTGGGACGTTGTCGAGGACCAGGTCAAGGGCGTTCCCGGCGAAGAACAGGCCGATTTCGATGCGCGTTCCCAGGACGCTGCGTTCGACTACCTGAAGTTCTGCGAAAACGGATGCAGTGCCAAGAACCTCGTCGTTCCGAAGAACTACAGCGGTTGGGACGTTGTCCCGGTGTTGGTGGGCAACGTTAAGGAAACCGACCTCCGTGAGAGTTCCGCGATGCAGCCGTTCAGCGGGCAGTTGCGCCACGACGACGGTACGTGCTGGTAGAACCGCGGTTTCTGCAGCGCCGTCTGTTTCGATGTTGAACTTCCTGGAGAAGCAAAAGTTCATGAACGTCGTCTACACTGAACAATCTGCGGTCGGCAGTTGTTCAGAACTCGAGAAAGAGGAGGGAGAACAAACGTTTTAGTGAATTTGATATTCTAAAACTAATTCGTTTTCAAACTATGAAAGTTTTAAACGCATACGCGAAAACTAAGTTTAGTATTTCGTAGGAACTACATCGAACAGCTTTCGGTCGTTTCCTGAGGGTTCTCAGGAGCGTCCAACAGATTTATATGAACACATATCCGTTTGTTTTCTCGGTTCTGAGAAGCGAACTCAAAATTTTGACATTTATATCATTTAAAAAGGGGGAGAACGACTCCTGCTACCGTACAACGGTAGGAGTCGTATAAAACATTTCAGTTTATCACATTTAAACCAGGTGTTCGGTGTCGGTTGGCATCGAACACACATATAACTAACATATGTCAGAATAGGTTGTTCCGTCGGTTGACGGATACAACATGTCAGTCCAATGTACAGTCAGTTCTTCTGCTTGAGGAACTGACTTTCAACAACGAAAGTTTTCATCAGAACGCGGAGGCAGTT
This sequence comes from Chromatiales bacterium, assembly GCA_002729495.1. Lineage (GTDB taxonomy): Bacteria > Pseudomonadota > Gammaproteobacteria > Steroidobacterales. Next base: position 5,718 of record PBYE01000095.1, read on the forward strand.
TGCGCAGCCAACAGCAGTGTTCCCTTCGGTGGCGTTCGGCATGATGCCGTGGTTTTGATTCCGTTGATTCGTGGCGTTTTCAACTAACGAATTTCGCTTGAAGTATGACAACGTAATGATTCGTCTTGAACTTTTCATTGTTGAACAGAGTTTGTGGATGAACGTGTGCATTTCGTTTCCAGTTTCGTTGTGCGGACGGAGACGGCAGGGCCGTGACAGGACGTTGGCGTTGAAGGTTTGGAAGGAAGGCGTGTTTCGCAAGTCAAGCTAAACAGCAACACACGTTATCCTCGGTCGTTGAGACGAACTCTGTGAGCGGATCTTTAACCGTTATGCTAAACCGTTTTTCTACGCTCTCCGTTTTAGCACGGGGGAGTGATGGAACCTAATAGACGTTATCTGAACCGTCGTTATATCGATTGTACAATCGTTAGTATTACTAAACAAGAACGCCACACTGTTCGCCTTGCATGCGTCACCGAGGGAACGAGAGAACTGAGCGCTAAGCGTTCAGCCGTCTGCATGATCGATCAACGCGTCGTCCAGCGTTGTCATCGCGTGATCAACACGCACCAACAACTGTGTACGAACGCTCTGCGTAGATCATTTGTTGATAGACAACCGTTGGTTGTCAGCTATAGAGAAAGGTGTGACGTTCCCAAGACTGTTCAGAGAACTGAAGCAATTAGGGTCCAACCTATCAGAGTTATGATTGCCCTTTAACCGCCACTGTGGCCAAGAACGTTAGATGCACATTGCATAAGAACACTCTAGTTAACCTTATTGTAAGGGAACCTCTCCACCTGGGTTGAAAATCTATGAGCAGCGCCCAGCAGGGCGGACCGTTTCCCTACGGTCCCCCACCGCCGCCCGGTCTGGCGGCGCCCGTCGACCCGTCAAGCAAAGACTTCCAGTTGAACACGTTACATCGCTGGAAGTCAGAAGCAGCGGAAAAACTGCCATTCGTTACTGCCGCGTTGCGTGGTTCCACGCCGCCGCATAACAGGCCAGTTAGGAAAAGTTCGCCGGCGAGGATGGCGCCGTCCGCGCTCCGAAGCGGTTGCAAGGAGTCGCACCCGGAACGCCCTGGTTCGCGCGTCACGGTGGATGTTGATCCGTCATTCCCGAACTTTGCCATTCTGACGTACACGGTTCCCAACGAGCATGGGGGACGTCTGGTACACCGTCTGGCAGCGGACATGGAGTTCATTACCGGCCCAACGATCGACGGAATGTTCCACAGACAAGAACTCAGCTGTGGCGAAACCGGCAACAACGACTGGTTACGCTACAAGGCCGAGTTTGCGGAACGAGGCGCAGAAGCAGGGTGGCTCGTTTTCGCGAAAGTTCTCGAAACGGCTCGAAAAGTAAAGAACAGACCGTTTTCGAACATGAACAGCATCTACGTCAACATGCCGTTCAGCATGAAGATGTTAGATCCAATCGCGATTGCGAGAAACCCGCTTCGAGATGGAACAGCTAAAAACGGGGGAGCTAGCAGTTCGCAACCGGCTGGTGGTTTGCCGTCCACGCATCCGAAAGCGCCCGAGCAACCGGAAAGTTCCGAGGACGTGAAGTCAACAGCGCAGGCGGAAGCTGCAAGTTCCTCGGCGGCGTCGTCGTCAAATCTCCCCTCTCCGGCGTTGTCGGGGAGTTCTGGTTCTAATGTTATCGATGACGGGAGTAAACAGAACGATAGTGATAAGAAACCTAACGCGTCCGAAAAACAAGACGAATCTCCGTATGAGATGTCGCCCGCTCTTCCTGAGGACGTCAAGGAACTCCCGTTAGTCAAGGATCAACGAGACCCGCCGATTTCCCCGGTTCCGTCCAACAGAACAGAAACTCCAACGGAAGACATCTATGTCAAAATAGTGCAGTGCATCTATGAAACTATTTGGAGAACCTCGCGAACTTACCTTCACGCGTCATCGTTCGAACACGTGTCTGAGTTTCGCGCACTACGATTAACGTTTCTCGAACTGCACAAAGAGTCTCCGTTGCTGAGTTCGTTCCAAGCAACAACCACGAACGCACACGACCACATCGTCCAGTTCTGCGTAGCGAAGTGCGTTGAGAATGGCAAACAGGTGCTGATCACACGTCTCAATGATCAACACTACATCCTACAACACGTTGCGGATCCAATCTACAGTTTCACAACTAGGGATCCCAACGCGGCAGGGTTCATTCTCGCGCATAACGTTCCGCGGTTGTCGCTCGACCACGCTGGCACCGTTCGCCAGCAGTGGAACCAGTTTTTCAACTCGGCACCGTCGGGACCCAATAACCCCGGTCCCATGAACCATTTCGGAGTTCACAACCCGTACGGACAACAGTACCCGTTCCCGCCCCATTTGTCGGGCGCTCATCCGTTCGGAGCCAGCTGGCCAAATGTTCCCGGTCAGCCGTTCCCGAGCGTAGCGCCACAACAGCAGCAGCCGTTACAGCTGCCGCTTCCGCAGGGGCCTCTACTTCCGCCGAGTTTGGCGTCGCCACAACAACAAATCCCAACTCAACAAGGGGTGTCTCAAAACCCCTCGGACCCTAACGGATTTGCTGATGTGTTGCAGACCCTCAAAACGTCGCTCGACGAAGAACGGGAGGAAAACCGTCAAGTAAACACCGCCATTCTGAAACTCGTTTCGAAAACGTCGGATGCTGTGACCAAGAAATCCAGTTCTCCCGAAGAAGGTGCGGCGGAAAAACAAGACGGAACGAAGTCCGCAGACAACAATACCACCCAGTTCACTCGAAAACCGTTGAAACTCCTCGAAGACGGTCTGTTTGTTCTCAACAAGTGGGAACAAATCGAGGAGTGGAAACAGAGTTGGGTCAACTGGGAGCGTATTCTTCAGCAGTCGTTTCCGGAACAACTAGACGATGCCAACAAGGCCAGGTTAACGGCGTTGGTGACCAAGTTCATCTGCCCGGAACTACTAAAAAACGAGATCGCCCCGTTCGTCGGCGGAATCGTTGTCTGGCATACGCTAACATGGGTTGTCGCTGTAGATAAAACGTACGAAGTTCACGTCGGTAGTATCGTACAACGCCTCGTCAAAAAGTCAACCGAGGTAGTCAACATCGCGGGAAGTGACGGAACGATCCAAGAAAACGTTCTACAGATCGAAACGCTGCAACATGAGGTCGTTAACCTATGCGCAGCGTTTCACAAGCCCTACGATGTTGCGGCGACGCGCGTTAAGGCTGCGGAACTCCACGACAGTCTTCGTCGCGAATGGCGGAACGAAGAACCCGAAGAACAGTACACCCGTCTTCGGGATATGTTCTACACCGTCTACTCCGAAAAACTTATCCTTGAGGATAAACTTCGACACGAACAGGCGTTCTGGACAAACACGTTCTGGGGAAGCATGATGCTTGCCCGGTGCGAACAGAAAGCAAAAACACAGGTTCTATCGTTGATAGAAGCAGAAGCCATCAACCGTCCGAACAGTTTGTTCGAATCGTTGCATGGCAAGAACGTTCGAAAACACTTGCTTGTCCAGAACCATTGTGAAGAAACCGATCAAGTTGCCGTCCGATACAGCGCCGAAAAAGTGCGGGTGTCGAAGTCGTTCCGACAACCGCACCGCGGCCGTTCCGCCGATAAAACTGAACGCGTGTGGTGTGACACATGCAACCGCGTTCATCCAAAGGGACCGCTGTTCGGTGACAAACGTTTTCCAAAGCGGATGACCACCTGTTACGGCCCGAACAAGGAATGGGGTGAACCGCCGCCGTCGTCGCGCTCCGGCTCGCGGAATCCCCGTCGTGAGCAGAAAAACAAGGATGGCAAATTTCGGAAAACAGGCATCAAGCGTTTCTTCAAGAAAACTCCAAACAAGTTCCGTCGCGAACGCACTCGCAAACTCCTCTCCGAACTCGACTGTTTGCTCGGTTCGGACGAAGAATCTGCAGTCGAAAGTGAACCGAACCAGGCAAACGAGGAGGAGTTCGCGTCAGCTGGTGAGGACACGCCGTTTGCTCCCGCGGCAACCAATCTGTCGCGGTCGATCTCCGGTTTCCACACCAACGCACTGTTTGGACACGTCGAAAATTCGCAAAAACAGCAGGAGGTTGCGAGAACCAATATGATTCGTTCGCGCACATCCCCGGCGAAGCGCGGCCGTTCTCGCTCTGAAAAGCGCTCCAAAACGCGCAAAAGACTAACACGGTCCGTTTATCAGTCGTGCTCGCGTTCCCCGAAGAAAATTCGGGAATACGAGCGCGTTGATGCGCAACTGCGAACCCTCGTTGACGAAGCCATCGCCGTTCCCGATGCCGTCACCAAAACGCTAGACGGAATTTTGCACGAACTCTCGTGTGAATCCCGTCCGGACCTGTTCGCAGAACACGAGCACAAGAACAAAGAAGCGGTCAAACGTTCGTATGACCTCGCTGTTGCTGCTCTCGCCACAGAACAAGCTGTTTCCGTTGCGATCAAAACCGAAAAGCGACGCGCGTTGGTAGATTCTGGTGCCACCAACCACAACACCAACGCTGCGGATCGCGTTCGAGTCAACCACGGTACGTCCGTCCCCGTCCTGACCGCCAACGATACGGTTGAGGGCGATTTAACCGCAACTCTCGTTGACCTCCACGATGCGGTTCCGGCTGTGTGTTTCAACGCCGATGGATCGAGGGCAGTTTCGCCTGTGATCCGTGCCAAGCGTTGCCTCTACGCACCGTCGTTTCCCGAAGAAATCTTGTCGACTCGTCGGTTGCAGGGAAACGGACATGCTGTTGACCATCCTCCGTTGAACGCGCCGGATCCCACGTCCAAGATCCGGTGGAACGTTGCGGATGGATTGAAACGCTGGAGCCCGTTGAAATACGATAACGGTTACTACCTTGAGGTAATCGTTACCGTTCTCCAGCAGGAACAAGTTCGCAAGATAACAAACGCCGTCGACGCAGAAGCAAGAGAACTCGTCGTTCATCGTCGTTTCGGTCATTCCACCAACATCCCGTCGGGATGCGGAGCGTGCGATTCCGTCGTTAAACGGAAACCGCACAAACAGGGTGGTTCCGAGAAACGCATCTCGTCGACGCAACCAGGTGAAACGTGGGCCTACGATGTTGGGAACATACCGTTGTCGATTCACGGCAACCAGTACTGTCACGCGTTCCGCGACGTAAACAGGAAGTCGAAACTGATTCACGTTTCGTTTTCCAAGAAAAAGGACAAGAACGCAACGTCTGCCGCCTACGTCGAACTTGGAGACGCGTTTCCGAAAGTACGCACGTCGATGCGTACCCTCGTTTCCGACAAAGACCGCGCGTTCGACTCGGACCACGCGAAAAGCGTTTTCAGAACTACCTTCTCGAACGCGCGTTTCCAAAGTTGTCCGCCCCATGAACCCAAGGAACATGGTTGGCAGGAAACCACGTTTGCAGTTCTGAAACGTCATGGTCAAATTTTGCTGAACGATTCCCAACTACCGGCGTACTTTCTCGCGTACGCCATAAAACACGCGTGCACCACGCTGAACACGCTCCGTGCCGATCCCGACGCTGAAGTTTGGCCGAACATGCACAGAATTTCGTTCAATCGGCTCAGACCGTTCGGGTGCAAGGTGCGGTACATCGAAGACGTTCAGAAGGCCTACAAACGCGACAAGAAAAACGTCGAAAGTTCGCGCGGAACCACGCTACAACAGCTCCGTTCGGGTCGCGAAGGCGTTATGCTTGGGTATGAGAACGTTCGTTCCGTTATCGTACTCGACATCGTCGACTACAAAAACGGGCTCAAAACCAAGGCCGTCCGCGAGGTCGCGCTGACAAACGTGTACTTCGATGAACTCTCCAATTCCGAAGGAACTGACGTGCGTGAGGTTCTCACTCCTCGTCAGGAACTTCCGGATGCTGAGTTCCGCCGTACCGCAGACCGTGTGGCACAGCGAAACAAGGAACGTGCGCCGAACCTCGCACGTTTCACCGAGACAGAGACACCTGAGGAACAACCGTCGTCGCAGGAGGATCACATTGATCTCCTCGTCGAGTTTCCCGAAGAAATCGAGATAGTTCCCAGCGAAAACGAGGAACAAAACTCAGGTGACTCGGAGCCGTCGTCGCCGCAGCCTCCGAAGAAGCGCGGCCCAGGCCGTCCAAAAAAGCAAGCAGCGCGGTTCGCAGCAACACGTCGAGTTCGTGAACAATCGGTAGGCGTTTTACCTGCCGAGACTAGCGAGCTCCGTTCTGCTGCCAGACGCGAAGCTTCTGCGAAAATCCGTTCCAACGTTCCTGTAGTCGACTACATCGTTTTCATCCGTCGGCTCATAACAATTCTCACAACATTTGTGATGTTAGCCGCCACGTGCACCGACAACGCTTCGGCGTTTCTAGATCAGGAACTTGGAAATGTAACAACCAGCGACCGTCGTTCCATCCTCGAGGCCAGCGCCCGCCGTTTCGGCGTTTACAAAGAACTTGAGTCGGAGTTTCCGACCACAACTGCCGGTCCGTACAAGAAAATTCCGTACCGGCGACGCCGTCAGCGTGCCTGGTCTGGACCCGACGTTCGCGTAACCAAGTACGCGCGCATTCGCTCCGTCGTTGAAGAAAACGTTGGTGAAGACGGTCTTCCTGTCAAAACACGGTTAGAACAACGTGATGATCGGTTTATCGAACCCACCGTCTATGAGTACATCCGTGCTGCGAAACAGGAACACCCCACGTTAACTATGCGGTCTATCCATGAGGACGTGAACTGGAACGACTCCGTGCGTCGCGAACAAGACGTCATCGCCAGAGCAGGTCGTTGGGTGTGGCGGAATGAACTGCCCACAGGAACAACCACGTTGCGCGCGCAGTACGTTTTGAAGGTGAAACGGGATGGCCGTCGCAAAACAAGGATCGTTGCCTGCGGCAACCAGCAAGCCCGTTCCAACGGAGAGGTAAACTACTCTCCGGCAACGTC
>PBYE01000096.1 GCA_002729495.1 Chromatiales bacterium
ACATAGTCATAGAACACTGCCTGCAAAACCTTGTGCACCTTGCCTGACAAAAGTAGGCTTGGCAACCAGCACACCAAGATACAGTGTGCCGCTCGAAATGGTCTCGTTCGCATCTGGCGCAGCGGAAACCGGTGGAAAGAGAAAGGGAAAGCTCTTCCAGATAAATCACCAGCATGGATTTCAAATGAAACCATTGGCCAACTCCCCCTTGAGACCACTGTGTCAAATCTGGCTTCATGACCGCTTCAATGTCTTCACTTTTGGGAGCGTTGTCAACAGCATGAGCACGAGCAGCAGCTGCAGCAGCAGCAGCATCACGCCATGGAGCAGCAACAGAGTCGGACACTGTGTCCGCAACGGCCGTGCTGCCTCCTCCTGGGACATGGCGTGCTGCCTCCTCCTGGGACATGGCGTGCTGCCTCCTGCCTACAGCGTCCTGACTCTGCGAAGCTTCCATGGACGTGCTGCCTCCTGGGACATGGCAAAAACTACCATTCAGAAGACTCGAGGCTCAGGTACTCTGAGAGTAGAAGAATCGGGTTATCCTTGAAAAGTACTACACTTTTACAGTAGTAATTTCTCTAGAGCTCGAATGAGAGCAGAGTTATGGAGGTGTGAATTACTAGGAATTACTAGGATTTACTCGATGTTTGACCAACTTTCTTGGGAGCTTTGTCGATCATAACTCATGTTAACAAGCCTCCGGGAGACCTGAGACCGTCTGAGACGAGTTAACAAGCCTCCTGGGACATGCTCGAAAAACGCTCCAAGGTTTCAATGGTCGGTATTGCCTATTGGGAAGCAGCATGTAGCCGAGGGCGCCCTGGCTTTGAGGCTTCGTAACTCTGCTCTCATTCCACCTCCAGAGCTCTGCTCTCCTAACTCCTAACTCTGCTCTCATAACTCTGCTCTCATTCCTCAACACATTCAAAAAAAGCCTCTGCGACGTCACAAGAATCTCAGGCCGAACCCCCTAGTGGTAAAAAGTAATGGGTCCGCTGCTCACATTTTGGCCACTGTGATAGACAACGGTGTCGAAAGATGCCGCATCCAATGTCCGGAACTTCGGACGCCGGCCATGACAACGGATGTAGAAGCCAGCGGGAGCTCCTATGGCAGCAGGCTTGCGGAAGTTGAAGCCAGCGGGGGCCCCAATGCGAATTAATTACTGACTACAGACCTGTTGCGCGAAGTTGGACACACGGCGAAGAGACACTCTGGCAAATCCAAATTGCCCCCTGACAAGTTGTCGGAGCGCCTGTGGCAACACACAGCAAGAGACACTCTGCAAACAAGAAGAACATCGACACGCATGGTGCCAACGCGCTGGCTAATGACTCACCCCATGTCGAAAAGCACAACGGATTTTTGAGCATCTCAATCAGCTTCTGCCTCAGCTTCAAGCAACAAATCCGGCCTTGTTGCCATGGATGGCCTCTTCCGAACTGGCGGGCTGGTCTGGGCCTTCTTTTCACCCCTTTGCCGCTTTGGAGGCGGTGTCTGTGCTGTTTTTTCGGTCGGAACACGTACATTGGCCTCATCAACTGCACTGGCCTTATCAGGTCCCTTGCCCTCTGTCTCATGGACATCCTGGAGATCCACCGCGGGTTCCAAGGACTGCTCGGCCGGTTCCACCTGGAGATCCTGGAGATCCTGGAGATCCACCGCGGGTTCCAAGCACTGCCCGTCAGGTTCCACCTGGAGATCCTGGAGAGCCACCGCGGGATCCGTCTCACAGGTTTGGCCACCCTCACCCTGACGAGGTTGTGGCGGACTGGCAGCGGCAACAACGGCGGATTTTTTGCGAGGCCGTTTTGGCGCTGGTTCACGGGTGCTCTGCTGATCTGCTGTTGGAGCAGCTGCACCCACGGCCTCCGCCTCCTCCAATGCCTCCCCGTCGATCTCAATCAACTCCCGAGCCTGTGTCTTCAGAGGCTCCTCAAGCTTCTGGAAAGCGCGAGGAAAATTCTGGATGATCTTGCGAATGCTTGCACGGGCCGACTTTCCTTCCTTTGCCCTGCGAGTTTCGCTGCTCTCACAGAGCTTGGTCATACCCCACCGCACAGTGAGGTCGTCGTACTGAAGCAAAACCGTCTTGAGATTAGCCAAAGGCAAGGGCACAGGCTGCTCTTTATCTTCGTCCAACACTTTGACCTCAACAAGATCCTTGAGAGCGGTTGAAGCCTCAGCATACACAACGTTCAATTTATCACATGCCGCCTTTGCATCTGCTGCAAGCTTATCAGACTTCAAATCGTTTGCGAACTGCGCGAGCTTCTTCTTCAGGTTGTCCAAACCGACCTCATCGATGTGGGACTGCACCAGGCCCTGAACGCTGGACAGGAAATTGTCGATAGCCGTTTGGTAGTCGCGCACAACTCGAGCATGCAGCTGCAAAAGGTTGACCTCTGCACTGTTGTCAACAAGCCACTTCCATCGAGACACTGCGACATCTTGCGGCAATGCCAACAAACCGGCAACCGCTGTGCGAAATGCACGGAAAGCATTGCCATTCATGGTGAGGTAGGCGATGCACTGGTCGTAGCCGGCCTGGGCTTCCTTCAGCTTGTCAATGATGCCATCTGCCATAGCCACGTCGTACATGTAGTCGCCATACTGGATATTCTCCTTGTCGTCTTTGGGGTGTGACGAATACTGAACCAATTGTTTCATGTGCGTCGTGGCAACCTTGAACTCACTCTTGAAGACCTTCACTGGTGTCGGCAAAGGAATGCCGTCCACAAGGAAATGGATAACGTCGACCATGTAATTGGCCTGTTTGGTTTTCGCCTTGGCGTATGCATCTGTCGCAGCGTCGCTCAGATTGAATCTGGCCTTGAAATTGTCCAACGCGTTCCTGGTCGCATCATCCAGGCAATCAAGCGAATCAATGATGCCTGAGTTGAGGTTGTGATGGCGCTTCAGGTTCTCTTCTGTAGAGCTGGTTGCAAAGCCGGCAGATATCTTGAACAGAAGATTGAGAACATCGCCCAAGGTGTCGACGTGCTTCACATCCTTCCCAATCTGGTGCAAGGCCTCCTCTGATGATTGGTCGAGGTGTCGTTTCACAGGTACGAACAATCGTGCGAAGGTCGTGGACAAACGCAACCTTGACTTCACCCGAGACAGAGTAGCTTTCGTATCATGAACATCTTCAGCACCTGCAAGTGTGTCCACAGCAGCCAGTCTGACTTGCTCAAGCGCCTTGGTCTTACCTCTTGCCACCACCTGTGCTTCAGACGTGACGAGATTACCGACAGCGAGGACATCCTGGACATTGGCTTCATTCATCTTCAAAGACCCAGCAACTTTGGCACACAACCTCTCCCACTCTGCAGAGTCGGTTGGCACAAGAGGAGTGGCTGGGTCAGCATAGGTGGCAATCATGGCAGCGATCTGCGTTAGAAAATGAGTAGACCCATCCAATTTCGCAAATTTCTTCAATGTAGCATCGATTACTTTCTCGATTGTTTTCCAACTCGATGAGTACAAAAGAGACTTTAACACGCCAGCATACTCCGCACATTTGGCCATATCTTGCAGCTGGGTGTGAACTCCGTTAAGTGATTGCCAAGCAGTCAATTCTGTTTGCGAATGAGAGCTTGGGTCAAACAGCAGGGCCTTCGCAAGCAACATCAGGTCACTCTGGTCGTCGTCGTTGACAGAATCTTGGCAATCAAAGACCGTAGTAGCAACCATCTGTAAAGAGTCAATGGCTTCCGTGTCGTTTACGCTCTTCACCTTCGTCGCGAGCTTCGCCAAGCCAAGCTCAATGGCTTCATGGTGAACTTGTTGAAGTTGTTTTTGACTGAAAGACACATTAAGAATCTGTTTCTGCCCCAACGATTCTTGCAATTCACTGACGTCTCCGAATTGTAAGCTCTCCAAGATAAAGCAGACATGGTACTTCGCACAAATTGCCAGGGGAATGTCGAAGAAATCCTGGAACGTCTCAACTGCAACTTTAAAGTCTTCAATGTCAGGCGACTTCTGGCAAACCAACGACATGAGCAATTGTCCAAGCTTAAGTGCAGATCGATAACGGACCACGTACTGAACAACCTCAGGAGGTACTCGTGCACGCTTGGACAACTTGGTGAAGAGCTTTGCAAACGCCTTGTACGCATCGACGAGCTGCGGAATCAACGTTTTAGTCGTCCCTACCAACTGCTTTTTGGTGGACATATCCATGGCCAGACCATTAAAAGGAGGCGCCCTGAAGGCCTTCTGAATCTCTGCAGCAATCGGTTGTGCCTCGCGGAACTCGGTCTCGTCAGTCAGATAATGTTCGGCCGTGTTGATGCACTCCTTCCGCTCATCCTCAGGCAGCTGCTCCCACTCCTTGCCAAGCTCCTGGGGCGGCTCTGGCGGCATCGCTTTGTTGCGAAGACTTGGTGCAGAAGGTGTTGTCAGCGAAGCTTTTGCAACGGACTGTGTGCTGGCCGCTGAGGCAACAATCAGCTCCGCCTGGCAGGCGGCCTGAGGATTGGCTTTGGCGCTGGCCTTGGCCGTGGCACTAGCCTTTGCTGAGGCCTTGGCACCGGCTTTTGTTGAGGCCTTGGCACCGGCTTTTGCTGAGGCCTTTGTCACAGGTGGCAACGAGCTGGAAAGGCACGAAAAGATGGATCCAACCATGGCATTGGCGGGCTCCGCAACCTCCTCATACTCATCCACCTCCTCCTCCACGCCCTCTGTAACCTCCTCGATCTGTACGCTGCTGGTATTATCTGCGTTGGATGTGACTTGCGCCACTGGCACGGTCACCGCGTCTGTAAGAGATGCAGCAACCGCACCGACAGACGTGTTCAGCGCTGCATCAAAACGATTATCGGCTTGGACTGCATTCAGTGCGTCAGCGCCAGACAGCTCCTCGGTCATGCGGACACCCAAGGCCGACTCAAAGTCCAGGTCATATTCTCCCTTGGGGCCAAGTCGCACAATGACACACTTGACCATGCCGCGGTTCATGAGAGGGACCTCTCGTATAACGTGTTCCTTGGCCGGATCCATGCCCGCATTCTCAGGCCTATTCACCCACTCATCATACTCAATCGCCCTGAACTTCTCTTTGGCGACCATTCTAAATGTCTTGATGAGGTGCACTGCTTTCTGTCTGGCTTCAGCGAACTCGTTCTGAACAAGCTGCGCCCTTGGTCCCCTCATTCTCATCTTTAGGGTGATCTCCCCAGTATTGATCTTTTCTACCAAATGTTTCACAGCTGCAAGAAATTCCAAATATTGATCGTTGTCCTCTTTGAAGGTGGTGTCCATCAAGACATCCAACGGGAGTCTGTAGCCGCAAAGCCTGTGCGCCCAAGGGCAAAGGCGGCACCTTTTGCCCTGCGGACGTTGCACTGTGCCATAAAGCCACGGCCACGATGGGCTCTCCAATCCGTCCTGACGATGCTGTATCACAATCGGCGTCTCTTCGTTTGAGCCTGAGTACGGCCCATGATCCAAGAATGCTGGTATCGGTGAAACGCTGTGTAAACCTAAATAAGGCTCGGCACACAACCATATCGAGTCGTGGAAACACCGCTGAGGTCGGCACGGTGTTTGCATACTCCGCACTGAGTAATCACCAAAAAGACTATGTCAGTAGGCGGAGGCTTGCGTGCAATTGCAACCGCGGAATCTATCGAGATGGCCTTGCTGACATCCGTGCCGTGGGACGACATGGTGAGGCTGACGTAAGGAAGACACTGACGATATCACACACAGAATTCTTGAGCCAAAGTAGTAGTAGTCTAGTAGTAGTAGTAGTAGTAGTAGTAGTAGTAGTAGTAGTAGTAGTAGTAGTAGTAGTAGTAGTCTGGGGACACTCAACACATCGGGGCATTGGTAGTGAACGCAACATCGGTGGCTGTTATGTGGATCAAACTCCGAAACAAACGAGGGTGTCGTCCGAAATACTTACAATTCGGCCGGAAATAAACCCGAAACAAAACCCGAAACAGACCCGAAAAAAAATCGTGTCGGGCACATTTCGGGCTGTAAGCCCCGAGAATGGCCTGTAAGCCCCGAGAATCACCTGTAAGCCCCGAGAACCGCCTGTAAGCCCCGAGCAACACGCCTGATTTGTTTCGGGCTCAAAATTCAGCATTTGTTTCGGATGCCGGAATGTCCGAAAACAATTCTTGCCCCGAGAACCGCCTGTAAGCCCCGAGAACCGCCTGTAAGCCCCGAGCAACGAGCAGCTCGAGGTGGTTCTGTGGCACCTCATCCGTGTGTAGCAACAGCAAATCCGCTGCCGTGCCCAGCTCCCGAAGCCGCGCACCCAGCACCAAGGCACCCAATGCGAAACCCGGACTGGTGCCCCACATCACAACAGCCATCGCACACCGCTCGCAGCCGGCCGGAGACTCGGCTACACCAGCGATTTCTGAAGAAATGGAGAGCGCTGCCAACTTCTCCTTCGCCATCTCTGTTGATGCTGTTTCGGGTCCTACATCATCGCTATCTTCTTCTCTTTCTTCCGCCTCGCGCACTTTGTTGGCACATCGAAGCATAGTGACATCGATTGGCCTCTTGCAGCAAGGGCAGAAACTTTCGAACCATCTCCATGCCCAACCTTCGCCACTCGGGCAGAGCACATGGTGCTTCACTCCAGTGAGGCTCGAAGTCATGCGGACTTGTCGCCACTGCCACTCGCTCTCCTCAATGAGCTCGCTGATGCGAAGGCGGGCTCTTCGCAAGACCCTGCGCAAGCGCTTTACCTTGGCTGTCAGCACTCCCGCTTGCAGCGCTTTGATGTGTTGGAACCGCATTGTCTACATGACGACCGGACTCCCTGCGAAGAAATCACTTTCCGGCTAAAGGAACTGCGTAGGCAATGGTGAAATCTTGAAGAGCGGTACGCGGATGCGGCGGTAGACCACCATTGTCCACGCTGGAAGCTGAATTGACCAGAAAGCGAATCGCTGAACATCCGGAGCGCACACATGTGTTCAAATGCAGAGCTGGATATTAATGTGTTCCGGAGCGCACACATGCGTTCAAATGCAGAGCTGGATATTAATGTGTTCCGGAGCGCACA
>PBYE01000097.1 GCA_002729495.1 Chromatiales bacterium
CCGATCCAGCGAATCGGCCCAGCGAACCTCTCGATTCGGTGAGAACTCGTGGGTGCGGCGGGTCGGTGAGATCGCGCGGATTCGCTGGGCCGAAGTGAATTCGTGGACCCGGTAGATCGACGGGGCCTAGAACCGTGGATTCCACGGACCGATGAGATCTCTCGGGTCCTCTGGGTCGAAGGGGCCTCAAGGGTTCGCTGGATCGAAGAGATTCCACGCCCCCGCGGGCACGAAGAGGCTTCATGGATGCGATGGACCGACGAGACCTCGTGGAAACGCTGGCCAGGCGAGGCTTCGTGGATGCCTCACCGACCCAACGGATCCATGCGATCCTCGAACCCCCATCGCTCCATCGGACCCAAGAAGCCGTCGCCGGTCCATCGGACCCATGAAGTCAGCAAGTCCTCATCGATCCATCGGGCCCAAGAAATCCTTGCCGGTCCATCGGATCCATGAAATCCTCAAACCCTCACCGATCCATCGGGCCCAAGAAGCCCTCGCCGGCCCATCGGATCCATGCAATCCTCGAACCCTCATCGCTCCATCGGGTCCAAGAAATCCTCACCGGCCCATCGGGTCCATGAATTCCGCAAATCCCCATCGGTCCACCGGACCCAAGAAATCCTCGCCGATCCACCGGATCCTTGAAATCACCGAATCCTCAGCGATCCATCGGATCCAAGGAACCCGCACCGACCCATCGGATCCATGAAATCACTGAATCCTCATCGATCCATCGGATCCAAGAAATCCTCGCCGATCCATCGGACCCAAGAAATCCCCAAATCCCCATCGATCCATCGGATCCAAGCAACCCTCGCCGACCCATCGGGCCCATGAAATCACCAAACCCTCATCGATCCATCGGAACCAAGAAACCCATGAAATCCTCAAACCCTCATCGATCCACCGGGTCCCAGAAACCCACACCGACCCACCGGATCCATGAAATCCTCAAACCCTCTTCGATCCATCGGCTCCAAGAAATCCTCGCCGATCCACCGGATCCTTGAAATCCTCGAGCCGCCATCGGTCCATCGGGCCCAAGAGATCATCACCGGCCCTTCGGACCCACGAAATCCCCGAACCCCCATCGATCCATCGGATCCACGGAATCTGCGCCGGTCCATCGGATCCACGAAATCCCCAAATCCTCATCGGTCCATCGGACCCAAGAAACCCTCGCCGGCCTATCGGATCCATGGAATCCTCAAAACCTCACCGATCCACCGGGCCCAAGAAACCCTCGCCGATCCATCGGGCCCACGAAATCCTCGAAGCCTCATCGACCCATCGGGCCCAAGAATTCCTCACCGATCCATCGGAGCCATGCGATCCGCAAATCCTCATCGATCCAAAGGATCCAAGAAATCCTCACCGACCCACCGGATCCATGGAATCCTCAAATCCTCATCGGTCCATCGGGCCCCACAAATCCTCGCCGACCCATCGGATCCATGAAATCGCCAAACCCTCGTCGGTCCATCGCGCCCAAGAAGCCCTCGCCGGCCCATCGGAGCCATGAAATCCTCGAATCCTCATCGATCCACCGGGTCCAAGCAATCCTCGCCGATCCATCGGATCCACGAAATCCCCAAACCGTCATCGATCCATCGGATCCAAGGAACTCTCGCCGATCCATCCGGTCCTTGGCATCCTCGAACCCCCACCGATCCATCGGACCCAAGAAACCCTCACCGATCCATCGGACCCATGAAATCCTCAAATCCTCATCGATCCATCGGATCCAAGGAATCCCCACCGGTCCACCGGATCCATGAAATCCCCAAATCCTCATCGGCCCATCGGGCCCAAGAAATCCTCACCGACCCATCGGATCCATGAAATCCTCGAATCCTCACCGGCCCATCGGGCCCAGGAAACCCTCACCGATCCATCGGACCGTTGGAACCGATCGACGCGGTGCATCGCTCGGATCGATCCGATCGCGCCGCTCGGTCCGGTCGGTCCGATCGCCCCGGTCGCCCCGATCGCTCCGAACGGCCCGACCTGTCCGGTCGATTCCACCGATCCGATCGGCCCGATCGCTCCGGTCGATCCGATCGATCCGGTCGCGCCAAGGTTCGTTCGCTTTTGCAACAACCGATCGGGCCGATCTATCCGGATCGGCCCGATCGCCCCGATCTATTCGGATCGACCCGACCTCTCCGGATCGATCCGACCTCTCCGGATCGATCCGACCGGCCCGATCGACCCGATCGATCCGATCGATCCGATCGACCCGGTCGACCCGATCGGCCCGGTCGACCCGGTCGATCCGATCGACCCGGTCGAAGCGATCTTTCCGATCGACCCGCCCGGCCCGGCCCGGTCGACCCGACCGATCCGACCGACCCTTTCGATTCGACCGATCCGATAATTCGCTCCGGTCGAACCGATCGATCCGGCCGCTCCGATCGACCCGCTCGATCCGGCCGCTCCGATCGACCCGGTCGAAAAGACCGGCCCGAGCGAGCCGATCGACTCGACCGATCCGCTCTTTCCGCTCTTTCCGATCGGCCCGACCGGTCCGATCGGTCCGATCGACCCGTTCTGTCCGAGCGATCCGACCGATCCGGCCGATCCGATCGATCCGGTCGGAAAGCATCGGTGGTCCCAAATCTGGTTCGAAAGTTGGGGCGTTGAAATCCTGAGTAAAACACGAAGGTTTCGTGTTGCGCTCAAAAACGAGTGCCAAAAACCTGTCAGTATACGGACTTCAAAATCACCATTTCTCGATTCTGAGTTTGCATACTAGCTTCTTCTGCCTACTTTCAACGCCTTCGTTGGTGGGGCGCGGCGCTTCGGACCGAAGGGTTGCATGGCTTCGATGGATCGGGGAGCGCGCGTGGGTTCGCTGGGCCGAAGAGATTCCTTGGGCCCGATGGATCGATGGGATCCCGTGGATTCGAAGGGCCGACGAGGCCCCGTGGATTCGATGGATCGATAAGGCCTCGTGTCCGGGTCGGGTGGGTCGGGCCGGGCGGATCGCGCCGAGTGGGTCGAACCGAACTGAACGGATGGGGCCGAGCGGATGGAGGGAATCACCCAAGCGGATGGATTGAATCGGGAGGAAAAAAAGAGGCCGCGTTTGGCGGACCTCACAAAATCCGCCGGGTGGCCTCTTTTGCATATGACTTGCCCAGCGCTTTCCTTTTGGAAATCTGGCGAGGAGTTTCCATGGGTTTTTTTAGGCTGAGTAAGCAACCCGACTTTTGGCAAATCGATTCCGAGGAACCCTTCTTCAGAATGTTGGATCGAAGAGCTTCCATGGGTACGCTGGGCCGAAAAGGCCTCGTGGATTCCATGGACCGATGAGCTCTCTTCATTCCGCGGGATCGAAGGGGTTTCATGGGTTCTTTGGATCGATGGGGCCTCGTGGGCGCGAAGGGCCGATGAGGCCTCGTGGAGTCGATGGATCGGCGAGATCTCTTGGGTTCGCTGGGCCGAAGGGGTTTCATGGGTTCGATGGCTCGATGAGGTCTCTTGGGTTCGATGGGTCAATTTCCCGGGGCCTCGTTGGTTCGCTGGGTCGAAGAGCTCGCATCGGCCCAATGGGTCCACGCGATCTCACCGATCAAGGGGCACCCTGGGCCCGATGGGTTCAAGTGACCTCGGCGTTCCCCCGGGTTCACAAACTCTCACCGGCCAGGTTCTTCCACGCAGCCTGATCGATCCGCTGGGCGCGCGAGGTCTCATCGACCCGGTGGAACCATGCGGCCCCAACGACCCAGAGAGATCGCGAAAGCTCTTCGAACAGGTATGGCTTTTCTCTTGGGCTTTTTTTCGGAAATTGTATGATCAATTTGCTCGAATCATTTTGGGCAACTTTTTAGGCCTCTTATCGGAGCTTCCAGGGTGACGTTGAAAAGTACCTTTTTTGGACCCCCCCAGGGGAGCGCCGCCTCCCGGGGATAGGGGAAATTTTAACGTTGCCCCTGGGAGTGTAAAAATGGGATCAAAAAGGGATCCCCAATGACCTCAAAAAATTGATCATCGGCTGAACCTCGTGAGGCCATCGGGTCGAAGGGGCCTCGCGAACCCTTCGGCTCGAATTGGGCCGTGGAAAACTCGGGTCGCAGAGATCCCTTGAACCCGCCGGGCCGATGAAGTATCGTAGACCCACCGGGTCCACGGGGCCTCAACAATCATCGATTCGGGGATAGGGAGCGATTCCGTGCATCCCTCGCGCCCACTGTATCTCCTCGGCCCACCGGATCGATGAGCCCCCTTGGATCCACCGGGCCGACGAGACCTCGTGCGTCCGCCGCATCGATGCGGACTCTTGCGCCCACCGGGCCGATGAGGTTCCTTGAAGGCAACGGACCGGCGGGGCGTTTTGCATTCAACGGACCGAAGAGGCTCCGCGCGCCCACCGGATCGATTTGATCTCGCGGACGCGTCGGGTCGTAGGGGCGAATCTCGTGGGTCCATCGGATCGATGGGCTCTCGCGGCGCCATCGGTTCGGTGGGATTGCTTGGATCGGCCGGGTCGATGAGGTTTCTTGGGCCCAATGGTTCGATGAGGCCGCTTCGATCCAGCGAGTCCAAGAGGCCTCGCGGCATCGATCCATCGACCCCTACTGAACGCATCGACCCGGCGAATACATGAAAGCTCGTCGAAACAGCGAACCAGCGAGGCCTCGCCGACCCAACGAACCCACGAGACCTCATCGACCCTTCGAACCCACGAGGTCTCATCGATCCAAAGAACCCATGCATTCTCTTCGATCCTGCGAGCCCAAGAGATCTGATCGATCCATCGAACCCATGGAATCTCTTGGGCCCAGAGCACCCATGGAATCTCTTCGACCCAACTGAAGCGGAATTTCTCGGAGTCGATTTGCCAAAAGTCAGATTCCGTATTCCTAAAAAACCCGAGGGAATTCCTCGCCAGATTTCCAAAGGCAAGCGCTGGGCAAGTCTTATGCAAAAGAGGCCAGCCGGCGGATTTTGTGAGGTCCGCCAAACGCGGCCTCTTTTTTTCCGCCCGATTCAAGCCACCCGTTTCGATGATTGTGCCCTGGGGTCCAAAAACGCCTCCCTCGGGAGATCCAAAAAGGTGTCTAAAAAGATAACAAAAAGTTGCCCAAAAAGTTGTTGCAAAAGTGAACGAAAATTGGCGCAGAAAATCAACATTGGGGCGATCGGACCAATCTGATCGACCGGGTCGACCGGATCGAGCGGAACGATCGGGCCGATCGGATCGACCGGAGCGATTTATCGTTCCGACCGGATCGATCGGATCGGCCGGATCGGTCGGATCGTTCGGACAGAACCGATCGGAGCGATCGGAAAGAGCGGATCGGTCGACTCGATCCGCTCGCTCGGGCCGGTCTTTTCGATCGACCCGATCGGATCGATCGGAGCGACCGGATCGAGCGGTTCGATCGGAGCGGCCGGATCGATCGACTCGATCGGAGCGACTCATCGGCTCGGCCGGATCGAAAGGGTTGATCGGATCGGTCGGATCGACCGGGCCGGGCCGGGCGGATCGATCGGAAAGATCGCTTCGAAAGGGTCGATCGGATCGATCGGACCGACCGGTTCGATCGGATCGAACGGGCCGATCGGATCGATCGGGCCGGTCGGATCGGTCGGATCGGCCGGCTAGGTCGGATCGATACGGAGAGGTCGGGTCGATCCGGATAGATCGGGCCGATCGGGTCGGTCCGGACAGATCGGCCCGATCGATTGTTGCAAAAGCGAACGAACCTTGGCGCGAACGGATCGATCGGATCGGCCGGAGCGATCGGGCCGATCGGATCGGTCGAATCGATCGGACAGGTCGGGCCGTTCGGAGCGATCGGGGCGACCGGGGCGATCGGATCGGCCGGACCGAGCGGCACGATCGGATCGATCCGAGCGAGGCATCGCTTCGGTCGGTTCGAACGATCCGATGGGTCGGTGGGAATTTCTTGGGCCCGATGGATCGATGAGGGTTCGAGGATTCCATGGATCCGATGGGCCGGTGAGGATTTCTGGGGCCCGATGGATCGCTGAGGATTTGAGGATTTCATGGTTCCGATGGATCGGTGAGGATTTCTTGGACCCGGTGGCTCGATGAGGGTTTAAGGATTTCATGGATCCGATGGATCGGCGAGGCTTTCTTGGGTCCGATGGATCGAGGAGGGCGCGAGGATTCCATGGATCCGATGGATCGGCGAGGATTTCTTGGATCCGGTGGATCGATGAGGATTTGGAGATTTCGTAGATCCGATGGCTCGGCGAGGATTTCTTGGGCCCGATGGATCGATGAGGGTTCGAGGATTTCATGGGTCCGATGGGCCGGCGAGGGTTTCTTGGGCCCGGTGGATCGACGAGGGTTTGACGATTGCATGGGTCCGATGGGTCGGCGAGGAATTGTGGGGCCCGGTGGAAAGATGAGGATTCGAGGACTTCATGGATCCGGTGGGCCGGTGAGGCTTCCTTGGATCCGATGGATCGATGAGGATTTGCGGATTCCATGGCTCCGATGGACCGGTGAGGATTTCTTGGATCCGATGGGTCGATGAGGTTTTGAGGATTTCTTGGGCCCGATGGATCGGTGAGGGTTTCTTGGACCCGATGGGTCGACGAGGTTTTGAGGATTTCATGGACCCGGTGGATCGGCGCGGATTTCTTGGGTCCGATGGATCGATGAGGGTTTGGAGATTTCTTGGACCCGGTGGACCGGCGAGGAATTCGTGGATCCGATGGATCGATGAGGATTCGGGGAATTCATGGATCCGAAGGACCGGCGAGGATCTCTTGGGCCCGATGGACCGATGGCGGTTCGAGGATTTCAAGGATCCGATGGGCCGGCGAGGATTTCCTGGAGCCGATGGATCGATGAGGGTTTGAGGATTTCATGGATCCGGTGGGTCGGTGTTTCTGGGACCCGGTGGATCGATGAGGGTTTGAGGGTTTCACGGGTCCGATGGATCGATGAGGGTTGCTTGGTTCCGATGGGTCGATGAGGGTTTGGTGGTTTCATGGAGCCGGTGGGCCGGCGAGGATTGCTTGGATCCGGTGGATCGATGGGGATTTGGGGATTTCGTGGATCCGATGGGTCGGCGGGGATATCTTGGATCCGGTGGACCGATGGGAATTCAGGGATTTCATGGATCCGGTGGATCGTTGCGGATTCCTTGGATCCGGTGGATCGATGGGGATTCGGGGATTTCAAGGGTCCGGTGGATCGGCGAGGGTTTCTTGGGTCCGGTGGGCCGATGAGGATTTGCGGATTTCGTGGATCCGGTGGAACGGTGAGGGTTCCTTGGAGCCGATGGAGCGATGAGGGTTCGAGGATTGCATGGATCCGATGGGTCGGTGAGGGTTTCTCGGGCCCGATGGATCGATGAGGTTTTGGGGATTCCATGGATCCGATGGATCGGCGAGGATTTCTTGGGCCCGATGGATCGATGAGGACTTGCTGACTTCATGGGTCCGATGGACCGGCGTGGGCTTCTTGGGCCCGATGGAGCGATGAGGATTCGAGGGCCGCATGGATCCGGTGGGTCGGTGAGGACTCCATGGATCCGGTGGATTGATGAGGATTCGAGGATTTCATGGATCCGATGGATCGGTGAGGGTTTCTTGGATCCGATGGGTCGGTGAAGATTTTCGATCCAGCGAATCCATGGAATCTCTGCGGTCCAGAGAACCCGCGAGGC